>NZ_NRSJ01000015.1 GCF_016584085.1 Halochromatium glycolicum | reverse complement strand
TGAGGGGAGAACAAGCCAGCTTCATCAAAGCGTTGCTCTGCAGCGAGGCGTCCATGCGTCCAGAGATCTTCAATGCCGGTCTCCGTGTCTTGTCAGCTGCCATCTCCGAGGATGGCGGGAATTGCTGGCAGCGGTCAGCAGCAGTAGTCGCCACTGGGGAGTAATCGCTATACTGCAGGGTTTTAGCCAGTGCTGGAGTCGGCGTTGACGAACCCGCCGCATGATCGTCTCAGTTTTCAAGAGCTCATCTTCCGCTTGGAGCGGTACTGGAGCAGCCGGGGCTGCGTTGTCTTGCAGCCCTACGATATGGAGGTCGGAGCAGGCACCTTTCATCCCGGCACCTTCCTGCGCTCGATCGGTCCAGAGCCCTGGAATGCGGCCTACGTGCAGCCCTCGCGGCGGCCGACCGACGGCCGCTATGGGGAGAATCCGAACCGGCTGCAGCACTATTATCAGTATCAGGTCGTGCTCAAGCCGTCGCCGATCGCGATCCAGGACCTGTACTTGGATTCGTTGCGTGAGCTGGGGATCGACCCGCTCGTGCACGATATACGCTTCGTCGAGGATAACTGGGAATCGCCGACGCTCGGCGCCTGGGGACTCGGCTGGGAGGTGTGGCTGAACGGCATGGAGGTGACCCAGTTCACCTACTTCCAGCAGGTTGGCGGGCTCGAATGCCGTCCGGTCACTGGGGAGATCACCTATGGGCTCGAGCGCATCGCGATGTACCTGCAGGGCGTGGAGAGCGTCTACGACCTCCTGTGGACCGAATCGGGCAATGGTCCAGTCCTCTACGGCGATGTGTTCCTGCAAAACGAGCGCGAGCAGTCCGCCTACAACTTCGAGCTTGCCGATGTCGAGACGCTGTTCGGTCTATTCGACAGCTGCGAGCAGCAGAGTCAGGCCTTGGTCGAGGCCGGCCTTCCGCTGCCGGCCTACGAGCAGGTTCTCAGGGCCTCGCATACCTTCAATCTGCTCGATGCGCGCGGGGCCATCTCGGTCACCGAGCGCCAACGCTTTATCCTGAGGGTCCGGACCCTGGCCCGAGCAGTCGCGGAGGCCTATTACGCAAGCCGCGAGGAGCTCGGATTCCCGATGCGGACGACTGCTGCGGCTCAGCAAGGGGAGGCAGCATGAACGGCGGGGAGCGAGCCGACTTGCTCGTCGAGATCGGCACCGAGGAGTTGCCGCCGGCCGCCCTGGAGAGGCTTGCGCTCGCCTTCCGCGACGGGCTGCTCGCGCGCCTCGACGACGCGCGGCTCGAGCACGGCGCCGCCCGGGTCTATGCGACACCGCGACGGCTGGCTGTGCTCATCGAAGCCGTTGCAAGCGTCCAGCCCGACGAGACCAGCGTTCGCCGCGGACCAGCGGTGCAGGCCGCGTTCGATGCCGATGGTCAGCCGACGAAGGCGGCACTCGGGTTCGCACGGTCGTGCGGCGTCGAGATCGATGCGCTGGGTCGGGAAGAGACCGAGAAGGGCGCCTGGCTTCGGTTCGAGCAGCGGGTCAGCGGAGAACGCGCGATGGCGCTGCTGCCGGCATTGGTCGAGCGGGCGCTTGCTGAGCTGCCGATCCCGAAGCGGATGCGCTGGGGGGCGAGCGATGTCGAGTTCGTGCGACCGGTGCATTGGGTCTTGGGGCTGTTCGGATCGGCGCTCATACCAGGCCGGGTCCTCGGGCTCGAGATCGGGCGGACGACCCGCGGGCATCGCTTTCACGCACCTGAACCGCTGCCGCTGGAGACGCCGGATGACTACCCGGAGGGGCTGCGTCGTGCCTGGGTCGAGCCCGAGCTCGAGGCACGCCGCGCATCGATCCGTCGGCAGGTCGAGGCGCTTGCGGACGAGGCCGGCGGACAGGCCGCAATCGATCCCGATGTACTGGATGAGGTCACCGCGCTCTGCGAATGGCCTCAGGCACTGTTGGGTCGATTCGACCCGGGATTCCTCGAGGTGCCGCCCGAGGTCCTGATCGAGACGATGCAGGCCAATCAGAAATACTTCCCGGTGTTGGATGACACCGGCCGCCTGTTGCCCTGTTTCATCGCCGTCAGCAACATCGAGAGCGCGCAGCCGGATCAGGTGCGCGCCGGTAACGAGCGCGTGATCCGACCCCGATTCGCTGACGCGAAGTTCTTCTGGGAGCAGGATCGGCGCATACCGCTTGGCGAGCGCGTCGACGAGCTCAAGGGGATCGTCTTCCAGCACCGGCTTGGAACCCTGCGCGAGAAAGCGGAACGGATCGCCAGGCTGGCTACTTGGATCGCAGAGCGCACCGACGCCCCAGTCGCTGAGGCCGGGCGCGCTGCTCGGCTCGCGAAGTGCGACCTGGTCACCGCGATGGTCGGTGAGTTCGGCAGCCTCCAGGGGGTCATGGGCCGTTACTATGCCGAGCACGCGGGCGAACCGCCGAGCGTTGCGGCGGCGATCGAACAGCATTATTGGCCGAGACAGGCCGGTGATCGGCTGCCCGATCAGCCGGTGGCCCGAGCGGTCGCGATCGCTGACCGCGTCGACACGCTACTCGGGATCTTCGCGATCGGCGAGCGGCCGACCGGCGTCAAGGACCCCTACGGCCTGCGTCGGGCCGCGATCGGCGTGCTGCGCATCCTGATCGAGACCCCTTTAGACCTGGATCTCCGCAAGCTACTTGGCGAGGCGGCCCAAGGCTATCAGGGTAGTGTGGATGCCAGCGGCTGCATCGACGAGGCCTTCGATTACTGCATCGACCGGCTGAAGCGCTACTACGCGGAAGCCGAGCCCGGGCGTCGTGCTCGGGCCGACGTCGTGGCCTCGGTGCTGGCATTAGGCATCGGCGAGCCCTTCGATATCGACCGCCGTATCCAGGCCGTGGGCCGGTTCCGCAACCGCCCTGAAGCCGCTGCACTCGCTGCTGCGAATAAGCGGACCCGTAACATTCTGCGCAAGGCGCCCCCGGACGCGATCGGCGCCCGGGTGGACCAGGAGCTGTTGCAGGACAGTGCCGAGCAAGGCTTGGTCGAGCAGCTCGAGGCGACGATCGAGCGGCTGGAGCCGTTGCTGGAAGGTCGCGACTACGATGCCGTACTCGGCGCGCTTGCCGGTCTGCGTGACGCGCTCGATCGATTCTTCGACGAGGTGATGGTGATGGCCGATGATCCTCGGATCAGGGGAAATCGGCTCGCGGTCCTGCGGCAGACGGAACAGCTGTTCCTGAACGTAGCGGACCTGTCGCTCCTACAAGAATGACGGTTGCTCGGGCCAGAACGCTCCGGCGCGCCAGTCGGAGTGCCAACCGCGATGCGGCCCCTGCGCCTCAGGGATTCCGGTCCCAGTCTGCTCGGACGACGAACGGACGCTCTGTTGCGGCGCGAGCGACTGGATGAGGGGCGCACCGATGAAGCTCGTGATTCTCGATCGCGATGGGGTCATCAATCAGGATTCGGATGACTACATCAAGTCGATCGCAGAATGGGAGCCGATCTCGGGGAGTCTCGAGGCCATCGCGCGGTTGAGCAATGCCGGTATCATGGTCGCGGTGGCGACCAATCAATCCGCCCTGGCGCGCGGGTTGATCGATCTCGAGGGCTTGAACGCGATCCACCAGACGATCCGGCAGCGCCTGAGCGCAGTCGGCGGTCGCGTCGAGGTCTTCGCCTTCTGCCAGCATGGCCCTGACGATCACTGTGACTGCCGTAAACCGCTTTCAGGACTATTGCACGAGATCCGTTATCGAACCGGCAGCTCCCTGCGCGGCACACCAGTTATCGGCGATTCGGCGCGGGACCTCGAGGCGGCGCTGCAGGTAGGAGCGCGTCCAATCCTGGTCCGCACCGGGAAAGGGCGTCAGACCGAGCAATCGCTTCCAGCCAATCTGATGCACGTACCGGTCTTCGATGATCTGGCGTCGGCAGTGGACAGTTTGCTCGACAAGCCTTAGTCATGTGATGGGCGCTCGACTCCGCGCGCTAGTCTTCGAGGCCGTGCTCTGGGCGAGCGTCGTCGCCTATGGCAGCCTCATCCTCCTACTCGCGCCATTCAGTCAGCGGCCAACGCTCACCGCCATGGGTCAGCATTGGGCGCGGTCGGTGCTCCGAGCCTTGAAGTGGCTCTGTGGAATCGACTATCGAATCCGGGGCGAGGGCTCGCTGTCCGATCTCCGCGGCGTCGTCGTGGTGAGCAATCACCAGTCGGCCTGGGAGACGCTCGCACTGGCGACGATACTGCCGGTGCACCAGACCTGGGTCATGAAAGAGGAGCTGCTTCGGATACCGTTCTTTGGCTGGGCACTCAGGCTGTTCGAGCCGATCGCGATCAAGCGCGCGGATGGGCGGCGCGCGATGAAACAGCTACTCCAGGTCGGCGGTGAGCGGCTCAGACAGGGCCAGTGTGTCGTGATCTTTCCGGAGGGCACCCGCGTTGCGCCCGATGCCCGCAGGCGGTTCGGGATCGGCGGTGCCTTGTTGGCGACGAGCACGGGCACTGAGATCGTTCCGATCGCTCACAACGCCGGGCATTTTTGGCCGCGTCGAGGGCTCGTCAAGCGGGCAGGAACCATTGATGTCGTCATCGGGCCCGCCATCGAGACCGCCGGCCAGAAGGCCGAGGCGATCAACTCGCAGGTCGAACAGTGGATTCGGGCGACGCTGCACTCGCTGCCGGCGCCGACGGTTCGACCCGAGCCGACCACCTCCGCGGCCGGGCGTCGAGGGCCCGGAAGCTGAAACGAGCCGCGGCAACCCGTGCGGCGGCTCGGCTATCGATCAGATATCGATCAGATATCGATGTTCTCGGCATCGAGGGCATTGCGCTCGATGAAATCCCGGCGCGGCTCGACGTGCTCACCCATCAGGGTCGTGAAGATCTGATCAGCGGCGACCGCGTCTTCGATGGTCACCCGAAGCAGCCGGCGGCTGTCCGGGTCCATCGTCGTCTCCCACAGCTGCTCGGGATTCATCTCGCCAAGGCCCTTGTACCGTTGGATGTGATAGCCCCGACGGCCCTCGGCAAGCAGCCAGTCGAACGCCTCACCGAATGACGCGATCTCCCGACTGCGCTCGCCGCGCGTCACACGGGCACCCGGCTTGATCAGTCCATCGAGCTTTTCGGCGAGGGACGCGATACGCCGATAGTCAGCTGAATCGAAGAAGTCGAGCATCACCTCGCGGGTTTCCGGAATCCCGTGAACGAGCCGGATGACGGAGACCGCCGTCGGCTGACCCGAATCACCGGTAACAGGTCTGACACGGTAGTCGATCGCTGGACCCGCCTGCTGACGGAGGCCCGCTTGAAGGTCTTCGGTCCAGGCGGCGAGCTGGTCGGCATCCGCTCGAATCTCAGCGGTCAGACGTGGCATGTTGAGCAGTTCGCTCACAAAGGCGGGGTCATAGCGGGTCGCCATGCGCGCGAGCATCGCACGGAACACCTGGAAATCGGCGATCAGGGCCTCGAGGCCAACTGTGCTGATCGGCGGCACGTCGGGCTCGACATAGAGGGCCGCATTGTCGAGCGCCGAGCGGAGGAGCGAGGCACTCATCTCGGCATCGTCGAGGAGATAGTCTTCTTGCTTGCCGCGTTTGACCTTGTACAGCGGGGGCTGGGCGATGAAGACATGACCGCGATCGACCAGCTCCGGCATCTGACGATAGAAGAAGGTCAGGAGCAGTGTACGGATATGGGCGCCGTCGACATCGGCATCGGTCATGATGATGATCCGATGGTAGCGGAGCTTGTCGGGATCATATTCCTCACGCCCGATGCCGCAGCCGAGGGCGGTGATCAGGGTTCCGACCTCGGCCGATGAGAGCATCTTGTCGAAGCGTGCCTTCTCGACGTTCAGAATCTTGCCCTTGAGAGGCAGGATCGCCTGAAAGGCGCGGTCACGTCCCTGTTTGGCTGAGCCGCCAGCCGAATCACCCTCGACGATGAAGAGCTCCGAGCGGGACGGGTCCTTCTCCTGGCAGTCGGCGAGCTTTCCCGGTAGCCCGGCGACGTCGAGCACGCCTTTGCGGCGGGTCATGTCGCGGGCCTTGCGTGCTGCCTCGCGCGCGCGGGCTGCCTCGAGCATCTTGTTCGCGATGATCTTGGCTTCTGCCGGGTTCTCCTCGAGGAACATATCGAGGTACTGGTTCAGCAGCGCCTCGACGACCGGCTTGACGTCCGAGGAGACGAGCTTGTCTTTGGTCTGCGACGAGAACTTCGGGTCCGGAACCTTCACCGAGACGACCGCCGTCAACCCTTCGCGGGCATCATCGCCGACCGGACGGGTCTTTTGATTGCGGTCGAGCTGCTGGCGCTCGATGTATTGGTTCAGGGTGCGTGTCAGACCAGCGCGAAAGCCGGCGAGATGGGTTCCACCGTCTTTCTGGGGGATATTGTTGGTGTAGCAGAAGATGTTCTCCTGATACGCATCGTTCCATTGCAGTGCGACCTCAGTCACGATCCCGCTACGTTCTGCGGTGAAGTAGAACACGCTCGGATGGATCGGTGACTTGTTCTGGTTGAGGTGCTCAACGAAGGCGCGGATGCCACCCTCGTACTCGAACAGTGATTCGCGATCGGTGCGTTCATCCTTGAGCCGAATCCGCACGCCGGAGTTGAGGAACGACAGCTCCCGCAGCCGCTTCGCCAGTACGTCGTAATGGAATTCGAGGTCCGAGAAGATCGTGTCGGAGGGCTTGAAGTAGACCTCGGTCCCTGTGGTATCGGTCGATCCGCGCTCGGCGAGCGGATAGGACGGGACACCCAGCGCAAACTCCTGCTCGTAGGCCTTCCCGTCCCGGCGGATGCGCAGGCGCAGGTATTCGGATAACGCGTTGACGACCGAGACACCGACGCCGTGAAGACCGCCCGAGACCTTATAGGAGTTGTCGTCGAACTTCCCGCCCGCGTGGAGGACGGTCATGATGACTTCGGCGGCAGACCGATTCTCCTCGGGATGGATATCGACCGGTATGCCCCGCCCGTTGTCGATGACCGAGACGGCACCATCGCTGTGCACGGTGACGAGGATCTCGGTGCAATGGCCGGCCAACGCCTCATCGATGGCGTTGTCCACGACCTCGAAGACCATATGGTGAAGCCCGGTGCCGTCGTCGGTATCACCGATGTACATTCCGGGTCGCTTGCGGACGGCATCGAGGCCTCGGAGGACCTTGATGCTCGAGGAGTCGTAGCTCATACGTTAGGTGATTCTGGGATACGGTCGAATTGAGTCCCGACAGCTGTCGCTGGGGATCAGCGCAGACTAGTGAGGCCCTGGGACCAGGCTCGCCCAATGTCAGCGCAGCTGGGTCAGCCCGGTTGAGATCACGGCCGGCACATGGTTTCGCGAGGAGACTGTACCGGAACCGACTGATTATACCGCGTTAACGGATAGGATTGGCGGTTGATGCAGGATCATTTTTACC
Source organism: Halochromatium glycolicum (assembly GCF_016584085.1). Taxonomy (GTDB): domain Bacteria; phylum Pseudomonadota; class Gammaproteobacteria; order Chromatiales; family Chromatiaceae; genus Lamprobacter; species Lamprobacter glycolicus. The sequence goes on along the minus strand of NZ_NRSJ01000015.1, from coordinate 79,703 downwards.
TACACTGCGTCTAGTTTGGGATGTGCAATTTTGACCACGCCTGCTGCGGAGAAATGACGTTTCTGTCTCTGGACGCGGTCTAGAAACCGCAGTTGGACGGTCGCCAGGGTACGTCCCGCGTGCCTGATCGGGAATTGGCCAGCGAGGCACAACGAGGCGGAATAGTCAGTCTCTTCCAACGAGTTGTCACAACGCTGGGCGCCGCGCGGGGCGTGCTCTGGTGGTCGTAGCGGCTTACAGCATCCAGGGCATTTTGGTGTTCGGATCACAGAGGTCAGGACACTCGTTCAGGCACAGCGAGCGCGCGGCATCGCTTCGCTTTCCGGGCCTCGCTGATCTTGCCGAGAGAGAGCACCCGACATTGCACCAGGCGCCCGTCAGCCTGGCGGTGACTCGAACGGCGGATGCGGATAGACAGTGTTCCACGTGGAACATCTATCACCCCAACGCCCAACAACCTCTGGAATCGCCCTTGCCGGTGGTTCTGTTGGACTCATCCGTGGTTCCTGAGTGCAGAGTTTACGAGCCGCCGCACGGTCGAATCGTCCCCGCAGCTCGTCTCCGATTTGGATTCGGCCCATCAGCCCGCCCAACAGCCGGGAGTGACGTCCGGCGCGAGCGAGTCCGTTACGGTGTTCGATGGGGTTCTAACCACCGTCATCCCTTCCGATCGCTGTACGTCTTCCATGTTCCACGTGGAACATCTCGCGCTCCGCCGGCGGGTCATCTCCAGGCAACGCCTTTCTCGCAATGAGGTCATGATCATCCGTGCCTAGTGCAGACGGAGTGTGACGAACCGCCGCAGCATCGTATCGCCGCGAAACTTGGATTCCAGTCCTCTGACCGGCCCACAGCTCATCCGGGAAGCGTCCGGTGCGAGCGAGTCCGTTACAGACTTCGACCGGGTTCTATACCCAAACCACGTCAGTCGACGGCAGGGCGTAGCTCCGGATCGGGTAGCGGCAATCGGGGGTGTCGACGGCATGGAAGCCGTCGTCAAGCCTCCAAGGACGGATTCACGGCGTCCCCCGATTGCCGCTGCCCGACCCGGAGCGGGCTCGAAACGCCGAAAACTGATCTGCGATGAGTATAACCACCGTCATTCCTTCCGATCGCTGTACGTCTTCCATGTTCCACGTGGAACATCTCACGCTCCGCCAGCGGGTCGTCTCCAGGCAACGCCTTTCTCGCAATGAGGTCAGGATCATCCGTGCCTTGTGCAGACGGAGTGTGACGAACTGCCGCGGCATCGTATCGCCGCGAGACTCGGATTCCAGTCGCCCGACCAGCTCACCGATCATCCGGGAAGCGTCCGGCGCGAGCGAGTCCGTTACAGACTTCGGCCGGGTTCTAACCACCGTCATTCCTTCCGATCGCTGTACGTCTTCCATGTTCCACGTGGAACATCCACGCTCCGCCAGCGGGTCATCTCCAGGCAACGCCTTTCTCGCAATGAGGCCATGATCATCCGTGCCTTATGCAGACGGAGTGTGACGAACCGCCGCCCAGCCGGGAACTACGTCCGGTGCGAGCAAATCCATTCCAGGCCTCAACCGTGTTCTATACCCATCGCAAACCGGTTTTCGGCTTTCCTCGACCGCTCCGGGGCGCGTCACGGCGCTGGGGGCAGTGATGGAGGGACACCGTGAATCCCTCCCTGGCGGCTTGACGACGGCCTCCATGCCATCGACACCCCCGCTCGCCGTCACCCGACCCTCCGCTCTGCCGTGCCGAGCATTGACGTGCTTTGGGTATAACCACCGTCATCCCCCTCGGAGCGCTGTATGTCTTGCATGTTCCACGTGGAACATCCCACGCTCCACCAGCGGATCATCCCCAGGCAACGCCCTTCTCAGCAACGGGACCACGATTATCCGCGCCCTGTACGGACCCAGGGCCACGCGACACCGCAACCTCGAATCGCCGCGAAGCTCGCATTCCAAATCCGCCGGACAGCCGACCGAACCGACATCGCACCCGATGTCACCAGGGCTGCAACAGGTTTCAGCAGTGTCCTAACGTCCATCGTGCTCACCTGAGTCTTAGGAAGTTCGATCAAAACGCCCGCTTGATTTGCGCGGATATCTGATCTCGCGAATCGCGGAAGTCATTCCGTTAGGGCTTCTCAACGGGCATCGCCTCTGCTGGTTGATGAATGCTGGCGCCGAACGCGAGGACTGCGCCAGGAGGGGCGCCGGGCTGCGCTCGGCGGGGGACGCCGTGAATCCGTCCTTGGAGGCTTGACGATGGCATCCTTGCCATCGACACCCCCGCCGAGCGCAGCCAGACACCCCTCCTTCACCCTTGGAGCCAGCACTTTCGCCCAGCGTCGCGGGGGCTGGTCGTGCAGGGTCATCCGATCTCTCCGCCACGCGGCCATCGGGTGCTGACGATGCCAGCATCAGATGTCTTGGCTGGCGTCCCCTGGACGAGCGTTACTGACATAACGGCTGCCAGCGTTCCATGCTCCAGAGGGGCGCGCCGCCATGCTCGGTATCGGCGCGCGATGCGCTCTGGCGGCGCGAGCAAAGGTTACTCTACCGACTCGTATGACCCGGACACCAACATGCCCAGGGACACTGGAAATCGGGGCATCCGCTGCCTGGATTCGGGCTCGCGCGCCGATAAGCCGAGCCGCCCCATATTGGTCGGCAATTTCGTTCCGGGTAGCTGGTTGGCTGATCACCGCTGAGACACGGGCAGCCTAGACGCGCCGAAGGACCCATGGACTGTGGGATCACAGTGTCCGGCAACCGTTACGCGGGGCGATCGTCGACCCAACTGTGCGAGATTGAGGGTAATGGCGATGAGTAGAGCGGACCGAAAGGGGCGCCCGGGGGCGCGGATGCCTGTTAACAACCTGGCTGCTGGCTTTAGTACCAGTGCTTGGCTGCAGTGAGCCATCCGGACCCGTCGAGCCGACTGGCGATGTGCCTGAGGCCGAAGGCTGGCGGATAGAGACGATCATCATCGGCCTGCGTGATCCCTCGGGCATTGCGTGGCTGCCGGATGGCTCGGCGCTGGTAACGGAGCGGCCGGGACGGCTGCGCCTGATCGATGACGTCTTCGGCGCGGCGCGGCTCGATCCGACTCCGATCGGCGGCATTCCCGAGGTCTGCGCCTGCGGCCAGGGTGGCCTGCTCGATATCGCCCTGGATCCAGACTTCGATGCGAACCAGCTGGTCTATCTGACTTTGCCGAGGGGACGAAGGAGGCGAACCGGACGGCCCTGGCGCGCGGGCGGCTTCGGAGAAGACCCAGGCGCCGGGCGTGACCCAGCCGAAGGTGGTCTGGACGCCGTCGATCGCGCCGAGCGGGATGGCCTTCTAGACGGGCGACGATTTCCCCGCGTGGCGAGGCGATCTGATCAGCGGCGCGCTCGCGTTCAAGCAGTTGCGTCGCAGCGTGCTCGATGGCACCCCGGTCGTCGATGACCAGAAGCTCAGCATCGGTCAGCGCGTGCACGTGGTCCGGCAAGGACCCGATGGCGGACTCTACATGCTAATCGACGCGCCGAAATGGGGGTTGATTCCGATGTATCCCCAGCAATTCAGTCGAACAGACGGCAGGTTATCCTCTGCTTGCCCAGCAAGCCACTGCGCTTGGGCCTCATCGCCTGGGGTCACTCGCCGTGTCGCCCGCAAGCGGGCACCTACGGACTTCAGCCGCTGTGGTTCGTAGGAGCCCGCTTGCGGGCGACAGGCCGGTTTCGGCAACCCCCGGGTTAATCATCGTAGCGACGGCCAAATTGTGGGGAGACCTCAGGGGTTGATCCGGATTGTGCCGACGGGCGCGCGGGCTGGTTGAGGACGTGCGTCCTGAGAAGCCCTCGCAGAATGACTGCTGCGGCCGCTGACATCATGAGCTTGTGCAGTCAAACGGCCGCGTTGATCGGGGCTTTCAGTCTTCCCTGTTCCACGTGGAACATCTGATCCTCCGCACACCGGCCATCGCGAAGCGCCGCCTTTCCGGGCAATGACGTCACAAGCATCTGCCGCCCATGCTGACGCAGCATCTCGAGCAGGCGCACTACCCAATCTGCGCCGAGCTCGGCTTCAATATCATCCACCAGCCACACCGAACCCGCTCCCGTCGCCTCGGAGACGGCCTGGTCGGCTGCAAGCTGCAACAGGATTCCAGCCACCTTCCCTTGACCCCGCGATCCCGCCCACCGCGACCCGTCCGATCGCAATGCGAAGTCACACCTTGACGCACCTAGATAGGTAAATCCGCGTTCCCGATCCGCATCGCGCATCGCCTCGAGCTTCGTAAGAATCGCTAACGCGTCCGCATCCGGCCCTTCCCACTCCACGCTGAGGTCCTCGAACCAGCCGGTTCCCCGCGCCAACCGCTGAAGCCCTTCGTCCAACCGGGCAAGCATGCCAAGCCGCCTTTCGAGCAACTCCGCCAGGGTGTCCGCATAGGCTCGATCCCACATCGCCCTGCCCCGCCCCCCCGCACGCAGCCACGCGTTGCGTTGTGCCGCCGCGCGCCGAAACCGACTGAACACCTGCACGGCATCCTGTTCCGACAAACCAAGATTCCAATCCAAGAACCGGCGCCGCAGCGATGGCTCGCCTTCCACCAACGCGTGGGTTGCCTCGCAAATCAACCGCACTGGCAACTGGAATTCCGATACCGGCGGCTCTCGCTCCGCTCCGCCACGGACCCCGATCGACCATTCGATCGTGCGCCTCAGGCCTGCTCGCTCAACCAGCCCCTCCACTCGAGCGCCGGTTGCGCCGCGCATCACCAATGGACCGTGACGCTTGCCTCGAAAGCTTCGCCCGCGGCTAAGGCAGTAGATCGCCTCGAGCAAGGCCGTCTTGCCCGAGGCATTCGCGCCAACCAGCCAACTCACCCCAGAGCCCGGAGCGAACTCGATATCGGCCAGATTCCGGAAGCGCCGAATCCGAAGCCGCTCGATCAATGCCAAACCCGATCGCTCAGGATCGAACCCCTCGCGCCCCGCTATAGACGCATTGGCATGATCACGAAGACCTCATCCTCGGCGCCAACGCCGCGCCACACCGCACTGCTCTCCGCATTCCGGAATTCGATCGCTACCTCCGATCCATCCACCGCACCGAGCACGTCGAGCACATAGGCCACGTTGAAACCAACCGAGACCCGTTCCCCCGAGTAGTCCAGCTCGAGCTCGTCTTCGGCCTCTTCCTTTTCAGGGTTCTGCGTCTGCAGCGCGAGTCGTCCCTCATCGAAGGTCACCCGCACACCCTTGTACTTCTCGTTCGACAAGATCGCCGTGCGCTGCAACGCCCCCCGTAAACGCTCTTTGTCGACCTTCGCTTCACGTTCCAGACCGGTCGGGATGACACGGCTATATTCCGGATATTGGCCTTCTACCAACTTGGAGACCATTACCGTTTCGCCCAGCTCCACGCGCAGCGTGCGGTCGGACAGTTCGAGCCGCACCCTCTCCGATGCTGACCCAAGCAACCTCCGCAGTTCGGTGACCGTCTTCGACGGGATGATCACCTGATACGGATCGGACTCCCCCGTTGTCGAGAGCTCCTCCGCAGCACCGACCACCTTCGCCAACCGATGCCCATCGGTCGCGACGGCCACGATCCGCCCACCCCCCAGCTCGAGCAGCACACCATTGAGGTAGTACCGCACATCCTGATGCGCCATCGCGAAGGCGGTCTTGTCGAGCAACCGCCGCAACAGCTCCCGATCGAGGTCCAACCTCACCTGTGCTTCCGGTACCTCCATCGAAGGAAAATCACCGGCCGCGAGCGTGCTCAATGTGAAGCGACTGCGGTTGCAGACCAGACTGGCCCGGTCGTCCTGTGACTTGATCTCGATCCGGCCGTCCTCGGGCAGGCTCCGGACGATATCGATCAGCTTGCGCGCTGGTAAGGTCACCGCACCGCCCTCTTGCACATCCGCCGCTGCGCGCGTGCTGATCTCGATCTCCAGATCGCTTCCTCGTAGTCGAACGCCGTCCTCTTCAGCCACCAGCAGCAGATTCCCCAAAATCGGTAATGTTTGCCGCCGTTCCACGACGCCTCCGACCACCGCCAGTGCCGGCAGCAGCACGCTACGTTCGACCAAAATCTTCATCAGCCTATTACTCTCATCTTGAACATTAAGAATAGTCGTAGTGATAAGGTCCGTGGATAAGCCGCCCTCATGCCTTAACCCAATGATTTTTTACCGTTTACGGGCCTAACGAACCGGGGGCGGAGCGGGCCGGTTTGATGTCGATGACCTGTGGATAGCTTTCCGCTGCGAATCCATCCACCGGTTGTCCACAGCTAGCTCTGCAGCGTCCTTAACAGGATCTTATAGTCCTCTTCGATCAGCGTATCGCTGGCTCGCAGCTCAGCGATCTTGCGGGCGGCATGGATCACGGTGCTATGGTCGCGCCCACCGAACGCCTTACCGATCTCGGGCAGGCTGTGCTTCGTCAGCTCCTTCGCCAGACTCATCGCCACCTGCCGCGGGCGTGCAATGGACCGTGAACGACTCGCCGAGAGCAGATCGTTGACGCGAATCTTGTAGTGCGCAGCGACGGCCTTCTGGATGTTCTCGATCGAGACCTGCTTGTCCTGGGCGACGAGCATGTCGCGCAGTGCATCCTTCGCGAAGTCGACACTGATCGGGACACCGAGAAATCGTGAGTTCGCCGCGAGCCTCCGTAAAGCGCCTTCGAGCTCGCGAATGTTCGAGCGCACCCGCTTGGCGACGAAGAACGCGACCTCATCCGGTAGCTCGGTGCCGAGCAGCGTCGCCTTGCTGTGCAGGATCGCCACCCGGGTCTCCAGATCCGGCGGCTCGATCGCGACCGTCAAGCCCCAGCCGAATCTTGACCGCAGCCGCTCTTCGAGACCGCTCACCTCCTTCGGGAAACGGTCGCTCGAGAGGACGATCTGTTGCTGGGCCTCGAACAGGGCGTTGAAGGTGTGGAAGAACTCCTCTTGGGAGCGGTCCTTGCCGGCGAAGAATTGCACATCATCGATCAGAAGCACATTGACCCGGCGGTAGCGCTTCTTGAACCGATCGATCTCGTTGTGCTGCAGCGCCCGGATCATGTCGGAGACGAAGCGTTCCGAATGGACATAGATGACCCGTGCCTCCTGATTCGCATCCAGGATCGAGTTCCCGATCGCGTGCATCAGATGTGTCTTACCGAGCCCCACGCCGCCGTAGACGAACAGCGGGTTGTACGCTGTACCGGGGTTCTGGCCGATCTGAATCGACGCGGCGCGCGCGATCTGGTTGGACTTGCCCTCGACGAAGGTCTCGAAATTGAAGCTTCGGTTCAGGCCCGATTCCGACCGGCGTTGCTCGAGGTCGCCCTGCGCCCCGGCTGAGCCCGCTCGATCTGCCGTTGTCCCATCGCCGCTGCCTTGCTCGGCGCGTCGCGAGGTCCCGATCTCGAAGCTCACATGCTCGATCCGCCCCTCGCTGACGCCGATGCACAGGGACGCAATCCGCTGCTCATAGTGTTGCTTCACCCAGTCCTTGACGAAACGGTTCGGGGCGAACAGCCGCAAACGGCTACCCTCTTCGCTGGCCTGCAGCGGCATGATCCAGGTGTTGAACTCGGAGTCGCTGAGGTCTTGCTTCAGTAGACTGGTGCACTGGTTCCAGAGCTTCGGCATTGGCCGATCACCTCGGTTGGTCGTGTCGGTGGGTCTGATGCGCGGGCGGTACGGGGCAGGCCTGCCCGACCCAAGCCAATGGCGCAAGCGAGTGGCGCTTGCGCGTCGAGGGCTCCGGGCTGGGTATGACGTAGAGGGTTCACGCGCGCCGAAACCTTCCAGTCTAGACCGACAACGACCACTTATCCACAGCCGTGGAACAGCGGCTCATTGCTGAAGATTGACCCGATGCATTGACCCCGTTATCCCTACCTATGTAAGATGCGCGGTCTTGCTTCCTGGGTTCGCCCGGCCTGTTGTCTACTGCCGATGACGAGCGCCCGCCGAGTCGCGCAAGACCCTGTTCGCTGCCCTTTCTAGGCGCGCAACCAGTCTCGGTCGCAACCCGCCCTTTGCACCGTCTCAGCACCGCTCCGACGGGCACCCGAATCCGACTAACGACCGTTCGATCCGGCTACCGGGTCACACTCGTGGAGACATGCTCGTGAAACAGACTTTCAAGCCCAGCCGACTGAAGCGCGCCCGAGCCCACGGCTTCCGTGCACGCAGTGCGACCCGTAACGGCCGTAAGGTCTTACAGGCGCGTCGCGCCAAAGGGCGCGCCCGGCTGACGTCCTAAGCGTTGCCGAACCACTCGCGGCAGCGACCAGACCGTCACGATGATCACGCGCTGGGCTCGCCGTCCGCGTCGCGTTTCGCGCTGCCGCGCTCTGCGCGTCTGCTGCATTCCTCCGAATTCAACCGCGTCTTTGAATCGCCCACCCGATCTGCGGACCGCTACTTCACCGTCCTCGCTCGCCCTCAGGCTCCCTCGAATCGGGATCGAAACCGCATCGGTTCGACGAGGCGCCCAAGACTGGGCCTCGCGATCTCGAAACGCTGTGCCGCGCGGTCGGTTGCCCGTAACCGGATCAAGCGGGTGATTCGGGAGAGCTTCCGGCACGTGCGCGACCGCTTGCCTGGGGTCGATGTCGTGGTATTGTGCCGCCGCGCCGCCACGAGCGCCGACAACCCGTCGCTGCGCGCCTCATTGGACGCACACTGGAAACGCATCTGCCGATGACTGCACGACGTCTGGTCCGGCTGCTGTTGCGGGCCTACCAGCTGTTTCTCAGCCCGCTGCTCGGTCAGCATTGCCGCTTCTATCCAAGCTGTTCTCAATATGCGATCGAGGCGGTGGAACAGCATGGCGTGCTGCGCGGCTCCTGGCTTGGGCTCAAGCGGCTGCTGCGTTGTCATCCATGGCATCCCGGCGGAGTGGATCCCGTGCCGCCGGCAACCTCGGCCGCTCCTTGCGGCTGCGATTCCCGGTCACAGTCTTCCGATTAACCCTTAGCGCAAGTCGTCTGCCGTCATGGAAAACATGCGCCTGATCCTGATCCTCGCGCTCGCCTTCGTCCTGTTCCTGATCTACCAGGCATGGGTCGAGGATTACGGGACACCTCCGGTCATCGACTCGCCCACCGGTGCTGAGTCGTCCCCGCCGGCCTCCCCAGGGTCATCGGACCGATCTGCGGACACGCCGGACGCTCCGGCGGTGGCTGCGCCGACGCTTGACGCGGCCGCTCCCGATCAATCGCCGACCTCGGCGGTTTCTGCCGCAGGCTCGATTGTGGTCGAGACGGACGTGCTCCGTGCCGAGATCTCACCGCGCGGCGGCACGATCCAGAGCCTGGAACTGCTCAACTATCGCCAGGATGCCGATGATCCAACGACGCCCCTTCAGCTACTGAAGCCGGCGCCGCCGAATATGTTCATCGTTCAGTCCGGGCTGCTCGGTGGTCCGAATAGCGATCTGCCGACTCACGATGCAATCTTCTCAGCCGCCCGAGACCGCTACCGCCTCGGCGATGACGAGGACGCCTTAACGGTCGAGCTGACCTGGCAGAACGAGGCCGGCCTCGAGGTCATCAAGCGCTATCGTTTCGAGCGGGGCCGGTACCTGGTCCATGCCAGTCAAGAACTCATCAACGGAAGCGAAACGCCGATCTCCGCGCGTGACTATCAGCAGCTGCAGCGAACCGAGCTCTACGACCCGGGCAAGTCCAGCTTCATCCATACCTACACGGGCGGCGTCTACTACGGGCCGGAGGTCAAGTACAAGAAGGAGTCCTTCGATGAGATGTCGAAGCGCCCGCTCGATGTGACCGTCGCGGACGGCTGGGTCGCGATGATCCAGCACTACTTCATGGCCGCGTGGATCCCTCCCGCCGGCGTCGAAGAGACCTTCTATACGAAGGTCGTCGGCGGCGACAGCCGTTACATCATCGGGACCTATTCGCCGGCCGTCGCCATCCCGGCCGGTGCGAGCCACCGCTTCGAGAGCCGCCTCTTTGCCGGCCCGAAGCTCCAAGATCGGTTGGCTGAGATCGCCCCCGGCCTCGAGCTGGCGGTCGACTACGGTTGGCTCACGATCCTGGCCGAGCCGATCTTCTGGCTGCTGAGCCTGATTCACTCGGTCGTCGGCAACTGGGGCTGGGCCATCATTATCCTGACGATCCTGATCAAGGCGGCGTTCTACAAGCTCTCCGAGACTAGCTATAAGTCCATGGCCAATATGCGCAAGATGACACCGCGCATCCAGGCCCTGAAGGACCGTTATGGCGACGACAAGGAGAAGCTGAACCAGGCCTTCATGGAGCTCTATAAGAAGGAAAAGATCAATCCGCTCGGTGGCTGTCTGCCCATCCTGGTCCAGATCCCGGTCTTCATCGCGCTCTACTGGGTGCTGTTGGAAAGCGTGGAGCTGCGTCACGCGCCCTTTATCCTCTGGCTCGATAACCTCACTGAGCCCGATCCGTTCTATGTGCTGCCGCTGATCATGGGTGTCTCGATGTTCGTGCAGCAGAAGCTGAACCCGCCGCCGCCGGACCCGATGCAGGCCAAGATCTTCATGGCCCTGCCGTTCGTGTTCACGGTGTTCTTCGCCTTCTTCCCTGCGGGTCTCGTGCTCTACTGGACGGTCAACAATCTGCTCTCGATCACCCAGCAGTGGTACATCACGCGTAAGGTCGAGAAGGCAGCGGCACAGGGTGGTGGAAGCACGAAGAAGGCCCGCTGACGCGACGACCATCTGCGTCCGACGCGGATGGGGTGATGCCACACCCTGGATGCTGACTCCCGCGTGGCTGATCACAACAACCCGATCGGCTTGCCGTCGAGGGCCGTGCCGGCCCATGGCGTTGGATGCCCGTCATTGATGGACGGCCAAGAGACCATCGCGGCGATCGCGACCCCGCCGGGAGCCGGTGCGATCGGCATCATCCGCATCTCAGGGCCTGGGACGCGGCAGATTGCCAAGGCGATGCTTGGCGATCTCCCGCCGCCACGCCAGGCGAGTCTGCGATCCTTTCGCGGCGAGACCGGCGACGTGCTCGACCAAGGGGTTGCGCTTTGGTTTCCGTCGCCGGCCTCCTTCACCGGTGAGGACCTGTTGGAGCTGCAGGGCCATGGCGGACCCCGGCTGCTCGACCTCGTGCTCGCACGGGTGCTAGGCGCCGGAGCCCGTTCGGCCCGGCCCGGCGAATTCACGGAACGGGCATTCCTGAACGGCAAGCTCGATCTCGCGCAGGCCGAGGCGATCGCCGACCTGATCCAGGCTGCGACCGCGACTCAGGCCCGGCTCGCAAGCCGCAGCCTCCAGGGCATCTTCTCGCGCCATGTCCGAGCATTGGTCGAGGGGTTGACGCACCTGCGCGTCCTGATCGAGGCCGGCCTAGACTTTCCCGACGAGGAACTGGACGCGCGCCCGGTCGAGCCGGCAGCCTTCGATGAGCTCATCGCGGCCGCGGAAGGCCTGCTCAGCCGCACCCATCAGGGTGAATTGATCCGGGACGGCCTGATGGTCGTGATCGCGGGACCACCGAATGCCGGCAAATCGAGCCTGCTCAATGCCCTGGTCGGCAGCGACGCCGCGATCGTGACCGAGATCCCCGGTACCACCCGTGATCTGCTGCGGGCCGAGATCCAGCTCGACGGTCTACCGATCCGCCTAGTCGATACAGCCGGCCTGCGCGCTGCCACCGATCCGATCGAACAGGAGGGGGTTCGGCGTGCCCGCGCCGAGATCGCTCAGGCCGACCACGTCATCCTGCTGACCGACGATACCCAGTCTCCCGAGGCGGAACCCTCGATCCCACGGGACATCGCCGAGGCCCTGCCGACCGGTGCTCCGATCACCCTGCTTCGGAACAAGATCGACCGCAGCGGCCGCGCCGCTGGAGTACGCGAGCGCGCGGACGGGGTCACGGAGGTCGCTTGCTCCGTGCTGACCGGTGCCGGCATGGATGCTTTCCGCCAGTACCTCAAGGCCGTTGCCGGCTATCAGGGACCGGATTCCGGGGAGTTCTCAGCCCGGCGCCGTCATGTGGACGCACTGCAGCGCGCGCTCGAACAGCTCAAGGCCGCAAGGGACGCCTCGCGCATCGCAGCGGCGCCGGAATTGATCGCAGAGGAACTGCGTCAAGCGCAGGCGTCTCTCGGGGAGATCACCGGCGAGGTGGCCTCGGACGAGCTGCTCGGCCGGATCTTCAGCGAGTTCTGCATCGGCAAATAGCCTCGCCCGCTGATCGAAGCTCTACCGGGAATCCCCTGGGGTTTGCCGTCCGGGCGGGCAGCGCGCGCGAGCCCGCGGCCGGGATTCGAACGCGTCACCGTCGATCAGGACGGCGCCTCGGCCTCGTTCAGCACGCCGAGCAGCCGTGCGGCCTCACGTCCCACCTCGGTGCTTGGAGCAATGGCTTCAGCCCGCTCGAGCGCATCACGTGCTTGGGCAATGTCCCCGGCTTGCAGCGCGACGAATCCAAGGCTCAGCCAGATCCGCTGGAACGCGGGTGCTTCTTTGGCACCCTTGCGCAACATCGCGATCGCCTCTTCTGAGCGACCGGTGTAGTGCAGCGCGAGACCCAGGTCGTTGCGGGTGTCGGCATCGTCGGGCTCGAGCTCGAGCACGCGCTGATAGACCGGGATCGCCTCATCGAATCGCCGGGCGACGAACAGGCGGTCCGCCGCCGCAGCCAGGGCAGCGCTATCGGTCGAGCCGAGATCGATCTCGCTCCCAATCTCGCTCCCATCAGGCGCCCCATCGAGTGCCTGACGCATCCGCGCTCCAAGCGCCCGCGCATCCGCCTGTTGCCCTGCAGGCAGCTGATGAGGCGCATCGGCACCGGCTGCCGGGGTCAGCGGATGGCGCAGGTAGTAATCTCGGGTCAGCGCAAAGACCGCGAAACCGTAGAAGGCGAGGAACGCTATGAAGAGCGTCCATTGCAGTGCAGATAATCTGGGTAACATCTTCGATCCAGCAAAGCCGTCGGCATCGACAGCGCCTGATGCTGCGAACCTTCCCCGCGGCTGTCAAGCAAAACGCCTGAAGCCCCTGCTTGACCGCGGTACTCGCTCGCGTCGAATCGTTTATCCTTACCTCTTAGGCCAACCATGCTTACCTGAGGAGACCTGGAACCATGCCAACGCCGCTGAATACGCTGCGCGGAGCGAGTGATGACCTGATCGCGACCCTCACCGCCGAGGGGATCAAGGACAGCGATGCCTTGGTTGAGGCGGCGGCCACACCGGAACAGCGCAAGCGCATGGCGAGCCAGTCTGGCTGCGACACGGCTACGATCCTTGAGCTCGCGAATCGCGCCGATCTGGCCCGAATCAAAGGCGTCTCGGGCGTCTATTCGGACCTGCTGGAGAATGCCGGGGTCGATACGGTCAAGGAGCTGGCCACCCGCAATGCGGAGAATCTGCATGCGAAATTGGTCGCGACCAATGATGCGATGCAGCTGTCGCAGCGACCACCGACGGCCGAGCAGGTCAGCGACTGGATTGCGCAGGCAAAAGAGCTGCCAAAGCTGCTGACCTACTGATGGCTGCACAAACGCTAGCACCGGGGGTGCCCATCAAGCAGGTGATCGCACAGCTCGTCGACGGCAGCGACCTGGACGATGCGACGATGACCGCTGCGATGGACGCGATCATGACCGGTCAGGCCAGCGATGCGCAGGTCGCCGGTTTTCTGATCGCCCTGCGGCTCAAGGGCGAGACGGTCACAGAGATCGCCGCTGCCGCTCAGGTGATGCGTTCACTCGCGACCGGCGTCGACCTTGGCACCCTGCCCCATACCGTCGATATCGTCGGGACCGGCGGGGACGCCTCCGGGACCTTCAATGTGTCGACGACCAGCATCTTCGTCGCCGCCGCAGCGGGCTGTCATGTCGCCAAGCATGGCAACCGCTCGGTCTCGTCGAAGTCCGGCGCTGCCGATGTGCTCGAGGCGGCTGGGTTGCGTCTGGACCTCGGTCCCGAGCAGGTCGCCCGGTGTGTGCGCGAGATCGGCGTCGGCTTCATGTTTGCCCCGGCGCACCACGGCGCGATGAAGCATGCGATCGCGCCACGACGCGAGCTCGGCGTCCGTACGCTCTTCAATGTGCTTGGTCCGCTGACCAATCCCGCCGGCGTCACCCGTCAGGTTCTCGGTGTGTTCTCGGAGCATCTGCTGGAGCCCCTTGCCGAGACCCTGCAACGGCTCGGTTCGGAGCATGTGCTCGTCGTGCACGCCCATGACGGGCTCGACGAGATCAGCATCGCCGAGCGCACCGAGGTCGCCGAGCTCAAGCAGGGCGTGATCACCCGCTACAGTATCGGCCCTGAGGACTTCGGCCTCGCTCGCTCGCCGCTGGATTCGATCCGCGTCGATGGACCCGACCAGAGTCTCCGCTTGCTGGAGAGTGTGCTTGCGGACCATCCCTCACCGGCCCGCGATATCGTGGTGCTCAACGCCGGCGCCGCGATCTATGCTGCCGACCTTGCCGATTCGCTGCCTGAAGCGGTGCGCGTCGCGGATCGTATGATCACGACCGGCGACGCGCGCAAGCGCTTCGACAGGCTGATTGCGTTGGCCAAGACCCTATGAGCGATACCCCGGACATCCTGAGACGCATCGTTGCGCGCAAGCGAGAAGAGGTCCGCGAGCGCCAAGAACGGGTATCGCGGGCGGCGCTCGAGGCTGGACTGGCCTCGTCCGATCCGGTGCGAGGCTTTGCCGACCGGCTTGCAGAGCGTATTGCGAGCGGGCAGGCCGCGGTGATTGCCGAGATCAAACGCGCGAGCCCAAGCAAGGGTCTGCTGCGCCCTGATCTTCAGCCAGCCGAGATCGCTCGGGCCTACGCCGGTGCCGGCGCCACCTGCCTCTCGGTATTGACCGACCAGGATTTCTTCCAAGGCGCCGATACCGATCTGGCCGAGGCCCGTGCGGCCTGCCCGCTGCCGGTGATCCGCAAGGACTTCATCGTCGATCCCTATCAGGTCGTCGAGGCCCGGGCAATCGGCGCCGACTGCGTCCTGCTGATCGCCGCCTGTCTCGATGAGGCTGCCCTTGCCGAGCTCACGACGCTCGCCGGGACCCTCGGTCTCGATGTGCTGACCGAGGTCCACGATGCGACCGAGCTCGATCGCGCCCTCTCGCTACCGGGTAAATTGATCGGCATCAATAATCGCGACCTGCGGACCTTCGAGGTCGATCTGCAGACCACGCTGGGCTTGGTCGACCGGATTCCGGAGGATCGGCTGCTGATCACCGAAAGCGGCATCCATTCTGCTCAGGACGTCGCACTGATGCGCGGCCATGGTGTCCATGCCTTCCTGATCGGGGAATCGCTGATGCGCGCCGAGGACCCGGGCGCCCGCCTTGCGATGCTCTTCTCCGACGAGTGACCGCAAGGGCCGGCTTGCCGGTTTGTGATCCAGAAGCGCCCTAAGAGGCCCTATCAAAATGCCCGGCTAGCCCGCACAAGTTGCGGATTTGGTAGGCCATGGAGGGCATTCTGTGAGTGCTTCTTAGGGGCTTCGCGAATCAACTGAACAGGCATCTCTCGCTCGCGGGCAACGCGACCTGATCGGCCGGCAGGTCCTGTTCACGTTATGGACGGACAAGCGCGTAGGCGATTGCCGGAAAAGCTCGTACCGAATTGCGCAGGATGTTCGTTTGCCTTCGAGGAGCGTCGCCGGGAACATAGCCGGGCTATGTTCCCGGCGGCGCGACGAAGAAGGCGAGCGAAAAGACCAGCAAGGTGGTATGAGCTTTGACAGAAATCGCCTTAGTGCAGCCGATCAGCGCGTACCGAACACGACGATGGTCTTACCAGAGACGCTGATGTGCCCCTTCTCCTCGAGGGCCTTCAGCACGCGGCCGGCCATCTCGCGTGAGCATCCGACCATGCGGCCGAGGTCTTGACGGGTGATCCGGATCTGCATGCCGTCCGGGTGCGTCATCGCGTCCGGCTGCTTGCAGAGCTGCAACAGTGCTCCGGCAATGCGTCCGGTCACATCCAGGAAGGCCAGGTCGCCGACCTGTCGGCTCGTCTGCCTGAGCCGCTGAGCGAGCTGACCGCCGATCGCGAACATCAGTCCGAGCGCGTGCTCGCGCAGCTCCCGCTCGAGCAGCTGCTGGACGCGCACGTAGCTCACCTCAGCGACCTTACAGGGCTCGCGCGTGCGCACGATGACACTGCGCGTGGTCTGGTCCTGGAATAACCCCATCTCACCGATGAACTCACCCTTATTGATGTAGGCGAGGGTCAGCTCATGGCGGTCGTCGTCCTCGAGCAACGCGGTCACCGAGCCTTCCACGAGGTAGTAGAGGCTCTCGGCGGGCTCGCCGCGTCGGATGAAATCGACGTGCTTCTCGTAATGCTTCGTATGGCAGTGGCTCAAGAACGGCTCGAGCCAAGGCGGGTCTTGAGGCGGCTTGATCAACATGAGTGCTTAACCATGGTGTGACGCGTCGAATCAGTCTAACAAGACTTTAGCCGGTTTCGATCCGTGCTAGGCTTCTCATCGCTTGTTGATGAGCGATGACATCCTGATGGTGAGCTAAGGTTGATATGAAAGCACGGGTGAAGTGGGTCGAAGGCGCGGCGATGATCGGCGAGGCCGGCAGCGGGCATGCTTTGGTGATGGACGGTCCGCCGGATGGGGGCGGACGCAACCTGGGCCTGCGGCCGATGGAGCTGTTGCTGATCGGCATGGGCGGATGCACCGAGTTCGACGTCCTGCTGATCCTGCGCAAGGCTCGCCAGGATGTCACCGATTGTGTGGTGGAGCTCACCGCTGAACGGAGCGCCTCTGATCCGAAGGTGTTTACATCGATCCATGCCCATTTCACCGTAACGGGTCGCGGCCTGAGCGAGGCGCGCGTGGCACGGGCGATCGAGCTCAGTGCGACCAAATACTGCTCCGCCTCGATTATGCTCGGTGCGACCGCAACGATCACCCATGATTACAGGCTCCGCGAGGTGGATGAGTAACCAGTTGCCCACGACCCGATGCGCTGAGCACTTGCGTGCGCCGAACAGCCGGCGTAGCCTTCCGCGCCCGTCGTTTGGGGGATAGTCATGCCGAAGATGCACAAGCGCTTGAAGCTTCAAGGGTTTAATAACCTCACCAAGTCGTTGAGCTTCAATATCTATGACGTCTGCTACGCGAGCACGGCGGAGCAGCGTACCGCCTATCTCGAGTACATCGATGAAGCCTACAACGCCGAGCGCCTGACCGGTATCCTGACCGATGTCGCCAATATCATCGGGGCCAACGTCCTGAACATCGCGCGTGAGGATTACGAGCCGCAGGGCGCGTCGGTCACGATGCTGATCGCCGAAGAGGAGGTCCGCGACGAGGGGCTCTCCAACTCCGCCACGCCGGGCCCCTTCCCTGATGCAGTGGTCGGTCATCTGGACAAGAGCCACATCACCGTCCACACCTATCCGGAGAGCAATCCGCACAGCGGCATCAGCACCTTCCGCGCCGATATCGATGTCTCCACCTGCGGTCTGATCTCGCCGCTGAAGGCATTGAACTATCTGATCCACGCGCTGGAATCGGACATCGTGATCATGGACTACCGGGTCCGCGGCTTCACGCGCGACGTCGGCGGCCGCAAGCACTTCATCGATCACAACATCAGCTCGATCCAGAACTATCTCTCACGGGATACCAAGGACCGATTCCAGATGATGGACGTCAACGTCTATCAGGAGAATCTGTTCCACACCAAGATGGTCGTCAATCACTTCGATCTCGACGACTATCTATTCTGTGTCACCGCATCGGATCTCTCCGACAAGGAATACGAGCGAATCGAACGCCTCGTCCGTCGCGAGATGATGGAGATCTTCTACGGCCGCAACATCTCGCGCGAGATCGCGAACTGGAAGACGCCGCCTCAGACCCAGTAGGCACCTCCCGTCATCACCTTCGAGACGGCGCGCATCGCGAGCTTGACCGGTTCCGGGAGCTCGACCCCGCCGGCCGCGCTGGCGACGTCCGCGTGATGGACCTCATCGAGCTTCATCTGCTCGAGGATGGCACGGGTGCGATGATCGTCGGCAGGGACCTGGGCGATGTGGTTGTCCAGATGGTCCTCGACCTGCCGCTCGGTCTCGACGACGAAGCCAAGGCTCCACTGGTCGCCGGCTAGACCAGCGGCGCTCCCCATCGCAAAAGAGCCTGCATACCAGAGTGGATTCAGGAAGCTCTTGCGCCCACCCAGCTCGTCGATCCGCTCCTCGCACCAGGCCAGGTGATCGTTCTCTTCTCGCGCTGAGCGCTCGAGACGCTCACGCACCTGGGGGTTGCGGGCGGTCAGGGCTTGGCCTTGATAGAGCGCCTGTGCGCAGACCTCTCCGGTATGGTTGACCCGCATCAGTCGGCCGATGTGGCGTCGCTCCTGCTCGGTCAGGTCCACATCCTCTTGGCCCTGCCCAGGGCGCCCACGCTCGGTGACGGCAGGGCGGCCGAACAGGGTCCGGAAGGTCTGGTCCAGGTTCATCAACGCCCGGTCGAACGGGGTGTAATCGCGTTCGCTCATCTCGGTTTCCTCGGTCTTCAGGAGTATTCAGGATTCGATCCGGAGCTGTCGCTCGATCAGCTCGACTGGATGCAGGATCTCGATAGCGAGGCCGGCATCGCGGATGCGTGCGGCCAGGTGCAACGCACAGCCGGTATTGGTCGTGACCAGATAGGCTGGCCGCATTGCCTTCAACGCGTCAATCTTCGGTTCTGCCAATACAAGTGCCGTTTCCGGGTGCTCGGTCAGATAGGTTCCGGCCGCGCCGCAGCACTGATCGTTCCCCGGCAACGGGGTCAGCTCCAGTGCCGGGATACGCTCGAGCAGTTCGTAGACGGCGCCTTGATCCCGGAGCAGATTGCGATGCGAGCAGGGCTCATGGACCGCGACCGCTTCCGGCAGCGGCGCCAGCCGGGCATCCTCCGGCCAGGGGATCGCGAGCAGAAAGCGGCAGATCTCGATAGCATCGAGCTGTCCATGCTCGCGCAGCTCGGCCACGCAGGCACTGGCGACACCGACGAGCGGACGCTCACTGAATAGCGCCCGATTCTGCGCCAGTAGTTGTTCCGCCGCCTCCGGATGGCCATTGTGGCGATGGATCGCACCGCAGCAGGTCTGGCCTGATGGGACCGCCGGCGGGTAGCCCAACCGGCTCAAGACCCGCAAGGCGGCGTCTTCGCTCGGCTGCTGGGCCGAGCGTGCGACACAGCCGCGAAACAGCGCCGGCATCCGATCTGCCCGATCCACCTCATCACTCCGATCCGTGCCTTGGGATTGGCCGTCATTTGCCTCCCGACGCTGCCGCCGCGGGTCGCCGCTAACTCGGGAAATGATCGCTGGATGGTCGGTTACGCGCGATCTCCCTGCATGCATCGGTTGCGCAGACGCTGATTGGCCCTGGGACAGGTCCAGTTGACGGCCTGCTGAGCGGCCCGGATGCTGGTGCTCAAGCGGCCGGGGTTTACTCAGCTGGGGTTCACTCGGATCAAGAGCCGTGCGAGGTCTGCGCCTCGGCCAGCGCAGGCTGCGCGCCAATGGATCGAGCACCGCGATCAGTGGCCAACGCGCAGCGATGGACTGGATCAGCGGTCTTGGCAGATGAAGCCAGCGGTAGACGATCCCGACGGCGGCCGTCAGTCGCAGCGCCCCCGGCCTTGCGAGCAGACCGAGTCGAGCCCGCCGCAGCCACCGATGCCAGCCCGGCCGACGCCGCTCACGCTCTGCCCGTGCCCCGTCCATCAGTTCGCCGTAATGCACTAGGGAGGGGCAAACTGGCTCGCAGGCCCGGCATTCGAGACACTGATCGAGATGCGCCTCCAGCCTCGGCCCGAACGACAACTCACCGCCGAGCCAGCCCTGAATCAGCGCGATGCGGCCGCGCGGTGATTCCCCCTCATCCTGCGTGAGCCGAAAGGTCGGGCAGTGCGGGAGACAATAGCCGCATTTCACGCACTGATCGGCGAGCTGCAGCAGCTGCTTGGCGCGATCGCCCGATGCCTGATTCTCTGCCTGCTGCGGCCTATCCTCTGTTCGATCCGGCATCTGCAACGACGGTGACGGCCCCGTCAACGAGCGCATGCCAGGCGGGGCGTCCGGTCCGGGCCGATTTGCGATTCGATGCCTCCAACCGCACGCTCTATGGCCAGTGCCGATTCGGCGAGCTGATCCTTGCCCTCTGATTGGAGTCTTCGATTGTGTCCTACTACAAACATCACGTCTTCATGTGCGTCAATGAGCGCGCCGATGGCAGCCAGTGCTGTGCACAGTGTAACGCGCAAGCATCGCGCGACTTCTTGAAGAAGCGCACGAAGGAGCTAGGGATTGCCGGCCAGGGCGGCGTGCGGATCAACACCGCCGGCTGTTTGGATCGCTGCAGTGAAGGCCCAGTCGCCGTGGTCTATCCGGAAGGGACCTGGTACACCTACATCGACAACGAAGATCTCGAGGAAATCCTGCAGTCCCACCTGATCAATGGAGAACCGGTTGCACGCTTGCAGCTGCCTGATCCTGCCTAATTCTGCCTGTTTCTGCTCGGGAAGGCCGCGACCTTGGCGTTGTACTGCTTCTTGAAGGCGACGCCTTCCTCCAGCGTCTGGCTGTCGTTGTGGTCGATGCTGAGCCAGATGTCGTCCGAGAGGGCGAGCAAGTCCTCTGGCATCTGCTCCAACTGCTCCAGAATGCTGCGAACCTCGGGCACATCTTCCTTGGCATGGAAGGCGAACGCCATCTTGCGATTCTCCGGCGTCATCGACGGGACGCCCTTGAAGTAGGGATCAGCCAGCAGCTCCTGCCGTAACGCCTCCAGTTGCGCCCCGAGCACCCTCGGTTGGTCGGTCTCCAGCTTGACGAGGATGAAGTAACGCGAACAGCCTTGCTCACCGACGATCACCCGGCCTTTGCGGTCGAACAACCTCGGATCGCCCGCCTCTCGGCGGCAATTGGCGCGGATCACCGATCAGGATCAAGTGCTGCACACACCGAACAGTTCATCCTCAATAGCCTTATTCGAGACGCTCAATCACCTTTGAGTAAAGGCATGGGGCGGGATTAGGCCTGTGAACGTAGCGAGATCGCTCCTTGACAGGATCACAGCCTTTTAAGCGCCGGACCAGACGCGCTGCGCCGGCTTAGCTGAGCAGCACAAAGCGCAGCACGACAAGAGCGCAACGTCGATCAGCACGGCAGCGATCGCACCCGTAAGCACCCGCGGGGAGGTATGTCAGCTCATCGAAATGGTGCCCAGGGACAGAATCGAACTGCCGACACGGGGATTT
Organism: Halochromatium glycolicum; assembly: GCF_016584085.1. Lineage (GTDB taxonomy): Bacteria > Pseudomonadota > Gammaproteobacteria > Chromatiales > Chromatiaceae > Lamprobacter > Lamprobacter glycolicus. Next base: position 58,458 of record NZ_NRSJ01000015.1, on the reverse strand, counting down.
TCAGTCCCCTGCTCTACCAACTGAGCTACCTGGGCGTCGGGGAGGGCGCCGCGCGGAGAAACGCGCGACGAAGCCGTATATTAAACCGGTCTCTGGATTCTCCGTCAAGCTGTGCGTTTGGGCGGTTCGCGCCGCGGATACTCAATAGCTGAGCCATGCGCCGCGCTGTTCGAGCCACTCCACCTCGTCGCGCGCGAGTCGTTCGTCGAGGTCGGCTGGCTCGGCGGTGCTGTCCTCGACCCAATCCCGCAAGCCGGTACCGCCGGTGATGAGGTCGATGGCCAGACGTTCCGTTTCGTACTCGTAGGTGAAGTCACGCCAGAGTGGATAGTCCGGCTGCTGCTGGCGGAGCACCTTGAGGAACAGCGCGATCAGCCGAAACGGTCGGAACTGATCATGCCGATAGTGGGCGCTGTCGGTATGCAGCTGCAGTCCGTGACACAGCTGGTTCGCGTGCTTCTGGAAGCAGGGCGAGAAGGTGCAGCATCGCAGCATGACCCCTTGCATCCAGTCGGGGGCGAGCGACTCCATGCCCTGCATCAGCTGGCAGATATCGAGTCCGGGCGCACCGACCAGCTCGAGCGGGGTCGTGGTGCCGCGTCCTTCGGACAGGGTGGTGCCTTCCAACAGCACGGTGCCGGGGAAGCAGCGCGCCATATTGAGGCTCGCCGCATTCGGGCTCGGGTTGACCCAAGCGAGCTCGTCGCGCGGCCAACCGAAACCCGGCGCTTGCTCGGGGTCGTAGCCGGTCATCGCGATGACCTCGTGCTCGAGATCCAGTCCTTTGTGGCGGATCAGCCAGCACGCGAGCTCGCCGAGCGTCAACCCGTGACGCATCGGTATCGGTGCACTGCCGACGAAGCTCTCCCAGCCCGGCTCTAGCAGGCTGCCCTCGACCGGCCGGCCGGCGGGGTTCGGACGGTCGAGCACCCAGACCGCCTTGCCATGCTGCGCGCAGGCCTCGAGCAGATAGGTCAGCGTGGTGATATAGGTGTAGACGCGGGTGCCGATATCCTGCAGATCGACCAGTAGCACATCGAACCGCTCGAGCATCGCCTCGGTCGGATAGCGCACTTCGCCATAGAGGCTGAAGACCGGGATACGATGCATCGGATCGACATAGTCCGCCGATTCGACCATGTTGTCCTGCTTGTCGCCGCGCATCCCGTGCTGAGGCCCGAATGCGGCCGTGATCTGCAGGTCGCCGAGGGTCATCAGCGCATCGAGCGAATGGCGCCCGACCCGATTCACCGATGCCGGGTGCCCTAGTAACGCGACCCGGCGGCCCGCGAGGCGTCGCCGCAATTCGCCATCGGCCAGCAGACGGTCGATCCCAAGCTGTATCAATTCACTTGCTCCGCGCAATTCATCGCACTGGCGATGCTGCCACAGTGCGACGGGACTGGCGAGCGAGTGATCTGAACCGGGAGGCGCTCTGCACCGAGAGCGATGTGCTGCGGTTGCGCGACCGATAGGAGAAGAGATGGTACCGGGGACGAGACTCGAACTCGTAAGGTGTTGCCACCGGTGGATTTTGAGTCCACTGCGTCTACCAATTCCGCCACCCCGGCATCGAATCCGCTAGTATAGCGGGTCGATCACGCAGGGTACAGCCGTACAAGGGCGTTTGCCATCCGATGCGCCGTTCCGACTTCTACTTCGAGCTACCAGAGGAGCTGATCGCCCAGCGGCCGCTGAGGGAACGCAGCGCGAGTCGGCTCTTGGCGCTGGACGGTCCCAGCGCTGGGCTTCAGGACTTGGGCTTCCGCGATCTTCCCGCCCTGCTACACCCTGGCGATCTGCTCGTGTTCAATGACACGCGCGTGATTCCGGCCCGGCTATTCGCGCAGAAGGAGACCGGCGGGCGCGTCGAGGTGCTGCTCGAGCGCCTGCTCGACGATCAGGAGGCACTCGCCCATCTGCGCGCGAGCAAGGCGCCCCGCGACGGGACCGAGCTTCGAGTCGCAGACCGGGCGCGCCTCGCGGTCATCGCTCGCGAAGGCGACCTCTTCCGGCTCCGGGCGCTCGATGGACCGCTCCCGGAGCTCATGCACCGTCATGGCCACACCCCGTTGCCGCCCTATATCCGGCGGGCCGACGATGCGGACGATGCCGAACGCTATCAGACCGTTTATGCCGAGCGTGCCGGTGCGGTCGCTGCGCCGACCGCCGGGCTCCATTTCGATCAGCCGATGCTGGATCGGCTTGCCGAAATGGGCATCGCGACGGCCCGCGTGACCCTGCATGTGGGAGCCGGGACCTTCCAGCCGGTGCGCGAAGAGGACCTAGATCGCCACGCGATGCATGCCGAATGGCTCGAGGTGGCGGCACCGACGGTCGAGAGGATCAAGGAAACACGAGCGGCCGGCGGCCGCGTCGTTGCCGTTGGCACCACAACCGTACGCAGCCTCGAGACCGCTGCATCGGTTAACAACGACACTCAATTACAGCCCTACCGCGGCGAGAGCCGTCTGTTCATCCGGCCCGGATTCTCGTTCCGGGTGGTCGATGCGATGATCACCAACTTCCACCTGCCGGAGTCGACACTGTTGATGCTGGTGTGCGCGTTCGCCGGATACGAGCCGATCATGAACGCCTACCGGCATGCGGTCCGTGAGCGTTACCGCTTCTTCAGCTACGGCGACGCGATGTTCCTGACCCGGCGGGGCCAACGCTGACCCGGGGCTGACCACCGGAGCTGGCTCGAGGGGGCTGGCTCGAGGGGGCTGGCTCGGAGGACGGGACGGATCATCCGGATAAAAAAAAAGCGCGGCGGGCGCCGCGCTTTAAAGATTACCACCAAAGGAGGATGGAGGAGTGCACCGAAGGACTGCGAACCTTCAGTGCATCAACAGTTTCTTAAATACTGATCCGCCTGTCAACCCCGCCGGATGCATCGTTACCACTCGAGCTCCAGTGTAGACCCGGGTTTTGTCGAAACCGTGAACGGGTTGGCACTTTCGCAACAGGGTGATTCTGTCGTCGTAGCGGCCCGTTTCAGCCTCGTGCTACGGCTTCTGTCGGCTCCGCCGGGTAGTGCACCCCGCAGCCGCCATGGCCGCAATAGCCGCCCGGGTTCTTTGCGAGGTACTGCTGGTGGTAGTCTTCTGCGTAATAGAACGCCGGTGCGCGCAGGATCTCGGTCGTGATCGGGTCCCTGTTGCCAGCCCGTGACAGCGCCTCCTGATAGCGGCTCAGGCTGGAGCGGGCGGCTTCGAGCTGCGCGGCATCGAAACAGTAGATCCCTGAACGGTACTGGGTTCCGACATCGTTGCCCTGACGCATGCCCTGAGTGGGATCATGCCCTTCCCAAAAGGTCTGCAGTAGCGTTTCAAATGCAATCTGGGCGGGGTCGTAGACGACGAGCACAACCTCGTTATGCCCGGTGTAGCCCGAGCAAACCTCCTCGTAAGTCGGGTTGGGCGTGAGTCCACCTGCATAGCCGACGGCCGTCGTGTAGACGCCGGGCTGCTGCCAGAAGGCGCGTTCGGCCCCCCAGAAACAGCCCATGCCGAACAAGACCTGCTGCATCGGCTCCGGAAAGGGTGGCTTGATCGGGTGGCCATTGACGAAATGCCGGTTGCTCACCGGCATAGGCCGGTCACGGCCGGGCAAGGCATCCTTTGCGGTTGGGAGCTCGGTCTTCTTGCGAAATAGAAACATGGGGAACCCTCATTTGCTGATGCTGCTGCGGTCTGGCGTTGTGCGCCGGAATGAGATCGAGGTTAAAGGGATCGAGGTTTGGGCAGCCTGGCGCGAGCCAAGCCCGCTGCTCCCTCGCGGGCGGCCGCCTTCATCCGGCCCGTCTATGCGCCTGGCGGTTTGGCCAGACCCTCTGCTGCGCGGAGGTCACTGAATGGAGGGCTGGACCGATCTGCGACTGATCACGATCGATCTCGATGACACCGTCTGGCCCTGCGCGCCGGTGATTCGCGAGGCTGAGGCGGCCCATTATGCGTGGCTGGCTGCACAGGCTCCTCGGCTCACGGCAGCGCACGACGCCGAGAGCCTCCGGAGCCATCGCCGCGAGTTGATGAGACAGCGACCCGAGATCGCGCACGACGTCACGGCGCTGCGGCGGACCGCGTTGCAACAGCTCTTGATCGCCCATCAGTACCCGGCCGAGCTGGCCGACGGCGCCTTGGAGGTCTTCCGCCGGGCACGTAACCGTGTCGAGCCCTATGCCGATGTGATGCCGGCCTTGCAACGGCTGCGCCGGCACTACAAGCTCGTCTCGATCACCAACGGCAACGCCGAGGTCCATGAGACAGCGCTGCGGGATCGCTTCGATCACTGCCTGACAGCCGCTGAAGCGGGCGCCGCCAAGCCAGCCCCGGCGCTGTTCGAGCAGGCGATGGCCTGGGCCGATGCCGCGCCGTCGGAGTCGCTTCACATCGGCGATGACCCGTACCTCGACGTCGAGGCGGCGCGGGCGCTCGGTATCGAGGCGGTCTGGATCAATCGCGATGCGCGCCCCTGGCCGGCCGAGCTCGCGCCGCCACGTTTCGAGGCGTCCGACCTCCATGCGCTCGCGGCATGGCTTGGGTTGTCGGTGGACCGCGAATGAGCCTGCATTTCGAGCTTCTGGCCCGGGATGGCCGCGCCCGGCGCGGCCGTCTCCAGCTGCCGCGCGGAACCATCGAGACGCCGGCCTTCATGCCGGTTGGCACCTATGGCACCGTCAAGGGCATGACGCCGGAGGAGCTACTCGCGATCGGCGCCGAGATCGTGCTCGGGAATACCTTCCATCTGATGCTGCGGCCGGGAACCGAGATCATCCAGGAGCTCGGCGGCCTGCACCGGTTCATGCACTGGGAGCGGCCGATCCTGACCGATTCGGGCGGCTTTCAGGTCTTCAGTCTCGGCGAGCTGCGCAAGATCACCGAAGCCGGTGTCCATTTCCGCTCGCCGGTCGACGGCAGCCCGATCTTCCTCGGTCCCGAAGAATCCATGGCCGTGCAGCGCGCGCTCGGCTCCGATATCGTGATGATCTTCGATGACTGCACCCCCTATCCGGCTTCAGCGTCGCAGGTGCGTGATTCGATGGAGCGGTCGCTGCGCTGGGCCGAGCGCTCCAAGCGCGCCCACGGCGACAACCCGGCCGCCCTGTTCGGCATCGTCCAAGGCGGGATGTCGCCGCCACTGCGCTCCGCATCACTGGACGGGCTGCAGGGGATCGGGTTCGACGGCTATGCAGTGGGCGGCCTTTCGGTCGGCGAGCCGGCTGCCGAACGCCTCAAGGTGCTGGATCACCTGGCCGACCGACTCCCAAGCGATCAGCCCCGCTATCTGATGGGTGTCGGCAAGCCGGCCGATATCGTCGCCGCCGTCGCGCGCGGGATCGACCTGTTCGACTGCGTGATGCCGACCCGCAACGCCCGCAACGGGCATCTGTTCGTCCAGGATGGTGTTTTGCGGATTCGCAACGCGCGGTACAAAAACGACGAACACCCTGCCGACGCAAGCTGTGACTGCTACACCTGCCAGCACTACAGCCGTGCCTACCTCCATCATCTCGCGCGGTGCAACGAGATCCTGGGCGCGCGGCTGAACACGATTCACAACCTGGCCTACTATCTCGGCCTGATGCGGAGGCTGCGGGAGGCGATCGCCGCTGACCGCTTCGCCGCCTTTGCCGACCGGTTCTTCGCTGAACAGGATGTGGCTGAACAGGATGTGCGATAATGCCGGGCTCGATAACCGCTGCTTCGCGCCTGATGCGCGACCTCGAGGATTCTCATGAGCTTTTTCATCTCCGACGCCTTGGCACAGGCCGAAGGTGCACCGGCTGGCGATCCGCTGCTCGGTCTGCTGTTCCCGATCGGTCTGATCATCATCCTCTACTTCCTGATGATTCGCCCGCAGATCAAGCGTCAGAAGGAGCACAAGAAGCTGGTCGAGGGCCTTGGCAAGGGCGATGAGGTGGTCACCATGGGCGGTGTTGCCGGCCGGATCACCGAGCTTGGCGATAATTTCGCCCAGGTCGAGGTCGCCGACAACGTCGTGATCAAGATTCGCCGTCAAGCGGTCGAAGCGGTGCTCCCGAAGGGCTCACTGAAGGACCTGTGATCGGAGCATCCCGACCGGACCCCTCGAGTCCAGAACGCACCGCGCCGGCAAGGCGCGGTTCGCGCGCGGTGGCGACAATCATCTGCCGCCGCTAACGGCCCGGCCCCTGCCAGCGCAACGGTCATCATTGTCCTAAGAAGCCCGAACAGAATGTCATTGAATGCCCATAATTCAGTAGCTTCTGTAGGCTAGGCGGGCATTTTGATAGGGCGTCTAAGCTCGTTGTCCGCGTGAGCGACACATGACGCATCTTCGTTTCGATGCGTTTGAGTACGGCGCTGCACGGGCCTCGGCCTCGCTCGGGGGACGCATCCGTTACCGAACCGGTGGCGACTTGCCGGCCGCCTGAATCCCGTCATTATCGAAGACGCTGCCTGATGAATCAGTACCCACTTTGGAAGAATCTGCTGATCCTGGCCGTTGTGCTGGTCGGGCTGGTGTTGGCACTGCCGAACCTGTTTCCGCAGGACCCAGCGATCGAGGTCAGGGCCCAGGACGGCGAGCTCAGCGCGGGCGCGATCGCCGAGATCGCTGCAGCGATGGAGAACGCCGACGTCCCAGTGAAGGAGATCGAGAGTCGTGACGGCGGCAAGGCGTTGATCCGGTTTGCAACGCCAAGCGCCCAGCTGCGCGGTCAGGCGGCCTTGGAACGCACCCTCGGCGATCGCGTTCAGCATGCGTTGACACAGTCACCCGACCTCCCCGGCTGGATCGAGGCGCTCGGGCTGCAGCCGATGTTCCTCGGGCTGGACCTGCGCGGCGGCATCCATGTGCTGATCGATGTCGATATGGAGGCCGCGGTCGAGCAGGCACTCGAGCGCTACACCGGCGACATCCGGACCCTGCTTCGAAAAGAGCGCATCCGCTATCTGACCGTCGGTCATCAGGACGGACGCATCGCGGTCCGCTTCCGTGACGAGGCGCAACGCGACCAGGCGGCGAAGGTGATCCGCAGCGAGTTCCGGGATCTGGAGGTCACCACCGGGAGCGAGGGCGCCGACGCCTACGTCTACGGCAACCTGCCCCCGGCGAAGCGTGAGGAGATCAAGGACTTTGCGCTCGAGCAGAACATCACCACGCTGCGCAACCGGGTCAACGCGCTCGGTGTCGCCGAGCCGATCATCCAGCGCCAAGGCGAGCGCCGGATCATCGTCCAGCTCCCGGGGGCGCAGGACCCGGCCCGGCTGAAGGATCTGCTCGGCGCGACCGCGACGCTCGAGTACCGGCTCGTCGATACCGAACACGATGTGCAAGACGCGCTCGATGGCCGGGTGCCGGTCGGCTCCGCGCTCTACTATGAGCGTAACGGCCAACCGATCCTACTGAAGCGACGTGTGATCGTGACCGGCGATCAGATCACCAGCGCCGCCGCCGGGTTCGACCAGCAGAGCGGCTCGCCGATGGTCAGCGTCAGCCTCGATGGACAGGGCGCGCGCCAGATGCGCCGGGTCACCACCGAGAACGTCGGCAAGCCGATGGCGGTGGTCTTCATCGAATCGCGCTCGGTCACACGGCTGATCGAGGGCGAGCCGGTCAAGGATCGTGTCCGGACCGAGGAGGTCATCAGCGTCGCGAACATCCTCGAGCCCTTCGGCCGGCGTTTCCAGACCACCGGGCTGGACAGCTCCGAGGAGGCCCATAATCTGGCGCTCTTGCTGCGGGCCGGCGCGCTCGCGGCCCCGATCGAGATCGTCGAGGAGCGCACCATCGGCCCGAGCTTGGGTCAGGACAATATCGATCAGGGCTTCCGCTCGGTGCTGATCGGTCTCGCGCTGGTCGTGATCTTCATGGCCCTCTACTACCGGGTGTTCGGGCTCGTCGCCGATGTGGTCCTGGTGGTCAACCTGGTGCTGATCGTCGCCATCCTATCGTTGCTGCAGGCGACCCTGACCATGCCCGGCATCGCCGGGATCGTGCTCACGGTCGGTATGGCAGTCGATGCCAACGTGCTCATTTTTGAGCGTATTCGTGAGGAGATCCGCAACGGCAGTTCGCCGCAGGCGAGCATCCACGCGGGCTATGACAAGGCGCTCTCGACCATCGTCGACGCCAATGTCACCACCCTGATCGCGGCGATCGTGCTATTCAGCTTCGGCACCGGGCCGGTTAAGGGCTTCGCAGTGACCCTCTTCATCGGCATCCTGACCTCGATGTTCACGGCCATCCTCGGCTCACGTGCCCTGATCAACCTGATCTACGGTGGCCGGCGCGTCAAACAACTGGCGATCTGACCGGAGTCCTTCCCCGGAGTCCCTCCCCGGAGCAACCCATGGCGCATGCACAGATCCTGAAACAGCTCGATATCGACTTCCTCGGCAAGCGCCGGATCGCGGCGATCGCCTCAGGGGTCGTGATGGTGCTCTGTCTGCTATCGATCCTGTTTCGCGGCTTCAACTTCGGACTCGATTTCACCGGCGGCACCGTGATCGAGCTCGGCTACGAGGAGCCGGTCGAGGTCGCCGAGATCACCGCGACACTCGCCGAAGAAGGGATCGCGGATGCGACCGTCCAGTACTTCGGCTCGAACCGCGACATCCTGATCCGGATCGCCCCGCAAGAGGGAGAGGATGCCAGCGCCAAGCTCAGCGACCGGGTGTTCAAGCTGCTCGATGCCGAGGCCGATACGGCCGTGGAGCTCAGGCGCGTCGAGTTCGTTGGCCCGCAGGTCGGTGAAGAGCTGCGCGAGCAAGGCGGGTTGGCGGTATTGTTCGCCTTGATCGGCATCCTCGTCTATGTGGCCCTGCGCTTCGAATGGCGCTTCGCCGTCGGCGCGGTCGCTGCACTGATGCACGACGTGCTGTTCACGATCGGGATGTTCTCGATCTTCTACATCCCGTTCGATCTTACCGTGCTCGCTGCGGTGCTGGCCGTGATCGGCTACTCGCTCAACGACACCATCGTCATCTTCGACCGGATACGCGAAAACTTCCGCAAGATGCGCAAGGGCACCGTGATCGAGATCAGCAATCGCTCCGTCAACCAAACCCTCTCGCGAACGATCATCACCTCGGGGACGACCCTGCTCGTCCTACTCGCGCTGTACCTGCTCGGCGGCGCGGCCATCAGCGGTTTCTCGTTGGCCTTGATCATCGGCGTCTTGATCGGCACCTACTCGACGATCTACATCGCCACTGCTGCCGCGGTCTGGCTCGGCGTCAGCAAGGCGGACCTGATGCCGATCGAGAAGGAAGGTAAGGTCGTCGACGATCGCCCATGAGTGCCGTGACAACCCCGAATGCCACACTACCCCCCGGCGGTGCCGATGCACTGCGCAGTCTGAGAGAGCTCCAGCCCGGCAGCTTCATCTTCGAGCGCGCCGCGGCGCTGCCGCCGACGCTCTGCGATGAGGTCGTCGCTCGCTTCGAGGCAAACCCCGACCAGCACTATGCCGGCCGAATCGGGCAGCTGCGCGAAGAGGATGCATCGGTCAAGAAGACCACCGATCTCGTGGTCAGTAACAAGACCGACTGGAAGGATGTGGATCAGATGCTGTTCCGGTCGCTGGGTGCAGCGATGGTCGAACTGCGCGACGCGTTTCCCTATTTTCGCGGCCCGTTCAAGGATATTGGCTACCAAGTCCAGCGCTACCGCGCCGGCGAGTATTATCACTGGCACATCGATGGCGGCAGCCATGAGCTGAGTCAGCGCCAGCTCGTCGCCCTCTGGTATCTGAACGATGTGCCCGGTCCTGGCGGCGAGACCGAATTCCGCTTTCAACAGATTCGCGTGAAACCGGAGCGCGGCAAGCTCGTCCTGTTTCCTCCGTTCTGGACCCATGAGCATCGCGCTGTGACGCTCCAAGCAGGGCTCAAGTACATCGCGACGACCTGGGTGGTCTTCGCTTGAGCCGAACGGCGATGGACAGTCGTCAATCCGCGCCAAAGCTGCTAGCAATCATCGAGCTTGGCGGGTATCCGAACTTCACCCCGTTATATCGGCGACTCGGCTTCGACACCGAGGTCGTCAGCTCGCAGCGCAAGGCGCAGTCAGCGCTGAAGCGCCGCCTGCCGGATCTGATCGTCGCCGAATACAACTTCCAGTCGGATTTCAGGGATCGCACCAGTAATCTCGAGACCTTGATGGCGCGCCTGCAGCGGCATCCCGAGGTCCGCGTGATCGCGATCTACCAACCGGAGCACCGGCACAAGCTGGAATCACTGCTCGCGCGCTTCCCGTTGTTTGCGACCCTATCCCTTCCAGTCAGTGAGTCCCAAATGGAGGCCGTGCTGCAGCGCGCGCTGGGCGAATCTGCTGCTTGATTGGCTTCAGCCCAATCAAGAATAACGAGACTTGCCGCCCGGGATTCAGGATGCGTTGAGGATCTGCCGGCAGGTCGCTGGCGGCTGCGGCTTGGGCCGCGATGAATAGGAGCCGCTTGGCGAGCGCGCCTCCTCGCTGAACCACCAGTCGAGCTGGCTGCCGCAGCCGCTTCCTGGGGGAACGGGGGCTTGCTGCTGGCACTCCGTGCTATCTGACGGGCACTTGAGCCGCACATGCATGTGCGCATCATGACCCCACCAAGGCCTTAACCGGCGTAGCCATGCCGCTTCACCTTCGCTGCGGCAGAGGCTGCGCTTGATCACCGGATTGACCAAGATGCGATCGACCTTCGGGTGCTCAGCGGCGGTCTTGATCAGGAAACGCTGCTCGGGTCCCCAGTGTGGACCGATCTCGGCCTGGCTTGCCGCGACCATCGTCGGCGGATCGCGGGCCTCCGGCGTCTCATTCCAGGCCTGTCGGGCCGATTCGGCCAGAGTCAGCCAGATATCGACGTCCAGCCCGTTTTGATGACTGACGTGCGATGAGGCCATTCGCCCACCCCGTGGCTGCGCCAAATCACCGATCATGATCAGATCGCCTGTGCGCTGGCTGATGGCGCGCGCGACCTCTTGGATGAACTCCAGCGTATGCGGATGACCATAGAACCGGTTGCGATGACGCCGGATGCTGACGAACCCCTCGCCGGCCGGTGGCAGCTCGCTGGCGCCTCGAAGACAGCCGTTGGACGGCCCGCCGATGGCTTCGGGCCGACCGGCTGCGACCGTATCGATCCGCGACCAAGGCGTTTCTGCTGCGCTGCTCGGAGCGCTGACTGCTGCCGCCACAAGCGCCATCGCGCCGATCCAGAGGATGCTGAGACGCGTGGCGATGTCTCTTTCGGGTTGCATGCTGTAGCGCGAGTGGAGATGGTTTGGCGGATAGAAGCCGGCTTCAGCGGTCATGAACGAACGGCTTCTTTTCAGGCGATTGCCGGAAAAGCTCGTACCGAATTGCACAGGATTTTCGTTTGCCTTCGAGGAGCGTCGCCGGGAGCATAGCCGGGCTATGTGACCGGCGGCGCGACGAAGAAGGCGAGCGAAAAGACCAGCAAGGCGGTATGAGCTTTGACAGAAATCGCCTCAGTCTAATGCCCATGGCACGGTCCCGCGGCGGGCGATCGATCCCGCGTCAATCGCGGCAACGCGCCCGAACAGAGTGGCTCCTGCGATCAGATGAATCAGGGGCTTGTGCGAATCAAGCGACCGGTCGCGGCAGTTTCCGGAAGCCAATGTTCGAGACCCCTTCAGTATCGGCGTTGGGACGCCCGAGATTCAAGGCTCCACAAGCCAAACCCTTGTGGAGCCTCTCGGACAGGTACCGGCAAACGCGGCGAATGACGGTGGCCCGACTCGCCTCAATCGCCCTTCTTCTTGGAGCCGATCCGCTTGGTCAGCAGCGCCCCGCGCATCGACAAGAGCACGAAGGTGCTGGCAATGAAGCCGACGACGGCGACCCCGATGCTGATCGATAACGCCTTACTCTGCGCGCCGTCGATCCCGAAGGTATCCCCGATGTACGCGAGCATCGCATTGTCTGCCGGCGCAGCCAGCAGGTAGGCGCAGAACACCAGGAACAGGCTGAAGAAGAACAGCTTGAAGTCCATATGAATGGCAGCCAACAGCGTCGCGAACGCGATCAGATAGATCACGACCGTGGTGTACTGCTGCGCATCGATGGCGCCGCGCAGGCCCTCATTGTTCATCACAAAGAGCAGCGCGAACAACGCCCCCCAGTGCACGACCTGCTTGATCAGATACCAGGCCCGGACCTCGTTTGAGAGATAGGACTGACTCCAGCCCGACACGAGGGAGATCAACGCGATGACCGGGACGAAGTATTCCCAATACTTGATTGTGCCGGCCATGTCCTTCTGGCTGAGCCAGAACAACACGACCGCGCAGACGAACAGGACGATCTGAGGGAGTAGCGCGATCAGAAGAGGGGATTGGTAACGATTGCGTTTCTTCTTTGCCTTGGCGGGCGCTTCACTGGAGACGACGGTTGCTTCGGACACGACGAGTCCTCCAACTGGACCTGTGGTGAAGAGAACCGACGATCACAGACGCCGAGGTACAGGGTAGACCTCGACACGAGCGCCGCACTCGCGACCGCGATGATCTTGACGACGCCGGACCGTCGGAGCGGACAAGCTTCGCTTAAGTGTAAACCCTTTTTGAGATGTGTGTGGTTCGGTTGACACTAAAATCGCGTCTCGGATGTCAATTACACTAGACACAGCACCCCCTGGTGTCCAGCCCATCACCCATGGAACGGCCAGATCAGCGGCACCAGCGCGACGGTCGTGACGCCAATCGCGAGGGTCAGCGGGATACCGATACGCAGGAAATCGCCGAACCGATAGCCTCCGACGTTGAAGACCATCAGATTGGTTTGATAACCGATCGGTGTCGCGAAGCTGGCCGAGGCCCCAACCATCAAGGTCACCAGGAAGGGCGTCAGATTGACCTGCATCAACGCTGCGGTATCGACAGCGACCGGAAACAGCAGGACCGCGGCGACGTTATTGGTGGCTAAGGCGGTCAACAAGGCCGCGGCGACGAACAACAGCCCGAGAGCAAGCCAGGGGACCCCTCCCGCGAGATCGATGGTCGCGCCTGCCAGTAACGCCGCAGCACCGGTCTTCTCCAGCGCGGCACCGATCCCGAACGAGGTCGCTATCACGATCAGGACCTGCCAGTCCGGTGCCCGTCGGGCGATCCGGTCGGGCGTGCAGCGGGTCAGGATCATCGCCCCAGCCGCCAGCAAGGCAGCCTCCAGCATGGTGACAAGCTTCAGTGCGACGAGCGCAACCATCGCGATCACGATCGCGATCGCGAGCGGTGCCCGGTCGTGACGCAGCGGATGCTCGTCGCCGAGCTGACTGACCACCAGGAAGTCCTTCGAGTTGCGTTGCTGCAAGATGAACTCGGGGCGGGTTTCGAGCAATAAGGTATCACCGGCCTGTAAGATGATATCGCCGATCTTGCGTTGCACACGCTCGCCGTTGCGTGACAGCGCCAGGATCACGGCGTTGTAGTAGCCCCGAAAGCCCCCCGCCCGCACGCTCAAGCCGACCAATGGACATTTGTTCGAGAGCACCGCTTCGACGAAGCAGCGGTCCTGGCGTGGTCCGCCCAGCTTATAGACCTGATCCGAGGCTGGCTCCAGACCGCGGATACGGTGCAGGTCCACTACCGAATCGATGATGCCGACGAAGATCAGCCGATCACCGGGCGCAAGGAGCTCCTGAGGCGACACAGCCGGCATGATCTGGCCCTCGCGCTCGATCTCAGCGAGGAACAGCCCCGGCAGCTGCCGTAGCCCGGCCGCCTCGATGCTCTTTCCGGCCAACGGGCTGTCCGCAGCAACAAGCATCTCGGCGGTATAGCGGCGCACGTCCTCGAAGCGCTCGGCAGCCGGCGCGCGTGCAGGCAATAGCCAGCGGGCGGTCAGCATCACGAACACGAGGGTCGTAATGACCAGAGGAAGCCCGATCCAGGCAAGCTCGAACAGCGCGAATCCCGCCTCTTGAAACCGCTCCACATAGAGGCCGTTGACGATCAGGTTGGTGCTCGTGCCGATCAGGGTGCAGGTTCCCCCGACGATGCTGGCGAAGCTCAGCGGGATCAGAAGGCCCGACAACGCCAAGCGGTGGCGACGCGCCCAATCGCTGACGGCCGGGATGAAGATCGCGACCACCGCCGTGTTGTTCAGGAAGGCGCTGAGGCCCGCGGCCGGCAGCATCAGCCGCAGCCGTGCGCCGCTCTCGGTGCGCGGCCGGCCGAGTAGCGCTTGACTGATCCAGCTGACGGCACCGGTCTCCGTCAGTCCCGAGACCACCATATACAGCACCGCGACCGTCAGCATGCCCGGATTGGCGAACCCGGCAAGCGCTTCGGCCGGCGTCAGCACGCCGGTCACGAGCAAGACGGTTAGCGCACCCGAGGTGACTACATCGGGCGCAATGCGGGTCCGAAGGAAGAGGACGAACGAGAGCGCCACCAGCGCGAGGCTCAGCCATCCCTCCCAGCCCAGCGCGAGCAACGCTTCCATTCGGGTGGCTTCGGCGCCGTCAGCCGCGCTGAAGCGCCTCGTAGCGCGCCTTGAACGCCTCCTGTCGCAGTCGCTCCGCCTCGGGCTGGTTGGCGATCAACGGTGAATCCTGCCAGCTGCCGCTGTCGTGGTCATAGACCGAGAACCGATAAGCCTTTCCGACCTTGAAGACCTGGGTGACGTCTTGGCCGGCCTGGGTCATCGCTTGGATCTTGTCGAGCCCGGCGGGCATCGCGCTGCCGGTCTCCGCTTCGTCCGGCTCGGGCTCGGCTGCGGGCGTCCCGACCGGGGTCTGTTCCGCTGCGCTCAGGTCGGTATCCGCGGAACGGCCTTGGTCGCGGAAGCTGAACTGGTTGTTCTGGATCTCCCCCTGAACATCGAGCTCGACAGTCTCGACGTTCGGTAGCCGATCCAGGATATAGCCGGCCATCAGCATGCCGAGCTTCTCGTTCTCCTTCTCGAGGGCGGTCAGCAGCTTGTCGGCGATGATCTGGCAGCGCTGCAGCCGGTTCGGTGCCTCCACCCACTCCCGGCTCATCTGCCAGCCTTGGTCCATGTCGCGGTCAAGCTGATCGAAGAAATCCCCACCCCGCTCGATCACCGGGTCCGGTACGTTCAGGGTGTAGACTTGCTCATCGATGATGGCCTTGAGGATCATCGCGGGCTCCAAATCGTTGCGTCATCTCTACCAAGCCGCCGATTCTAACTGGAACGTCGGCTTCGACAAGTGTCTGCTATGTTGCTTACCATTCCAGCGTTACTGAACCCGGCTCAGCTCCAGAAGGTGCGGGAGCTCCTTGCTGATGCACCGTTCGTCGACGGCAAGCTCAGCGCCGGTTTCGCGGCCTCGCGCGTCAAGCGCAACGAAGAGATGCGCCAAGACCCCGAGCGCATGAAGCTCCTGGTGCGGGTCCTGATGGCGAGTCTCGGTCATAACGAACGCTTTCGTTTTGCCGCGCTGCCACATCGCGTCGCCGACCCGATCTTCGCCCGTTATCGGCCGGGGATGACCTATGGGGATCACGTCGATGATCCGATCATGGGCACGAGCGGACCCCGCTTCCGCACCGATGTCTCAATGACCCTGTTTCTCAACCCGCCCGAGGACTACGAGGGCGGCGAGCTGGTGATGCGGACCTCCTTCGGCGATCGCCGCGTCAAGCTCCCGGCCGGTGATGCAGTCATCTATCCAGCCTCTAGCCTCCATCAGGTTGCCGAGGTCACCGCCGGCGAGCGGCTGGTCGCATTGACCTGGGTCCAGAGCTATGTCCGCGATCCAGCGCAGCGCGAGCTCCTCTACGAGCTCAATCTGGCACGGGAAACCCTGTTGAAGGCGGCACCCGAAACCGAGCATACCGCCCAGGTGGACCGCAGCTATGCGAATCTGGTGCGCATGTGGAGCGAGCTCTGAGGCCTCTCGACTGCGTTCACGCCCGCATGCACCAGGCCCCTCGACTGCGACACAACGGCTGAGAACCGTTCCTTCTCGAGGGGCGGCGCGACGCGATGGGCGTGAGCCGCTCTCTGTCAGAGCACCTGGCTGGTCTTTTCGCCCGTCGTCTTCATCGCGCTGCCGATCACAGAGCCCGGCTATGGTTGAGACGACGCCCCTGGGGTTAAGACGACGCCCCTGGCAGGCGAACGACGATCCGACGAGTTCCGACCCGCGCTTCCCGGCAAGCGTCATAGCGGCAAGGCGAGCGCCCGATCTTGAACGACTGCGGGCGATACAGTAGATGATGGACGATCAGGCCGCGCTGGCCGCCTGCGCCTTCATCTTATTGACGATCGCGTAGACACCCACATGACGATTGGGGCTGAGATGCTCCTCAAGCTGGAGCCCTTCGAACAGCGCATCGACGTCGGTCTCCTCGATCTCCACTGCGGTCTTACCCGAGAACAGTCCGACCAGGAGGGCCACCACGCCCTTGATGATCGCCGTATCGCAGTCCCCCTCGAACCGGATCACCCCGTCCTCATTCGTTGCGGCCACATAGACGGTGCTCATGCACTCCATGACGCGATTCGCCTCGGTCTTGCTCGCAGGAGACATCGCCGGGAGCCGTTCACCGATCTCGACCAGATACTGATAGCGCTGCTCCCAATCTCCGAGCAGATCGAAGGTCTCGACGATGTCCTGGATCGA
Source organism: Halochromatium glycolicum (assembly GCF_016584085.1). GTDB lineage: Bacteria > Pseudomonadota > Gammaproteobacteria > Chromatiales > Chromatiaceae > Lamprobacter > Lamprobacter glycolicus. The sequence continues at coordinate 41,870 of NZ_NRSJ01000015.1, read as the reverse complement.
TTCGTCAGCCATGGAATGCACTTCGCACAGGGTTAGACGCTGAACGATTCGCCGCAGCCGCAGGCATCCTTGACATTGGGATTACGGAACTCGAATCCCTCGTTCAAGAGGCTGGACTTGACGAAGTCGACCTCCATCCCTTCGAGGCGCGGCAGGCTCGCCTCATCGACGACGACCTTGACGCCATGGCTCTCGAAGACATGGTCGCCCTCGTCGCAGTCGTCCGCGTAGTCGACGACGTACGCGAAACCGGTACAGCCGCTCTTCTTGGTGCCGATGCGCAGCCCGATACCATGGCCGCGTTGACTGATCATCTTGTTAACGTGGCTCGCCGCCGCGTCGGTCAATGTAACTGCCATTCTTTGATACCCCATCTCGTTCCGATTGAGCCTCGACGATGCTAAGCCCGGTCTATCCTATGCATCCGACCGATCTCGATCCCGAGGCCATCTCGCCCTGGTCGTTGTAGTGAACCTTAGCGGCTCGAATTTCAAGGCCCTGACGCGCTCGATATGTCCCGGACAACCCCGAAGGATTATGGCGGCCGGCCACCCCGGAGGATGAGACGACCACCGTCGTGATCTAACGGTGAGCCTCCCTGAACATTAATGGCGATGCTCCGTACCCAGCCGCGATGCCTGCGCCGACATCTCCATCAGGCCGCGCATCAGTGACGCACGCTCGCCGAACGGCACCGTCTCCAGCAAGGCCTGCTTGTCTTCCGCATCGAGCGGTAGATGCGCGCACAGCAGATTGACGAGATCGTTGTCTGCCATCTTGCTCAGATCGTCCCAGGGGACTTCGACACTGCGCTGATCACAGAATGCGCGCAGCGAGCCCATGAAACGATCGCGCTCGTCGAGCGTTGCCTCAGTGTCCTCGAGATCGAGCACGAACGGCTCCCAGTTCGGCACCACCCTCCGGAAGCCCTCCTGCATCGCCAGCTCCTCGGCAACCGCAAACCGGCAGAGTCCCGTCAGCACGAGCACGATACGACCATCGTTCGTCTCGCTATAAGACGTGATCCGGCCCGCGCAACCGGTGCGATGGATCGGCGGCCGATCCTCTTCGTCCTCGCCCTGCCCGCGCGGCTGCACCATCCCGATCAGATGGTCACTCGCCAGCGCCGCCTGCACCATCGTCAAGTAACGCGGTTCGAAGATATTGAGCGGCAACTGGACCCCGGGCATCACGACCGCGCCGTTGAGCGGGAAGATCGGCAGCACATCGGGCAAATCCGGCAAACGCTGGAGAAACGGGCTACGCATCGTTGACGACTCCAAATGATTGCTCTGGACGAGAAAGTGTGAGCCCCTGTGATGCAGATAAGGGTCAACCGCGCGATGCTCAAAGCTGCCAGCCGTCCTCAGGCCCTTTAGGTGGCTCACCCGGCGCCCATCTTGCCGAGCTGGACTGGGCGCTCTTGGGCGCGCTCTTGGGCACGCCCTCAAGGAGCGCCTCGCATGAGCTGTCGGAAACGATCATAATCGGGGTCGGCACCGGTGCGACCGCTGCAGTCCCCGCGCAGGCCTCAACTCAGAGGCCTAACAGAATGCCTCCTATCGCCGGATGGATCAGCAGGTTGCGCGGGTCAAGCGGCCGTTTTGATACAGCCTCTTAGCCCACGACTGCCCGGGTGGTGAAATTGGTAGACACAAGGGACTTAAAATCCCTCGGCTTCGGCCGTGCCGGTTCGAGTCCGGCCCCGGGCACCACTTCAGACTCAACAACCACCAGCTAAAGCTGGTGGGTTGGATTTACGGACTGAAAGTCCGGATACGGGTCGACAGACCCGTTTATTCGGTTCGGAAGTTGTCATCTGTGCGGGGCTCAAAATGATGCTCCAGATATTCCTTGATCATCTCTTCGGTCACCTCTCCGGACGTAACACAAAAGTAGCCGCGAGCCCAGAAGTGCCTGCCCCAGTAGCGCTTTCGCAGCTCGGGGAACGTCTCGAACAGTTTTGTCGAGGTGCGTCCCTTGATCCGTCTCATGATCTCGCTCGGAGCCATATTCGGGGGCGCTGAGACCAGGATATGGATGTGGTCCTTGCTCACGACGCCCTTGAGAATCTCGATCTCGAAAGCTTCGCATGTCTGGCGGATCAGCTCGCGGGCCTTGAGGGCAACATCTCCTTTCAGAACGTGATAGCGATACTTCGTGACGAACACAAAGTGGTACTGAATCTTGAAAACTGTGTGGCTGCCGTACCGGTACTCCATCTCTTCGACTGTGCAAAAGGCTTCAAAGATAAATCTGACCGCCTAAAGGCGGTGGTTTGAACCCTACTTCGGACAATCAAAGCCTTAGCGGCATCCTCACGCCCTCGCCCTCGCCGCCCAGTGGGACGCTCGCGGTTCACTGCCGGCGAAAACACGCTCGGCCGGCTTCGTCGACCGCAGCCTGATCTGCATCCTTCACTCACCCCCTCCTCGAGCGTCATTGCCGAACAGCAGCGCGATCGTCAGGTCGTGACCCAGCTGATCGGGCCAGCTGATCCGGCCAGCTGATCAGGTATGCTCGGGCGCTACCGAGATCTTGTTTGTCGCCTAACCTTGTAGCCTGTGAATAACTTGTCGACGAATCCGAACCGGCGATCTATCCACAACCCATCAACAACCCCACGAGCTCCAGAGCACAGGCTTATTTTTTCATAAGATACTGAAAGTATTGATGTAATGGACTTTTTTACGGTTTATCCACTGTGTCTATTACGATTACTATTTGAATACATACAACTCGTAATAATCAGCGCAGGCCGGCCTTGATCCAGCGACAGCGGCTCGCACAACAGCCAGCAATACAACTATTTATTTTTAAAAATAAAATAGTTTATCGTTGACCGCTATGCCAGGGATTGAGCCAGGCGATGATCAAGGATCGCAGGGTCGATCTATGGTTGGTCCACAGCTGTTACGCTGCCAGTTGCGGTTGGTTGTGAACCCCTGGCTACAGCGACGTCGGGAGGAACGAGGCGATGAGTGCTGCCCTGGAACTGTATGCCCAGCTCACCGAAGCGCCGGACGAAAAGACCCGGGCACGATTGATCGCCGACGCCTTCGACGCGCTCGAGGCACGCTTTCCGCAGATCAACGACCTCGCCACCCAAAGTCACGTGCGCGAGAGCGAATTGCGCCTCCAGAAGGAGATCAAAGGCGTAGAGCTGCAGATCAAAGCGGTAGAGGCCCGCCTCCAAGAGCAGATCAGAGAGGTCGATGCGCGGCTGCAGGGGCAGATCAGAGAGGTCGATGCACGGCTGCAGGGGCAGATCAAGGGGATCGAGCTGCAGATCCGTGAGGTCGATGCACGCATGGCCGAGATGGAGGGTCGCCTGCGCACCGAGCTCAAGCAAGTGGAGGTCAGCCTGCACCAAGCCATGGCGGCTCAGACGCGCTGGCTACTCGGGGGCTTGGCGGTGCTCGGTGCGGTGTTCAAGCTTGTCGATCTGCTGATCGGTCCCTGATTCAGTGCCGGAGTTGGTGCCGGAGTTGGCCCCGGAGCACGTGCCATCGAGCCACCGACACCGAATCTGGTCGCGCGTCTCGCAGCGCCAGTGCGCCTGCTCGACCCTTGGCATCAGGGGCTGATGAAGCAAACCGCGAGCTTGACGCGCACGCGCCTTCTCGTCGGTGATCTCGGTGAGCTTGGCATAGAGATCGGGGGTGGCTGCCTTCTGTTTAAGGCCAAACACCGCGCTGTTCGAGCACGGCGGCAAGCCGTTCGAGGGCTTCGACCAATGCGGCGGTGCGCAGATCGGTGCAAGCGCCGTTGCGCTTCTCGGAGCTGGTGAAGGCGCGCCAGCGTGCGACGACACGGTCGGTGGCATTGTTGATGCGGCTGCGCAGTCGGCCGTTGATCTCATCCAAGGGCCAGCTGTGGTGCTCGATGTTTTGCACCCATTCATAGTAGCTGACGGTGACGCCGCCGGCGTTGGCCAGGATGTCCGGCAGCACGAGGATGCCGCGGGCCGAGAGGATGTCGTCGGCCTCCGGAGTGACCGGTCGGTTCGCGCCTTCGACGAGCACCTTGGCCTTGACCGCTTCGGCGTTGCCGGCATGGACCTGTCCACCCAAGGCGGCCGGTATCAGCAGGTCGCAGTCGAGCGCGAGCAGATCGGCATTGGTGATGGTCCGAGTTTCGGCCAGCCCAACCACTGTGCCATTGTCGGCCTTGTGATGGTTGAGTGCGTCGAGATCGAGTCGGTCTCCATTGATCGCGAGCACGCCGCCGCGCGAATCGCTGACTGCAACGACCTTGGCCCCGTGCTCATGGAGTAGGCGCCCGGCGACGCGGCCGACCTCACCGTAGCCCTGGATCGCGACGCGCGCGCCCTGCAATGAGGGCAGCTGTGGGATGACGCCAAGGTTGAGGAGCCGTTCAGCGGCGTAGACGCAACCGCGGCCGGTGGCTTCGGAGCGTCCTTCCGAGCCACCGATGGCGAGCGGCTTGCCGGTCACGACCGGCAGGTTGTTCTCGCCCGGATGCAGCGCCTGATAGGTGTCGTAGACCCAGGCCATGGTCTGGCTGTCGGTGTAGAGGTCCGGCGCTGGGATATCGGTGTAGGGGCCGATGTTGTCGCCAAGTTCGGCGACGAAGCGCCGAGTCAAGCGCCGGCGCTCGCGCTCGCTCAGTTGCTTCGGGTTGCAGGCAATGCCGCCCTTGGCGCCGCCAAACGGGATGCGCAGCAGCGCACACTTCCAGGTCATCAGTGCTGCGAGCGCTGAGACCTCAGGCAAAGAGACCTCAGGGTGGAAGCGGATGCCGCCTTTGCCGGGTCCGAGGAGCTGGTTATGCAGTACCCGATAGCCGGCGAAGGTCTCAATGGTTCCATCATCGAGCTCGACCGGGAGGTTGACCGTGATCGTTCGCCGGGGGGCTAGGAGCAGCTCGAGCAATCCCGGAGCGATCCGATCCATATGCTGTTCGGCACGACCGAACTGGACGTCGATCATATGCTCCGGCGCAAGCTCAGTACTCATGATTGCAGGCATCCTCTGTCATCGTCGCTTGGGCGAAGCGGCTCGAAGGTCTTCAGATCGGCTTGACCCGCTCTACCAGGTGCCGTAGGGCGTTGGCTCGACCGGCTTCAACTGCCAGATATCATCACGGTACTCGGCGATCGTGCGGTCGGATGAGAAGTGGCCGCTGTGCGCCGTGTTCAGGATGCTCATGCGCAGCCAGCGCTCCCGATCCAGATAGGCCAAAGCCGCCTGCTTTTGCGCTCGGCGATAACTGTCGAAGTCGGCGGCGGTGAGCCAGGGGTCGGCCGGGTTACGGATACCGTGGATGATCGGATCGAAGATTCCCGGCTCGAACTGATTGAAATGGCCGCATTCGAGCAGCTCCATAACCTCGCGCAGGGCCTCGTCGTGGGCGATGATGCCGTCGGGATCATAGTGCGAGCGCATGTGTGAGACCTCTTCGGCGGTGAGCCCGAAGAGGAAGAAGTTCTCCTCGCCGACGCGCTCGCGGATCTCGATGTTGGCGCCGTCGAGGGTGCCGATGGTCAGCGCCCCGTTCATCATGAACTTCATGTTGCCGGTCCCCGATGCCTCTTTGCCGGCGGTCGAGATCTGCTCGGACAGGTCGGTGCCGGGTGCGAGGATCTCCATCACCGAGACGCGATAGTCCGGAATGAACGCAACACGGAGCTGGTCGGTGACCGCCGGATCGGAATTGACGACCTTAGCGACGTTGTTGATCAGCTTGATGATCAGCTTCGCTATCTCGTAGCCCGGTGCCGCCTTGCCGCCGACCAGCACGCAGCGCGGGGCGCCGACCTGGCCGTCGCCATGCTTGATGCGGTTGTAGAGATGGATGACGTGCAGGATATTGAGCAGCTGGCGCTTGTACTCGTGGATGCGCTTGACCTGGACGTCGAACATGAACTCGACCGGGAAGTCGATCCGACAGGTCGAGCTGACCATCTGCGCGAGGCGCGCCTTGTTCTCGCGCTTGATCTTGTCCCACCGCTCCTGAAACGCGGAATCCTCTGCCTTGGGTGCGAGCTGCTCCAGCTTGCCGAGCTCGGTGACCCATCCTTCCCCAACGGTCTCATCGAGCAGCTCGCGCAACCCCGGATTACACATCGCGAGCCAGCGGCGAGGTGTGACCCCATTGGTCTTGTTGTTGAACTTATCGGGCCAGAGCTCGTACCAGTCACGAAACAGCCCCTGCTTGAGCAGCTCCGAGTGCAGCGCGGCGACCCCGTTGACCGAGAAGCTGCCGACGATGGCGAGGAAGGCCATCCGCACCTGCGGATCATCCCCTTCCTCGATCAGCGACATCCGCCGCTGACGATCCATATCACCCGGCCAGCGCGAGGCCACCTGCGACAGGAAGCGCGCGTTGATCTCGTAGATGATCTCGAGGATGCGCGGCAGCAGCGTCCGGAACAGCCGCACCGGCCAGCGCTCGAGCGCCTCGGGCAGCAGCGTATGGTTGGTGTAGGCCATGGTGCGGGTCGTGATCCCCCAGGCCTGGTCCCATTCAAGGTGGTGTAGGTCGACGAGCTGACGCATCAGCTCCGCGACCGAGACGGCCGGGTGGGTGTCGTTGAGCTGGAAGCAGTTCTTGTCGGCGAACTCACTGAAGTCGTTGCCATGCAGCCGCTGCCATTCGCGGATGACGTCCTTGATGCTGGCGCAGGCGAGGAAGTATTGCTGCCGCAGCCGCAGCTCCTTGCCGTTCTCGCTGGCGTCGTTCGGGTAGAGCACCATCGTGATGTGCTCGGCGTCGTTCTTCGCGGCGACCGATTCCGGATAGCTGCCGGCGTTGAACTCGCCGAGATCGAAGACATCGGTCGCCGTCGCCGACCACAGGCGCAGCGTGTTGATGGTGTCGTTGCGATAGCCGGGGATCGGGATATCGTAGGGCACCGCGAGCACATCATGGGTCTCGACCCAGCGCTGCGTGCTGCGGCCCTGTTGGTCGGTGTAGGTCTCGGTGCGTCCGCCGAACGGGATGCGTTGGGTGTACTCGGGCCGTTCCAGCTCCCAGGGGTTGCCGTCGCGCAGCCAATGGTCGGGCTCCTCGACCTGGCGGCCGTTCTCGACGAGCTGCCGGAACATGCCATATTCGTAGCGCAGGCCATAGCCCTTGACCGGCAATTGCAGGGTCGCGCAGCTGTCGAGGAAACAGGCGGCGAGTCGACCGAGACCGCCATTGCCGAGGCCAGCATCCATCTCGGCGGATTCGATCTCCTCGTACTGCAGGCCCATCTCGTAGAGTGCCTGTCGTGCCTCATCGGTAATGCCGAGGTTGAGCAGCGCGTTGCTCAGCGAGCGTCCCATTAGGAACTCGAGCGAGAGATAGTAGGTGCGTTTGCAGTTGGCCTGGTCATGCGCGTGGCGGGTGCGCTTCCAGCGCTCCATCAGGCGGTCGCGCAGCGAGACCGCTAGCGCCTTATACGGATAGTAGGCCGAGCGGCAGTCGCGGTCGCGCCCGAGGGTATGGGCGAAATAGTGCTGGAAGTCCCGGCCAAGGCTCTCGGCATCCATGCCTAAGGGATCGAGCTTGAACAGACGTTCGTTGGGCGAGCTTTCGGTAAGGTCTTTAAACGGAGACATGCGGTGATCCTGAGCGAAAAGAAGAGGGCGAGAACTGTGCGGCGCTTCGGTATTTCAGGCCCTAAGATAACGCGCTCCGTGCGCCGATGAGAACGATTTCCGCGATCAGTCCCCGTCGTTTTCAAAAGGGCCAGAGACAAGCGAAGGGTCAGAGACAAGCGAGCGGTGGCATGGTGGCTCGGGCAGCCTCAGTAGGAGACGGCGATCACCCGCCACCTGAACCACCCGCGGCCCAGGCACAGAGAGACCGCGGGTGCGGAGGCGTCGTCAGCCGGCTCGGTTTCGGGTGCGTTGGGCCCGATCCGGACCCTGAAACGGGTTGGTGACATGTAGAATGCATACTCGAGCGCGGGCCAGAACCCCTTATCACCCCGGCTGTGCGTCAGCAGCCGCTTGCGCAGCCATGCAAGATCGATCGACCTTGTTAGAGGATCGCCTCGGTGGCGGCGGATGCTCTGCTGTATCCAGTCGATAAAGGCATCCGATACCTCGCCGATGCAGCTTTCCTGCTCCTTGTTCAGCCGTCGCTGGACCTGATCGCGCACGGACTCGATCGCGACCATTGGACCCAGCGCGGCGGTCGGCCCATTGACGACGGTGCGATTGAGCTCCCAGAGCATCCAGTAGGGCGAGATCAGATACAGGCCGGCGACGACCGCGACGGCGGCCGCGAGCCGGCGGAGGCTGCGAGGCAGCTGTAATGGCCGCCGCCACAATGCCGCTTGTGCGCGTCGTCGGCCTGGTGACTGCATCAGCGTTGCTGCGACTGGAGCTGCTCCAGTGCTTCACCGGCTGCCAGCCAGGCCTGCTCGATCTCGTTCAGCTCGCTGCTCAGCTTGCGCTTGTCTTCCATCACGGCGAGCAGCTCTTGCTTCGCCTCGGGCTCGTAGAGCTTGCTGTCGCTGAGGCGCTGATCGATGACATCGCGTTGTTCGGTCAACCGCTCGAGACGCTGCTCGAGCTCGGCGAGGCGGCGGCGAAGCGGCTGGGAGCGCGCGCGCTCCTCGGCGTCGCGCTGGCGCGCGGCCTTCTTGGTGCCGGGGCGCTCAGCACCGGCGTCGGCGCCGGCTTGAGCTGCCGACGTGCCATTGGCTGCAGTACGCCTCTGCGCGGCGCGCTGGCTGATCCAATTCGGGTAGTCGTCGAGATCCCCGTCGAACGGAACAACCCGTCCGGCGTCGACGAGCAGGAGATCATCGCAGGTGATGCGCAGCAGGTGGCGATCGTGCGAGACCAAGACCATGGCGCCGACGAACTCCTGCAGCGCCGTGCTCAGCGCGTGTCGCATCTCCAGGTCGAGATGATTGGTCGGCTCGTCCAACAAGAGCAGATTGGGCCGCTGGTAAACGATCAGCGCCAGTGCAAGGCGGGCCTTCTCGCCGCCGGAGAAGGGTGCGACCGGCTCGGTCGCTTGATCACCGCTGAAGCCGAAACCGCCGAGGAAATCCCGCAATGACTGCTCGGGCGCCTCGCGGTCCAGTGCGATGAGATGTTGCAGCGGCGAGGCGTCCGGTCGCAGTTGATCCATCTGATGCTGGGCAAAGTAGCCGATGCGTAGACCCTGCGCCTCCTGGCGCGCCCCACAGAGGAGCGGCTGCTCTCCCGCCAGGGTCTTGATTAGAGTCGATTTGCCGGCGCCGTTCGCGCCAAGCAGGGCCAGGCGATCACCGGGTGCCAGGGCGAGGCCGACGTTTTCCAACACCGCGGTGCTGTCATAGCCGACGCTCACCGCCTCGAGCTGAAGCAATGGGTGCGGTTGTGACTCCGGATCGCGGAAACGGAACCGAAACGGCGTGTCGACATGTGCCGGCGCGATCAGCTCGAGGCGCTCGAGCGCCTTGAGGCGGCTCTGCGCCTGCCGGGCCTTGGTGGCCTTGGCGCGGAATCGATCGACGAACGCCTGCATATGCGCGATCTCGCGCTGCTGCCGCTGGTAGGCGGCCTGCTGTTGGGCGAGCTGCTCGGACCGCTGGCGCTCGAACGCCGAATAACCGCCGCTGTAGGTCTGGAGCCTGCCCCGCTCGAGATGACAGATCGATGTGACCACCGCATCCAGTACGTCGCGATCATGCGAGATCAGTACCAGCGTGCCGGGATAGGACCGCAGCCAACCCTCGAGCCAGATGACGGCATCCAGATCGAGATGGTTGGTCGGCTCGTCGAGCAGGAGCAGATCGGATCGGCACATCAGTGCCTGGGCCAGCGCCAGCCGCATTCGCCAACCGCCCGACCAGGTGTCCAGGGCTTGGCGCTCATCGCCGACGGCGAAACCGAGGCCGTGCATCAGCTGCGCCGCCCGGCTCTCGGCCTCCCAGGCCCCGATGGCGTCGAGCTGTCCGAGCAGTTCTCCCTGGCGAATCCCGTCGTCGTCGGCTTCGGCTGCGGCGAGGGCTGATTGCAGTGCCCTCAGCTCTCTGTCCCCATCGATGACGAACTCGATCGCCTCACGCCCGCCGGACGGTGTGTGCTGGGCGACATGCGCGATCTCCCAGCCGTTCGGGATCGATAGCGTACCGGCGTCGGGAGCAAGCTCGCCGCGCAGTAACGCCAACAGGCTGGATTTCCCGCACCCGTTCGCCCCGATCAACCCGAGCTTCTGGCCCGGATGCAGTCGCAGGTCGGCGCCGTCGAGCAGCAGCTTGGTGCCGCGGCGGAGGCTGATGCCGCGCAGGTCCAGCATGATCAGTCCTTGGTTCGGGTTGGCGTTGCTCGAGCGCTCATCGGTGACGGATCGAGCTGGCGATCCAACCGGCGATATCCGATCGCCTCGCTGAGATGAACAGGCTCGATCCGGCTCGCTCGATCTAGATCGGCGATGGTGCGGGCAACCTTGAGGATACGATGATAAGCGCGGGCGGAGAGTCCGAGCTGCTGCATGGCCTGGGTCAGGAGGCGCTGTGCCGCACCGTCCAGCGCGCAATCGCGGTCGATCTCCTGCGGCTGAAGCGCGGCGTTGGGCTTGCCGGCGCGTGCGCTCGCGAGCTCGCGAGCGGCACTGACCCGCTCTCGAACCTGACTACTGGTCTCCAATCCTCCCTCTGGCGGATGCTGGAACGCTTCAGGCGGTAGCCGCGGGACCTCGATGTGGAGGTCGATGCGATCGAGCAGCGGGCCGGATAGGCGGCCGCGATAGCGGGCGATCTGCTCCTGCGTGCAGCGGCAGCGACCGCTTGGATCACCAAGGTGGCCACAGGGGCAGGGGTTCATTGCTGCGATCAGCTGAAAGCAGGCCGGGAATTCAGCGCTTCGCGCAGCGCGGGCGATATGGATGCGGCCGGATTCCAGCGGTTCGCGCAGGACCTCGAGCACCCGTCGATCGAACTCGGGTAGCTCATCGAGGAACAAGACCCCGTGATGGGCAAGCGAGATCTCCCCAGGGCGTGGATTGACGCCGCCGCCGACCAGCGCGACGGCCGAGGTGGTGTGGTGGGGAGAGCGAAACGGGCGCACCCGCCAGTCCGCGGCAGTGGGTTGCTGGCCGCGGCTGACCGAGCGCACCGCAGCGACCTCCACCGCCTCGGCATCGCTCAAGCTGGGCAGGATACCGGGGAGCCGCGCCGCGAGCATCGATTTTCCGGTCCCAGGAGGCCCGAGCATGAGCAGGCTGTGGGCGCCGGCAGCGGTGATCTCGAGGGCGCGCTTGGCTTGCGGTTGACCTCGGACATCAGCCAGGTCCGGCCCATTGAGCGGGGCCGCAGCGGTCTCGGTATGGCGGTAAGGGGCGATCGGGCTCAGCCCGTTGAGATGCTCGCAGACCTCGAGCAGGTCTGCCGCCGGCAGCACCTCCAACCCGCCCACCAGGGTCGCTTCCGATGCATTCGCTTCTGGGAGCACCAGCGCGCGGCCCGCTGCTCGAGCGGCCAGTGCGGCCGGTAGCACGGCATCGACCGGACGCAGCTCGCCGCTGAGGGCGAGCTCGCCGACGAGCTCGTGGGTCTCGAGCTGGTCGCGTCGCACCTGATCAGAGGCGACGAGGATACCGAGCGCGATCGGTAGATCGAAGCGCCCGCCCTCCTTGGGCAGATCGGCCGGGGCAAGATTGATCGTGACCCGGCCGGCCGGGAACTCGAACCGGCTGTTGGCGAGCGCCCCGCGGACCCGATCCTTGCTCTCGCGCACCGCGGCCTCGGGCAGGCCGACGATCGACAGCGAGGGCAGCCCGATCCCGGCGTGGACCTCGACCGTGACCGCGGGCGCCTCGATCCCGACCCGGGCGCGGCTGTGGAGAACGGAAAGACCCAAGATCGCAGTCTCGTCAGCGCCGATGCATCGCCATTCTCAGGCCGCTGGCTCACCGTCCTCGAGTGGCTCGGGCGGCTCTGTCGATCCCGCCTCGCTCGAGAGGCGGGCCTCGAGTGCGGCGACACGCTTCTCGAGCGCCTCGAGTTTGGCCCGGGAGCGGGCGAGTACCGCTGCTTGGACGTCGAACTCCTCCCGGGTCACGAGATCCAGTCTCGAGAGTGCTGCTTCCAGGGTTGCTCGGAAGCTGCGATTGAGGTCTTCCTGCAACACCTGGAAGCCCTTAGGCGCGTTCGCGGCGAGGCGCCGGGCAAGGTCATCGATCTGCTTTGGCTCCAGCATCAGTTGTCTCTCGGGTCGTTGTAGATGGCTGGTTTCATTATAGAGCCAGGCTTTCGCACGCGCCCGCGCTCAGTTTACGCACCTCATTGGTGCATACCATGATCCGCTCGCGACGGTCTGTGCACCCTATGGGTGCATTCGGGAAGTTGGTTTTCTGCAACAGCCTCCGCTAATTCGTTGTTTATTGCGCACAAAGCAAGCGTGGCACGCGGGGTGCTTACAGGTCCATGACAGTGATTACGCATTCGGCAAGATCACCGCACAGGGCGTCGACCCGACGTCCTCGACCACACGACAACTGAGGTTACTTCAAGATGAAAACACAACGCTTCGGAATCGCCGCCGTTTCTGGTGCGGTGCTCTCAGGCTCTCTTCTGATGTCCGCCCCAGCCCTGGCCCAACAGCCGTGGTCTTTCAGTGCGAACATCGGTGCCGTCTCCAACTACATCTGGCGTGGTGTCACCCAAACAGGCGACCAAGCGGCCATTCAGGGCGGCATCGACGTCGGCCACGAGAGTGGCTTCTACGCCGGTACCTGGGCCTCGAACATCGACTGGGACGAGGGAGGTTCGGAAGATGTGGTTGGCATCGTGCCGGTGGATCCAAACACTGGGCTGCCAATGACCGACGCTGATGGCAACTATATCGTTGAAGGTGTCACCTCCGGTTCGGATCCTGCCTCCCCGAACTATGAGCTCGATTTCTATGCGGGCTTCAGCGGCGCGATCAACGATGACGTCAGCTACGACATCGGCGCGATCTACTACGCCTATCCAGATGGCAGAGAATCCGATTTCGCGGAAATCTCGCTGAGCGGCTCGTTCAAATGGTTCACGCTCGGCGTGGCTTATACCGTCTACGGCGAGAATGATGACGGGCTATTCGACGACGGTGATCTCTATTACTTCGGTGGTGCGGACTTTGCGCTGCCTTATGACTTTGGTCTGAGCTTGCGCGCTGGGTACTATCAGTTCGAAAACGATGATGTTGTCGTCGGCTCGGTGACCGATACCAGCGGCAATGTCATCGATTTGACTGAAAGCGCAAATTACTGGCACTACGGAGCTTCGATTACGCGTGAGGCTGGGGACTTCGGTACTTTCGGCCTCAATTGGGATCAGAACAACGGTGACCAGGAGGTCGGCTACGATACCGATCCAAAGATCTGGGTGAGCTGGAGCAAGGAGTTTTAAGAAGCAGGTCCGGCGCTTGCTAAGTAAATACGCAGCGGGTCCAAGTAGGCCCGCGTATCCATTTCAACGGAGCTAATTCATGAAGCTGGTTGCTGCCATCATCAAACCCTTCAAGCTCGATGACGTCCGCGAGGCGCTCGCCGATATCGGCGTGTCCGGGATCACCGTCATCGAGGTCAAGGGCTTCGGGCGCCAGAAGGGCCATACCGAGCTCTACCGCGGCGCCGAGTATGTCGTCGACTTCCTGCCCAAGATCAAGGTCGAGATCGCGATCGACGACAGCCTCGTCGACCAGGTGATCGAGGCCATCAGTAACGCCGCGCGCACCGGCAAGATCGGTGACGGGAAGATCTTCGTCAGCGACGTCGATCAGGTCATTCGGATTCGCACCGGTGAGACCGGTCCGGACGCACTCTAACCTCGCGAAGGAGGAAATCCACAGTGGAAGAACCGACTATACAGCTCGCCTACGCGCTGGATACGTTCTATTTCCTGATCTCGGGGGCGCTCGTCATGTGGATGGCGGCGGGCTTCTCGATGCTCGAGGCCGGACTGGTCCGCGCAAAGAATACTGCTGAGATCCTGACCAAGAACGTCGCCTTGTTCTCGATTGCCAGCATCATGTACATGGTGATCGGCTATGGGATCATGTACCCCAGCGGAGGCAACGGGATCATCCCGTCGATCAACTGGACCTTTATGTTCGGCGGTGACAATAGCGTCGAGGAGGTCTTGGCCGGCGACGCCTATTACTCCGGGATGTCCGACTTCTTCTTCCAGGTCGTTTTCGTCGCTACGGCCATGTCGATCGTTTCCGGTGCGGTTGCTGAGCGGATGAGGCTTTGGGCCTTCCTGCTCTTCGCGGTCATCATGACCGGCTTCATCTATCCCGTACAGGGTTACTGGAAGTGGGGTGGCGGCTTCCTCGATGGCCTGAACTTCCAGGACTTCGCCGGCTCGGGCATCGTCCATCTCTGCGGTGCGTCGGCAGCCCTGGCTGGTGTTCTGCTGCTGGGGGCGCGCAAAGGCAAGTACGGCAAGGACGGCTCCATCAACGCCATCCCGGGCGCGAATATGCCGCTCGCGACACTCGGCACCTTCATCCTCTGGCTCGGCTGGTTCGGCTTCAACGGCGGCTCGCAGTTGATCGTCTCGAACATCTCCGATGCGAACGCTGTTGCTGCGGTCTTCGTCAATACCAATATGGCCGCGGCCGGTGGCTTGGTGTTCGCGCTGATCACCGCGCGGCTGATCTTCGGCAAGGCCGACCTCACGATGGCCCTCAATGGGGCGCTCGCCGGCCTGGTCGCCATCACGGCTGAGCCGCTGACCCCGACCCCGCTCGCCGCGACCCTGATCGGTGGTGTCGGCGGTATCATCGTGGTGTTCTCGATCATCGCACTCGACAAGCTGCGCATCGATGATCCGGTCGGTGCGATCTCGGTGCACGGTGTCGTCGGCATGTGGGGCCTGGTGGCGGTCCCGATCACCAATGCCGATGCGGGCATCGTGCCGCAGCTGATCGGCTTGGTGACCATCTTCGCCTGGGTCTTCATCACCTCACTGATCGTCTGGCTGCTGATCAAGCTGATCATGGGCATCCGTGTCAGTGAAGAGGAGGAGTACGAGGGCGTCGATCTCGGCGAATGCGGACTCGAGGCCTACCCTGAATTCGTTGGCTCCCGCGGTGCTGGAACCTGACGGATAGCGCAACCGCGCAATCGACCTTGCAGCGGGGCCTTCGGGCCCCGTTTTGCGTGGTGCGGAGCGAATCGGGGCAGCGCGGGCTGCGGGGGTGTCTTGGTCCCGAGCTGTTTGCCGAGACTGTCAGCCGGCGCCGCGGCTGCGGTCAGGCCTCGGCTTGATCCGAGCCTTGATCCGAGCCCGCCGCGAGCGCCTGCTTGAAGAAGGCCGGTTGCGCCAGCGCGGCGCGATGGATCTCAGCGGTGTAATAGCGCGTCGGGAACGGCAGGGCATCGGCGGTCTCGGCGCGGAAGGGCGGCAGCGGCCTATCTCGGCTCGTCATGGTCGCGCTCCACCACCCAGACGGATAGATCGTCTGCGGAAAGAACAGGGTGGCTTGATCGCAGAAGCCGGCCTGGCGCAGATCCGCGTAGATGCCCCGAATGATCTCGAGATGATACAGCGGGGACTCGCTCTGCTGGATCAATAGGCCGCCCGGAGCGAGTGCACGATGGCAGTCCTGGTAGAACGCGGTGCTGAACAGACCTTCGGCGTGTCCAACCGGATCGGTGCTGTCGATGATGATCACATCCAGCGATTCGGCCGGCGCCTCACGCATCCAGCGAATGCCGTCCTCGAACAGCAGCGTCGCGCGCGGATCATCGTTCGACTCGGTCAGCTCCGGAAAGAACTCCTCGGCCACCCTTGTGACCCGTTCATCGATATCGATCTGTACCGCTGATTCGACCTCGTGATGACGCAGCACCTCGCGCAATGTGCCGCAGTCACCACCGCCGATGATCGCCACCCGCCGGGGCTGCGGGTGTGTCAGCAGTACCGGATGCGCCAGCATCTCGTGGTAGAGGAAGTTCTCGCGGCTCGATAACATCGTAAAGCCGTCGATCACCATCAGATTGCCGAAGCGCTCGGTCTCGTAGACCTCGATGGTCTGGAAGCGGCTTTGCTCCTGATGTAGACGTCGTCTCACGCGCAGTGAGAAGGCGCTTCCAGCCTCATCGGCAATCTCGGTGAACCAGTCTTTCTCATCAAGCATGTCACTAGCGGGCAAGGTTGGGCGCTGGGCCAGTGGGCGTTGGGCCAGGGGGCATTGGGCCAGTGCGAGGCGGTCCGCTGCTTCATCGGCGGGATAATAGGCGCCGCCGGTTCTGCAAAGCGGTTGCGGAACCAGGCAAGCGATGAATCAGCCGTTTGGCCCCAGCCGTGTGGTCATGTTGTTTCGCTTCTAAGCTATTTTGCTTCTTAGGCCTTCAGCGTGGATAGCGATCGTCGAGATTGGCCGGGCAGAGGACATCGCGCATGATCCCGATCAGCTCTAAGAGTTGATCGTTGCGGATGCGGTAGAAGATCCGGTTGGCCTCTTTGCGGGCAACGACGATGTTCTTGTTGCGGAGCTGCTCTAGGTGCTGGGAGATGTTGCTCTGCGAGGTACCGGTTCGCTCGACGATCTCGCCGACCGAGAGCTCGTTCTGCCCAAGCGAGCAAAGGATCTTCCAGCGCAATGGGTGAGCCATCGCCTTTAAGGCCATCGCCGTCAGCGTGGTGTCCTCAGGATCGGAATGATCGGCTGGCAGGTCATTGTTCATGGTCAGCCTCCGTTGTCCTCGCAGCGTTGGTGGTCGTCGTGGCTTCCGTGACGGTGTCGTTATCGATACGGATATAGCCGCTCATGTCTTTTGCGATGCAGATGATATCCGTGATGTTTCCATCAGTATCTTTTATTGCTGTCCTAGAAAACAAGATTGGGACGCGCCGGTCGTCACTGGCGATGAAACGCGCCTCGATCTTGGCCAGCGCGCCGGTCCGGATCAGTGCCTCGAGCCAGGTTCCCATGAAGGCGCCGGCCTCGTCGTCTCCTTCCTCCTCGAATACATCGCCGATCGAGAGCCCAAGCAGGTCCTCCTCGCGATAGCCGAGCATCCGGCATGCGGCCGGGTTGGTAATCTTGATCTCGCCTTCGGGCGTGAGCACCAGCAGGGCCTCGCCCATGTGCGTGATGATGTTCTCGAGATACTGCCGGGCCTCATCGAGCTCGGCGGTGCGCTCGGCTACCTTGCGCTCGAGCTCCCGGTTGAGGGAGCGCTCCTTCTCGATCAGCCTGAAATAGGTACTGATCTTGTTGATCAATAGGTTATCGTCGATCGGCTTGAGCAGATAGTCGACTGCGCCGACCGCGAAACCGCGTTGCTGGAACTCCTCCGATTTGAACGCCGCGGTAAGGAAGATGATCGGGATATCGCGCGAGCGTTTGCGCAGCTTCAACAGCGAAGCAGTCTGAAACCCATCCATCTCGGGCATCTGCACATCGAGGATAATGAGATCGATGTCGCGATGGTTGAGCGTGAGATCGATCGCTTCGCGGCCCGATGCCGCCTCCAGCACAGTGGCATTGAGGTGCTTCTGGATCAGCGTCCGGAGGGTGTAGAGATTGTGCGCGTGATCGTCGACGATCAGCACCTTGAAATCGGGTCCGCCCATCATGCAGTCCTCTCGATGTCCTCAGCGATCTCAGGGCGTAACGACGAATGGATCAGATTCGCCAATGCGTCAGGTCGGATGGGCTTGCTGAGGAAGCAACAGGCGCCGGCAGCCAGGCAGCGTCGCTGCTGTGTCTCATCCAGATCCCCTAGTACGACGATCGGCAGGTCGGTCAGCCAAGCCTTCTGTCGAAGCGAGTGGATCGTATCACAGGGCTCCTTGGCTTCAAGAGAGCCTGCGAGCAGCAGCATTGCACAGTCGTGATCTTCAGACAGCGTCTCCAGCGCCTCTTCCTCGTCGGCTGCGGTCTGCACCCGGAGTCCGAGCACCTCGAGCTCGGCGGTGACGGTGACTAGACTCTGAACATCGCGCTCGACCAGCAGTACCCACTGATCGCTCTCTGCAGCCTGCGGCGAAGACGCCGCCAAGGTAGTGCGCGCATCGCTGTTGCGCTCGCCTGTTGAGAGCGGCTGCTCGGCCGGTCTGGGGGCGGCCGACGGCTGTCTGGATGCCTCCGCTATCCGCGCTGTTTCCTCGGCTGCTCCCGACTGGGCCGGCGACGATTGCTCCGCGCCACTCCCGTTCTCGATCACCTCGGCCGCGGAAATGGCGTTCGGGTCGCAGGCCAGAGGAAGATGCAGCGTGAAGCGGGAGCCGACACCGGGCGTGCTGGTCACCGAGATCTGGCCGCCGAGCAGATGGACGAGCTCCTTGCTGATCGACAGACCGAGGCCGGTGCCTCCGTAGCGGCGTCGGGTGGAGCCATCGGCCTGACGAAACGCCTCGAAGATGACCTCCTCCTTGCCGGGGGGGATGCCGATTCCGGTATCGGTGACCGCAATCTCGAGCGGGTAACGTTGATTGCCGGCGGCGACCGAGATGCTGACCTCCCCGGAATGGGTGAACTTGGCCGCATTGGAAAGGAAGTTCTTCAAGACCTGCCGGACCTTGGCACGGTCGCTGTAGATCTGATGCGGTGCTGAGGCGCTCAGTTTGACGCGCAGATGGAGACCCTTCTCGGAAAAGATCGGACTGAGCATCCCGACCAGCTCATCGATCATCTCCCGAATCGCGACCCATTCGAGATGGACCGTGACGGCGCCCGCTTCGATGCGCGAGATGTCGAGCACGTTATCGATCATCGCAAGCAGGTCGCGGCCCGCCTCATTGATCACCTTGGCCTGACGCTGCTGGTCGGCGTCCAATCCGGATTCCTTGGCCGCAAGCAGCTTGGACAGCAGCAGGATCGAGTTCAGCGGGGTGCGCAGCTCGTGGCTCACATTGGCCAGGAATTCAGACTTGTATTGGTTCGACTGCTCCAATTGCTGCACATGCTGCCGCTCGGCTTGCAGGTGCTCGGCATGGCTGCGGGCGAGAGCGTTGAGCTCCCTGCCAAGCTCGCGGACCTCTGTTGGTCCGCGCCAGTGAAACTCTCGGGTTCTTTGCTCGCGCAGGATCCCACGCACCCCGGTGGTCAGCTCCTGGCCGAAATGCTCAGCGCGCCTCGCCAGCCAGCGGGCGATCACCATGACGACCAGGATCAAGACGAGCACGATGCTCAGCACCCGGCCGATCAGGGCATTGCGGAAGCTCGCGATCGGTGACGGATCGACCGGCCGTCCGACCCAGAGCGGCCGGCCGTTCTCGGTGAGGAACATCGGCACCCATAGCAGCGGCGGGCCATGCTCGGGCTTCCACAGCGCGAGCTTGCCTTCCTCGAAGATCGATGCCAGGCCCGGGAAGTCGCCAAAGGCGTCAGCCTTGTCGCTCAATGGCTCGCCCGGGCGCAAGTAACGGCCGTCATCGGTAACCCAAAGTGTTTCCCGGTAGAAGTTCGCGAGCCCGCCGACGTCGATCGTCATCAACAGCAGACCGAGCGGTTGCTGCTGTTCGTCGTCGCGCTGACCGACTGGACTCGCTAGCTGGAGCGTCATCAGTTGACGGGGGTCCTCACTCGCGGCGAACGAATTGACGCGGATGCGGCTGACGATGACCTCCCCCGGCTTGAGCTTGAGACCGGCATTGGTAAAGCCACGGCTCGGCGGGCTCGGCGGAATCTCGGTTGGCCGCCACTCCCGGGTTTGGGCATCGCGCTGGAGCCAAAACCGCTCGTTGCCATGGGAGTCGACGAAGAGGATCTCGATCAGGTCGGCTTGATCGCTGAGCATCTGATTGATCCAGCCGGTATAGCGTGCCCGAGCGAGATCGATCGACTCCTCGTCTCCTGCCTCGCCCAGGATGATGCCCGGCTCAGGCAGCTTGGCGAGCAGTCGAATCATCTCGTGCCGGCTTGCCAGATGCTGATCGAGATCGCGAAAATCGGCCCGCAGGTTCTGCAGATAGGCCTTCTGATAGAACATCGCGGTCCGATCGAGTACCAGTGGAAGGTTGATCAAGACCGCGATGATCAGCGGCACCAGCCCGAACGCGAGCAGCAATAGCAGGATGTAGTAACGCAGTTTCATAAGCAGACGCCGCTGGTACAGATGCCGCTGGTCAGGCGATGCTGAACGGGTACGCTGTAGCGTGATCGAGACGCACCGGTGCGATGATCAACGTCAGCCAGCGGCCCCTGGGTTGCCTAAGGCGCCCATCCAGATGCCCGCCTAGCGTACACAAGCTGCTGAGTTTAGGCCGTAGAGGGCATTCTGTTAGGCGATTTCTTTCAAAGCTCATACCGCCTTGCTGGTCTTTTCGCTCGCCTTCTTCGTCGCGCCGCCGGTCACATAGCCCGGCTATGCTCCCGGCGACGCTCCTCGAAGGCAAACGAACATCCTGCGCAATTCGGTACGAGCTTTTCCGGCAATCGCCTTAGTGCTTGTCAGTCTCGTTGACCGTCCAAGACGGACTGCCCGATGTCGGGCTGCGCGCTTGCGCTCGGTTTGGGAGCCAAATGATGGATGATCCCTTCACGGCAAGGCGCGGCTACAGGACTGATCTCGAGGCCATTGTCTCGGCCAGCCGCGAGAGAACCGCCGGGCGCATTGCGTTGATCACAACGAGTGGAACCTACCGATGAGCTTCTGGACCAGCCTACGCCGCGAATGGGGCGTTGCGCGATCGATTCATCATCGCTTTCAGACCAATCATGGTCGCTGGCGCGATCCCCTGCTCGCGCAATTCGTTCGACCGGGCGATCTGGTCTTCGATGTTGGGGCGCACGTCGGTGATTGTATCGCGAGCCTGCGCCGGCTCGGGGCGCGCGTGGTCGCGGTTGAGCCCCAGCCGGCCCTGCACCGGGCGTTGAGATTCCTCCATGGTCATGATCCGCAGGTCAAGCTCGAGCGCGTCGCGCTCGGTCAGTGCAGTGGTCAGACGGAACTGCACCTGAACCTGTCGAATCCGACGGTCGCCTCGGCGTCCAGCGCCTTCATCGATGCCGCCGCCGGCGCGGCAGGGTGGCACGGCCAGCGTTGGGAGCAGGCGATTCAGGTCCCGATGACCACGTTGGACCGGATGATCGTTCACTATGGCCTGCCCTCATTCTGCAAGATCGATGTCGAGGGTTTTGAGATTCAGGTCTTGCGCGGCCTGAGCGAGCCGCTTGCGGCGCTCTCGTTCGAGTTCACGACCATCCAGCGCGCGGTTGCGGCCCAGGCCATCCAGCTCTGTGAACGTCTGGGTGACTATCACTACAATGCCTCGCTCGGCGCGAGCGGCCGGCTGGAGCACGCGAGCTGGGTGGATGCAAGAGCACTCGTCGCCTGGCTCGAGCGCCTGCCGCATGCGGCCAATGCCGGTGACATCTACGCGCTGCGGCGCTGATCCCGAGGGCGATGCGATGACGAAACCGCTCCGAGCACGCGCCTACTGGCTCGTCGAGCCTGGTCGTGGCGAATTGCGCGAGGAGGTGCTGCCTGAGCTCGAGCGGGGAGAGGTTCAGGTTCGGACCCTCTACAGCGGGATCAGTCGCGGCACTGAGACCCTGGTCTTCCGCGGCGAGGTTCCGCCCAGTGAATGGCAGCGAATGCGGGCGCCCTTCCAGGCAGGCGAGTTCCCGGCCCCCGTCAAATACGGCTACAGCAGTGTCGGCCGGATCGAGGCCAGTGGCGAAGAGGCCAGTGGCGAAGGGGATACAGGTCGGCTGGTGTTCTGCTTGTTTCCTCATCAGTCCTGCTATCGACTGCCGGCGACGGCTGTGCATCCGATCCCGGAATCGGTGCCTGCGGCCCGGGCCGTGCTCGCTGCTCAGATGGAGACCGCGGTCAACGGACTCTGGGATGCTCAGCCGCGTATCGGCGACCGGATCGCGATCGTCGGGGCCGGTACCTTGGGGTGCCTCTGTGCGTGGCTTGCGGCTCGTATCCCCGGCTGCGAGGTCGAATTGATCGACACCAATCGGCGCCGCGCGGAGATCGCCGCGGCGTTTGGTGTCGCCTACGCTGCTCCGGAGCAGGCGCGGCCAGAGGCCGATCTTGTTATCCATACCAGCGGCTCGGGTTCGGGGGCCACGACGGCCCTCGCACTGGCCGGTTTCGAGGCCAGGATTGTCGAGCTGAGCTGGTTCGGTGCTAGGCGCGTCGAGCTCCCGTTGGGCGGTGAATTCCACGCCCGTCGGCTGACGCTGCGCTCGTCGCAAGTCGGCAACCTGCCGTTGGAACAGCGCGGTCGTTGGGATCATCCGCGCCGCTTGCGGTTGGCGTTGTCGTTGCTCGATGACCCGGTATTGGACCAGCTGATCACCGGCGAAGACGCGTTCGAAGACCTGCCTCGGGTCATGGCGACGCTGGCGAGCGCACCCAGCGATACCCTGATGCACCGCATCCGTTACGATAGCGATGCCTGAAAGGTCCTCACGAAGCCAGCACGGGAGCCGGGATGTACAGCCTTTGCGTCCGCGACCATATCATGATTGCTCACAGCTTCCGCGGTGAGGTCTTCGGGCCCGCGCAGCGGCTCCACGGTGCGACCTACGTGGTCGATTGCGAGATGCGTCGGGCTGAGCTCGATAACGACGGACTGGTCGTCGATATCGGCCGCGCCTCGATGCTGCTGCGCGAGGTACTCAGCGAGTTCGATTACTGCAACCTTGATCAGCATCCAGCATTCGTTGGCCAGAATACGACCACCGAGTTTCTCGCCAAGGCGGTATTCGATCGTTTCGCGGCCCGCATCAGTGCCGGCGAGCTCGGCGAAGGCGGGCGAGGGTTGTCCGAGCTGCGCATCCTGCTCAGCGAATCCCATGTCGCCTGGGCCGCCTACGAAGGGCCGATACCGGTGAATCAGCCAAATGGCTGAGACCGATCTGGCTGAGACCGATCTGGCTCAGGCCGATCTGGCCGAGCGCGATTCGGCGCACCGGTTCCGGGTCGCGCTGCACGATACCGACAGCGCCGGCGTGCTCTTCTTCGGTCACCTTTTTCGGCATGCGCATGATGCCTATGAGGAGGCGATGAGGCGGATCGGCTGGCCGATCGACCGGTTGATCCGCGATGGCGAGCTCGGTTTGCCGTTGGTGCATGCGGAGGCCGACTTCCTGGATCGGTTGCGCCATGGCGACAGCGTTCGTGTATCGCTGGCGCTGCAAGCGCAGACGCGGAAGCGTTTCGTGCTCGATTACCGGTTCTGGCGCGGGGGCGAGCTCGCGGCGACGGCGAGCACAGTGCATGTCGCGATCGATCCGCGCACTGGCCGCAGTCGGCCGTTGCCGGCGGAGCTGATCGAGGCCCTGGGGAGACTCGCGGACGGCTCGGTGGGTTGAGCGGCGAAGGCTGCCATGCGAACGCGGGTCACTCAGACACCGCTCGCACTGTTGAGTGCAGCAGCCTGGCGCTCGATGGCACGACGGTCGCGCTTGCCGGAGGCGAGTCTCGGCAACTCCGCTAATCGCACGAATCCGCGCGGCCGAAGGTGCGACGGCAATGCCGCGCGAGCCCACTGCTCGATCCCGGCGGGATCGCAAGAGCCGGTGTAGACGGCCACCAGCCGCTGCCCCCAAGCTGGGTCCGGCAGGCCAACGACGGCAACCTCGGCGACACCCTCGAACGCGGCCAGGCGTTGCTCGACCTCGGCCGGAAGGATATTGACGCCACCGCTGATGATCACATCATCGGCGCGGCCGAGGATCATCAAACCGCTGGTCCGCTGCTGGCATGCAAGGTCGCCGGTCTCGAGCCAACCCCCCGTCAGGCCGGTGCCGGCGCTGCGTGTCGGGTTGGCATAGCCGAGCATCAGCATGGGGCCGCGCACCCGCAAGGGCGCCATCTGCTCGGTTCGATACCGATGCTCGTTCGGGCGCTGCAACGGAGAGGACGGGATGCCAGACCGGTGCCCAGACCGGTGCGAGACCGTTTGCATCGCCGGTGATGCATCGGCTTCATCGCGGGTGCTCCGGCCCTCGGGTGCGCGTTGCGGTGCCTGCTCGGGTGCCGTTTCGGATGCTTGCTCGTGCTCGGGCCGAGTCTCGGCACAGCGGGGCGCCTCGACCTGCACCCCATCGAGCGGTTCGAGTCCACCCGGAACAGTGCCCGCTTCATCGATCCAGGCCCCTGCGATCTGCGAGAAGGTCTCG
Source organism: Halochromatium glycolicum (assembly GCF_016584085.1). Classification (GTDB taxonomy): domain Bacteria; phylum Pseudomonadota; class Gammaproteobacteria; order Chromatiales; family Chromatiaceae; genus Lamprobacter; species Lamprobacter glycolicus. The sequence goes on along the minus strand of NZ_NRSJ01000015.1, from coordinate 17,838 downwards.
GTCATCCCATAGCCGAGATAGAGCGGCCAGCCGGCCCCGACGCCGCGCCGTGCCAAGCTCGGGTCGAGCGCTTGGCCGCCGAGCAGGACGACACGCAGTCCCGGCGGGGGCGGGTGACCCTGGTCGAGCAGACGCTGAAGCATCGCCGGGACCAGCGACAGGTGCGTGATCCCGTGCTCGTGGAGGGCGCAATGCACGGTTGCCGGATCGAATCGCTCGTGCACGATCATCGTTGCGCCGGCCAGCGCACAGCGATAACCGATTGCGAGCCCGCCGACGTGTTGTCGTGGCAGCACGCAGAGCCAGGCATCGCCCGGCCCCACCGCGAGGCGTTCATTCACTTTGACGCAAGAGGCGGCCACGTTGGTCGCGCTCAACATCGCGAGCTTCGGCCGGGCACTGCTCCCGCTGGTCTCGACCAACACGAACGGCGGGTCATCATCCTGCTCGACAGGATCGGCGCCACCGCGGGCACCAGTGCGTAGCAGCTGGCCGTGAGTCTCCAGCTGCCGATCCGCCGACGCCCAAATCCATTCGGCGCCGCTCGTTTTGATCAGCAGGTCACGCCGCGCGGGTGGAAGCCCGTCACGGACGGGCAGCACGGCGGCGCCGAGGCGTGCCAGGGCCTGCTGCATCAGCATCGAGTCCAGCACCGGTGTGGTCGGACAGAGCACGACCTCGCCGGCCTGAAGGCCCTGACGGCGCAGCCGCGCGGCCCGGCGCTCACTCCGCTCGGCGAGCTCGGACCAGCGCCATGCGCCGTCATCGACCCGGAGCGCGGTGGCCTCAGGATCAAACGGGGGCCGCATCGCCGGGGACTCCCGCCAGGCGGCGTCGGTCGTGGCTCGGGAGCGCCCCATTCATTCGGTCAGGCGTTGGAACCATTGCTACTCAGCAGGCCATCTCGGTGAGATGCACGGTCGATCCTGTGGACACGGCCGCCGCGCATCGTTGCCGCCGCCCACCCTTAGACGCCCTATCAAAATGCCCGCCTAGCCTACACAAGCTGCTGAATCGTCGAGCCGAAGGGGTCATTCTGTCGGGACTTCTTAGGGCTATCACAGGACATTCCGGCGTGCGGGTCAATCGAGCTCGCGGCCATCCAGTGCTTCACGATGATCTCGCTGATCATCATCGGTTGCAGCAAACAAGGCGCCGGAGGGGCTGCGAGCGCGGAGGATGTCCCGCTGAGCCAGCGCAAGCAAACGGATGGTTTGGCTTGACCAAGAACAAGCGTCGCAGCTAGGGTTTCGCGGCCGTCGTGCCCGCTGCGATTTACGCAACTGACCAGGTTCTTCCGACTATGCCGCTTGCCTTCCCGTTCTCCGCTATCGTCGCTCAAGACGAGATGAAGCTCGCGATACTGATCGCGGCCACGGATCAGAGTATCGGCGGAGTGCTGGCGTTCGGTGACCGCGGTACCGGCAAATCGACTGCGATTCGTGCCCTCGCCGCGCTCCTGCCCGCGATGCGGGTGGTCGATCGCTGCCAGTACAACTGTGATCCGGAGGCTCCGGACTCGGGCCTTTGCGAGCAGTGTCTCGAGCGCAAGGCGACTGGCAAGCTCAAGGCGCGCAAGGCCCAGGTGCCGGTCGTGGACCTCCCGCTGGGCGCCACCGAGGACCGCGTGATCGGCGCGCTAGACCTGGAGAAGGCGCTGACCCGGGGCGAGAAGGCCTTCGAGCCAGGGCTGTTGGCACGTGCTCACCGCGGGTTTCTCTATATCGATGAGGTCAATCTGCTCGAGGATCACCTGGTCGATGCCCTGCTCGATGTCGCAGCGAGCGGCGAGAACGTGGTCGAGCGCGAAGGTCTGAGCGTGCGCCACCCGGCGAAGTTCGTCCTGGTCGGCAGCGGCAACCCCGAGGAAGGCGAATTGCGACCCCAGCTGCTCGATCGTTTCGGCCTTTCGGTCGAGATCAGCACCCCGCAGGATCTGAAGTCACGGATGAAGGTGGTCCGTCTGCGCGACGAGTTCGAGCGCGATCCGCCGGCCTTCGTCGAGAAGTACAAGCGCAAGGACGGCAAGGTCCGGCGGCAGATCCTCAATGCCAAAGAGCGTCTGCCCGATGTCGAGGTGCCCGATGCGGCGCTCGAGCGCGCTTCGGAGCTCTGCATGAAGCTCGGTACCGATGGCCTGCGCGGTGAGCTGACGCTGATCCGGGCCGCGCGCGCATTCGCGGCGTTGGAGGGCGATGACAGCGTGACCGATGAGCATCTCAAGCGCGTCGCACCGCCGGCGCTGCGCCATCGATTGCGGCGTAACGTGCTCGATGATGCCGGCTCGACGACCCGCGTCGAGCGCGCGATCGAGGAGCTCTTCGGCGAATGACCGATGGCAGTGCCGGACTGCGGCCCGGCTTGGAGTCCTGTCAGGAGCCCTGTCAGTTGAAGAAGCGGAGCGCCGGGCCTGCCGGCCATTGGCTGCAGCGCCATGAATGACGAGAATCACGTAACGCTGCCCGATAACAGCGCCCGCTGGGACGATGCCTGCCTTGCTGCCGCGCTGTTCGCGGTCGATCCGGTCGGTAGCGGTGGGATCGCGTTGCGAGCGCTACCCGGACCAGTGCGGGAGATCTGGGTCGAGCTGTTGCGCGAGCTGTTGCCGGATGAGGTCCCGTTTCGGCGCATCCCGCTGCATGTCGCCGATGGCCGTCTGCTCGGTGGCCTCGACCTCGCCGCGACGCTGCATGCCGGGCGCCCGGTCGCTGAGCGCGGTCTGCTCGCCGAGGCCGATGGCGGCGTCGTCCAACTGGCGATGGCCGAGCGCGTGAGTCGTTCGACCGCGGCCTATCTGAGTGCGGCGCTGGACAACGGCGAGGTCCAGGTCGAGCGCGATGGGATCACCGCAAGGACCCCTGCCCGGATCGGTGTGCTTGCACTCGACGAAGGCGCCAATGAGGAAGAGCAGGTCCCGCACACGCTGCTGGACCGGTTCGCGTTCGTCCTCGATCTTGGCGAGATTCGATTGCGCGAGGCGGTGCCCTCGGATATCGACCCGGAACAGGTGGCACAGGCCCGGCGCCATCTTGCGGCCGTAACAGTCGATGAGAGCGCGCTCGAAGCGCTCTGCGGAACCGCGCTCGCGCTCGGCGTCGACTCGCTGCGCGCCTCAATCGCAGCCTTCCGGGTCGCGCGCGCCGCGGCCGCGCTGAACGGTCGTGACCAGGTGGCGGCCGAGGATGTCAGCGCCGCTGCACGGCTGGTTCTGGCGCCGCGGGCGACGCGGCTGCCGATGCCCGAGCAGCCGGAAGAGGAGATGCAGCAGGAGCCGCCGCCACCCGAAGACAATCAGGACGAGCAGCAGGATCAGGAGCAGACCCCTCAGCAGGAGATGGACAAGCCGCTGGAGGAGCAGGTGCTGGAATCGGCCGAGGCCGCGATTCCACCGAATCTGCTGGCGATGCTGCAAATGGGCGCGATGCGGCAGCGCTCGAAGTCGAGCGGCAAGTCCGGCGCGATCCAGAGCGGTTCGCTGCGCGGACGTCCGGCCGGCACCCGGCGCGGTGAGCCCGGCGCCGGAGCGCGGCTGAACGTGATCGACACGTTGCGTGTCGCCGCGCCCTGGCAGCGACTGCGGCGGCAGGAGCGCGCCGAACAGGGCAAAGACGCGAATGTGCTGGTCGAGGTCCGCCGCGATGACTTTCGGATCACCCGCTATCGCCAGCGCTCCGAGACCACCACGATCTTCGTCGTCGACGCCTCGGGGTCGGCCGCACTGCATCGGCTCGCCGAGGCGAAAGGCGCTGTCGAGCTGCTCCTCGCCGATTGCTATGTGCGTCGAGACCGTGTTGCGATGATCGCCTTCCGCGGGCCTGGTGCCGAGATCCTGCTGCCGCCGACGCGCTCGTTGGTGCGCGCGAAGCGCAGCCTTGCCAGTCTCCCCGGCGGTGGCGGGACGCCGCTGGCGGCCGGGATCGATGCGGCAGCGGCGCTCGCCGACGGGGTGACGCGGCGCGGTGGGACCGCAGTGGTGATCCTGCTCACCGATGGGCGCGCCAACGTCAATCGCGACGGAATCGGCGGTCGTGCACAGGCGGCCGAGGACGCCCTGGCCTCGGCGCAGGCATTCCGCGTGGCCGAGCTGAAGGCGTTGGTGGTCGATATGTCACCGCGCCCGCGTCCCGATGCCGAGACGCTCGCGCAGGCCATGGGTGCGGTCTATCTGCCGCTGCCCCATGCCGATGCCAAGGCGCTCTCCGGGGCCGTGCAGGCCGTCTCGTGAGCCAGCCCGGGCGCATGCCGCGATGACCTCGTCCGCGGTCATGAACGACAAGCCGGTCTGGAGCCGCGACGGGGCCGTTTGGCCCAATCGCGAGCTGAGCCGCTTCGTCGAGGCAGCCGGGCTGACCTGGCATATCCAGGAGGCTGGCCAAGGGCCGACGCTGGTGCTGGTTCACGGGACCGGCGCCTCAAGCCATTCCTGGGGCGGCTTGCTGCCGCTGCTCGCTCGGCATTATCGGGTCCTGGCGCTGGATCTCCCCGGACATGGCTTTACCTCGGCGCCTTCGCCGAAGAACCTGTCGCTGCCGGGGATGGCGGGCGCGCTGGGCGGGTTGCTCGACACCCTCGAGTTCCGGCCCGTCTGCTGCATCGGGCATTCTGCCGGCGCCGCGATCCTGGCGCGGCTTTGTCTCGATGGCGGGATCGAGCCGCAACGCCTCGTCAGCCTGAGCGGTGCGCTGTTACCGTTGCGCGGCCTCGCTGGCCATTGGTTCTCTCCGGCGGCCAAGTTGTTCGCCCGCAGCTCGATCGTGCCGCGCTTCTTCGCGCGCGGCGCGCGCAAGGACCCCCGTAGCGTCAAGCGCATGGTCGACGGCACGGGCTCTCGACTCAGCCCAGAAGGCGTCGAGCTCTATCGGCTGCTGATCTCCTATCCGGGACACCTGGCCGCAGCGCTGAACATGATGGCGAACTGGGACCTGCAGCCATTGATGCGCGATCTGCCGAAGCTCGAGGCCGAGCTCGTGCTGATCAGCTTCGATCACGACCGAACCGTGCCGCCGGCGGAGGCGGATCGGGTGATGCCGCTTCTGCCAGGGGCGCAGCGGCTCCGGATGCAGGGTTTCGGCCACCTTGCGCACGAGGAGGCGCCGGAGACCCTCTGCGAGCTGATCTTGGAGATCGACCAGCGCTCCCCCGGCTGCGTCTAGTCCTCGCGAACGTTCGCGGCAAGCGCCGATCAAGCGCCGATCACTCAGCGCTGCCTTGGGTCAGTCCTCTTTGCCTAGGAGCTTGCCGAGATCGGCAAAGGGGTTGTGGGTGCTCGGCGATGATGAACGGCTCGGGCCGGCACCGGTGTCGCGTCCGGCAGCCACGGCGGCCAGATGCTCCTCGTATTTTTGGTGCTCGTTGTCATGGCAGTAGAGACAGAGCAGCTCCCAATTACTCCCGTCGGGCGGATTGTTGTCATGATCCATGTCCTTGTGGTGGACGGTGAGCTCGCGCAGGTTGGTGTGGTCGAACTCGCGTCCACAGCGCCCGCAGACCCAGGGATAGAGCTTCAGGGCCTGCTCGCGATAACCTGCGGCGCGCTCATCCATCGCGCGGCGGGCGTCGGCGACGACGCGATCGAGCTTGTTCGCGTCGATGGTCTGGCCGGTGCGGCCATGGCGTGGCTGGTCTTTCTTGCTCATCACAGGGCTCCGCGAATCGATCTAGCCTCGGTTTATTGTAGCCATCAGTCGCTCTTGTTCGAGCTTTTCTCGATCGGGCCGGCCGCGATGCCGGCCTCTTAGGCGTTTACTCCCTTTTCCGCGTATGGACCTGCTCAACGCCCTGTTCAGCTCGGCGCCCTGGGGGCCGGTACGCATTGGGCTCCATCTCACTTTCGGAATCGTGCTGCTGTACTGGCTATGGCTCGCCTATCAGCTGCGCCAAGCGGTCCATTTGCGCCATCTGAAACGCCCGCGCGCTTGGCTGCTGCCTGCGGCCGGACTCGTCGTGCTGGCGTTCATCGCGATCCTCGCCTATCAGGCGACCTGGCAGCTCGGCGGCACGGCAAGGCCCCGCTTCGTCGCCTTCATGCAATCGCATGATCGGCGCCAGTTCAACCCGGCGCACTGGATACAACGTGGCCGTATCCTCGACCGGCACGGTCGGGTCTTGGCCGAGAGCCGCAATCGGGATGGCGCCGCCGAGCGGGTCTATCCGTATGGTCCGGTGTTCGCGCATGCCGTCGGCTATGCCGATCCCCGGTTCGGGCTCAGCGGGATCGAGGCTACCGCGAACCTCGCTTTGAACGGCTCGATGCTGGATAGTCTAGATGACTGGGGTGAGCTCGGCCGACAGGTGCTCACCCAGAGCAAACGCCCGCGCGGACAGGATCGGGTTACCACCTTTGACGCTTCGCTGCAGCGGTTCGCGGTCGATGCACTGAGCGCCGCCCCGGGCGGCGGCAGCGGGGCGGTTCTGCTCCTGCGGCCAGCAGACGGCGCGGTGCTGGTGATGGCGAGCGTGCCGAGCTTTGATCCGAATCGGCTCCAAGCGGATCTCTTCAATGCCCGTGATCCGGCGACGCCGTTGCTGAACCGGGCCACTCAGGGCCAATATCCGCCTGGCTCGACCTTCAAGGTGGTCATGGCGGCCCAGGCCCTCGAGCGCGGCTTCAGCGGCCGGCTGGACTGCCCCGCCAATGGCTACACCACCTCGCGCCATTACCCGCCGATTCGCGATCACGAGTACTACAGCGCGCAGGATGCAGGCGGCTCATGGGCCGGCCATGGACCGCTCGATCTGGCGACGGCGCTCGCGAAGTCGTCCAATGTCTTCTTCGCCCAGCTCGGTGTGCTGGGCGGGCACTCCGCGTTGGCCGCGATCGGCGAGCGCCTGTTGTTCAACCGCTCGATCGCGTTCGCCGGTGGTGCATCGAAGGCATTGAGCTTCCAAACAGGGCGACTCCCATCGATCCCAAAGCGCGATCGTTACGGACTCGCGCAGGCGTCGATCGGTCAGGGACGGGTGACGGCCACGCCCGCGCATCTGGCCTTGATCGCTGCCGCCATCGCCAACGATGGCCTGGCGATGCGTCCGCGCTTGCTCCGCGATGCCGAGCCTCAGGCACTGGCGCAGCTGATGTCGAGCGAGACGGCGCGGCGTCTGCGTGTGATGCTGCGTCGCGCGGTGCGGGATGGCACCGGCCGCGGCATCGATACCGACGGGCTCGAGATCGCCGGCAAGACCGGTACGGCCGAGAATCCGCACGGTGCTTCGCACAGCTGGTTCGTGGGGTTCGCACCGGCCTCGTCACCGTCGCTGGCCTTCGCGGTGCTGGTCGAGCACGGCGGCTACGGCTCCGCCGTTGCTGCGCCGCTCGCCCGGGACTTGCTAGTGAAGGCAGCCGAACAAGGGCTGTTGTAAGCGCCTGCCGCGCAGGCGTTATTCGTTTCAATGGCAGCTAAGGGCACACCAACGACCGCCGAAGAGACCTGGGCGTTGCGCAGGCCTGAGCGCCGACTGCTGTTGTCAGCCTTGATGATCGCGCTCCTAGGGTATCTGATGCTATTGGGCGCGCGCCCAAAGGACGGATTCGCCGTCCAGCTCGCCGACTGGGCGCCACTGCTCGTGTTTGCTGCCGCCTTTGGCGCCGTCCATGGCGCCTTCGTCATCGCACGCTTTCGCGGCGACCAGCTCGTGTTGCCGACGACCGCGCTGCTCAGTGCCTTTGGTCTGTTGGCCCAGGTCCGGATGGGGCTGTTCGGGGAAACCGAGCCAGACTGGATGGAGCTGGTGCTGCTGCCGGTTGCGCTTGCGGCCCTGGTCCTCGTCGCGCTCGCTGGGCGCGCCGGTCGCTATGCAATGGCGCGTCGCGCCACCTGGTTTTGGGCCGGACTGTCGTTGCTGATCCTTGGCGTCTTGCTGGTCACAGGTCAGCGCTTCCGCGGCGCGGTCTATGCGGTCGGCTTCATCACGCCGACGGAGCTGTTGAAGCTGACGCTGGTGCTCTTCACGGCAGGTTTCATCGACCAGCATCTCAAGGCGCTGAGCCGGTGGCGGAGCCTGCTGCCGCCGCTGCGGAGGCTGTGGCCGCTGCTGCTGGTTTGGGGCCTGGTCACGGCATTGCTGCTGATGCAGCGCGATCTTGGGTTGGTGCTGATCCTTGGGGTGGCGCTGTTGGTGATGCTCGTCGCCGGAACCGGACAACCGGGGTACGCCATCTACGGTTTGGCGCTGGCCGCTGGCGCAGGGGCGGCCCTGATCAGCCTCTTCAGCCATGGCCAGCGCCGTCTTGCGGTCTGGCTGGACCCGTTCGCTGATCCGACCGGCGCGGGCTGGCAGGTGCTTCAGGGTTTGTCCGGGATGTTTGCCGGTGGCCTCTGGGGCGAGGGCTTCAGCGAGGCGAGGCCGCGTTACGCGCCGATTGCCGAGTCGGATTTCATCTATAGCGTGCTGGCCGAAGAGCTCGGCTATGTCGGCAGCCTATTGCTCATAGCCGTCTTCGCGGTCTTGTTTATCCGGCTGCTGACCCTGGCCGCCCGTGCCCGCACGCCGTTCGGTTTGATGGTGACGATCGGGATCACCAGCGTGTTGGCTGTGCAGACACTGCTGAATCTCGGTGGGGTGACCAAGGCGCTGCCGCTGACCGGGATCACGCTGCCGATGATCAGTCACGGCGGCAGCAGTCTGGTGACGGTGTTCGCAAGCCTTGGGCTGGTACTGGCAATCTCGGATGGAGAACCAGTGAAGCCGCGTGCGAAGGCCACCGCTGTGAAGAAGACGAAGACCTCGTCCTCAAAGGCGCCAGCTGGTGGTAAACGGCGAGCGCCGTCCAGCCGAGCCAAGGCCGGAACGGGTCGCAAGGCTTGAGGCGAGTCACGGCAGTTGACCGCGGCTCCGCAAGAACGGCTGCCAGAGTGCATTCGAGCTCTGAGCGAATCTCAGGCGCCTCTTCTGGTGCAGGGCGCTACGACCTCCAGTGCACGGCCCGCGCGGCGTCCCCCTTTGGCGCCCTGCAGCGTAGCAATAGAATGACGATTTCGTCGTGGCGCTACCTTGCTGGCCTCGTTGCGGTCAGGCTCGCGGTACGCGGTCTCGGAGCCTCTGAATTGGCTGCTAGTGCATCGCGTCAGAAATGCCGAGACCCTTTTCCTGCCATCTGGCTCTCAGCGCTGTAGGAGCCCGCTTGCGGGCGACCAGGCCGCGCTCACGGCGGCGAAGATCGCCCGCAAGCGGGCTCCTACCCCACGACCATTGCGGCAGCGACCATCGGTCTCGGGATTTCCGCTGTCTTGCACTATCAGCGTAACGCTGAGCGGCCTTAACAGAGCGGCTGCTGCGCCTTGCGAAATCAGGATCGTGTGCGAATCAAATGGGCATTTCGATCGGGCTTCTTGATTGGGCTTCTTAGCGGCGTCCGATCATCGCCGCGAGGGCCTCGAGCAGCTTGGCGTTCTCCTCCGGCAGGCCCACGGTGAGGCGCAGGCAGTCGGCGAGCAGCGGATGGCTGCCGTCGAGCGTCTTGATCAGGATGCCGTGCTCGAGTAGGCCGTCGAACAGCGCGCTGGCGCGGCCGGGCTCGGTGCGCACCAGGATGAAGTTGGCCGCGCTCGGATAGACCGTCAGGCGACCGCGGCCGGCGTCGAGCGCGATCAGGGCGGCGGCCAGGCGCTCGCGCTCGCGGCGGATCGCCTGGGTCTGCTGGTCGAGGACGGCGCGATGACGCAATGCGAACACCGCGCTCGCCTGGCTGAGCACGTTGACGTTGTAGGGCAGGCGGACCTTGTCGAACTGCGCGATCCAGGCCGGGGGACCGGCGAGATAGCCGAGCCGCAGCCCGGCCAGCCCCATCTTCGAGACCGTCCGCATCACCAGCAGGTTGGGCCAGTCGCCGAGCCGCGGCAGGAAGCTGGCATCGGTGAAGGGCGCGTAGGCCTCGTCGACGATCACCAGGCCCGGGCTGGCAGCGATGATCTGCTCGATGGCGTCGGCGGCGAACAGGTTGCCGGTCGGATTGTTGGGATAGGCGATGAAGGTCAGTGCCGGCTGGTGCGCCTCGATGGCCTGAAGGGTGGCATCGAGGTCGAGCGCGAAGTCGTCGGCGTTCAACGGCACGCCGACATACTCCAGGCCCGCGAACAGCGCGATCATCCGGTACATCACGAAGCCGGGCTCGAGCGCGAGCAGGGTCGGTCGTGCGGGCTCGCGTCCCGTGCCCTGCCCCGGTGCGGCGACCGCGAGGGCGAGCATCTGGATCAGCTCGTCGGAGCCGTTGCCGAGCAGCAGGTCCATGCCGGCGGGGATGGCCATCGCCTCGCGCAGCGCCGTCTGCAGCGCTCCGGCGCGGGGGTCTGGATAGCGGTTCAGCTCGGCATCGCGCAGCGCGCGCAGCCAGTCGTCGCGCAGCGCGTTCGGCCAGCCGTAGGGGTTCTCCATCGCGTCGAGCTTGATCAGACCGGTCGCGTCGGGGACATGATACGCACTCAGCGCCTGGATCTCAGGGCGCAGCAGCATCTCGGGGGGCAGCGTTTCAGGAGGCTCAGGCATCGGCGGGTCGTGCAGTCATGACGAGCGTTTGATCGGGATCGCGCAGGTTGCGAGCGGCGCGGCTCAGGCCTCGTGCTCGGTCTTGGCTCATGCGGCACCGTCCAGGGCGTAGCATAGCGGCACGGCTCAGGCCTCGTGCTCGGGGCCGCGGTACTCGGCGGAACGGGCGTGCGCGGTCAGCCCCTCGCCGCGCGCGAGCGTCGAAGCGGTGCCGGCGAGCGCGGCCGCCCCGGCCGCCGAGGCCTGGATCAGGCTTGAGCGCTTCTGGAAATCATAGACGCCGAGCGGGGAGGAGAAGCGCGCCGTGCGCGAGGTCGGCAGCACATGATTCGGGCCGGCGCAGTAATCGCCGAGCGCCTCGGCGGTATAGCGGCCCATGAAGATGGCGCCGGCATGGCGGATCTTCGCCGCTAGGGCCTCGGGCTCGGCGACCGAGAGCTCGAGATGCTCGGGCGCGATGCGGTTGGCGACCGCCGCGGCCTCGTCCTCGTCGCGGGCCAGGATCAGGGCGCCCCGGTCATTGAGCGCGGTGGCGATGATCGCGCTGCGCTCCATCTGCGGCAGCAGCCGCTCGATGCTGGCGGCGACCCGCTCGAGGTAGTCGGCGTCCCAGGCGATCAGGATCGATTGGGCATCCTCGTCGTGCTCGGCCTGCGAGAACAGGTCCATCGCGATCCAGTCCGGGTCGGTCTCGCCGTCGCAGAGGATCAGGATCTCGGACGGGCCGGCGACCATGTCGATCCCGACCTGGCCGAATACCGCGCGCTTGGCGGTGGCGACATAGATGTTGCCGGGACCGACGATCTTGTCGCAGGCCGGCACGCGCTCGGTGCCGTAGGCGAGCGCGGCGACGGCCTGCGCGCCGCCGATCGCGAAGGCGCGGTCGACCCCGGCGATCGCAGCCGCGGCCAGCACCAGCTCGTTGAGCTCGCCCTGCGGGGTCGGCACCACCATCACCAGCTCGGAAACGCCGGCGACCTTGGCCGGGATCGCGTTCATCAGCACCGAGGACGGATAGGCCGCCTTGCCGCCCGGCACATAGAGGCCGACGCGATCGAGCGGGGTCACTTTTTGCCCGAGCCGGGTGCCGTCGCCGTCGACGAACTCCCAGCCCTCCATGCGCTGGTGCTCGGCATAGCTGCGGATGCGCGCCGCGGCGGTCTCGAGCGCCTCGCGCTGCGCGGCCGGGATGTGCGCCAGCGCCTCGCTCAGCCGGGTCGGGTCCAATGCGAGGGCGCTGGCGTCCCGCGGCTGCCAGCGATCGAAGCGGGCGGTGTAGTCGATCAGCGCGGCGTCACCTTGGGCGCGGATCGCGGCGATGATCTCATCGACGGTCTGCTTGACGCCGGTATCGGAGACCGACTCCCAGGCGAGCAGGTCGTCGAGACGGGTGTCGAAATCGGGATCAGTGGTCTTCAGGCGGGCGATCTGGGTCATGGCGATAGCATCGGGTGGCTGGAGACTCGCTCTTGATTGGTAATGATGACGCGAACTGCTCAAGTCATTGATGGGCACGACCTATACCCATCTCAAATCGGTTTTCGGTTTTACTCGACCGCTCCGGGTCGCGTCACGGCGCTCGGCGCAGTCTTGGGGGGACGCCGTGAATCCATCCGTGGAGGCTTGACGACGGCATCCATGCCGTCGACACCCCCACTCGCCGTCACCCGACCCTCCGCTCTGCCGTGCCGAACATTGACGTGCTTTGGGTATAAATTGAGCGCCGGCATCGGCGCACTGCAGGATGCCGCACTGGGGTGATAGACGCGGCCGAGTGGTCTGAAGGCAGGCGCTGGCGTCAGCCCTGCGCGCCCATGCGCTCGCCTGCGGTGCGCTCGCCTGCGTTGCCCTCGACGGCGGCGCGCAGCGCCTCGACCAGCCCGGTCACCCGCGCGTGCTTCATCTTCCAGGCCGCCTTGTTGACGATCAAACGCGAGCTGATATCGCCGATGTGCTCGAGCGGCACCAGGCCGTTCGCCTTCAGGGTGCCGCCGCTCTCGACCAGGTCGACGATCAGATCGGACAGGCCAACCAGCGGTGACAGCTCCATCGAGCCGTAGAGCTTGATGATCTCGACCTGCTGGCCCTTGGCGGCGAAGTGCCGCTCGGCGCTGCGGACATACTTGGTCGCGATCCGCAGCCGCCCGCGCGCTGCCGTCGGCTCGAGCGAGGCGTCGGGCCGGCCGGCGACCATCAGCCGGCAGCGGGCGATGCGCAGATCGAGCGGCTCGTAGAGGCCGTCGCCGCCATGCTCGAGCAGCACGTCCTTGCCGGCGATGCCGAGATCGGCCGCGCCATACTCGACATAGGTCGGCACATCGCTGGCGCGGATGATCACCAGCTTCACGCATGGATCATTGGTGGCAAGGATCAGCTTGCGGCTGGACTCCGGGTCCTCGCTCGGATGCAGATCGGCGGCGGCGAGCAGCGGCAGCGCCTGCTCGAAGATCCGGCCCTTGGAGAGCGCGATGGTCAGCGTTGGCTTGTCGTCGGACATCAGCGGGTCACGGTCGGCGGGAGTGGGTCAGGCATGGACGCGTCGGATCACGGCGCCCAGTGCGGCGAGCTTCTCTTCGATATTGTCGTAGCCGCGATCGATGTGGTAGATGCGATCGATCAGCGTATCGCCCTCGGCGACCAGTCCGGCCAGCACCAGGCTGGCCGAGGCGCGCAGATCGGTCGCCATCACCGGTGCGGCGGTCAGGCGCTCGACGCCGCGGCAGATCGCGACATTCGCCTCGATGCGGATATCGGCGCCCATGCGCTGCATCTCGAGCGCGTGCATGAAGCGGTTCTCGAACACCGTCTCCTTCACCGTTGCGGTGCCCTCGGCGATGCTGTTCAGGGCGCAGAACTGGGCCTGCATGTCGGTCGGGAAGGCCGGGTGCGGCGCGGTTTGCACAGCGACCGCGCGCGGCCGCCGGCCGGCCATCTCGAGCTCGATCCAATCCTCGCCGCTGCGGATCTCGGCGCCGGCCTCGCGCAGCTTCAGCAGCACCGCATCGAGCAGGTCGGCGCGCGTGCCCTGCACCCGCACGCGCCCGCCGGTCATCGCCGCCGCGACCAGATAGGTCCCGGTCTCGATCCGGTCCGGCAAGACCGCATAGTCGGTGCCATGAAGACGCTCGACCCCTTGGACGCGGATGGTGTCGGTGCCGGCGCCGCGGATGCGCGCGCCCATCCGGTTGAGGAAGTGGGCCAGATCGACCACCTCGGGCTCGCGCGCGGCGTTCTCGAGGACGGTCTCGCCCTCGGCGAGCGTGGCGGCCATCATCAGGTTCTCGGTCCCGGTCACGGTGACCAGATCCATCAGATAGCGCGCTCCGCGCAGGCGCTTGGCGCGGGCCTGTACATAGCCGTTCTCGACCTGGATCTCGGCGCCCATCGCCCGCAGGCCCTCGAGATGGATGTTCACCGGCCGGGCGCCGATCGCGCAGCCGCCCGGCAACGACACCGCGGCCTCGCCGAAGCGTGCGAGGAGCGGCCCGAGCACCAGGATCGAGGCGCGCATCGTCTTGACCAGCTCATAGGGGGCCTCGACGCTGTGGACCTGGCGCGCATCGGTCTGGATGCCCATGCGCTCGTCGACGGTGAGCTGCACGCCCAAGCGCCCGAGCAGCTCCATCGTGGTGGTGATGTCGCGCAGATGGGGCACGTTCGAGAGCGTGCATGCACTCTCGGCGAGCAGGGTCGCGGCCATGATCGGCAGCGCGGCGTTCTTCGCGCCGGCCGCGCAGACGACACCGCGCAGCCGATGGCCGCCGGAGATCAGGAGTTTGTCCATTCTATTGACGATGCGCCGCCGTCGTCGGCTTGGCGGGTTTCGATTCCGAGCAGCTGATCCACATTGGAGAACGCAGCGATACGCTCCAGCGCCTGCGGCCAGTTCTTGAAAACGAGCTCGGTCTGTTGCTGTGCGGCCTGGTCGACCCAGTCGAGCAGCAGCGCGATCACGGCACTGCTGGATCGCTCGATGCCGCTGAGGTCGATCTCGATCCGGCGCCCTGGCGGCGTTGCCGAGCGGCCCTTCCCAAACCTGAACAGCCGCTTGGTCTGCTTGGCCAGTCCCGCGACCGCGCCCAGGTCGAGCACGCCTTGGAGCTGATAGCGGTCAGGGCCGAGCTCGGCGAGTGCCGCTTGACTGTCGGCGCCAGGCTCGGCCGTCGCCGTCTGGGCCTGACCGTCGAACTTGCTAGGCACCGCGGGCAGTCTTGGCTCGCAGCTGCTCGATCAGGCCATCGATGCCCGAGCTCGCGATCGTGGTGCGGAATTGACTGCGGTAGTTGGAGATCATGCTGACCCCATCGATCACGACATCGTAGACCTTCCAACTGTCGCCGCGCTCGATCATCGAGTAATCGATCGGGATCGGTGCAGCGCCTGGTGCCCGCACCTCGGTCGGGACGACGACGGTCCCGGAGCGGGTTCCCGGTCGCGACGCCTCGTAGACGATGTCCTGTCCGGAATATTCCATGATCGACTTCGCATAGGTACGGACCAGCAGATCACGGAAGCTGTCGACGAGCGCCTCCTGCTGAGCCGGGGTCGCCTTGCGCCAGTCGCGTCCGACCGCGAGCCGGGTCATCTGCTCGAAGTCGAAATGGGGCGCAAGGATCTTGTTGACGAGCTTGTTGATCAGCTGCGGCTTGCGCTCGACCTCGGCGCGTCGGTTCTCGAGTGCACCGAGCATCTCCTCGGCGGTGCGCTGCACCAGCTGGGTTGCTGTCTGATCGGCACCCTGAGCGCCGAAAGCGCAGGTCAGCAGCAATAGGCCAATCGTCAGGAGCGTTCTCATTTGCCACCCTCCTCTGCTTTGCTTAACAAGAATTGCCCGATCATCTGCTCGAGGACCAGCGCCGACTGGGTGAACTCGATGCGGTCGCCGTTGCTCAGCATGTCCGGGCTCGCGCCCGGGTCCAAGCCGATGTACTGCTCGCCGAGCAGTCCTGCGGTGAAGATGTTGGCGAAGGTGTCGGTCGGGATCTGGTCATATTGCTCGGCGATCCGCAGCGTGACCACAGCCTGGTAGGTCTCCTGATCGAAGCCAATCGCGGCGACCCGCCCAACACGGACACCGGCCATGGTCACCGGTGCGCGCACGCGCAGACTACCGATGTTGTCGAACTTGGCCGTCAGGCTGTAGCCGTCCTCGGCTGTGGCCAAGCTGAGGTTGCTGACGCGCATGGCCAGGAAGAAGAGTGCGACGAATCCCAGCACCATGAAGGCGCCGACCAGGATCTCAGTCAGGCGAATTCGCGCCATGCGTCAGCCTCCAAACATCAGTGCGGTCAGAACGAAGTCGAGCCCCAACACGGCGAGCGCGGCATGCACGACGGTTCGGGTCGTCGCGCGGCTGACGCCAGTTGAGGTGGGTGACGTATCATACCCCTCAAAGAGCGCGATCCAGGTCACGACCAGTCCGAAGATCAGGCTCTTGATCACGCCATTGAGCACATCCTCGTTGAAGTCGATCTTACTCTGCATCTGCCCCCAGAAGGCGCCGTCATCGACGCCGAGCAGTCCGACACCGACGAACCAGCCACCGATCACCCCGACCGCGCTGAATAGGGCGGCCAAGAGCGGCATCGAGATCAATCCACCAAAGAAACGCGGCGTCAAGACGCGCTTGACCGGGTCGACGGCCATCATCTCGAGGCCGGACAGCTGCTCGGTGGCCTTCATCAGCCCGATCTCGGCCGTCAATGCCGAGCCTGCCCGTCCGGCGAACAACAGGGCTGTGACGACCGGCCCGAGCTCGCGGACCAGTGAGGCCGCGACCATCACGCCAAGGCTCTCGGCGGCGCCGAATTGGGACAGGACGTAATGTCCCTGCAGGCCCAGCACCATCCCAACGAAGAGCCCGGAGACCAGGATGATCAGCAGCGACAGCACACCGAGGTTATAGACCTGCGCCACCAGCAAGCGGGGTCGGATCAGCATGGATGGCAAACCGCCAAGGATGCCGATCAGCAATAGGTGGGCGCGGCCTAGGCTCGCCACGGCCGCAAGCCCCGCGCGCCCCAGACTCGCTATTGAATCGAGCAATGGAATGCGTCTCAGTGGACGGCGCTGTGGAGCAGATCCTGCTCCAGCGGGGCTGCCGGGTAGTGGTAGTGGACCGGGCCGTCGGGCTCACCGTCCATGAATTGCCGGACCCAGGCCGAGTCGCTCGCGGCAACCTCGCGGGGGCTGCCGCTGGCCATGATCTGACCGTTGGCGATGATGTAGAGGTGATCGGCGATCTCGGCGGTCTCGCTGACGTCGTGACTGACGACGATGCTGGTCAGGCCGCTGGCGTCGTTCAGCTGGCGAATCAGCGAGGTCAATGTGCCCATCGAGATCGGGTCCTGACCGGTGAACGGCTCATCGTACATGATCATCGTCGGGTCGAGCGCGACCGCTCGGGCGAGTGCGACCCGCCGCGCCATCCCGCCTGATAGCTCGCTCGGCATCAGCCGTGCGGCACCGCGCAGCCCGACGGCCTCGAGCTTGATCAAGACCAGCTTGCGCAGCACCGATTCGGGCAATTTGGCGTGCTCGCGCAGTGGAAAGGCTACGTTCTCGAAGACATCCAGATCGGTCAGCAGCGCGCCGCTCTGGAACAGCATTCCCATCCGGGTGCGCAGCGCATAGAGCTCGGAGCGGCTGAGCGAGCCGATGGACTGTCCGTCGACCTCGATCTCACCTGCATCCGCCTGCAACTGGCCGCTGATCAGCTTCAATAAGGTGGTCTTGCCGGTGCCGCTCGGACCCATGATCGCGGTGACCAGGCCGCGTGGGATGTCCAGGTCGACCCCGTCGAAGATCCGCTGCTCGCCCCGTCTAAAGTGCAGGCCGCGCACGCGCACGAGTGCCTCACTGGCCGCGCGCTGCGACCCATCGCCGCTCGACCGCGACGCCGTTGAACCTGATTCCATCTGGTCTGATCGTTGCTTGGGATGCGAGCTAAAGCTCGGCATTCTCGCGGGCTCCCAGCGCAGCGTCAACCCAGCCCGCTGCCGAGTCGTTTGCGATTGCGCGTCGAGCGCCGCCTGGGTCAAGGCCTGTCTCAGGCTTCGCGTTAGGCCCAGAGTCAGGCCCGACGTGAATCCCGCATCAAGCCAAGTAGCTCCACCAGACGATTCCAAGCCTCGAGGGTTTCGCTGCTGGGATGGGCGAGCAGGATCACGGCCGGTGCCCTTCTGCGCTCAGCGATCAGCCCGTCGAGCCAGCGCCGCGCGGCGCGGAGGTCTTGATGCAGTGCCGCCGGCACCTGCACGGCGTACTCGTCTGTCCAGCCTTCGTGCTCGGGCCTAGACCGGCTGGCCCAGCCGGTGCCGTTCGCTGTGCCCAAGCGGTCCGCCCCGGCCTCCGCCC
>NZ_NRSJ01000014.1 GCF_016584085.1 Halochromatium glycolicum | reverse complement strand
TTCCCGAGCCATCCCCCTCGTCTCGCCCCCGACCAGCTCACGCAGAGCCACAACCTCCCCTCAACGGCGGTCAGCCAGACCTGCCACCTTACCTGCCAGACCTGCCGCGTCACCGCCCACACCCTGCTGACCGGGCTCACCAGCATGGCAACAATGGCCCGAGCGTCCCCCTATCCATAGACACTGCTGTCGACCGCTGCGCCAACCTGACGACCGCTTGCGTGCACCGAGACGCGAGGGTCTTCGGCTGGATGGCCCTGCCCCGATCCAATTTCTTTGCGCTAGATCAGTCTCTTGCCGATCTCGGCTGCTGTCGTTTGCAACGCCCCAAGAATCAGCGTCCGACCCACCGGCCATGCGCTAAGCGCCTCATTAAACAGCGTTTCTTCATCTCGAACCGTCCGCTCCTATGACCGCGAGCCCAGCTCAGCGGTCGCTCTCGCTGGAGCCGAATCGGCTGCTCACCCGAGTTTTCGCCCCTGCAAACCGCCGAATGGTGTCAACTTCGTCGTTGTCAGCCTGCCGAGACACTTGGCGAAAGGATCGTTTTATTCTTTCTCTTCAGAGTGTTACAACCCCTGAACACGGCTCCAAAAAGAAACCACAATCGATTCTGTACATTTGGGTTGACATTTAGTGCTGTCAAACTAAACTGACAGCCATGGAAACGCGATCACGGCCCAAGGAGAGGCCCCCGGCATCGCCGGTCGTACAGTTCGATCCGACGCCTGACGTCGGGTCGAGTCCCGCCGCACAGACTGGTGCGGTACTGTCATCGAACCCTTAACGGAGGGTATGTAAATGGCTGACATGAAGAGCGTTTCGGGCCTGACGCCTGAGCAAGCAAAAGAATTCCACGAGCAATTCAAGATCACCTACACCACGTTCGTCGGTATCGCTGCTGTGGCACACATCCTGGTTCTGGCCTGGAAGCCCTGGTTCTGATTCCAGTTTGACCCGAATCTCGATTTAGAGGATTTAACTCATGTTCCAAGACGTCTTCAATTACAAGCCGAAAGAGCAAGACTACCGCATCTGGCTGGTCCTGAATCCTGCAACTTGGCTGGTTCCGATCCTGATGTCTGTGTTCCTGCTCGGCATCCTGATCCATGCCTTCCTGTTCTCGGTCAGCCCCTATAGCGAGTACTGGGTTGCTGACGCAGCGCCTGCCGTTGAGGCTGCTCCGGCACCTGCAGCCGCGCCAGCTGAATAAAAACTATTCGCCGAAGGAGCTGACGGCTCGCCGCAGACTCCGCTACCGCTTCTCGTTGGCTCCTGACTCGGAGCAACGATGACCGCCGCAATCACGACAAGCGGCATCCTTTGATCTCAACGGAGACAACAAAATGGCCGACCCCGCAAGCCTTTCGGGCCTGACCCCTGATCAAGCGAAAGAATTCCACGAGCAATTCAAGGTCACCTACACCGCGTTTGTCGGTATCGCCGCTGTTGCTCATATTCTCGTCTTGGCCTGGAAGCCCTGGTTCTGAGCAACCGACGCTTTGATCGGTTACCGATCTAGCACGCTCCAAGCAACACACCTGATACCCTGCAAGAGAGGGCAAAAAGATGGCCGAAATCCAAAAACCAAAAAATCCTGAAGACGACTGGAAGGTCTGGCTCGTCCTGAATCCTGGCACATGGCTGGTCCCGATCCTGATGTCCGTGTTCCTGCTCGGCATCCTGATCCACGCTTTCCTGTTCACCGTTAGCCCGTACGGCGCGTACTGGGGCGGTTGATCAAGCTGCCTAGAGCCGCAGCGGCCTATTGAGAGATTGATAGACCGCTGTTACTGACCGATTGAGGCCGTCAAGGGGTCTCAGCGGTCAGCTGCGATCAAGAAGATCGCACCAAGCGCCGGTCTCGCGGTTAGCCTCGAATGTCATGAGACATCGGAGCGAAATCGCGGACCGGCGCTGGCCGTTTGGGCGCCAGTCATAGCGCGCCAGGATGCGCAACAGACTGGCCTATCTTTAGATCGCGCGACCAGAATGCCCTCTACGGTCCAACAAATCCGCAGCCTGTGTAGGCTAGCCAGGCATTTTGATAGGACCTCTTAGCAACAACCCGCAGCAGCGGGCGGACTACTTCATCGCTTTGGCGCGAACGAGGTTCACCAGCACGCCAGCGCCAGCCACAAGCGAAGACCAGTCCTCGGGCATCTCCAGCCTTGCCAACGCCGCAGTTGGCAGTAGCTTGCCATTGGCCAGCTCCTCGAGATCGCCGTCGGTGAGATAGCGCAGCAGATCCTCGAGCCCAGGATTGTGCCCCACCAATAGCAGGCTTGCCGGTTCCTTAGGATATTTGGCGAGCACCTGAAGCAGTTCATCAAGCCCGGCATCGTAGACAGCCAGGTCCCATTGGACATCGCGCTTCTTGTAATCGAGTCCTTTGCAGACCTTCAGTGTCGTCTCGCGCGCACGCTCTGCCGGTGAGCTCACGATCAGAGCCGGAACGAGCCCCTCACGATAGAGCCATTCTCCGATTCGCGGGGCCTCGCGCCTTCCGCGCTTGGCGAGAGGGCGCTCGATGTCAGAGGCTGCATCAGTGTCCCAGTCGGACTTTGCATGCCGCAGCAACAGCAGCTCGCGAGACATTCGATAACCAGCGGTTGGAACGGAGGGAGGGAGGTGATGCAGCGGACGGCGGTCTAGCCCCCGTCCGCTACCGGAAGCCTTTTAACATAACCGTAACGGAATCGGAAGGAAGCGGCCACGCACGCCGATGAAGGCGTTACCCTGAATCACGCGACATTGATCGTCCGGGGTGGCACACTGTGCCATGAACGTTAGCGCAGCTCGGCGAGGAGTCGGTCGATCATCCCTTCGGCCTGGCTCAGATAACCGCCACCGAACAGGTTCAGATGATTGAGGATATGGTAGAGGTTGTAGAGCTGTTTGCGGACCTGATAGCCAGCCGGCAGCGGCCAAGCGTCTTCATAGGCTGACCGGAATTGCCCGCCGAATCCGCCGAACAGTTCGGTCATCGCAAGATCGGCCTCGCGATCACCGTAGTAACAGGCCGGATCGAAGATGACGGGCTCGCCGCCGCGGGCATAGCCCAGATTACCTCCCCAGAGATCGCCATGCAGCAGCGAGGGGGCCGGGTCCTGATCGATCAGCGCGCCAAAACGGTCGAGCAGTTGCCCCCCACGCTGCTGGAGACGTCCACGATAGCCATTGCGACCAGCGAGTTCGAGCTGGAAGCCGAGCCGCTGGTCGCGCCAGAAGCTCACCCAATCCTCGTGCTCGCGATTCGGCTGCGGCGTTGAGCCGATCGTGTTATCCCGGTCCCAGCCAAAACGCTCGCGCGTGCAGCGGTGCATCGCGGCCAACTGGCGGCCGGCTTCGGCGGCATCGCCGCGACCGCCGCCGAGCTCGATGTACTCCATTGCGATGAACGACTCGTGGCCGGCCACGCCGGTGCAGACCGGGACCGGGACACGGATGCTGTCGGTCGCCGCCATCTCAGCCAGACCTGCAGCCTCCGCCTCGAACATCGTCACCAGATCGGCCGCGTTCAGCTTGACGAATAGGCGCCGCTGGCCGTCATCGAGCACGACGGCTCGGTTGATACAGCCGCCGCCGACGGTCTGCGGACGCCCCGGGCTGAATGGGCCTCCCGAGGCCGTTGCGATCTGATCTGCGATCGATTGCCAATCCGTCATTGCGTTGGTAGGTCGTTGGTCACGAGTGGGCCGGTATCCGGGAGACGCTGCAGCAGCGGACTGGTACGCGGAAAGTGGGCGCGCAGGAATGCCATCTGGTCCGCGAGCACGTTACGCCCCATCAAGTAGATGTACTCGACATGCGTCGGTATAAAGGGCACCGCGAGGAGCTGCATACCCGCCGCCTCGGGCGTCCGCCCGGCCTTGTAGTTATTGCAGCGGACACAAGCGGTCACAACGTTGTTCCACTCGTCGCGCCCGCCCTTGCTGACCGGTCGGACATGATCGCGCGACAGATGGCGTGCCGAAAAGCGCCCGCCACAGTAGAGGCAGAGATGATCGTCGCGCTGGAACAGGGTCCGGTTCGAGAGCGGCGGCGTGTAATCGTCGGCCAGCTTGCTCAGGCCATGATGGGTGCCGTGGGTCGCGATAATCGAATGGATCGCGAGCTCGCTGCGCTCGCGCGTGCGCGCGTTGATCCCGCCGCGCAGCAGGATCATCGGATTACCGCAGGCGTAGGCGACCTGCCCGAGGAAATAGAGGCGTGCCGCCGCCCGATAGTCGATCCATTCCAGCGGCATGCCCGCCAGATCGGTGCGCAGGACTTGTTGGCTCAGTGACAACATGGCGCAATACCCTGTCCTCTATATCGAATTCGACAGCGAGCGGATCGACGCGGCAATAATACACGGTTGACCGGACCGGGCAAGGCGACAGGCTCGATCCCAGCGCAGCCAATAGGCCGGTCCCGCAGCGACGAGGCCGATCGAGCCTCGGCTCGCCGCATTCAATCCCCCTGCAATCCAGGCCGCCCGCGGCCTAACAGGCGCCGCCGCACCGCAGCCATCACATCGGACCCATGCCAGGCCTCGAGCGTTCACCCGAGATTCGCCCCCCTGAGGAGCAGACGATGGCGATCGTCCGGGTCGCGGTGGCCGCGCCATTGCCTGAGCTCTTCGATTACCGCCTGCCCGCCGGCTGGCTCGACTGTGAGATCGGCAGACGGGTGCTGGTGCCGTTCGGCCGTGGACGCCGACTCGGCCTCGTCGTTGATCGCCAGCCCGAATCGGCTGTCGCCGACCACCGGCTCAAGGAGATCGAGCACTGCCTCGACGATGGCCCCCTGCTGACGCCTCAGGACCTCGAACTGCTCAACTGGGCCTCGGCCTACTACCACTGCCCCCCGGGCGAGGCCCTCTTCACAGCACTCCCCGCCCGCCTGCGCCGGGCCGATACCGACTTCAAGGAGCGCCGGCGCGGCTGGCGCATCCCGATCGACGCCAGGGCCGTTGATGACGGTCTCCTTGCCCGCGCACCGCGTCAGCGCGCGGTCTGGTCGATCCTGCAGGCCCATCCAGAGGGGATCGACGAGGCATCACTGCGCGAACAGCTCGGCGATTGCCGGGCCGCGTTGAGATCGCTCGAGCGCAAGGGGCTCCTCGAGCCTGCCAGCGCCGAAGTCCCTCTGGACGATGGGTCCCCGCCGAGCGCCGGCACACCCGCTCCGCTGCCCGAGCTGAACGCAGAGCAGCAGGCGGCCGTCGATCGAATCGATCAGACCCTCGGCTTCGCCTGCTTTCTGCTCGACGGCGTAACCGGAAGCGGCAAGACCGAAGTCTACATCCGGCTGATCCTCAACACGCTCGCTCGAGGTCGACAAGTCTTGGTGCTGGTTCCCGAGATCGGCCTCACGCCGCAGCTTGCCGAACGCTTTGCGCAGCGCATACCCGTCGAACGCGCGGTCTTGCACTCCGCGTTGGCCGAGCGCGAGCGCGCATCGAGCTGGCTACGCGCCGCACGCGGGTCAGCACGGCTGGTGCTCGGCACCCGCTCGGCGGTCTTCACGCCGCTGCCCGAGCTCGGATTGGTGATCGTCGACGAAGAGCATGACGTCTCCTTCAAGCAGCAAGACGGTTTCCGCTACTCGGCACGCGATGTCGCGGTGCGGCGTGCGCAGATGACCGATTGCCCGGTGCTGCTGGGCTCCGCCACACCGTCTCTCGAGACCCTCAGGAACGCCGAGCTGGGCCGTTACCGCCACCTCCGGCTGCGCCAGCGCGCCGGGGGCGCCCGCCCGCCACGGCTGCTGCTCGCGGACATCCGGTCCCAGCCCCTGGTCACCGGTCTTTCCCATGCACTGCTGACGCGCATGGGGGAGGTGATCGAAGCCGGCAATCAGGTGCTGCTGTTCCTAAACCGCCGCGGCTTCTCGCCGGTTCTGACCTGCCATGACTGCGGCTGGATCAGTGTCTGCCGTCACTGCGACGCACGGATGACGCTTCATCGTGGTAGAGGGCGGCTCGTCTGTCACCATTGCGGGGATCAGGCCGACCTGCCGGTGCATTGCCCCTACTGCGAGTCGCCGGATCTGCGTCCACTCGGGCAAGGCACCGAGCGCGTCGAAGACAGTCTGCGCCAACGTTTTCCGGGTATCCCGCTCGCTCGGATCGATCGCGATAGCACCCGCCGCAGAGGGGAGCTCGAGCGCGTCCTCACCGCCGCTCAAGCCGGTGCCTATCCGATCCTGCTCGGCACCCAGATGCTGGCGAAGGGCCACCACCTGCCCGGCGTCACGCTCGTCGGCATCCTGGATATCGACCATGGTCTCTATGGCAGCGACTTCCGTGCCGGCGAGCGTATGGCGCAGTTGCTCATTCAGGTCGCCGGACGGGCCGGCCGTGCCGAACTGCCCGGCACCGTGCTGGTACAGACCCGGCATCCGAACCATCCCTATCTGCAGCAACTGCTCCGCAAAGGTTATGGCGCATTCGCTGCCGCGGCCCTCGCCGAGCGCGCCGACGCGGCACTGCCTCCATTCAGTTTCCAGGCCCTGGTCCGCGCCGACAGCCGCGAAGAACAGTTTGCCCTCGAATTCTTGGAGAGGGCGCGTGGGCACGCGATCGCGCTCGCTCATCAGGGCATTCAGGTCTGGGGGCCGGCCCCGGCCAGTATGGAGCGTCGAGCCGGGCGCTTTCGAGCCCAGTTACTGCTGCAAAGCCCCGAGCGTGCTCCGCTGCACGCGCTGATCCGGGTCCTCTTGCCAGCGCTCAGGGGGTTGTCCGGCAACCGACGGCTACGCTGGTCCATCGACGTGGACCCCCTTGAAATGCTCTGATGTGGACGATGCTTTGATGTGGGAGATGCCCTGATACGGGAGAGCTCTGGATGCGGCAGCCGTTCTGACACCGCAGATGATCTGGCCCGGAGCCTTCAACAACGGCCTGAGCTTGAACCTCGCTCAAGCGTCGCTTTCACCCAAACGGCTCTTCCAATGGGGGACCGGTCAACGGCCCGTTCCGGTCATGTCCGCGACCAAGGGGGCCTGACTATAATCGTTGCCCCTCATCGATCACAGTGCTGCCCTATGCCCACCCCCTCGAACGACGCCCGCAAACGCCAACCGAGCCTCAAGATCCGGCTGCTGAGCCTGCTGTTCTTCGTGCTCTACAACCTGATCGGCATCGTCCACAGCCTCTTATGCCTCGCGGCCGCCCCGTTCCAGTCGTTCGAGCAGCGTTATCGCTTCGTCAACCTCTGGTCGCGCGCAACGATGTGGCTGCTGCGTCGACTCAACGGCGTACGCATCGAGGTCGAAGGCCGCGAGCACATCCCGAAGGATCGGCCCGTGGTGGTCATGTGCAACCACCAGAGCCAATGGGAGACCTTCTATCTCCAATTGGTTGTGTCGCCACAGGCGACCATCGTGAAGCGCGAGCTGCTCTGGGTCCCCTTCTTCGGCTGGGGACTAGCCCTGCTCAGGCCGATTGCCATCAACCGAGCGAAGGGCTCGCAGGCGTTGAAGACGCTGCTTCGGGTTGGTCAGCAGCGCCTCGATGAGGGTATCAGCGTCGTCATCTACCCGGAGGGCACGAGACAGGCACCGGGCACGCTGGGCAGCTTCAACCTTGGCGGCGCGATGCTCGCCGCGCGTGCAGGGGTTGAGGTCCTGCCGATGACCCATAACAGCGGTGATTGCTGGCCGCACCGATCATTGATGCGGCTGCCCGGCACGATTCGGCTGCGCATCGGCCCGCCGCTGCCGACCGAGGGACGCTCGCCGAAGCAGATCACGGCCGAGACCCAGGCCTGGATTCGCGCCCAGTATCCCGGCGAGCTCGCCACCTCGGCGTCCTCGGACTGAGCATCGCCCCGGCGCGCGCCCCGACCCACCCAGACCCGCCCTCGCGAGGCGTCGGCCCGGTCAGCTAGGCCCGCATCGCCTTGGCCAGGAGGCGATCGAGCGCGTTCGCGAACGCCTGGCGATCAGCCTGGCTGTAGGCCGGCGGCCCGCCGGTCTCCACGCCACTGGCGCGCAATGTCTCCAGGAAGTCGCGCATCGACAGACGCTGGCGCACGGTCTCGGCGGTAAACAGCTCGCCGCGCGGACTGAGGACCTGGCACGCGCTCGCGACCAGCTTGGCGGCGAGCGGGATGTCGGCGGTGATGACCAGATCGCCGGCAGTCGCATGCGCGGCAATATAGTCGTCTGCGACATCGAAGCCGGCACCGACCCGCACCGTCCGGATCAGCGGTGACGGCGGCACCGCAAGCGGCTGATTGGCGACCAGGGTCACCGGCACACCGGTCCGCTGTGCCGCACGGAACAGGATCACCTTCACCGGGCTCGGCGTGGCGTCCGCATCGACCCAAATCTGCATCCTCTTCCTCTCTGGCGCACAGCCGCCGTTGTCGATTGTTTCCAGCCGATGACCAGAACTGCGCTACACTGTGAGGTTATCCGCCGCGCTGGTCCATCTCTCGCCGCATCCCTGGCGCATCATATCGCTATTTCACCTGATCGCCGGACAGAAGGCGCCAAAGGGTTCAGGTCCTGCGCATCGATCTCGTCCGGCGTTCAGCATGATTGCCTATACATACCCGGCGCGCACGGCTGTCCTCGCTCGGCTTGCCTGGCCGCACTGGCCAAGCCCATCGTTGCGTCCTGCCTCCCCCCGCCCACTTGACCAAGATCATTCCGATGTCCGACCCTTCTGCCGTCACGAGCTTCGCCACGCTCGGCCTCCCCAAACCGCTGCTGGACGCATTGGATGCGGTCGGCTACGAGACGCCGTCGCCGATCCAGGCCGCCACGATCCCAGAGCTGCTGGCTGGACGCGACATCCTAGGCCATGCCCCAACCGGCACCGGCAAGACCGCCGCCTTCGTGCTCCCGCTGCTGGCCCGGATCGAGCTCAACCGCCGCGCCCCGCAGGTCCTCGTGCTCGCACCGACCCGAGAGTTGGCGATCCAGGTCGCCGAGGCCTGCCAACGCTACGCCAGCGCTCTGGCCGGGTTCCAGGTGCTGCCGATCTACGGGGGTTCTGATTACGGCGGGCAGATCCGGCAGCTCAAGCGCGGCGTGCATCTGATCGTCGGCACGCCGGGACGGGTGATGGATCATATGCGTAAGGGCACATTGCGTCTCGACGCCCTGCAGGCACTGGTGCTCGATGAGGCCGACGAGATGCTGCGCATGGGCTTCATCGATGATGTCGAGTGGATCCTGGAGCAGACCCCGCCCGAGCGCCAGATCGCGCTGTTCTCGGCCACGCTGCCCGAGGCGATCCAGCGCATCGCAAACCGCTACCTGAGCGCCCCGCAGACCATCAGCATCGAGTCTGCGACGGCAACCGCAGAGACCATCCGGCAACGCTACTGGCTGGTCAGCGGCATGCATAAGCTCGATGCGCTCACACGCATCCTCGAGGTCGAGCCGTTCGACGGCCTGCTCTTGTTCGTGCGCACCAAGACCGCGACTGGCGAACTCGCAGCCCGGCTCGCGGCACGCGGCTGGCCGGCCGCTGCACTCAACGGCGATATGCCGCAGCAGCAGCGCGAGCAGATGATCGAGCAACTGCGCAGCGGGGAGCTCGACATCCTGGTCGCCACCGATGTCGCCGCCCGCGGCCTCGATGTCGAGCGTATCAGCCATGTCATCAACTACGACATCCCCTACGACAGCGAGGCCTACATCCATCGGATCGGTCGTACCGGTCGGGCCGGCCGCGCCGGCGAGGCGATCCTGTTCGTCGCGCCGCGCGAGCGGCGCATGCTGCAGAGCATCGAACGCGCGACGCGCCAGCGTATCGCGCCGCTGACGCTGCCCTCGACCGAGACCGTCAACAACAAGCGCATCGCCGACTTCAAGCAGCGCATCACCGATACGCTGGCGGCGGGCGAGCTCGGTTTCATGCAGAGCCTGATCGAGCAATACCAGGAAGAGCACGACGTGCCGGCGCTCGAGATCGCTGCTGCCCTGGCCAAGCTGTCGATCGGCGATCAGCCGCTGCTGCTGGAGGCCGTCCCCGAGCAGCCGAGGCGCCAGCGTGAGCAGCGAGAGCGCGGCCAAGCGCCGCGCCATGACAGCCCCAAGCGCTCCGCTCGGCAGCGTTCAGGGCCGGAGCAAGGCATGGAGCGCTTCCGCCTCGCCGTCGGTCACCGCAACGGGGTCAAGCCCGGCAATATCGTCGGCGCCATCGCCAATGAGGCCGGCCTCGACGCACGCCATATCGGCCGCATCGAGATCGAAGACGCATTCAGCTTCGTCGACCTGCCCACCGGCATACCCCACGAGATCCTGCAAGAGCTCAAGCGCACGCGCGTCTGCGGACGGCCGCTCGCGATCACCCGTGCCGGCGCCGACGACGAGCAGACCGGCCCCCGGGGCAAGCGCCAGCAGCGTCCAAAGCGATCAGGTCCGAACCGATCAGCCCCCGGTCGATCAGCCCCCGGTCGATCAGCCCCTGACCGTTGAGCCCAAACAGTCAGGTCGGTACCGATCCGCGCCGGATGACGAGACAAAGCAGAAACAAGAACTGAAACAGATCGCCGAGGTCGGTTTTGTGTTAGCCTAATGGCTTCGGGTGCCTGGACCGGTCGGCACCGCTCGCGAGTGCAGGCGATCCGTCGCCGCAGCCGCCGAAACACGCTTGAGCCGTTCGCCGCTCTTCCTGCTCTAAGCCCCCGCCGCGTTGAACCGCCGGCTCGGCGCATGGACCAGGGTTCTCTGCTGACCTCCAAGCACTGCCGCCAAGGCACCGACTCATCCAGCCCGGACCGGCTCCCGCCCGTGTGGTAGGGAGGGCCCTTCTGGAGACCAGACCATGTCGTTCGACACCCTCGGCCTATCCGCCGAGCTCCTGCGCGCCGTGCGCGAGCAGGGCTACAGCCAGCCCACCCCGATCCAAGCCAAGGCCATCCCGACCATCCTCGCCGGAGGCGATGTGATGGCCGCTGCCCAGACCGGCACCGGCAAGACCGCCGGCTTCACGCTGCCGTTACTGCAACGTCTTCGCGCGGAGCCCTCCAGTCAGTCCGGCCGGCGAGCCCAGTCTGGCGCGCACCGGCCGATCCGCGCGCTGGTGCTGACCCCGACCCGTGAGCTGGCCGCTCAGGTCCAGGACAGCATCCAGACCTATGGCCGCCATCTGCCGCTGCGCTCAGCGGTGATCTTCGGCGGCGTCAAGATCAATCCGCAGATCGAGCAGCTACGCCGCGGTGTCGACATCCTGGTCGCCACCCCGGGTCGGCTCCTCGATCACGCCAGCCAGGGCACCGTCGACCTCTCTCGGGTCGAGACCCTGATCCTGGACGAGGCCGACCGGATGCTCGACATGGGCTTCATCCATGACATCCGAAAGGTGCTCGCGCTGTTGCCGCCGAATCACCAACGGCAGAACCTGCTGTTCTCGGCGACCTTCTCCGACGAGATCAAGCAGCTCGCCGAGCGCCTGCTGAACAAGCCCGAGCTGATCGAGGCCGCGCCGCGCAACAGCACCGCCGAGCGCATCGATCAGGTGGTCTACCCGGTCGACCGACAGCGCAAGCGCGAGCTCCTCAGCCACATGATCGGCGCCAACGACTGGCGTCAGGTCCTGGTGTTCACGCGCACCAAGCACGGCGCCAACCGGCTCGCTGAGCAGCTCGAGCGCGACGGTCTCAGCGCCGCGGCGATCCACGGCAACAAGAGTCAGGGCGCGCGCACCCGGGCGCTCTCCGGTTTCAAGAGCGGCGATGTCCGGGTCTTGGTCGCGACCGATATCGCTGCCCGCGGGCTCGATATCGATCAGCTCCCGCATGTGGTCAATTACGAGCTACCGAACGTGCCGGAGGACTACGTGCACCGGATCGGCCGGACCGGTCGGGCCGGACGCGAGGGTCAGGCGGTCTCTCTGGTTTGCGTCGACGAGCACAAGCTGTTGCGCGACATCGAGCGCCTGCTGAAACGTCCAGTACCCAAGGTGATCCAACCGGGCTACGAGCCGGACCCCAACATTGCAGCGGAGCCGATCCAGAACGGCCGCGGCGGCGGCCGCAACGGTGATCCGGGCGCTCGACGCGCCGGGAACGGGAAACCGCGCGGAGCCCAACGCCGGGCGAGTCAACCACGGAACGCGCGCCGCCCGGCGGCGGAGCAACAACCTGGTGGTCGCACTGCGGACCGGGCACCGGCTCAAGCGACGGCCGGTGCCAATACGAGGCGCCGCCCTGACGAGGCGGCCGAGCCGAGGGCAGCGGCCGCCAAACGCGGCCATGGGCGCGGCCACGCGCGGCAGCTGGGCAGCGAGGCGCGCACAAGCCATCACCGACATGCGAGGCGAGGCCGCCCACAGGAGATCCCGGCCCTGCTCGGCGGCGGCCGTGACGATTGAGGCGGCTGCCGTGGGGCAGAGCACGGGGCAGCGCGATCATCCGGGACATGACCGAGCCCAGGCGACCGGCGGCAGTTGATCCTCGCGTCGATCCAACACGAGACAGGATCGACAACGAGTTTGGAGGCGCTTGACAGTTGCCAGTCGATCTCGCCTGGCCCGGCCTCAGCGCTGAACGCCTCAGCGCTGAACGCCTGATTGCTGAACGCCTGAGTGCTGCCAGTGCTGAGCGCGAGGCCGGTCCCCTGTAGCGCTATCGGACGAGGCGAAATCGCGACGGCAAGACCAGCGCCGATCACCCACCGCATGCTCGAGATCACGCCAACGATCCGCATCCCTGAGAGCGAGCTGGATGAGCGCTTCGTGCGCTCACCCGGCCCGGGCGGGCAAAACGTGAACAAGCTCGCCACCGCGGTGCAGCTGAGCCTCGATCTGCAGCACTCGCCCTCCCTGCCGGAACCGGTGCGCATGCGGCTGCTGAGCAGCGGCGATCGACGGATCGACGGCGACGGCGTCATCCACATCCAGGCCCACCGGTTCCGCACCCGGGAGCGCAATCGCGCCGACGCACGCGCCCGCCTGGCCGCGGTGATCCGCCGGGCCAGCCAGACGCCCAAGCCGCGTAAACCGACGCGGCCATCGCGGGCTGCAAGGCGGCGACGCCTCGATGAGAAGAAACAGCGTGGTCGAATCAAGGCGCTGCGCCGATCGGTGGGCTCAAGCGATTGAGCTGACAGCGCGTCCGCTGAGGCCGATTGATGAACCTCCCGGACCAAGCTCCGGGCCGGAATCGATCTGGCAGCCAACAGCCGCTTTCCGTATCCTTGCGCAGTAACCGACGCCAGCGCGCACGGGCCCAAACCGCAGACTCAGCGAGCCCGTGCAGCGAACGATACCGTGCGATCCATCGCCATACGATCGCACGACCCTGAAGACACTCGAGAACCGATGAAGCAACAGATCCAAGGACTCGTGCAGGACGCCCTCGAGCAGCTCGTTGCGCAAGGCGCGCTGACGCTCGAGGCCTTTCAAGGGCAGCTGCCGACACCGCAGATCGAGCGCACCCGCGACGAGACGCACGGCGACTTTGCGACCAACGTGGCGATGGTGCTGGCCAAGCGCGCCGGGATGAGGCCGCGCGATCTCGCCGAGCGCATCGCCGCCGCCCTGCCCAGCTCACGCGCAGTCGCACGCATTGAGATCGCTGGCCCAGGCTTCATCAACTTCCATCTCGCCGCCGATGCCTATCACGCCCAGCTCGCCGAGATTAGCGTTCAAGGCCCCGACTATGGGCGCTCGCGGCTCGGGGCCGGCAAGCGCGTCCAGGTCGAGTTCGTTTCGGCGAACCCGACCGGCCCACTGCACGTGGGCCATGGCCGCGGCGCCGCCTATGGTGCTGTCGTTGCCGACCTGCTCACGGCGGTCGGCTTCGACGTCCACCGCGAATACTATGTCAATGACGCCGGCCGACAGATGGATATCCTCTGCGCATCGGTCTGGCTGCGTTACCTAGAGCTCTGTGGTGAAGACCTCGCCTTCCCGAGCAATGGCTACAAGGGCGACTATGTTTGGGATATCGCAGCGAGCCTGCACCGCGAGCACGGCGACGCCTATCGCGCCGAGGCCGGACAGGTCTTCGCCGGCCTGCCCCCTGACGAGATCGATGGCGAGCCGAACGGGGACAAAGAGGCCCATATCGATGGGCTCATCGAGAACGCGAAACGGCTGCTCGGGGACAACCGCTATCGTTTCGTGTTCGAGCTCGGCCTCAATACGATCTTGGACGACATCCGCCAAGACCTCGCCGAGTTCGGCGCCAGTTACCAGGAATGGTACTCCGAGCGCACCCTCACCGAGAGTGGCGCCGTCAACCGCGCGATCGAGCGCCTACGCGAAGGTGGCCATGTCTACGAGCAGGCCGGCGCCCTCTGGTTCCGCTCCAGTGCCTTCGGCGACGAGAAGGACCGCGTCCTGGTGCGCGACAACGGCCAGACGACCTATTTCGCCTCCGACATCGCCTACCACATGGACAAGCTCGAGCGCGGCTTCGAGCGGGTGATCGACATCTGGGGCGCCGATCACCACGGGTATGTCCCGCGGGTGAAGGCAGCCCTGAAGGCCCTGGGCGACGAGGCCGAACGGCTCGACGTGCTGCTGGTCCAGTTCGCGGTACTCTATCGCGGCGGCGAGAAGGTCCAGATGTCGACGCGCTCGGGCGAGTTCGTCACCCTGCGCCAGCTGCGCAAGGAGGTCGGCCGCGATGCCGCCCGTTTCTTCTATGTGATGCGCCGCTGTGAGCAACACATGGATTTCGATCTGGACCTGGCCAAGAGTCAGTCCGCCGACAATCCGGTCTACTACTGCCAGTACGCCCACGCGCGCATCGAGAGCGTGCTCCGCCAAGCAGCGGAACGCGGCATCCCGGTCGAGCCGAGCAGCGGCACGAAACACCTGGAACGGCTTGAGACCGAGCACGAGCTGGCCCTGTTGAAGACCCTCTCACGCTATCCCGAGGTCGTCGAGGCAGCAGCGCTCAGCCACGAACCGCACCTGCTGACGCATTACCTGCGCGAGCTTGCCAATGAGCTGCACACCTATTACAACGCCCACCAGTTCCTGGTCGATGATGGGACCTTGCGCGACGCACGCATCAAGCTGATCCTGGGCGTGCGGCAGGTCCTTCGCAACGGGCTCGGGCTGATCGGCGTTTCGGCGCCAGCGCAGATGTGAGCGACAACGATGATGGGCGCGATCCAGGCGACAGCAGCCAGCGGACGGTCATGACCAAAGACTATCGCCGCAACCCCACCCCCAAGCGGCGGCGCGATGCCCGCCGCGGGTCTTGCGCGTTCTGGTTCCTGTTTGGCGGCCTGATCGGCGCCTTCGGCGTCGGCTATGCCTGGATGATCCACGAGCCCGGCGCCGATCAGCTCAACGAGCAGGCAACCACCCGCCCACCACCGAAACCGCCACAGGAACGCACCTTCGACTTCTACAGCCTGCTACCGGAGGAAGAGGTCGTGGTTCCCCCGCAGGAGCCTGCCGAACCGACAGCGCTGCCTCCTTCGGCCGCAACCGCGCCCCAGCAAGCGCCACCAGTCCAGAACTCGGCACCCCAGGCAAGGGATCAGCGTCTCCCGCAGCCAACGCCTACCTCGGCCGAGACGGCACCGACCCCGAAAACCGCGCCTGGAAGCGCGCAGGACAGCGCGCCGGGCGGCAGCGGCGATTACCTGCTCCAGGTGGGGTCCTTCCGCAGCTCGTCCGATGCCGAGCGGCTCAAGGCGCAGCTCGCGCTCAAGGACATCCCGACCCGTATCCAGACCGTGACCATCGACAACGGTCAGACCTATCATCGTGTCCGTACCGGTACCTATGATAAGACCCAGGCACAGTCGCTGAGCGCCAAGCTCGCCCGCGAAGGCCAGGAAAGCATCATGATCCGCGCCCGTTGACACCTCTCAGCTCGGGTTTGGCCCCGAAGGTGTACACTCGCGCCATTAACCAGCCGTGTCCATTGAGCACCGCCTGCGATGTCCGACGATAAGACCACCCATTTCGGCTATCAGGAAGTCCCGGTCAAGGAGAAGGCCAGCCGCGTGCGCGCCGTCTTCGACTCGGTCGCGACCCGCTACGACCTGATGAACGACCTGATGTCGCTCGGCATCCATCGGCTCTGGAAACGCCGCACGATCGAGCTGGCCGGCGTACGGCGCGGGCAGCGGGTGCTCGACCTTGCGGCTGGAACCGGCGACCTCGCCGAGCAATTCGCACGCATTGTCGGCGCCGACGGCGGTGTCGTGATGTCGGACATCAATCAGGCCATGCTCGCACAGGGGCGTGAGCGTCTGGTCGACGCCGGCATCGTTGGCAACCTCGACTATGTGCTGGCCGACGCCGAAACGCTGCCCTTCGCCGGGAACAGCTTCGACTGCGTCACCATCGGGTTCGGGCTGCGCAACGTCACCCACAAGCAGTACGCGCTGAACGAGATCTGTCGCGTGCTCCGACCCGGCGGCCGGGCGCTGATCCTCGAGTTCTCGCATCCGACCACCAAGCCGTTGGCGAAGGCCTACGATCTCTATTCCTTCTCGGTGCTTCCGAATCTGGGACGGCTCGTCGCCGGCGATGCGGACAGCTACCGCTACCTGGCCGAATCGATCCGGATGCACCCCGATCAGGAGACCCTGCGCTCGATGATGGAACAGGCGGGTTTCGAGCGCTGTGAGTTCGTCAATCTCACTGGCGGCATCGTCGCCATCCACCGCGGTTACAAGCTGTGAGCAGCGAACCCGAGCCCACTGATTATGTGGCGCCGCCGACCGCCGCGCTGGCGGCTGTCGAGGCCTTGATCAATCGTCTGCTCGCGCTCGACCCGGAAGGGGCGGCGGCCCTCGCCAAGCTCCAGGGGCGTGTGCTGCGGGTTGAGCTCATGGGCATCGGGCTGCACCTCCACCTGGTCCCGGAGACCGACGCGCTGCGCCTGTACGGAGATTATGCGGCCGAGCCAGACTGCGTGGTCCGCGCCACACCGGCCGCGCTGTTGAGCATGGCCCTGGCCGAGCATCGCGAAGATGAGGTCTTCAGTGGCGCCGTCACCATCGATGGCGACAACAGCCTCGCGCAATCGCTTGGCGAGCTCATCAAGGGGCTCGATATCGACTGGGAAGAGCAGCTCGCAAAGCTCGTCGGCGATGCACTCGCCCACCGCATTGGTGACCAAGTGCGTTCGGCAAGCCGCTGGGGTGGACGCAGCGGGCAGCTCCTGACCACCGATCTGCGCGAGTATCTCATCGAGGAAGGCCGCTTTCTGCCGAGCGAGCCCGAGATGAACGCGTTCCTGGACGGGGTCGACCGCTTACGCGACGACGTCGAGCGCATCGAAGCACGCATCGATCGGCTGACCCGCCAAACCGGCGACCCCGATACAAGCGCAGGCCCCGTCTAGCCTGAGCAGCGGGTCGGATTGCGCATGTTTCGCCTCTCGCAGTCGCTGCGGCTGCTCCACATCAACCTGGTGCTGCTCAAGCATGGTCTCGATGAGGTCATCGTCGCGACCAAGCTATTCCGGCCGCTGCGCTTCTTCCTCTATCTGGCACCCTGGCACTGGTATCGACGCAATCTCCCGGCCTATCCGGTCCGGGTCCGGCTGGCACTCGAGGAGCTCGGGCCGATCTTCATCAAGTTCGGTCAGCTGCTCTCGACCCGTGTCGACCTGCTGCCCGAGGAGCTGGCGGTGGAGCTCGCGCGCCTGCAGGACCGCGTTCCCCCGTTCCCGGCGCCGGAGGCCCGCCGGCTGATCGAGAAGGCCTGGGGTCAGCCGATCGAGACGGTGCTGGACGAGTTCCAGGAGCAGCCGCTCGCCAGTGCTTCGATCGCGCAGGTCCATACGGGGCGGCTCAAGGACGGGCAAGAGGTCATCGTCAAGGTCCTGCGCCCGGACATCGAGCGCATCATCCGCCGCGACGTCGACCTGATGCTGACCTTTGCGCATCTGGCGCAGCGCTATTGGCCGGATGGGCGACGGCTGCGGCCAGTCGAGGTGGTGCGCGAATACGAGAAGACCATCTTCGACGAGCTCAACCTCCAGCGCGAGGCCGCCAATGCCTCGCAGCTCAGGCGCAACTTCAAGCACAGCCAGCTGCTCTATATCCCCGAGGTGTTCTGGGACTGGACCCGGCCGAACGTGATGGTGATGGAGCGCATCTACGGCACCCCGGTCTCCCAGGTCGATCAGCTCAAGGAGCAGGGGATCAGCATGCGCTCGCTCGGCACCCGCGGCGTCGAGATCTTCTTCACCCAGGTGTTCCGGGACAACTTCTTCCACGCCGACATGCACCCCGGCAACATCTTCGTCGAGCCGACCGGCCGCTATATCTCAGTGGATTTCGGGATCGTCGGCACCCTGACCAAAGAGGACCAGCGCTATCTCGCCGAGAACCTGCTTGCGTTCTTCCGCCGCGATTATCGGCGTGTCGCCGAGCTCCATGTGGAATCAGGCTGGGTCCCGCGCGGCACCCGGGTCGAGGAATTCGAGTCCGCAATCCGGACCGTCTGCGAGCCGATCTTCGAGAAGCCGCTCTCCGAGATCTCGTTCGGCGGCTTCCTGGTCAATCTGTTCCAGACCGCACGTCGGTTCGACATGGAGATCCAACCGCAGCTCGTCCTGCTCGAGAAGACCCTGCTTAACATCGAGGGGCTGGGCCGCCAGCTCTATCCGCAGCTCGACCTCTGGACCACCGCCAAGCCGTTCATGGAGCGCTGGATGCGCGAGCAGATCGGCCCGCGGATGCTCAGCCGGCGTCTCGCCTACAACTGGCCGGCGCTCGCCGAGCGGCTGCCCGAGCTACCGATCGCGCTCACTCGGATTATCGATCAGCTCGAGCACGAGGCGGCCCTCTATCCCGAAGGCAGCAACCGCAGCTTCGCCGAGCTCGGTGCCCAGATCCGGGACAGCGAGCGGCGTTCGAGCTCGGTCTTGATCGCGATCGTGCTCGCAACCCTTGGCACGACCCTGCTCCTGCTGCCACCACCGGAGATCCTGCCCTGGCCACTGGTCGCACCGATCGCCGCGAGTGCGATGTTCGTAACCAGTCTCGCGATCTTCTGGCGACTGTTGATCTTTTCGCGCCGCAGCTGAACCTGAGAACCTCAGGAAGGCCGCACCTTGCGCTTGTGCCCCGCCTTCTCTAGCTCCTCGAGATAGGTCTTCCAGAGCTCTGCTTGGTTCTGGCCGAGCTTGTAGAGATATTCCCAGGAGTAGATCCCGGTGTTGTGCTCATCGTCGAAGAAGAGGCAGACGGCATAGTTGCCGACCGGCTCGATCTTGTCGATGTTCACATCCTCCTTACCGACCTGCAGCACGCGCTGTCCAGGCCCATGCCCCTGGACCTCGGCAGAGGGCGAATAGACGCGCAGGAACTCGACCGGCAGGTTGAAGTGCGCACCATCATCGAAGGTGATCTCCAGCACGCGGGAACTGCGATGAAGATTGAACTCGGTTGGTGTCGGCATGAGGACTCCTTGTTGTGGATCTTGTCCGCGACTGCGGGTTGCACTCGATGATGGGGACGCAGCAGCCGATAGCGAAGGCGGCGCAAAACCCCAGTGCCCGAGAAGCCTTGCCTGTTATACCCAAAGCACGTCAATGCTCGGCACGGCAGAGCGGAGGGTCGGGTGACGGCGAGCGGGGGTGTCGACGGCATGGATGCCGTCGTCAAGCCTCCAGGGATGGATTGACGGCGTCCCCCGAGCGCCGTTACGCGACCCGGAGCGGTCGAGGAAAGCCGAAAATCGGTTTGCGATGGGTATAGAAACGGACCGCAGCTCACCCGGAGACATTGGAGCACGGTGCCCGTCAGAAGCCCTTTCGGGGGTAACAGCTCAGAGGATGTACTGCGACAGGTCCTCGTCGGCGGCGAGCTCACCGAGGTTCTGATCGACGTAATTGGCATCGATGGTGACGCTGACGCGGTCCATCTCGGTGGCATTGAAGGAGACG
The DNA here is from genome assembly GCF_016584085.1 of Halochromatium glycolicum. Lineage (GTDB taxonomy): Bacteria > Pseudomonadota > Gammaproteobacteria > Chromatiales > Chromatiaceae > Lamprobacter > Lamprobacter glycolicus. The sequence continues at coordinate 73,731 of NZ_NRSJ01000014.1, read as the reverse complement.
TCTTCGAGCAGCCGCTCCATGACCGTGTGCAGCCGGCGCGCGCCGATGTTCTCGGTGCGCTCGTTGACCTGATAGGCGATCTCGGCGATGCGCCGTATCCCGTCCTCAACGAAGTCGATGGTGACGCCTTCGGTCCCGAGCAGGGCCGCATACTGGTCAGTCAGCGACTCGTCGGGCTCGGTGAGGATGCGGATGAAATCGTCCGAGGTCAGCGCTTGGAGCTCGACCCGGATCGGCAGCCGGCCCTGCAGCTCGGGTACCAGGTCCGAAGGCTTCGCGAGATGGAAGGCACCGGAGGCGATGAACAGGATGTGATCGGTCTTGACCATCCCGTGCTTGGTCGAGACCGTGCTGCCCTCGACCAGCGGCAGCAGATCGCGCTGGACGCCTTCGCGCGAGACATCGGCGCCGCCGCTCTGCTCGGCGCGGCGGGTGACCTTGTCGATCTCGTCGAGGAAGACGATGCCGTTCTGCTCGACATTGGTCATCGCCTTGAGCTTCATCTCCTCCTCGTTGATGAGCTTGGCGGCCTCCTCGTCGAGCAGCACCTTGCGCGCCTCGCTGATCTTGAGCTTGCGCCGCTTGGAGCGGTTGGAGCCGAGGTTCTTGAACAGCCCTTGGAGCTGATTGGTCATATCCTCCATGCCGGGCGGGGCCATGATCTCGACCCCGAGCGGCGCCTGGCTGACCTCGATCTCGATCTCGCGGTCGTCTAGATCACCGGAACGCAGCTTCTGCCGGAACTTGTCCCGCGTCGCAGAGGAGGCACCTCCACCCCGGCTGTCCTCGTCGAAGTCCGATGGCGGCGGCAGCAGCGCATCGAGGATACGCTCCTCGGCCGCGCTCTCAGCACGCCCGCGATTCTGCTGCATCGCCTCCTCGCGCTCCATCTTGATCGCGATATCGGCCAGATCACGGATGATCGACTCGACATCGCGCCCGACATAGCCGACCTCGGTGAACTTGGTCGCTTCGACCTTGATAAAGGGGGCATTCGCCAAGCGTGCGAGCCGGCGGGCGATCTCGGTCTTACCAACACCGGTCGGACCGATCATCAGGATATTCTTCGGCGTGATCTCGGAGCGCATCGGCTCGGGGATCTGGGCCCGACGCCAGCGATTGCGCAGTGCGATCGCGACCGCCCGCTTGGCCTCATCCTGACCAACGATATGCTTGTCGAGCTCGGCGACGATTCGGCGCGGGGTGGTATCGGACATGGCAGCAGCGCTTTTCGTTGGGCGCGTCAGCAGCCTTGAGCCCGGTGACGCGCTGTGTGGATTCGGTGCATTGGACCAGGATGCCGCCAACCCGCTCGGGGCACCGGCAACGCCTGACCTCTACTCCTCGGCAAGCTCCTCGATCGCGAGGTTGCGGTTGGTGTAGACGCAGATATCGGCCGCAATCCCAAGCGAGCGCTCGACGATCTCGCGCGGCCCGAGATCGGTGCTCTCCAGCAGCGCCCGCGCGGCCGAGGCCGCGAACGAGCCGCCGGAGCCGATCGCCATCAGGTCATGCTCGGGCTCGAGCACGTCACCGGTGCCGGAGATGATCAGTGATGCCTCATGATCGGCCACGCACAGCATCGCTTCCAAGCGGCGCAGCATGCGATCGGTACGCCAATCCTTGGCCAGCTCGACGGCTGAGCGCGTCAGATGACCCTGATGGCGCTCGAGCTTCGCCTCGAAGCGCTCGAACAGGGTGAAGGCATCGGCCGTCGCCCCGGCGAAGCCGGCCAGGACCTGATCCTTGTACAGCCGGCGCACCTTCCGCGCATTGCCCTTGATAACGGTCTGGCCGAGCGAGACCTGACCATCACCGCCGATGACGACGTGACGCCCGCGGCGCACCGAAAGGATAGTGGTTCCGTGGAATTCCTGCATAGCGACAGCGCCTAGCGCGGTAGGTCGGAGCGTCCCATCAGCCATTCATCGACCGCCCGCGCGCATTGGCGTCCCTCTCGAATGGCCCAGACCACCAGGGATTGCCCACGTCGCATGTCGCCGGCGGCGAATACGCCCTCGACATTAGTGTAGTAGGCCTGCGGCCCCTCGGTGTTGCCCTTGACGTTGCCGCGCGGATCGAGCTCTAGCCCCTTGGCCTCGCGCAGCTCGTCGAGCATGCCCTCATGGACCGGATGCACGAAGCCCATCGCCAGCAGCACCAGGTCGGCCTTGAGCTGCCCCTCGGAGCCCTCGACCTCGGACATCTGCCAGCGCCCGTTCGCGTCCTTGTCCCAGCGCACCAGCACATAGTTCAACAGCGTCACATTGCCGTCGGCATCGGACTCGAATGACTTGGTGAGGACATTCCACATCCGTTCACAGCCCTCCTCTTGCGAGGTCGAGGTGCGCAGCTTGTTGGGCCAGTCGGGCCAGGTCAGCCCCTTGTCCTCCTTCTCCGGCGGCTTATCCAGCAGCTCGATCTGGATCACCGATTTGGCGCCGTGACGATTCGAGGTGCCGATGCAGTCGGAGCCGGTATCGCCGCCGCCGATCACGATCACATGCTTGTCGTTGGCGCTGATGAAGTCTTCATCCGGGACATAGACGCCCTGCACGCGCTTGGAGTTGGCGCGCAGAAAATCCATCGCGAAATGGATGCCGTTGTAGCTGCGCCCGGGCACATCGAGGTCGCGCGGCTTCTCGGAGCCACCGGAGAGCACGACCGCGTCATACTCGTCCATCAGCCTGGCGACCGGCAGATCGACACCGATGTGGCAATGGGTGTGGAACTCGACGCCCTCGGCGCGCATCTGGCTCATGCGCCGGTCGATCATCACCTTCGCGAGCTTGAAGTCCGGAATCCCGTAACGCAGCAGGCCGCCGATGCGGTCCTCCTTCTCGTACAGCGAGACGGTATGGCCGGCGCGGGCGAGCTGCTGGGCGCAGGCCAGACCGGCTGGCCCGGAGCCGACCACCGCGATGCGCTTGCCGGTGCGATGGGTCGGCACCTGCGGCTTGACCCAGCCCTGCTCCCAGGCCTTGTCGGCGATCGCGCGCTCGATCGCCTTGATCGCGACCGGGTTGTCGTCGATGTTCAGCGTGCAGCTCGCCTCGCAGGGGGCCGGACAGATGCGGCCGGTGAACTCCGGGAAGTTGTTGGTCGAGTGCAGCACCTCGATCGCGGCCTCCCAGTCCTGCTGATAGACCAGATCGTTCCAGTCCGGGATGATGTTGTTGACCGGACAGCCCTGATGGCAATACGGGATACCGCAATCCATGCAGCGCGCGCCCTGGATGCCGATCTCGGCATCACTCATGGGCTTGACGAACTCGTTGTAATGGACGATGCGGTCGGACGCCGGCTCATAGGCCAGCTCGACCCGCTCGTATTCCATGAATCCGGTTGGCTTACCCATGTTCGACAACCTCTCTGAGCTTGGACGGATGCGGCTTCGCGGGCTGCGGCGGGCGGCTCTTGGTCGCCTGCATCTGCGTCAGCGCTCGTTTGTAGTCGACCGGCATCACCTTCACGAACTGCTGCAGCATCGCCGGCCAATCGGCCAGGATGCGCTGGGCGACCTCGGAACGGGTGAAATGCAGGTGTCGTTCGATGAGCTGGCGCAGCCGCAGCGCGTCGAAGCGGGTCATATCATGGCTGACATCGACGAAGCCATGGGTCTCGAGGTCACCACCCTGGTGGTCCAGGGCCTCGAGCGCGGCGTCCTCGGCCGCGATCGGCTCGAGCTCGACCATCGCCTGATTGCAGTGCTCGGCGAAGGTGCCATCCGCGTCCAGCACATAGGCGATGCCGCCGGACATGCCGGCGGCGAAGTTGCGCCCTGTGGGGCCAAGGCAGACCATCACCCCGCCGGTCATGTACTCGCAGCCGTGATCGCCGACGCCCTCGACGACCGCGGTCACGCCTGAATTGCGGACGCAGAAGCGTTCGCCGGCAACACCGCGGAAATAGACCTCGCCGCTGATCGCCCCATAGAGCACCGTGTTGCCGACAATGATGTTGTCTTCGGCGCGCTCGATACTCGCATCGGCGGGCGGATAGATGATGATACGGCCGCCCGAGAGCCCTTTGCCAACGTAATCATTGGCCTCACCGGCGAGCTCGATGGTCACGCCGTGCGCGAGCCAAGCGCCGAACGACTGCCCGCCGATGCCGTGCGCCTTGATGTAGATGCTGTCGTCGGGAAGCCCCTTATAGCCGTAGCGCTCGGCGACCCGTCCGGACAGCAAGGCGCCGACGGTGCGGTTGAAGTTCTTGACCTCGGTCTCGATTCGCACGGGCTCACCGCGCTCCAAGGCCGGCTGCGCCTGCTCGATCAGCTGGTGATCCAACGCCTTGTCCAGACCATGGTCCTGCGGCTCGCAATTGTAGAGCGCCACCTCGGGACCAACCTGCGGCTTGGTCAGGATGCGTGAGAAATCGAGCCCCTTCGCCTTCCAGTGCTCAATCGCGTGGCGCATCTCGATGCGGTCCATCTGGCCGATCATCTCGTTCATGGTGCGGAAGCCAAGCTTGGCCATCAACTGCCGGATCTCTTCGGCGACGAAGAAGAAGTAGTTGACGACATGCTCGGGCTTGCCGGTGAACTTCTTGCGCAGCTCCGGGTCTTGTGTCGCCACCCCGACCGGGCAGGTATTCAGGTGGCACTTGCGCATCATGATGCAGCCCTCGACGATCAGCGGCGCGGTCGCGAAGCCGAACTCGTCGGCACCGAGCAGCGCGCCGATGACCACATCGCGGCCGGTGCGCATGCCGCCGTCGACCTGCACCGCGATGCGCCCGCGCAGCCGGTTCAGCACCAGGGTCTGATAGGTCTCGGCGAGACCGATCTCCCAGGGCGAGCCGGCATGCTTGATCGAGGTCAGCGGTGAAGCGCCGGTGCCGCCGTCGTAGCCGGCGATGGTCACATGATCGGCATGGGCCTTGGAGACGCCGGCGGCAACCGTGCCGACACCGACCTCGGAGACCAGTTTGACCGAGATGCGCGCGTTCGGATTCACGTTCTTCAGATCGTGGATCAGCTGTGCGAGGTCCTCGATCGAGTAGATATCGTGGTGCGGCGGTGGCGAGATCAAGCCAACACCCGGGGTCGAGTGGCGCACACGTGCGATCTGCGCATTGACCTTGTGGCCGGGCAGCTGACCGCCCTCGCCCGGCTTGGCGCCTTGGGCAACCTTGATCTGGATGTCATCGGCGTTGACCAGATACTCGGTGGTGACGCCGAAGCGACCCGAGGCGACCTGCTTGATCGCCGAGCGCTCCGGGTTCATCGAGCCATCGGCCAGCGGCAGGAAGCGTTCGGCCTCCTCACCGCCTTCGCCGGTGTTCGACTTGCCGCCGATCGCGTTCATCGCCCTGGCCAGCGTCGAGTGCGCCTCGTAGCTGATCGAGCCAAACGACATCGCACCGGTTGCGAACCGCTTCACGATCGCCGAAGCCGGTTCGACCTCGTCAAGCGGGATCGGCTCGTCGGCCCATTTCAGCTCCATCAGCCCACGGAAGGTCAGCAGCTTCTCGTTCTGCTCGTTGACCATCCGTGAATACTCGGCATAGGTGCTCGCATCGTTGGCGCGGGTCGCGTGCTGGAGCTTGGCGATGGTGTCGGGCGTCCACACATGATCCTCGCCACGCAGCCGGAAGGCGTAGTCGCCGCCGACGTCGAGATGGCGCCGCAGGATCTGCTCCTCGCCGTAACCGCGCGTATGCCAGAGGACGGCCTCGCGCGCGACCTCGGCCAGCCCGACCCCCTCGACCATGCTGGTGGTGCCGGTGAAGTACTTAGCGACGAACTCGCGGTTGAGCCCCACAGCGTCGAAGATCTGCGCACCGCAGTAGCTTTGGAAGGTGCTGATGCCCATCTTGGACATCACCTTCTTCAACCCCTTGCCGACGGCCTTGATGTAGCGACCCTGGGCCTCCTCGAAACTGAGCGTGCCCTGGCTGTCCGGCCGCAGCCGCGGCAGCAGCGACTGGATGGTATCGAACGCGAGATAGGGATTGATCGCCTCGGCGCCGTAGCCGGCCAGGGTCGCAAAGTGATGCACCTCGAGCGCACCACCGGTCTCGACCACCAGCCCAGAGCTGGTGCGCAGGCCGGTGCGGATCAGATGGTGATGCACCGCCGAGGTCGCCAGCAGCGCCGGGATCGGGATGAAATCGGCGTTGGTGTTGCGGTCCGACAGGATCAGGATGTTGTGACCCTCATGGACCGCGGCCTCGGCCTCCTGGCAGAGCCGTTCCAATGCCGGCGCCATCCCCTCCGCCCCCTCGGCGGCCGGGTAGACCATGTGCAGGTTCTTGGTGCGGAAGGCCCCGCCGGAGTTGTCCTGGATGTGGCGGATGCGCTCCAGGTCCTCGTTGGTCAGCACCGGCTGGTCGACCTCGAGCCGCCAGTGCTGGCCGGCCTCATTGAGGCCGAGCAGGTTCGGCCGTGGGCCGATCAGCGACACCAGCGACATCACCAGCTCCTCGCGGATCGGGTCGATGGCCGGATTGGTGACCTGGGCGAAGTTCTGCTTGAAGTAGGTCGACAGATGCTTGGAGCGCGACGAGAGCACCGATGGCGGGTTATCGGCGCCCATCGAGCCGACCGCCTCCTGGCCGCTGACGACCATCGGAGTCAGCAGAAACTTGACGTCCTCCTGCGTGTAGCCGAACGCCTGCTGGGCATCGAGGAGCACGCTCTCCTCGGGCGCCATCGGCGCGACGTCGGTCGGCAATGAGTCGAGGTGGATCTGGGTGCGGTCGAGCCACTCCTGATAGGGCTTGGCCTCAGCCAGCTCGGCCTTGACCTCGGCATCGTCGATGATGCGGCCCTGCTCGAGGTCGATCAGGAACATCCGGCCTGGCTGCAGCCGCCACTTCTTGACGATGCGCTCGTCGGGGATGTCGAGCACGCCCATCTCCGAGCCCATCACGACCAGGTCATCGTTGGTGACCAGGTAGCGCGCCGGGCGTAGGCCGTTGCGGTCCAGCGTGGCGCCGATCTGGCGGCCGTCGGTGAACGCGATCGCAGCGGGGCCGTCCCAGGGCTCCATCAAGGCCGCATGGAACTCATAGAAGGCGCGGCGCTTCTCATCCATCAAATGGTTGCCGGACCAGGCCTCGGGGATCAGCAGCATCATCGCCTGTGCCAGCGAATAACCGCCCATCACCAGCAGCTCGAGCGCATTGTCGAAGCAGGCCGAGTCGGATTGACCCTCGGGGATCAGTGGCCAGATCGTGTCCAGATCGTCGCCGAGGACCTCGGAGCGCATCGTATGGCGCCGGGCGGCCATCCAGTTGACATTGCCGCGCAAGGTGTTGATCTCGCCGTTATGGCAGATCATCCGGAACGGCTGCGCAAGGTCCCAGGTCGGGAAGGTGTTGGTCGAGAAGCGCTGATGCACCAGCGCCAGGGCCGACTCGAAGCGCTCGTCTTGGAGGTCCAGGTAGTAGCTGCCGACCTGACTGGCGAGCAGCATGCCCTTGTAGTTGATCGTGCGCGACGACATCGAGGAGACGTAGTACGCCGTCTTGTCGTAGCCATGGGCACGGATCGCGTTGTCCATCCGCTTGCGCACGACGAACAGCTTGCGCTCGAACGCATCTTGATCGGGGCAATTCTCACCACAGCCGATGAAGACCTGGCGTACGACCGGCTCGGTCGGCAGGACACTCTCGCCGAGCTCTCTGTTGTCGACCGGGACATCGCGCCAGCCGAGGACCGACTGCCCGCCTTCAGTGAGATGCCGCTCGACCGTTGCCTGCATCTCGGCGCGCGCGGACTCGTCCTGAGGCAGGAAGACCATGCCGACGCCGTAGTGGCCGAGCGCGGGCAGTTCGAAATCGACCACCGCCCGGAAGAAGGCGTCCGGCATCTGGACCAGGATACCGGCACCATCGCCGGCCTTCGGGTCGGCGCCGACTGCGCCCCGGTGCGTGAGCCGCTCCAGGATCTCGAGTCCCTGCTCGATGATGCGGTGGCTCTTTTGGTTCTTGATGTGGCAAACGAAGCCGACACCACAGGAATCGCGCTCGTGAGCGGGATCGTACAGGCCCTGAGCAACTGGATAGGCGTGAAGGTTCATCAGAGGACCTCCCTAAACCGGGTCTTTCGCGGTCGAAAATGACGTCCCCTCAGTGCCCAAGGCATCGGGGAAGTTCCGGTTTGGCTTAAACAATGATTAGACGCCTGGCCGAGGCGCATCGGGCCGCAGAGGCAGCCGACCGCCGACAAGAGGGTCGTACCTGGCCCGAGCTGGGCAGGGTTCCGCGACAGGCTTGACCAAGCGCAGCAGATAGCGAACAGCGAATCATACTGAGGAAGCAGCCACTATGCCATGCCTTTGGCACCAAGGAGGCTCACCAAGTTCGGCCGTGCTGCCATCGCAGCCGCTCCAAGGCGGTGCACAGCGGTCCGTAAAGGGGCCAGCGCAGTGCAGCCCCGGGCACACGGCAACCGCTGTTGGAGAAATCGTGACGCGGTCCTTGGCCAGTCGGTTAGAGAGCGTCCGCTGGCGCCGATTGAATGCTCGCACGCAACAGGTCCGCGTCGACATCGCTGGTCAGCACCGCCTCGCCGATGCCGCGCAGCAGCACCAATCGCAGCTGCCCATCCTGGACCTTTTTATCGACTGCCATCAGCTCGAGCCAGCGCTCGGGCGCGAGATCGGCCGGTGGCACCAGCGGCAACCCACAGCGGCTCACCAGACGGCGTACGCGGCTGACCGCCTCTTCATCGAGCCAACCGAGCCGTCGCGAGAGCCGCGCCGCCATCACCAAGCCGACCCCGACCGCTTCACCGTGCAGCCACTCACCGTAACCGGCGCCCGCCTCGATCGCATGGCCGAAGGTATGCCCGAGGTTCAACAACGCGCGCTGTCCGGCCTCGCGCTCATCGGCAGCGACGACCTGCGCCTTGTTCCGGCAGGAGCGGGCGATGGCCGTGGCCAGTGCTGCAGGCTCAAGCGCCCGCAACGACTCGGCCTGCTCCTCGAGCCAGTCAAAGAAAGGCCGATCCGCGATCAGCCCGTACTTGATCACCTCTGCCAGCCCGGCCGAGAGCTCCCGCCCGGGAAGCGTGGCGAGTGTGTCGGTATCGGCGATCACCGCACGCGGCTGATGGAAGGCGCCGATCATATTCTTACCGGCCGGATGGTTGACCCCGGTCTTGCCCCCGACCGACGAATCGACCTGTGCCAGCAACGTTGTCGGGACCTGGATGAAGGGCACGCCGCGCTGGTAGCAGGCTGCCGCAAAACCTGCCATATCACCGACCACACCGCCGCCAAGCGCAACCAGGGTGGTGTCGCGACCAAAGTGCTGCTCCAGCAGTGCATCGAAGATCCGGTTGAGGGTCGCCAGGTCCTTGTGTTGCTCGCCGTCAGGCAGGATCACCTCCGCGGTCTCGAAATCAGCCAGTCCCTGTCGAACCGCTTCCAGATAGAGCGGGGCGACCGTCTCGTTGGATACGATCATCACCCGCCGACCGATCACGAACGGGCGATACTGCTCGGGGTCTGTCAGAAGCCCGCGGCCGATGACGATCGGATAGGCACGCTCGCCAAGCTCGACATCGAGCCGATGCTGAGCGCTCGCAGGGTTGGTAACCGGCCCGAGATCGGTCATTCTAGAGCTCTTCACTCTCGAGGCGACGGCGGATCTCCTTGACCACCGATGCCGTTCCGCGCCGCTCCGTCGAGACGACCATGTCCGCAACCTGGCGATAGATCGGCTCGCGCTCGGCCATCAGATCGCGCAAGCGCTGCTGCGGGTCCTCGGTATCGATCAACGGCCGGCTCCGGTCGCGGGCAGTGCGCGCGAATTGCTGCTCCGGGCTGCAATGCAGGTAGATCACGAAGCCGCGGGCGGCCAGCTGCTGTCGGTTCTCCGGCGTGAGCACGACGCCCCCACCGGTCGCGAGCACGATGCCGTCCTCCTGCGCCAGTTCCTCGACGACGTTACGCTCCCGCTTGCGGAAGCCCTCTTCGCCCTCGAATTCGAAGATGGTCGGGATATCGACGCCGGTTCGGCGCTGGATCTCCTGATCGCTGTCGCGGAACTCGTAGCCCAGCGCCTCAGCGAGCTGGCGGCCGACGGTGCTCTTGCCGGCGCCCATCGGGCCGACGAGGAAGATGTTCGGTGGTCTGATCATAACGTTAGGTATGCCAGATTTGCCCGTTGCGGGCAAGGCGCACAAGATACCGAGCGCCGATTAAGACGCCCCTTTGCGAATGTGGGATCAGCGTACAGCGAGATCCGATTTCAGAATCTTCGGAGTGACAAAGATCAATAGCTCTTGATTCGACTCCAAGCGCGAGGTCGACTTAAAAAGTCTCCCGACCACAGGAAGATCGCCCAACCAAGGCACTTTTTCAACTGAAAAATCCTTTTGCCCCTCGAACACCCCACCAAGAACGATCGTCTCCCCGTTATCCACCAGCACCGATGTCTCGACGGCCCGCCGATTCCGTAACGGGTTGCCGTCGACGGTAAAGGTAAAATCAGCCTCGTCCTTGTTGACCTTCAAATCCATAATCACCCGCCCATCAGGGGTAATATGAGGCGTCACATCAAGCTTCAATGTTGCGGGCTCATAGCGAACGCTCGCCGGCTGCTCGGCCGTAGCGGGGGTCACGACGGGGATATCCTGCCCGACCTCGATCACGGCTGGCGTCTGATCTGCTGTCACGACACGCGGACTCGAGATGATCTCACCTCTTCCCTCCCGCTGCATCGCAGACAACTCCAATGTGATCAAGTGAGAGCCCACCTTGCCAAGCAAGAAATTCACCGCACCAGCAGGATCGGGTGCTGGAAGATTCACCCAGAGGTTTGGCGCACCAGCATCGTTTCTAATCTCGTTACCGGCACCCCTTTGCAACGGCACATTGAATCGTCCGCCTTGGGAATCCCCGCCAAACTCGCCAATGTCAAAAAACCCATAGGGACCAAGGCCAACACCATCATTGATCTCACCGCCACCGACAAGCAGCTCATTGTCTCCAGACCGTCCTACTGACCCACTAACGCCGAAGCGGACACCCAAATCTCGGGCAAAGTTATTATTCGCAATCACAACCCGAGACTCAATCAGCACTTGCCGCACAGGCACATCCAGCTTGGCAATAAGCTCGCGTATCGCCATCAGTCTTTCAACTGTTTCATTAACTATGATGGCATTCGTTCGTTCGTCGAAAGCAACCGAACCGCGAGCAGACAACATGGGAGCTTGCCGTTCGCCAGCCAATAGCTGGAGTGGACCACCATCTCCAAGTTGGGTAATTTCACTGGCCTCGTCTCGGTATCCCTTCAAGATCTCAGCAATATCTTCTGCCTTTGCATAGTTAATCTGGATAAACTCAGTGCGCAGTGGCGCTAGCTCCTGAATCTTCTGCCGCGACTCGAGCTGAAGCCGCTCCCTCCCAGCCAGCTCTTCAGCCGGCGCGACCATGATCACATTCCCGGTGCGGCGCATCGCCAGCCCTTTGGTCTTCAGGATGATGTCGAGCGCCTGATCCCAGGGCACATTCTTGAGTCGCAGCGTAATACCGCCCTGTACCGTATCGCTTGCAACCAGGTTCAGGCCGGTGAAATCAGCGATCATCTGCAGCACCGCTCGGACCTCGATGTCCTGAAAGTTCAGCGAGAGTCGGTCCCCGGAGAAGACAATCTTCTCGCGCTCGAGCTGTTCCTTTTTGGCCGGCGTGAGCGCACGGAATTCGATCGTGAACAGATTACCGGTCTGATAGGCGAGATAATCGAACTCAGCGGCTGTCTGGATATCGACCCTGACATCATCACCCTCGGGCCGCGACTCGACAGCGACGACTGGCGTGCCGAAATCGACCACATCGAGACGCCGAAGCAGGCGCTGCGGCAACCGCGTGTCGGCGATCCCGACCACGACATCGCGCCCCTCCTCTGCGACATTGACGCGGGTATCAGACGACGGCAAGTTGATGATCACACGCCCCTCACCTTCCGAGCCACGGCGAAAATCGATATCCTTGAGGGCACCACCGCGCACCCTTGTTACCGCTTGAGCAGTGCGTTCTGACCCCAAGAGCGCGCGCGATCGTGACGGTGCCGTCCTCGGGCCAGGATTCAATGCGACGCTGACCTGGTTGCCGCGGGTCTCGAGGGAATAGGGAACGCTCTGATTCAGATTGATGACCACCCGGGTTCGATCGCTCGCCTCGATCGCGACGAGGCTCTGCGCTGGACCAACCCCGATCGGGATCGGCTTGCGCCCCAGACGGCTGGTCGCATTCGGGAAGTCAATGGCGATTCGGGCTGGATTCTCGGTCGCGAAATCGCTTGGTCTTGCTGGCGCGTCCGAAAAACCGAGCTTGATCTCGACCTGGTTGCCCGGCAGCGATACGAAATCGACATCCTCCAGGCTTGCCGCAAAGACCGCTGACGCAAAAGGCGCCGTGAGGCTCATCAAGACCAGCAAACGAAGGAGCTTCGAGCAAAGGCGACTACGCGATAAGGCGGGCCATGAGCATTGTCGGATCATCAGCATTGCCCCTAGTCTTTGAGTGCCATCGATGCCTGGCGTTGCTGCCACTGACCGGGTTGCTCCTCGACCAGCTCGGTCAGCTCGAGCTGGTCGGGCTTGATCTTGACGATCTCTCCGTTGTTGCGGCCGAGAAAATTGCCAACCTGCACCCGATGCAGTCGCCCGTCGGGCGTCGTGATCAACGCCCAGCGTCTCTGATCCTGCTCGAGCGTACCGACCATCCGGAGCGCATCAAGGGAATAGGCCTCTAAAGGCTCCTTGCGCCGCGTCGGGTCCGGAGCCAGCCCGTTCAGGCCCTGCTGCGCGACCTCGGCTGACTGATCATCCATCGTAAACGGATCGCGGCGCTCGTCCGGATCGTAGACGTAGGTCGTCACCGGCGGGATCTCGGGAACGGGCTCGATCGGTCCCGGCTCCCGCGCCTTGATGCGCGTGGCATAGGTCTCGAGCTGCGCCAGATCGGGGTCGGCGCAGGAGGTCAGCAGCCAGGATAGCGCTGCGAGGACCGTCCAGATCGGCAGGAGGCCCGGCCGTTCAGGCATCATGGCGCCAGATCATCAAGATAACGGTAGGTCTTCACGATCGCGCCGAGTGTCATCGCTGTGCCCTGGGCGCTTGCGTCTCCGGGGTCATCGCCCCGACTGATCTCGATATCATGAACGGTGACGATGCGAGGCAGGGCGGCAAGTCCGCTGATGAAGCGCGCGAACTCATGATATCGGCCGGTGACGCGAACCCGGATCGGGAGCTCGGCATAGAAGTCCCGCGTGATCTCGGCGGCCGGCTCGAAGCGCTCGAACTCGAGACCGGCGGCCAAGCCCGTCTGCGAGACATCGACCAACAGCGACGCCACCTCGGTCTGGTCGGGAAGCTGGCGTAGCATCGCCCCGAACGACTCCTCCATCATTGCCAACTGACGACGGTATGCCTCGAGATTGGCCGCCTGATGCTGCTTTCGCTCGAAGCCCTGCCGCAGCTCCTGTTCCTTCTGCTCCGCACGCTCGAGCTGCTCGATCTGGCCGCTGGTGACGAAGTGATACCAGCCAAAGCCGACGAGGCCGCAGAGCAGCGCGATGACCACGGCTTTGGCGGCGGCGGGCCAGTCGCCGATCTCGTTCAGATCCAGCTCATTGAGGTCCATTCAGTCGCCCCTGAAACGCTGCTGCGGTCGAGAACAGCATGCCACCACCAGCCTAATCCACCGCTGCCTGCATCGTTTCATCGCCGGAACCGGGTCGCCGCTGCTTGAAGCCCAACCGAAAATGACTGAATCCGGTGCCGGTCTCGTCCTTGTTCTCGATCAGCACCAGTTGGGAGCCGCCGACCCAATCCGACGCATCGATATTGCGCATCAACGCCGAGACGCGCGCGTTGGATTGCGCGCGTCCTTCGATGGTGAGCTGCTCTCCCTCTTGTCGCAGGCTGGTCAGGAACACGCCAGCCGGTACCGCATCGACCAGCTCGTCGACCAGATGGACGATCTCGGGACGGCTTTCCTGCAGCCGCTGAATGACATCCATCCGTGCCAGCAGATCCGCCTTCCTTTGCTCGAGCTGATTGATCTCGCGGATGCGTCGATTCAAGACCGCGATCTGTCCCTCGAGAAAGCTGTTGCGAGCATTCTGGGCGGCAAGCATCGCATCGAACTGGACCTTGAGCGCGAACCCGGACAGCAGCACCATCGCCACCGAGATCACCGCGATCATGCCAAGGTCGCGCTGGCGCCGCCGTCGCGCAGCCTCGCGCCAGGGGAGCAGATTGATCCGGGCCATCTAGCGGAACCGCCGCATCGCCAGCCCAACCGCGACCAGCAGTGCGCCGCGACCATGCGTGATCAGGCCCGAGTCCAGATTTGGTGCCAACGACATCTCGCCGAGCGGGTCCGCGATCCTCGCCGGAGCCCCAAGATGCTCAGCGAGCACCTGAGCGAGGCCGGGAACTGCGCTGACCCCGCCCGTGACCAGCAGCGCATCAACCTGATTGAATGGCGAATTGGAGTAGAAAAACTGCAGCGCGCGCGCGAGCTGCCTTGCTAGGGTCTCCTGAAACGGCTCCAGCACCTCGCTCAGGATCTCGGGCCGAAGCGGCGTCTCACGCAACAACGCCAAGGCCCCCTCGACGGTGCCGTCCGAGCGTCGCTGCACCTCTTCCAGCAACTGTTGACCACCGAAGCTCTGCTCGCGAGCATAGATGTTCTGACCATTGTGGAGCACATGCAGGGTCGTGGTGCTCGCGCCGACGTCAGCGACAGCGACGAGCGCCTCTTCGGGTCCACGCGAGCCGGCCAGGAGACCGCAGGCGTTCTCGATGGCGTTGGACTCGATGTCGACAATCTCGGCCCCCATTCCGGCGAGTTCGAGGGCGGCAACGCGGTCGTCCACGTTCTCCTGGCGCGAGGCCGCTAGTAGGACATCGACCATGCCCTCGGAGCCCTTGGTCGGTCCGAGCACATCGAAATCGAGGTTGACCTCCTCCAGGGGATAAGGGACATACTGATCGGCCTCGAGCTGGATCTGGGCCTCCATCTCGGCATCGGAAAGGTCGCCATTCAACGACAGCACCTTGGTGATCACGGCAGAACCGGCGACGGCAACGGCCGCCCGCCGGGTCTTGGTTCCGGCGCGTCCCAGCGCGGCGCCAACGGCCTCGCCCACCTTCTGGACATCGGCGATCTTCTTCTCGAGCACCGCGCCAGCCGGCAGCGGCTCGAGTCCGAGGGACTCGACACGGAACGCCTCACCAGCGCGTGCGGCGCCCAGCTCGACCAGCTTCACGGCTGTCGAGCCGATATCGACGCCAACCAGTGGCCGATGTTTTAGGCCGAGTCGGAACATGCTGCAGCAGCCCTCGAGCAGGGCCGGAGCCCGCTTCTCAGAAATCCTGCACGATCTAAAGACTATATCAGATGGTCTTGAACCTGCCTCCCGCAGCCTAACAC
This sequence comes from Halochromatium glycolicum, assembly GCF_016584085.1. Taxonomy (GTDB): domain Bacteria; phylum Pseudomonadota; class Gammaproteobacteria; order Chromatiales; family Chromatiaceae; genus Lamprobacter; species Lamprobacter glycolicus. Next base: position 58,327 of record NZ_NRSJ01000014.1, on the reverse strand, counting down.
TCATAGCCGGTATGCCAAGACGAAACGGGACACGGGTCACAGGGCGCTCGCGTGTGTCGCGCGAAGCAGCGGATCGACAAAGGGCGGGGGCCAAGCCCTCCAGTCGCGGCGCTTGCGCGAGCCAGCGGCGCCAGCTCGCCTACGAATCCGCCCGCATCATGCGCGAGCAAGGGCTGATCGAACCGGACCGTGCGCGACGCAAGGCAGCGCAGCGGCTCGGCATCGATAACAAGCGTTGCTGGCCCGACAATGCCGAGATCCAAGAGGCGCTCGAGAGCGAGTATCGGTTGTTTGAGCCCGAGGCGCAGCAGCATGTCACCACCAGGCTGCGCGAACAGGCGCTGGCCGCGATGAAGACCTTCGCCGACTTCGATCCGCGCCTGGTGGGGCAATCCCTGAGCGGCACTGCGTCGCTCGAGCAAGGGGTTCGCGTCCATCTCTTCGCCGACGATCCCCGCGAGATCGTCTTCCGCCTGATCGACAAGGGCATCCCCTGGCAAGAAGGCGACGCACAACAGCGCTACGCCGACGGCACGCGCCAGGCCCACCCGAGCTTCGCCTTCATGGCAGGTGAGGTGCCGATCGAGCTCGTCGTGCTGCCGGCGCGAGACCGGCAGAACCCGCCGTTGGGCGCGATCTCGGAGCGGCCCGAGCGCGGGCTGAACACCCGCGCGGTCGAGCAGCTACTCGCAGATGAGGGGCATTAAGGTCGATGTGACGGAGAAGTCCCACGAGATAAAGCGTAGAGCTCGGCAGCAAAGACCTCGATGCTGCGCCTCTTCGCCGGGTTGCGGCCGTTCGGGAGCGGCCTCAAAGCGACGCCGATACCGGCCAAGCCGCACCGCGTCAGACCCGTTAGGCGATTGCCAGAAAAGCTCGTACCGAATTGCGCAGGATTTTCGTTTGCCTTCGAGGAGCGTCGCCGGGAGCATAGCCGGGCTATGTGACCGGCGGCGCGACGAAGAAGGCGAGCGAAAAGACCAGCAAGGCGGTATGAGCTTTGACAGAAATCGCCTTAGGTCTCCCTTGACCAGTGCGTGCTCAGCGCTTGGAGATCGGAACGTAATCGCGCACCTCGGGTCCGTGATAGATCTGACGCGGCCGGCCGATCCGATTGGCCGGATCGCTCATCATCTCCATCCAGTGTGAGACCCAGCCGACCGTGCGCGCAACCGCGAACATCACCGTGAACATATTGCGGGGGATGCCGAGGGCGCGATAGATGATACCGGAGTAGAAGTCGACGTTCGGATACAGCTTGCGCTCGACGAAGTACTCATCGTTGAGCGCGATCTCCTCGAGCTTCACCGCCAGCTCGAGCAGCGGGCTGTCGGCCGCCCCGGGGAACTCGTCGAGCACCTGGTGGCAGACCTCGCGGATGATCTTGGCGCGCGGGTCATAGTTCTTGTAGACCCGATGCCCGAAGCCCATCAGCCGGAAGGGATCATCCTTGTCCTTGGCCTTGTCGACATAGGTGGAGACGTTCTTGACGTCGCCGATCTGCTGCAGCATATCGAGCACGGCCTCGTTGGCGCCCCCGTGCGCCGGCCCCCAGAGCGATGCGATACCGGCAGCGATACAGGCGAACGGATTGGCCCCCGAGCTGCCGGCCAGTCGCACGGTCGACGTGCTGGCGTTCTGCTCGTGATCGGCATGGAGGATGAACAGAAGATTCAGTGCCTTCTCGGCGAGCAGATCGGGCTCGTAATCGGCGCAGGGGGTCGCGAACATCATGTGCAGGAAGTTCGCGCCGTAGCGCAGATCGTTGCGCGGATACATGATCGGCTCGCCGACGAAGTGCTTGTAGGCGGCCGCCGCAATGGTGGGCATCTTGGCGATCAGCCGATGCGCCGAGACCTCGCGGTAGCGCGGATCATGGACATCAATCGATTCGTGATAGAACGCGGACAGCGAGCCGACCACACCACAGAGCATCGCCATCGGATGCGCATCGTAATGGAAACCGCTCAAGAACCGTTTGAGGTTCTCATTGAGCATCGTGTGCTGGGTGATCAGACGCTCGAAGTCGATCAGCTCCTCCTCCGTCGGCAGCTCACCATAGAGCAGCAGATAGGCGACCTCGAGGAAACTGGCCTTGGTCGCGAGCTGCTCGATCGGATAGCCCCGATAGAGCAGCACACCCTTCTCACCATCGATGTAGGTGATGGCGCTGTGGCAGCTCGCCGTCGCCATGAAGCCAGGGTCATAGGTGAAGAAGCCGGCATCCCGGTAGAGCGAGGAGATGTCCAGCGCACCGGGTCCCATGGTGCCTGTCTTGAGCGGGTAGTCGAAGCTTTCACCGGCCGCGTTATCGGTAATGGTGATGATCTTGTCGGCCATAGAGGTCTCTCCCGTCTGTCACTCACCGCTCCAGCCCGACTCCGCAGCAGCGGTCTCAGCGCAGGGCGGCAATTCAGCCTGATGATCGAAGGTCGTCGAGCCTAGGGATGGAGGTCAAACAACCGCCGACCGGCAACGACGCGCGACCGAGCATGAATCGGCTCTGACCGGTCGCGCACAACCTGAGGGCAGCAATGCAACGAGATGGTGCATATCGGGTCGCGAGGGGGAATGATCCGAGTATCAGCGACCGAGGCGAGAGCAACCATAACTGGATACCTGCCTCAGACGAGACGGATTCTACTAGAGGCCATCGGTGCGTCCCTGCACTCACGCCAGAACCTCAGCAGAACCCAACCAGAACCGAACCTAAGCAGAACCTAAGCGGGGATGATTAAGCAGGAATAGTGCCGACTTCGCAGCAGGCACCCCATTCGATCCTTACAGGCACCGACCGCAGAGCATCCGCTGCACAACCCAGCCCGTCCTGCACTGGGATCACCCACGATCAGAGGCATCAAGCGCGAGCGACGCCGCTCGCTATCGCGGCCTTAGCGACGGCCGCTGAAACGGTGTCGCGCAGCCGCGGGTCCAATGGCTTGGGGATGATGTAGTCTGGCCCGCGAGTCAGCGCATCCAGCCCGTAGGCCTCGAGCACCGAGGCCGGCACCGGCTCCCGGGTCAGATCCTTGAGTGCGTGCACCGCAGCGATGCACATCGCGTTGTTGATGCGCGAAGCGCGCACATCGAGCGCACCGCGGAAGATGAACGGAAAGCCCAGGACATTGTTGACCTGGTTGGGATAGTCGGAGCGGCCGGTCGCCATGATCAGGTCGTCACGAACCTCGAACGCAACCTCCGGCCGAATCTCCGGTACCGGATTCGATAAGGCGAACACGATCGGCCTTGGCGCCATCGCCGCGAGCATCGCTCGAGTCACTAGATCCGGCCCCGACAGACCGATGAAGACATCGGCGTCCTGAAAGGCGTCCTCGAGCGAGCGGCGGTCGGTCTCGACAGCGATCTCAGCCTTATGGCGGTTCAGGTCGTCACGCCCACTATGGATGACCCCACGGCGGTCGACCGTGAGGATTCGCTGCGGGTCCGCGCCGAGCTCGATCAGGAGCTTGATCGATGCGATCCCGGCCGCACCGGCACCGAGTACGACGATGCGCGCATCGGCCAGGGCCTTGCCTTGCAGCTCCAGCGCATTGAGCAAGCCGGCAGCGATGATGATCGCGGTGCCATGCTGGTCGTCATGAAAGACCGGGATGTCGAGCCGTTCGATCAACGCCTGCTCGACGTCGAAGCAGTGCGGCGCAGCGAGGTCTTCGAGATTGATACCGCCGAAGGTTGGCGCGATGCGCACGACAGTCTCGATGAACGCCTCCGGCGTCTCGGCGTCGACCTCGATGTCGAAGACATCGATGTCCGCAAAGCGCTTGAACAGGACCGCCTTGCCTTCCATGACCGGTTTGCCGGCGAGCGCGCCGACGTTACCGAGCCCGAGGACAGCGGTCCCGTCGGTGATCACCGCGACAAGGTTGCCGCGATTGGTATAGCGATAGGCAGCCTGCGCATCAGCATGGATGCGCCGCACCGGCTCAGCGACGCCGGGCGTATAGGCCAACGAGAGATCGCGCTGAGTCGCCGCAGGCTTAGTGATCTCGACCCCGGTCTTACCAGGGCGCGGCGTCTCGTGATAGGCCAGCGCAGCGGCGTTGAGGTCGGCGTCAGCGTCGGGGCGTGAATCATCGGACATACAGAACGCTCCGGTCTCGGATCAAGATCGGCCGTGGCCGAGCGGTTCACAGGCTCGGATGCCCGACCGACAGTACTTCGGTGACGGCCCAACAGCTTGAGCCCGACGCGAGGGGTGATCAGCGCCCGTATTTACGACGGAACTTATCGACGCGGCCGCCGGTATCGACGATCTTCTGCTTACCGGTGTAGAACGGATGGCATGCCGAACAGACCTCGACGTGCAGTTCGTCTTTCAACGTCGAGCGCGTGGTGAAGCTGTTGCCGCAACTGCAGAGGACCTTCACGTCCTGATAATCGGGATGGATGCCTTCTTTCATGACCTTCCTGCTCCGAATAGGCTATCTTGTCAGGTTAATCGACGAAGGATAGCCCTTGGGCTAGGTTTCTGCAACGACGTGATCCGCAACGATCCATCCGGCCGGGCCGAATGGTCAGTCGAGAGCCTCAGCGGTCTGTTCGCGCCATCCTGTCGCCAGCAGGGGCTGCACCGAGGCCGCACCGCACTCCGGACGCGCGGCGCGGAGGATCGCAACGGGCTCGACCTCGTCGGGAGTTCGCCATAGGCCCAGCCATGCGACCAATCGGCCAAGCGCTGGCGACGCGGTCGTGACGGCGATCGGGATGGCGAACAGTGCGCCGATGAAGAACGGCGAGATCACCACGGCGCCAGGCGGGGCATGCAGACTGAGCCATGCAACGCCGAGCCCACCGATCAGGGTCTGCGGCCAGAGCCGGCGCACGGCATCGCGCCAGCGCACACCGTGTAACGCGCGCCGCTGAGCCCCCCAGACCATAGCCCGTCCCAGTGCCAGCTCGGCAAGGAAGAGGGTGTGCGCGATCGCCATGATCGGCGCCAGCAGGGCGGCGAATCCGATCTCGGCAAGGCTGCTGATGCCGAGTCGCAGACCGCCCCCGAAGCGGGCCCGGCCCGCCGCGCTGCTGAGCGCATCAATGATCGTCGCGAGCTTCGGCGCGAAGACCATCGTCATCACCAGCGCGAACAATGCCAGCCCGGTCTCGGGCCGATAGACAGGCCCCTCGCCATCGAATCCGAGTCGCAGCACACCGACGAGCATCAGCATCAGCCAGGCCGGCGACGCCAGGAACATCATGACCGCAAGTCGGAGCTGCCAGCGGCTCACCGGATGTAAGCCAGCAATCTCGTCGCGGCCGAGCCTTAGATACTGCATATTGCCTTGACACCAACGCAGATCACGGCGCACGAATTCGAGCAGGGTCGGCGGATGCTCCTCCCAGCTCCCGCCCTCGATCGGCATCACCCGCACCTCGTAACCGGCCCGGCGCATCCAGGCCGCCTCGAGCTGGTCATGACTCAGGATCGCGCCCGAAAGCGGCCCCTTGCCCGCGATCCGAGGCAGGGCGCAGTGCGCGACGAACGGGCGCAGTCGAATCAGTGCGTTATGCCCCCAGTAGGAGCCAGCATCGGCCTGCCACCAGGCGCTGCCAATGCTGTAGCTCTTCATGCCGAGCCGCATGCCGAACTGGAACGGCCGCGCAAAGGCACTGTCGCTGGGTAGCCCGACCGTCAGGGTTTGCAGGATTCCAAGCCCGGGGCGTGCCTGCAGCAGACGTACCATTCGCAGGATGGTCGCGGCAGCCATCAGGCTGTCTGCATCGAGCACCAGCATGAAGTCGTGCTCAGCGCCCCAGCGCGCGCAGAAATCACCGATGTTGCCCGCCTTGTAGCCGGGGTTCGATGACCGGCGCCGGTAGACCACCTCAATCACCCCGTTCCAGCGTGACCTCAGTCGTCCGACCTGCTCCTCCTCGGCCGCAATCACCTCGGGCCAGGTCGAGTCACTGAGCACATAGAGGGTGAAACGATCCTGGACACCGGCCGCATCCAGCTCATCAAGCATCCGGTCCAGATTGCGCACGACCGAGGTGACATCCTCGTTCCGGATACAGCTCAGCAGCGCGGAATCGGCGATGATTGGCGCAGCGTCGTCAACGCTAGCCGCAGGTGGATACAGCGCGTGCGCCGGTTCGGGGGCGGTGCGCAGGATGATGAACCCCACCACCGCGTTCCAGAACCCGATCACGGTCCAGGGCAGGGTCATCGCAAAACAGACGATGAGCAGCCCATCGAGCCAGTCGTAACCACCGGCACCCAGCGTCCAGGTCATCAAACCCAGCATCAACAGGATCGTCGACACCACCAGCACCGCGAATCCGACACGACGCCAGCGCAGCGGGAGACGCGCCCAGCGCGCTCCAGTCGTCACCAATGCGTCCTCCGCGCCCTCGATCGAGCTGGATACCATAGCAGGCCTCTTCCAGTGGTTGTTCAGCTTGTCGATCATTGGGGCGGACAAGACCTGTACAACAGTCGATTGACGGTTATAGTCTCCGCAGACGACGCTATCGCGAGTGGATGGGCGACCTGCCTGAGTGACAAACAATTGAGGACGCAACCATGCTGATCACCTTCAAGACCCCTGTCCACGCCGACATCACGATGTTTGGCGATGTCGCCAAGGCCCTGATTCGGATGATGGGCCACAGCGGCGCGGTGCCTGGTGCGCTGTTGGCCGAGGATGTGCCCACCGCACTCGACCGCCTGAAGGCCGCAGTCGAAGCCAACCCCGAGGCACCGCTGGACCCCGAACGCGACGAGGACGATGAGGATGCCCTCGCCCAGAGCGTCAGCCTGAAGCACCGGGCGCTACCGCTGATCGAGCTGCTCGAGGCGGCGGCCCGGGATGAGAAGAATGTGATGTGGGATCGATGATCCGCGGACAACTACTCTTGAGGCCGGTCTTGAGACCGGTCTTGAGACCGGCAGCGCACCGGCCCGGCAACCGAGGTCAGAAGTGCGGCTTCTCCGGCTCGTCCTCGAACATCGCGACGCTGGCCATGATCTCCTGACGCGCCTCCTCACGACCGCCCCAACCGGCGATGCGCACCCATTTGCCTTCGTCCAGGTCTTTGTAGTGCTCGAAGAAATGGGCGATCTGGTCGAGCAGATGTGGCGGCATGTCACGGAAGCTCTCGATATTCCGGTAGCCCTTGAATAGCTTGTCGATCGGCAGCGCCAGGATCTTCGCGTCGTCGCCCGATTCATCGGTCATCTTGAGCACCCCGATCGGCCGGCACTGGATCACAGACCCCGGGATCAGCGGATAGGGGGTCACCACCATCACATCGACGGGATCGCCATCGGACGAGAGCGTATGGGGCACATAGCCGTAGTTGCAGGGATAGTGCATCGCGGTCGACATGAAGCGATCCACGAACATCGCCCCGGTCATCTTGTCCATCTCGTACTTTACCGGCTCCGAATGCGACGGTATCTCGATGATGACATTGATCTCGTTCGGGACATTGTCGCCCCGGGTCACGCGTTGCAGGTCCATATTCAGCCTCTTGGTTCGATCTCGAGTCGACAGCGGTGGCGCTGCCCTGAGCAAAACCGCACAGGATAGCCGGAAACAGCCGAAACCGATAGCGACGACTCAGATCTCATCCCGATCTGTTTCACCCAAGCTCAAAAGCCAGCTCCGCCCGGACGCCTCGCTGCGACAACAAATCAGAGGCTCGGCGATGACCAGCCCAAGCGCGAAAGATGAACGGCCCAGGCGCAAAAAAGGGCCGACAAACTGATCGCCTGCGCTCGCTACGGATTCGGTGGGCAAGGCGGATTAGACGGGCCTGCCCGGCTGCTGACCAAGATGAGCTGGTCGGCGTTACCCAAGCTGCTCGAGTCATGTGCGGCCAAGCGCGACGCGGATCACGAGACGCCCTTCCAATCGCTGTCGCTACAGGAGAGGCACCATCAGCAATGCGACCAGGTTGATGAGCTTGATCATCGGGTTCACCGCCGGCCCAGCCGCGTCCTTCCCGGCATCACCGACGGCGTCGCCGATGACCGCCGCCTGATGCGCATCGGAGCCAGGGCCGCCGAAATTGCCGTCCTCGATGTATCGCTTCGCATTGTCCCAGGCAGCACCGCCGGCGGTCATCGAGATCGCGACGTAGAGGCCGGTGATGATGGTCCCGATCAGCAGGCCGCCAAGCGCCAACGCACCGGCGTTGCCGCCCATCAGCCACTGGATGCCGAAACCGACCGCCATCGGCACCGCGACGGGCAGCAGCGAAGGGATGATCATCTCCTTGATCGCGTTCTTGGTCAGCAGGTTGACGGTGCGCCCACCGTCCAGCTTCGGCGGATGAGCCATGATGCCTGGCACCTCTTGAGCCTGACGGCGGACCTCGTCGACAGCCACGGCGGCGACCCGAGCGACCGCCTCGATCGTCATCGCGCTGAACAGATAGGGCAGGAGCGCACCGATGAAGAGCCCGATCAAGACCGCTGGACTCTCGAGCTCGAACGACAGCACGTTGCCCCCGGCGGCCATGGAGTGGGTGAAGTCGGCGAACAGCACCAGCGCGGCGAGCCCAGCCGATCCAATGGCATAGGCCTTGGTCACGGCCTTGGTCGTGTTCCCGACCGCGTCCAGCGAGTCCGTGACACCCTGCACCTGCGCGTCCATTCCAGCCATCTCGGCGATCCCGCCGGCGTTATCGATGATCGGCCCATAGGCGCTCAGCGCGACGAGGAGACCGGTCAACGAGAGCATCGAGATTGCCGCGATCGCGATGCCGTAGAGACCAGCCATCTGATACGCGCCCCAGATGGCACCGCAGATCATCAGCGCCGGGGCGCCGGTCGACTTCATCGACACGCCGAGGCCGGCAATCAGGTTGGTTGCGGTGCCATTCAGTGATGCCTTGGCGATACCGCGCACCGGCCCGTAGTCGGTGCCGGTGTAATACTCCGTGCTCACCAAGATCAGGCCTGTCAGCACCAGTCCGATCCCTGCCGCCGCAAGGACGCCCCAGCGGCTTAGGGCCTCCTCTGAACCGGGGGGGATGAAGGTAGCGGGCAGGAACAACCAGGTCGCAGGGACAAAGAGCACGAACGCGAGCACACCGGATACCGTCAGCGCCTTCGATAAGGCAGCGAGCACACGGGTATCGCCCGGCTCGAGCTTAACGAAGAAGGTCCCGACCACCGTCGCCAGCACCGCGAGTCCACCGAGCACCAAGGGATAGGCGATCGCGTCGGCGGCGTGCTCCTGTAACAGGAGCGAACCGAGCAGCATGGTCGCGACCAGGGTCACGGCATAGGTCTCGAACAGATCGGCGGCCATCCCGGCACAATCACCAATGTTATCGCCGACGTTGTCGGCAATGAGGGCCAGATTGCGCGAATCACCCTCGTTGAGACCGGACCCGATCTGATCGACCAGGTCGGCCCCGATATCGGCGCCCTTGGTGAAGATGCCGCCGCCCAGCCGGGCGAAGATGGAGATCAGCGAGCTGCCAAAGGCAAGCCCGATCAGCGCACCGAGGGCCCCTGTCTGCGCGGCAAAGTCATCGGGATCGGGTGGCGCAAGCACCAGGTAATAACCGGCCACACCGAGCAGCGCGAGCCCGACCACCAACAAACCCGAGACCATACCCCCGCGGAACGCGACCTGGAGCGCCGCATTGGTGCCGCGACGGGCCGCCTCGGCGGTCCTCAGGTTCGCACGGACGCAGACGAGCACACCGACATAACCGACCGCGCCCGAGAGCAGTGCACCGACCAGAAAGCCGACCCCGCTCTCGGCACCGAGCCAGTGCCAGAGCCCCAGCATCGGCAGAAGCGCGACGCCCGCAATGGTCAGGTATTGGCGATGAAGATACGCCGAGGCGCCCTCCTGGATGGCACCAGCGATTTGGCGCATTCGCTCATCCCCCTGCGGCTGCAGCATCACCCAGCGGATCGACAGGATGGCGAAGCTGAGTGCAATCAGGGCGCAGAGCGTCGCGAAGATCACCCCGAGGTACATAGCAAGACTCCCTTCAAGCCGGAACACTTGATGAGCGCAAGCGAGGAAGCAGGCTGATCTGCTCCAGCAACGGTCGCAGGCATCGTTGTCGGACGGCTACCCAAGCCCCTTAGAGGGGTTGCGACCCGGCCGCCAACGCTGCCACGTGCGCAGCGCCGCCAGCCGAGATCCCCTTTGCACGTCTTCAGATCAGCGTGTACGAGAGGGTCACGCCTGCCATCACGATCGCCACGATGCTCATCAGCTTGATCAGGATGTTCAAGCTCGGGCCCGAGGTATCCTTGAACGGGTCGCCGATGGTATCGCCGATGACCGATGCCCGGTGGGCGGGTGAGCCCTTACCACCGTGGTTTCCGGCCTCGATGTGCTTCTTGGCGTTATCCCAGGCACCGCCGGCGTTCGAGAGGAACACCGCGAGCACGAACCCGGTGGCAAGCCCGCCGGCCAACAGGCCAATCACGCCGGCGACACCGAACAAGAGCCCGACCACGATCGGCGCCGCGATCGCGATCAGCGACGGGATGGCCATCTCGCGCTGGGCACCAACGGTCGAGATCGCAACACAACGCTCATAATCCGGCTCCGACGTGCCTTTGAGGATGCCCGGATTCTCGCGGAACTGCCGCCGCACCTCCTCGACCATCAGCTGCGCCGCTCGACCGACCGCCTGGACGGTCAGGCCGCTGAAGGTGAAGGCGACCATCGCGCCTAGGAACAGGGCCACCAGGACCGCCGGATTCAGCAGGGTCACCTCATAGTAGGCCATGAAGTCGAGCAACGAGGCGTCGGCGGTGGCCACGCTGAAGCCATGCCCGAGATCGAGCATCGTCGTCCCGGCCTTGATCATCTCGATCCGGATCACCTCGATATAGGAGGCGATCAACGCCAGCGCGGTCAAGGCCGCCGAGCCGATCGCGAAGCCCTTGCCGGTCGCCGCCGTCGTGTTGCCGAGCGAATCCAGCGCATCGGTGCGCTCGCGCACCTCGGGACCGAGGCCGCTCATCTCGGCATTGCCGCCGGCGTTGTCGGCGATCGGCCCATAGGCATCGCTGGCCAGCGTGATACCCAAGGTCGAGAGCATACCGACCGCGGCGATCGCGATGCCGTACAGCCCCTGCGTCATCTGTGTCGGATCGAAGCCGGACGCGAACAGATAGGCCAGCGTTGTCCCGGTCGCGACCGCCAGCACCGGGATCACGGTCGAGAGCATGCCCACCCCGATCCCGGCGATGATCGTGGTCGCGGCACCACTCTCAGCGGCCGCGGCGATGCTGCGTGTCGGCTTGAACGACGGCGAGGTCGAATACTCGGTCGAGCGGCCGATCACCAGACCCGTGACCAGGCCGCTGACGACGGCCCCCCAGACCCCCCAGACGTTCTCGATCCCCAGCAGCCAGAGTACCGCGGCCGACGCGACGACGATCAGCGCCGCGCTGGTGTTGATCCCCTTCGAGAGTGCACCGAGCAGCTCTTTCTGGCCGGCGCCCTCGCGCGTCTTGACCAGGAAGACACCGAGAACGGAGAGCAGGATACCGAGACCGGCGATCGCCATCGGTGCCGCGATCGCCTTCATCTGCATCGCCGGCTCGGCGGCGAAGGCAGCGGCGCCGAGGGCCGAGGCGGCGAGGATCGAGCCGCAGTAGGACTCGAACAGGTCTGCGCCCATGCCGGCGACATCGCCCACGTTATCCCCGACGTTATCGGCGATCACGGCCGGGTTGCGCGGATCATCCTCGGGGATACCGGCCTCGACCTTGCCGACCAGGTCAGCACCGACATCGGCCGCCTTGGTATAGATGCCGCCGCCGACACGCGCGAACAGCGCCTGCATCGAGGCGCCCATGCCAAAGGTCAGCACCGTCGTGGTCACCAGCACCAGATAGGCCCCGTCGCCCGGATCACCGGCGGTGAACAGGTCCACCAGCACGAACCAGAACGCCAGGTTGCCGAGTCCGAGCCCCACCACGACCAGGCCCATCACGGCCCCGCTGCGAAACGCGACGTTGAGCGCGCCGGCCAGCGAGGTCCGCGCTGCCGCTGTGGTCCGGGTCGATGCGAGGGTCGCGGTCTGCATCCCAAAGTAGCCGGCCAAGGCCGAGAAGAAGCCGCCGAAGATGAAGGTGACCGGCAGCCAGGGGTTCTGTACGCCGAGTCCGTAGGCGAGGTACGAGAAGAGCCCTGCGACCAGCGCGAACACGACCAGCATGATCTTGTACTGCTGGCGCAGATAGGCCATGGCGCCTTTGCGCACATGGGCGCCGATCTCGCGCATGGTCTCGGTGCCTTCATCCTGGGTCCGCATCTCGCGGAAGAAGCGCCAAGCGAAGTAGAGGGCAAAGATGGAAGCGAGTGGAGCGAGCCAAAAGACGGGTTCGTTCATGGTTCGACTTCTACAGCTAGGTCGCCAGGCGCGCGCGACGCCACGGCAAGATTGAGGGAGGCCTGGTCAAGGATCGATCGACGCCGGTACCGCCTGCGCCGTCGTCATAACCGGATCAATCGAAATGGGCGATCTGAGCCGATCGCCACCAGTCGTAGTAGGTCGACTGCAGCTCCTCACGAGTCGGAAACGGGTAATAGGCGAAGTGATCGTGATCACCGACGAAGAACCCGCTCTGGACGGTGCGATAGAGCACGCCCTCGCGCACATGCTTGAGCACCAGCTTGCTGTCCTTGGTATTCGCGGTGAAGTCCGAGAGCACATCCCGCAGGTGCCCGATGTAGGGGTAGGGTAGGTCGTCGGCCTTGCCGTTCATCGGATCGAACGCGAGCTCGCCGAGCATCAGGTCCGAGAACGCGATCCGCGGCAGATTGACCGGTCGCTTCGGATCGGTGATCGAGCGGCAGAACGCCTGCGGCTCGAGTCGGCTCGCGACGATTGGGCGTTTCGGGCAGAACTCCTGATAAAGGTGCAGCGGATGCTCCCGATCCGGCGTGTAGTCGCCCCGATCGAGCTCGAGTGTGCGGCCGTCGTCGGTGACCAGGTAGAGCTTACCGAGCGCCGAGATCGGGATGCGCGCAAGCACATTGTAGATCCCGAGATAGACCGATGATTTCGGCGCCCCGTCCGGCTGCGTCACGCAGCGCTCATCGGCAAGATCGAAAGCGAAGTCATCGGAGCGGAAGGCGGGGTCGAGCTCGAAGAAGATCGCCTCCCCGAACACCCGCCCGCTGCGGCCGACCGCGTAGTAGGACCCGAACTCCTTCGGCTCGAGCTGGGAGGCGATCAGCGCCTCCGGGATCAGGGATAGATAAAGATGGTAATCGCTCATCGTCACTCCTTACTGATCACACGCACGGAACTGAACTGATCACACCCTGGAACGGACCGCATCGCGGCCCACGCCGCCGGAAACTCCCGGCAGCCTCGGGCCTGCTGATAGAGACTGGCCGAACAGGACGGTTTGCAGAGGCGCCAAGGGGGAAGTAGCCCGCCTCTCGCCCAACCGCCCCGTTGCCGCGACTGCTTTAGGTGCCGAACGGTGGCTAGAGCTCGAACGCGTCGAGTCGCTTCTCGACCGCAGTGTTCTTGAGCGTCACGAACCGTGGCAGCCCGTTCTCGAACGGCGGATAGTCTTCGCCCTGGATCAACGGCAGCAGATACGACTTGCATGCAGCCGTGATGCCAAAGCCATCGTCGGTGATGAACTCGCGCGGCATGAACTTCTCGACGTTGGCCACCTCCGACAGCGGGGCCTTGCCGACCTGCCACTGGTACGGGTCACTGCTCACGCGATCGATCGTCGGCATGATCGCATTCTCGCCCGTCAACGCCAGCTCGACCGCGGCACGGCCGGTGGCATAGGCCTGCTCGACATCGGTCTTCGAGGCCAGATGCCGGGCCGCCCGCTGCAGGTAGTCGGCAACGGCCCAATGGAACTTGTAGCCGAGCGCCTCCTTGACCAGATTCGCGACCACCGGTGCGGCACCACCGAGCTGGGCATGGCCAAAGGCGTCGCGGGTGCCCTGCTCCGCCAGGAAGCGCCCGTCCGGGTATTTCGCCCCCTCGGACACCACGATGGTGCAGAAATCATGCGCGTCGACCATCGCCTTGACCTTGGCCAGGAACCGATCCTGATCGAACTCGATCTCCGGGAAGAGCACCGCCACCGGCATCCCATGATCCTCGATCAGCCCGCCCGCGGCAGCGATCCAGCCGGCGTGGCGGCCCATCACCTCGAGCACGAAGATCTTGGTCGAGGTCTTCGCCATCGAGCGCACGTCGAATGAGGCCTCGAGCGCCGAGGTCGCGATGTACTTGGCCACCGAGCCGAAGCCCGGGCAGTTGTCGGTGATCGGCAGATCGTTATCGACCGTCTTCGGCACGTGGATCGCCTGCACCGGGAAACCCATGGTCTCCGACAGCTGCGAGACCTTAAAGCAGGTATCGGCCGAATCCCCGCCACCGTTGTAGAAGAAGTAGCCGATATCGTGCGCCTTAAAGACCTCGATCAGCCGCTCGTACTCGCGCTTGTTGGCCTCCAGGCTCTTGAGCTTGTAGCGGCAGGAGCCGAAGGCGCCGGACGGCGTATAGCGCAATGCCGCGATCGCGTCCTCGGACTCCTGGCTGGTGTCGATTAGGTCCTCGGTCAGCGCGCCGATGATGCCGTTGCGGCCCGCATAGACATTGGCGATCTTGTCCGGATGCTGGCGTGCGGTCTCGATGACTCCGCAGGCGGAGGCGTTGATCACAGCGGTCACGCCGCCGGATTGAGCATAGAAGGCGTTCTTCGCGGTCATGAGTGTCCTCTCGTCAAGGCGTTCTCGAAGCAGGCGATACAAGCGATGATGTCTAGCGGCATAGCGCAGCCAAACCGACTAGTGGGGTCCCCAGAGCCCAACCTCCGACCACGGAGCTGAACCCCAGGAAAGCGAATGCCGCACGTTCGCGCAGTCCGGCTGCCGCGATCGCGCAGCTGGCGCAAAACAGGCAAGACAGCACGTGACATGCGGGACCAAGTGATCAGGACGCGAATTGACACCTAGGGTACAGAATGCGCGAACACAGACCAAGCGACTTTCTGATGGCCAGCGCTGTCGTGGCAGCGCTGGAACCGCATACCTGCTCTGGAAGATGCCACCAACTCACTGCTCAAGAGCCGCGCCGACGGCTTGCGCGAAGCCGCATCTCTCAGCGCACCTTACGCTCGGCATGCTTCGATCCAACTCGCTAGCAGGCGTGCATGCCGGAGCGCACGCGTCACGTTCGCGCCTTATCGATCACCAGCAGCTGCTGGCGCGCGCGGGTCGCGGCGACATAGTTCTCGAAGCGGTCTTCCGGTTGTCCGCCATCGGCGTAGTCGAGGATCGCGACAGCCTTGAACTCCAGGCCCTTGATGCGCTTCTTGCTGCCGAAGCGTACCCCGGCCTCCTCCTGGCCCGGGTCCGCCTGGCGCGCCTTCAGCTCGACCGTTGCGAAGCCGTTCGCCTGCAACGCACTGATCACGCTCGAGCGCACCGGTGTGACGCAGATCTCGTGGGTCTTCAGCGCTCCAGCCTCGGTCAGCCCTCGCACCCAGGCCACCGTGGCCTGGGCGACCGCGTCGTCGCCGTCACAGCTGATGCGTTGCGGCTCAGGTCCGTGCAACACAGACCGGTCGCCCTGTCACAGCGCAGCTTCTCGCCGTGCGGCAGCAGCCGCGCCGCGGCAGCGTCGATCGCATACCAGGTCTTGTCGCCATCCTGATGCAGGCGCCGCAGCAGTCCGCCCGCCTCGCCGGCGTGCAGGAAGGCCGCCAGCAGATCGAGCAGGGTCGCGTCATCGAGACCGGGCACCCCGAGCGCCCGCCGGGTCCAGACCAGCGGCCAGGCGCGCAGCTGGCCCTCGCGTGGCGGCGCCAGCAGATGATCCTGATGCTTGTCCGGATGCGTGGTCCACAGCCGCGGCTTGTAGCGGCCGGCAGCTGGATAGGTCTCGCGCCCCTGGATCAGCTTGCCGTGCGGATACTTTCCCCAGAAGCCCTGACGCGCATAGGCGTTCAGATAGGGGTGATGCAGCCCGCCGCGCTCGCGCTGGCGATGCAGCAGCCCCAGCAGCCACAGCCTGAGCGAGGCGTCGTCCAAGTCCTCCAACTGCGGGCTGATGCGCGGCAGGCGCCGGCGCAGCGCGGCCAGGGTGCCAGTGAGACGCTCCGGTTCCCAGCCCAGCCCAGCCCAGCGTCGCGCTCGCGTGCAGCTCCATGGTGCGGCCGTGGGTCAGCAGCAGACTGAACTCGCTGGCGGCCTCCCAGGTCAGCCGAGTGGCGATCTCGGCGCGCAATGCCGCCGGTGGGCGCGCGACAGCGCCATCGCGAAACGCCAGATAGGGCGCGTACTCGCGCAGGTCCGGCGGCACCAGCGTCGCCAGCGCCTGCTTGATGCTGCCCGGCCGGCCGAGCCCAGCGGCGGCCCAATGATCCAGCAAGCGCGGACCGACCTCCGGCACGGGCACGCCCTGCTCGCCGGCCGCATCAATCAGGTGCTGGAGCGCGGTGCGCAAGGTGAAGTGATAGGTGCGCGCCGAGAAGAAGCCCGCGCGATGGCTCGCGTCCTGCACGCTGTCGGTGAAGGCGAGGAGTTTGGGGTCGTCGTTCAGCACCGACCCGAACACTTCGTCGATCGCGACGCTGGACAGCGTCGCCGCCCGGCTGCCGATGAACATCAGGGCGCCGGGCTCGCGACAATGCGGACAGCGCTGGACGCCGACGCGCTGACCGTTCGGCTTGTGCGTCTGCTCGTGCACAAGCTTGACCGCAAAGGTCTGCTCCTCGCTCAGCGGGCAAGGACCAGGGCCCTCGCGCAGCACCAACGAGCCCGGCGCCAGATGCCAGCGCAGCCCCTCCAACCCCGGCTGCCCCAGGACCGGGATGGGATCATCGCCCTCGCGCCAGGGGCTCAGGATCACCAGCTGCGGCTTGGGGTCGCGCTCAAAGCCCCAGGCCTCGTAGATCGGCGCGGCCTCGGCCCGGAAGCGCCCGCAGCAGCGCCAGCCAATGCCCCGGCGCCTCGGCGGTGGCCGCGAGCAGACGCTGGAACAGCGGATGCCAGCGCAGCCACTCGCCCAGCGCGACGCCCCAGCGCCCGGCGTCGTCCAGCGCTTCCAGCTGCGGACGCAGGCTGGCGTAGCGCGGCGCCCACTGCGGCCAGCCGGGATCATCGGCCGCGATCGGGAAGCGCGGCCCGGCGAACAGCGCCGCCATGCGCACCGCATACTGCCAGGCACCCTCGCGCGGGCGCGGCTCGCAGTCGCCGGCGCTCGGGAGCGCATCGACCTCGAGCGCCGGTGTGCGCACCACCTCGTCGACCCGATAGCGATCCTCCTGGATCACCGCCTCATCGGTGACGAGCTCCTCGAACAGGGTGCTGGCGAACTCGCACAGCCGATGGACCGGGTCGAGGGTGGTCTCGTCATCGCCGCCGGCGACCGTGGCGCTGGTGCCGACCATGCACAGCTGCCCGCGCGGCATCGCGAAGCGCGACTTCAGGCGCCGGATCAGACAGGCGACATCGGCCCCCTGGGCGCCGTCATAGGTATGCAGCTCGTCGAGCACCAGATAGCGCAGCAGCTCGGGGTCGGCCTGGTTGTGCCGCCAGATGCCGGCATCCTTGGGCCGCAGCAGCAGATAATCGAGCATCCGATAGTTGGTCAGCAGGATGTCCGGCGGATCGGCCTGCATCGCGGCGCGGTTGGTGATCGGGTGATAGGTCCAGCCACCCCCGCCGGCCCCCGGCCGCGCCGTGACCTCGCTGTAGGTGCCCGGCTCCGCGCCTTGCTCGTGACCGCCTCCCTGGCTCAGGCGCCCGGTATAGAGCCCGACGCGCACGCGCGCCTTGCGCCCGCCGGCCACCGCGTCGCTGAGCTGCTCGGAGGTCATGATCAGCTCGGCGATGCGGCTGCCCTGGTCCGCCGCCAGCGCGTTCATCGGGTAGAGCACGATGGCCTTGATGCCGTCGCGCTTGCCGGCCTGATGCATCCGCAGGCAGTGATCCACCAACGGGAACAGGAAGCATTCGGTCTTGCCCGAGCCGGTGCCGGTGGTCACCAGCGTCGACTGGGGACGCTGGCCGCCGCGGCTGCTGAGGCGGCGCCAGCTCTGCGCCTGATGCTTGAACGGGACGAACGGGATCGGCAGCGCGAACAATGCCGAGAGCTCGCTGTCATCGAGCCGGAAGGGCCGGCGCACCTGCAGCCAGGGCCCCTTGAACAGCCCGTTCTCGGGATCGTTGAAGAAGGTCTCCAGGGCCTGCTCGGTGGCCTGATCGCGCAGGCGGAAGGTCGCCTGCAGATAGTGCAAGACCTGCTTGCGGACATCCTGGGCGAGCGTCGCGGGGAGCATTCGGGTTCCTATCCGTCCGTTGAATCCTGCTCTGCCGGACCGCGCCCCACCATCGACGCCATCACGTCAAAGGCTGAGCCGCCGAGCAGGCTTGAGCCCCATCATCGCCGCTTCGCGGTTCTGCCTGCTGTTCGGCGTGATGGCGACCTTTCCGGAGGCAATCCAATGGAACCGTTGCGGGTTGCGCAGTTGTCCCAGCGCGCCTCGCTGCAGCCACCGCTTCAGCCAATCCAGCTTTCGGCGGACCTCGCGCACCGCTGAGGTATGAGCAGGATGCACCTCGACGAAATGCACCGTCTCCCGATGAGCCAGGACATAATCCCAGCGCGGCTCGTTTGGATACGCAGCGAGCAACGCCTTGTCGATATCCGCACTGCCATGGCAGTCGCGTGGCTCGGATACATTCACCCGCTGCTGATCTTCACGCTTGAGCGCCTGGAGCCCGGGCCGGTAAGCAGCCACCCCCAGGTCATGATCGATCGCTTCCGGGAACGCGCGCTTCAAGCTCACACCCCCGCCTCCTGCATGACCCGGCTGATGACCTCGGTCGCCCGACTACTGAACCGCGTCAACCCGCCCCAGTCGGCAATCAGCTCATCCGCGTCGGCAGGATCAAGGGAAGAGATGTCCCGTGTCGTGACCGCGCCGTCCTCTGCTGGATGAAAATAGAAGCTATGCAATGCCTTTTCGTCCAGGATATTGGCAAAGACCTGACGCATGCTTGGCGAGTGCGGAAGATCGAAGAGCTCGAAGAGGCTGTCCTCCGGATGACGCTGCGCTTGCAGCGTGCGGATCGCCCAGGCCGCCTCCAGCAGCAGCGGCGAGTGCGTCGAGATCACCACCCGATAGCCGCGGTGCATCAGCTCGAGACAGATCAACAGCACGGACTGGATCGCTTGCGGATGCAGGCCCATCTCGGGCTCTTCGAGGACGACCCAGTCCACGCCCTTGCGGCGCGCCGCGCCGGCCGACGGCATCAGCCAATAGAGGCCGAACAGCAACGGCATGAACTCGCGCTGACCGGCGGACCAGGCCATATAAGGCAGCGTCTCATCGCCGACGTTGATCACGATCCGCTTCTTGAGATCATGCAACTGCTGGAGCACGCGCGCACCATGGAAGATGCTGGAATCGATGCGCTCTCGCAGCACCTCCTTGAGGCGATTCTTGATCGGGAACAGCTGGTTGTCCTTACCGCCCAGGCCCTGCTCCATCAAACGCCTCAGCTTCTCGCTGAAACTCTTGACGACAT
Organism: Halochromatium glycolicum; assembly: GCF_016584085.1. GTDB lineage: Bacteria > Pseudomonadota > Gammaproteobacteria > Chromatiales > Chromatiaceae > Lamprobacter > Lamprobacter glycolicus. The sequence continues at coordinate 38,798 of NZ_NRSJ01000014.1, read as the reverse complement.
AGGGGTCGAGCGCCTCGAAGCTCTCGTAACTGCGCGGGCGCCCTTGATCCAAGGTCAGCACCCGCTGCGCCGGCACGAAGAACACCGACTCTTCGTCGCGCCCGTTACCAGCGCGCAGTTGATCAAGCGAAACCTGACGCTCGCCGAGCCGAACAACGGTATCGGCACCCCAGATCTGCCCCATGCCCTCACCGAACATCAGGGTCAGCAAGGGATCACCGCCCCCATCGGTCAGGTCGGCGGCATAGCTATACCCGTAACGTTTCAAGGTTTGCGTGATGGAGCCGTGATCGAGCACCAGCTTGAACAGCTGCAGCAGCACGCTCTTGCCGCTGGCCTGAGGCCCCACCAGCAGTGTCAGGTCGCCGAAATCGACCTCAGCTTGGTCGATCTGGGCGAGGTGCTCCACATGAAGACGGTTCATCGGGCGACATGAGCTCATCTTCGGATGCAACGCGGTGAGCAGCTAGGCGGCGAAGACCTCATCCAAGGTCGCGCACTCCAGGACGCGCTCGGCCCAGCGCTCGAGCTCTGCCTCGCTCGCCTGCTCCAGGCGCGTCTCGGCCCAGCCCGGCAGCGCGCCAAAGCGCCTGACCAACTGCCGACGCAGCAGCTTGGCCTCGCCTTGGCAAATGCCTTGCTGCAAACCCTGCTGCAAGCCCTGCTGCAAGCCCTCCTGCACGCCTTGCTGTTTCCATTCCTCGGTCCAGGTCTTCACACGTTCCGCCAACATTGCATGCATCTCCTCGAGATCGGCGACATCCGGCAGCTCGGTCCCCGGCACCCGGGCCGGCAGCAGGACCCGCTTGAGCCAGACGACGAAGGCACGGCGCAGACTGCCCTGTTCGGGCTCGGTCAACCAATCGATGAGACTGGCCAAGACCGGTCGGATATCCTCCGGACTGCGGCTGTTCTCGAGCCGAAACAAGGCCGCGGCGAGATTGCGCTGTCCGCTCAGCTCGGCGCCGGCATCGCGCTGCTCGTCGAGCAAGAGGTAGCGGATCTGCGGCTGCCAGCGCCGCAATGGCTCGGGCAGGGCCGGCTCGAGCAGTGCGCCGAGATTCGGTCTCGGCCCGCCATGCCTGATCGCCATTGTAGAGGACAATGGGCAGTACCGGCGGCAGCGGGCCGCCACTCGGGATCGCGCCGGTGGCGGCGAGCCCCTGATACAGCAGCCCGACGTAGGTCAGCACGCGCACCGCCATCAATGGCCCGACACTGGATTGGAACTCCAGCAGCAGATAGACGTAGACCCAGCGCTCGCCGAAGCGCAGCCGCCAGATCATGTCGTCTTCGCGCTCGCGCAGGTCATGACTGACGCCGATCTCGCTGACCCGCTGCAAGCTGCCGAAATCGAGCTGCTCGACCCAGTCCTCGCGCACGAAGCCGCGGATCAGATCGGCGACCAGCTCCCGGTGCGAGAACAGCAGCGTGTACGAGGCATCGTGCTCAGCCATCGGTGACCGGCTCCGGCGTCACCTGCCGGTTGGCCAGGCGCGCCGTGAACACGCGATAGGCGGCGCGATAGTCGTCGACGCGATCGACCGGTGTGAATGGTGGATAGAAGGTGCGGGCCCGAGTCTGCAGGCCGTTGTCGATCGCCCAGCTCACCGACACCGGCGATTCGCCGTCATGCTCGCGCAGGGCCTCGCGCAGCTCGCGCGCACCGGCCTCCTTGCGGCCGGTGTTGGGCAGCCGGCGGCCGGTCGCATCGTAGCGGTCGGCCTGCTCGTAGGCACGCATGACCGGGAACTGGACCTCGTAGATCTGGATCAGCTCATCGACGCTCAGGCCGAGCGCCATCGCCACCAGCACGTCGATCTCGAGCAGCGCCTGGCGGCGCTCCAGGTCGGTGCGCAAGGCGCAGCCGCGCTGCCAGTGCGCGGTCAGCGCGTCCCAGCGCAGGGTGCCGGCGGGCGGGTGGGTCAGGCTTGGCGCCTCGGCAGCCAGGCCGTCGGGGTCGGGCGATGATGCGCTGGGGCGCGAGACCGCTGGGTTCGGGCTGCAGTCTGCCGTCGGGATCGCGCGGGTAAAGCCATCGTCGCGGATAGCCGGGTCGAAGCAGGTTTGCCAGAGGTCGGCGTAGTGCTGAGTCAGACAATTCACACGTGCGGTACGCCATAGGATTCCTGACCAACGGCGATCAGCCAGCGGGAAGGTGACAAGGGTGCTTTCGTAGATATCCCCTCGACCGCCGACTTTCACGAGAAAATCGAATAATATGCTTTGAGCACAACCGGTTAGAAGCAGCGCATCCTGACCCTCTAGAAAGGTCACGCTCAGCGCTGTATTCGTATGTAGAGCGCCAGCTGGCAGTAGGGCACTGATCAAGGTTCGCTCGTTGGCTGGCTGTCCACGCCTGCGATTCAAGTAGCGATTGTAGGCCGTCAACGGCCGCGGCAACCCTCTCATCGTATCCGCGTCCGGCACGCCCTGCCGCAGCCGGACCTCGGCAAAGCGTGCGGTGAAATCCGGGCTTCGCGGCGGTTGTCGTTGGCCAGCAGCCAGTTGACAGCGCCCTCGACATCGCCTTCCCAGGCGATGAAATAGCCGAACTGGCGTGCGGTGCGGGCGCCGGGCCGGTCGGGGTCGATGCCATGGCGGTGCAGCGGCTCGCCGATCAGGGCCTCGTAGGCCGGCACCGCGGCATCGCTGACCGGCCAGAAGCCGCCGCGTCCCGGCTCCGGCCGGCGCGGCTTGGGCCATTCCGGGATCGCCTGATGAAAGGCGCGCAGGTCGCCGTCGCGATCGCCGGGGCGGTAGACGGCGCGCGGCAGGTAGTCGTCCGGGATCGCGGTCAGGTCGATGTCGTCGTAGTGGCCATTGGCGGTACAGCTCGAACGCGGGGTCTTGTTGAACGGGGTGCCGACATAGAAGTGCGGCCCGGAGATCACCCAGTCATCCGGCCGCTGCGGCTGGAAGCTCGGGTCTTCCTCGCGGGTGATGAGGCCGTCGCGCTGGGCATTCGACTCGTGGAACATCTCCGTGGCCAGATACGCGCCCTTGAGATCGCCCAGCCTGCGCGGCGCTGCGGCGAACTTCTCCAACACCTCGAGCAGCGGCCGGCTGTGGACCTGCGGCAGCCGGGCCTGCAGCGTCGGCGGCCCAGTAATGACCCTCGAGCCAGTGCTCTTTGTGGTCCTGCAGGTATTTCTCCATCTCGTCGCACTTGGCACGCAGTTGCGCGGCGCGTTTGCCGGCGAACGGCAGGCCGGCGAGCTGCGCCTCGATGCGCGTGGCCCAACGCGCGAACCAGGCATCCAGGCCGGGTCTCGGCCTGCACCCGGGGCTCGAGCTCGGCGCGGCGGCGGTCCTTGAGCCGTTTGAGGTGATACAGGCTCTGGTCTACGGCCGAGGACAGGAAGCTCTGCAGCAGGTGCTCCGGCAGACTGCCGCGCTTACCAGCGTTGATCAGCTGCTCGAAGCGGACCTCAGCCAGCGCCGCCTTCAGCGGGCGGATGCGGAACTTGCCGCCTTTCTGAAACGAGACCGCGTGCGGGTCGACGATCAGCGGGGTACCGACGCGGGCGCTGACCTGGCCGATGAAGCAGAACAGCAGCTCGCCGGGCTGCAGATGCGGCGAGGCGATGAGCGGCGCCTCGCCGCGCCCCTGCAGCATCATCAGCCGCTCGGCTAGCCATTGCATCCCCGGGTGCTGCTCGGTGAGCAGCAGCTCCTTGGACCATTGGCCCTTCTGCGCCAGTGCGGCCTGGATGGCGGTCTCGGCGCGTTTGGGGCTGGCGGTGAAGAAGAGCTGGCGCTCGTCCGGCCAGGCCTCCTCGGGCATGGCCGAGGCGCCGTAGACCAGCTCGCTGTCGACCCAGGGGGCGCCGAGTCGGCCCACGACCTCCTTGGGCGGGGTGAAGATTAGCTGGGCCTGGGTCTGCTCCAGCGGCGGCCAGTCCTGGTTCTCAGGCTGGGCGCGCAGGGTACGGTAGCCCTGCTCGAAGAACGCGACATCGCTGAGCAGGCGGAAAACGGGAGCGCGAACTGCTCGGCCAGCGCCGGCGCGAGCGCCTGCTGGGTCAGGCGGCTCTCGGTGAACAGCAGCAGCCGCGGGCTGCCGGCACGGCCGTCCCAGCCCATCGCGTGCAGCTGATCGAGCAACAGCCGATAACGGCTGCTCGCGGTGATCGCGAGCGGCTGCAGCAGCTCGAGCAGGCGCTCGAGCTCGGCGATCTCGGCGCCGTCGGGGTCGTGCGGATCAGCTCGCTGAGGATCATGCCGACCTCGATGGTCTTGCCGAGGCCGACCTGGTCGGCGAGCAGCAGCCGCGGGCGGATCTGCTGCAGGGCGCGGTGCACCGCTTCCTTCTGGAAGCTCATCGGGGTGAAGGCGCCCATGGCGTCGAAGTTCGGCGCCGGGTCGGTCAGCGGCATCTGCCGCAGCTGCGCCTCGAGGAATAGTCGCGCGCGGGCGTAGCCGTTGGACTCGTCGCGCACCAGGCGGGTCTGGCGCGGGTCGATCTCCTCGATGCGGTCGAGCTGGGTGAGGAAGGCGGCCTCATGGCCGCGGGTGAGATCGTCGACCCCGGTGCAGAAGACGATCTGGTGGCGGTAGCTGCCGGCGGCCTCGACCCGGGTGACCAGCCATTCGGCGTCGCGGCAGGTGACGCGCATGCCGGGGGTGAAGATGTCCATGGGTCGGTCTCCATGCTGGCTCGATGCGGATCATACCGCGACGTGGCAGCCGTGACCCAGACTGTTGGGCCGAACCTCGGACCACAAACGGCGCGCTGTGCCTCGGACCACGAACTGCGATAGCCAGCCGAACCTGTCGCTGGACGCTGCGCCGGGCGGATGCTCAAGCCCGGCGATTGATGTATGGTCACTCGCTCTGGTGTCCGGACAGGCTGAGCCCATCGGTGCTGACTTTTCCGGCGCTTTCTGTCCGGCGATCAGGCGGAATGGCTATAAACACCTCGACTGCTTTCGCAATTCAGAGATTATCGGAGCAGGTATCTGGCCGCACCCGGATTGCGTCGATCAGACGCAGTCTTGGTATTGTCTGCACAAGCTCTGATGAAGCCTTGTTGCTGACATTCAACTGAAGGAGGTTCCCCATGGCAGCCAAACCCCTCGCCGTCGTCACCGGCGCCTATCGTGGTCTCGGGCTCGAGACCTGTCGACAACTCGCCGAGCGCGGCTACCAGGTGCTGCTGACCGCTCGGCGCGAGGAACAAGGACGGAACGCCACCGCTGAGCTCGCCAAGGCTGGGCATGAGGTCGCATTCCAGCTGCTCGACGTGACCGATGAGGGATCACGGATCGCGCTGCGCGATCGTATCCAGCAGGAGCAAGGGGCCTTCGAGGTGCTGGTCAATAACGCGGGCATCTTCCCCGGGCCAGCGCCCGGCACTCCCGAGTCGAGCATCCTGCAGGCCGACCTCGAGCCGATCCGCCAGGCCTTCGAGACGAATACGCTGGCGGCACTGCGGTTGTGCCAGTTGCTGATCCCGCTGATGGACGGACACGGCCGCGTGGTCAACGTCGCGTCTGGCATGGGTCAGCTCAGCGATATGAACGGCTACAGTCCCGCTTATCGGTTGTCGAAGACCGCGCTCAATGCGGTCACACGCATCTTCGCCGACGAGCTCGGCGCCGAGAGCGGCATCAAGATCAATTCGGTCTGCCCAGGCTGGGTGCGCACCGAGATGGGCGGCTCGAATGCGCATCTGAGCATCGAAGAAGGCGCGCGAGGCATCGTCTGGGCCGCGACCCTGGCGGATGATGGTCCGAGCGGCGGTTTCTTCCGCCATGGCGAGCCCATCCCGTGGTAAGCGCCTGTCCACAAGTCATGCCCCAATCCCGAGGCGACCAGTCGCGACAGCTTCGCTCAGCCAACACCTGAGTGCTCACGCCCCCGGACTGGGGCAGTTCGGGGCAGCCACTTCACCGCCGAGCAGGCCGCTATGGCCACGAGTGCGCTGCCCAGTGCGCCGCACTCCTCAGCAGATCCGCGGCAGCTGCTCGCCGGCCAGCCAGTCGACGATGCGGCTGCCGCCGAAGGTCGTCTCCATCTGCACGAAATGATGGGGGTCCTCGACTACCTCGCCGATGATCGCGGCGTCCTGCCCCTTCGGATGAGCGCGCATCGCCGCCAGCAGGTTTTCTGCCTGATCGCCTGGGCAGATCGCGATCAGCTTGCCTTCGTTGGCGACATAGAGCGGGTCGAGGCCGAGCAGCTCACAGGCGCCGTTGACCTCGGCACGAACCGGGATCGCCGGCTCGCGGATCAGCATTCCGACCTGCGATTGCAGCGCCAGTTCGTTCAGGGTCGTCGCCAGGCCGCCGCGGGTCGGATCGCGCAGGCAATGGATGCCGGGCACCGCGTCGATCATCGCTGCGACCAGGTCGTTCAGGGCCTGGCTGTCGGAGGCGATCTCGGTCTCGAAGCCGAGGTTCTCGCGCTTGGACAGGATCGCCACACCATGGTCCCCGATGCTGCCGCTGACCAGGATCGCGTCGCCCGGCCGGGCACGCTCACCGGCGATCTCGATCCCGTCCGGTAACACGCCGATACCGGTGGTGGCGATGAAGCAGCCGTCGCCTTTACCGCGCTCGACCACCTTGGTATCGCCGGCGACGACCTGCACCCCGGCGGCACGGGCGGCAGCGCCCATGCTCGCGACGATCCGGTCGAGATCAGCCAGCGGCAGGCCCTCCTCGAGGATGAAGCTAGCGGTCAGATAGAGCGGCCGGGCACCGGACATCACGACATCGTTGACGGTGCCGTGCACCGCCAGCGAGCCGATGTCACCGCCCGGGAAGAACAGCGGCGAGATCACGTGACCATCGGTGCTGGTGACCAGCCGGCCGGGCGGCGGCTGGAACAGCGCCTGATCGTTCCCCTGTTCAAGCAGCGGGTTACCAAGGTAGCGATAGAACAGCTCATCGATCAGCTGCGCCATCGCGCGGCCGCCGCTGCCGTGGCTCATATCGACGGCGCCGCGCTTCAGGTCGAGTCGGCCGGCGAAACGGCGCGCAGCGCCCTTCGAGCCCGCCGCTTGCCCGGCCTTCTGCGCGGTTTGCCGATCACCCGCGTCGGAGCCGTGCTCGACGGATCGATCACCAAAGGATTGATCACTAGCCTGGCCCGAAGACTGATCAGGGGCAGAAGCGGAGCCCGAGGCGGGAGCGGAAGCGCTCAACCTGCGCTCGCCGGTCGGTTGGTCGCTGCCAGCGGCCATCAGACGCCCACCGCCGAATCTTGACTGGCCCGGGCGGCCGAGGCCGTCTCCTGCGACGCCCCGACGGCAGGGCCGGCGACCGGAGCGCGGAACCGCCCATAGCTCCAGTAGGCGGCGCAGGCGCCTTCGGACGAGACCATGCAGGCGCCCATCGGGTTCTCGGGCGTGCAGACGGTGCCGAACAGCTTGCAATCAGTGGGCTCCATCACCCCGCGCAAGACGCTCGGACACTCGCAGCCCTTGATCTCACGGGAGGTGCGCGGCGTGACCGGAAAGCGCTGTTCGGCGTCGAGGTCCGCATAGGCATCGGCGATGCGCAAAGCACTGTTCGGCAGGAAGCCGAGTCCACGCCACTCGAAGGTCTCGCGCGGCGCAAAGACCTCGGCCATCAGGGCCTGGGCCTTGCGGTTGCCATCGCGCGTCACCGCCCGCCGGTACTGATTCTCGACCTCGCGGCGGCCCTCGTTGATCTGGCGGATCAGCATCAGCGCGCTTTGCATCACATCGAGCGGCTCGAACCCGGCGATCACCACCGGCTTGCCGAACGTAGACGGGACGAATTCGTAAGGACGACTGCCGATCACGGTGCTGACATGCGAGGGACCGAGGATGCCGTCGAGCTGGACCCCGGCCTCGCCTTGTGCGCCCGCGCCTCGATCAGCGCCCTGACCTGGGTCTTGCCCACCGCCGGCCGAGGCGAGGATGGTGCCGAGCGCGGCCGGCGTGAGCACATGGTTGCAGAAGACCGAGAAGTTCTCGAGCCCTTCGGCGCGGGCGGCCTTGATCGCGACCGCGGTCGGCGGCGTGGTGGTCTCGAAGCCGATCGCGAACAGCACCACCTGCCGCTCAGGGGCGCTGCGCGCAGCAGCCAGCGCATCCTGGGTCGAGTAGATCATCCGGATGTCGGCGCCGTCGGCCTTGGCCTTGAGCAGACTCTTGCGCTCGCTCGCAGGCACGCGCATCAGATCGCCATAGGTGCAGAGCGTCACCTCGTGCTCGAGCGCCATCGCGATCGCCTGATCGATGCGCGCCATCGGCAGCACGCAGACCGGACAGCCTGGGCCGTGCACGAAGCGCAGATTCGCCGGCATCAGGTCCTGGACCCCATAGCGGAAGATCGCATGGGTATGACCGCCGCAGAACTCCATCAGGCGGTAGTCGCGCCCGGGATCGGCCTCATCGGCGATGCGTTGCGCCAGTGCGCGCGCCAACTCACCGTCGCGAAACTCGTCGATGTACTTCATCGGTTGCCCTCCACGTCAAGCCCCGCCTGAGCCATCCCCTCGTCCTGCTCGAGCTCACCGATCTCCCGGATCATCGCCAGAGTGCGCTCGGCCTCCTCGGCACTGATCCTGTTCAGCGCATAGCCGACGTGCACCAACACATAGTCACCGACCTCGGCATCGTCGATCAGTGCAAGCGAGACCGGCCGACGCACGCCGCTGAGCGACACCGTCGCCATATCGGTCTCGGCGTCGATCTCGAGGATCTGAGCAGGGATCGCAAGGCACATAAGAGTAGGCTCCAAGCAGTGGCAGCCGACGCGCAGTGCGCACGCCGGCCATCAGGATACAGAAAGCTGGTATTCGACACAGGGATCGACTGCGGTGATGTAGAGATGGGCGAGCCGTTCCAGCTCCGCAATGCTGACACCGCTGCGAGCAATGGCCGCAAGCCCCTGCGCAACCACGCCTTCGGGATGGAAATTCCATTCGGTCGGCGCGACGACCTGGTAGCGCTGCACCAGCGCATCGGCAATCACCACCCGATGCACGAGCAGGCCGCGCGCGGCCTCGCTGAGCCCGATCCCGACCTCGGCCGCGTCTGGATCAAGCCCAGCCGCGCTGAAGGCCAAGCCGGCGGACGCGCCGGACGTGGCGGCGGGCTCCATGATCGGCTCGGGCGCTGGTGCGAGCGCGCGATCCGACTCGGCCGCCTTGAAAGCCCTAGTCGCGTCGGCTGAATCACCTGCGGCCGACTGCAGTGACGACGCCGCCCACCCAAGCTCGACCAGCAACGCCGCCAGCCGGGTCAGAAGACCATTGCCGAGATCCGCCAGCAGCGCCACCACGAGCGGATGCGAGGCCGCTCGCGACAACGGACCGGTCTCCCGGCAGCCACCCTGCCATTGCGGCGCCGCGACGAAGGCCTCCGCATCGGGGCAGGCAAGCCGTTGCTCGAGGCCATCGATCGAGATCCCGGCCAGCCTCGGCACCGGGTTCGCACCACAATCGGCCAGGCCTTCGGCCATCAGCGTCCGGAGCAACTGCGCCGGGGTCGTGGGCGCGTCCTCGGCCCAGCGCATCAGCGCGTCCGTGCTATCGACCGCGGCCAGCCAATCCGCCGGGTCCGACTGCAGCGCGTATTCCCGCACCAAGCCCGCGAAGTCGCAGAACGCAGCGGCCGCCTGATCCGGAGTGTCGCGCCGTCCCGACGCCGGGAGCACCGCATCTGGAATACTCGGCGCTGGGCCGCTCCATCGCGGCCGCAGGGGGTCCGCATCGGTACCCTCTCCGACGGTCTGGCGGAGACTGACGAAGCGCTGCATCACCTGCGCCATCGCCGGCATCGCCGGGCTAGGCCGCGCCGCTTGCACAACCGTTGGCGCCACCACCTTCGGCCAATCCAAGAGTAAGCGCCAAAGGTGCTCCTTGATGGTCTCCGCCTGAACCAATTGCTGCCGTCGCCGGCGTACCGGCTCTTCTGCGGTCAGTCCGAGCGCTCGCTCACAGGCATCAGCACAAGCAGCCGCTTGCGCCGTCCCGCACAGGCTGAACAGCATCGGCAGCTGACGGACCACCTCGTCGGGCGGCTTCCCGGCGAACACCCGCGTCGCCGCGAGAACGCGGGACGAGCGGATGGTCACTGCCGCGCTCGCGGCCTCGACCTTGATTGCCAGATGTCCGGAGAGCTCACTCATGCCGGCCGCCGGGCTGTCGCGACATCGCCGAACGCACTGCAAGCATACCCGCCGCGGTCTTCAGTGGTTGCCGCCATGCCCGGAGTAGAGAACCGCCACATCGGATCGAGACCCCTTCCTCAACTGTTCCCGCGGAGTCTAGCCAACGCGAACGGAACAAGGCCCTGTAGACTACAGGCTTTTGCACCTGAAGACGCCTAAGCGATGCTCGCGCCCGACCAGCTCGCCGCGCTGCGCCAGCCGATCCGTTTTTCGGCGGAGCTGCGTGGCCATCCGTTGCAATTCGAGTCCACCTGGGGCCTGTTCTCGCCGCGCGAGATCGATGAAGGGACACGCCTGTTGCTCAAGTATGTCGAGGTCGAACAGGATGCCGACTGCCTCGACCTCGGCTGCGGCTATGGTCCGATCGGGCTCACGCTGGCGGCACTCGCGCCGCAAGGCCGGACGCGCTTGGTGGACAAGGACTTCGTCGCGGTCGACTTCGCGCAACGCAACGCCGAGCTGAACGGGCTCAAGAACACCAGCATTGGCCTCAGCAACGGGTTCGATCAAGTCCCCCCAGAGGCGGCATTCGACCTGATCGCCAGTAACGTCCCGGCGAAGGTCGGCAAGGAGCTGCTCGCGATCCTGCTGCACGATGCCCACCAGCGGCTGCGCCCCGGCGGCTCCATCTATCTCGTCACCATCAACGGTTTGCGCGAGTTCATCAAGCGCAACCTGAAGGAGATCTTCGGCAGCTACGACAAGGTCAAACAGGGCGCTCACTACACGGTTGCCCGTGCTCGACGCTGATGGCGCGCCCAGACCGATCGCGCAAGCCACGGCGCCCTGCCCTAGCCGCCTAGTTGGCGAGCGTTTAGACTCCGTGGGTTCATCTCGCGAAATCATCAGCGGAACGGATGCCGCAGTCGTCATCTTACAGAGCTGTCCTGAGGAGATCGCCCACCATGTCGGATATCAAGACCTATCCTGTTCCCGCCGATGTCGCCGCCGACGCGCTCATCGACGAAGAGACCTATCGCAGCCTCTATCAGCGCTCGGTCGACGACCCGGAAGGGTTCTGGGCGGAGCAGGCCGAACAGCACATCACCTGGTTCGACAAGTGGAGCACGGTGATGGACTACGACTACGGCCCGGATGACGTCCGTATCCGCTGGTTCGACGGCGGCAAGCTGAATGTCGCCTACAACTGCCTCGACCGGCACCTCGCGACCCGCGGCGATCAGGTCGCGATCATCTGGGAAGGGGACAACCCGGAGGAGGACCGCAAGGTCACCTATCGCGAGTTGCATGCCGAGGTCTGCAAGCTCGCGAACGTGATGAAGTCGCGCGGCGTCACCAAGGGCGATCGGGTCTGCATCTATATGCCGATGATCCCGGAGGCCGCCGTCGCGATGCTCGCCTGCACCCGCATCGGCGCGATCCACTCGGTCGTCTTCGGCGGCTTTTCGCCCGACTCGCTGCGCGATCGCATCCAGGATTCCGAGTGCCGGCTGCTGATCACCGCCGACGAGGGCGTGCGCGGCGGACGCAACGTCGCGCTGAAGAAGAATGCCGACAAGGCACTCGAGGAGTGCCCGAGCATCGATACCTGCATCGTTGTGCGCCGCACCGGCGGTGAGGTCGCCTGGAGCGAGGGCCGCGACCTCTGGTACGACGAGGCGATGGCCGATGCCTCGGCCGAGTGCGAGGCGGTGCCGATGGAGGCCGAGGACCCGCTGTTCATCCTCTACACCTCGGGTTCGACCGGCAAGCCAAAGGGCGTGCTGCACACCACCGGCGGCTACCTGGTGTATGCGGCAATGACGCACAAGTACACCTTCGATTACCGCGAGGGCGAGGTCTACTGGTGCACCGCCGATGTCGGCTGGGTCACCGGCCACACCTACATCGTCTATGGGCCGCTCGCCAACGGCGCGATCTCGCTGATGTTCGAGGGCATCCCGAACTATCCCGACATGTCGCGCTTCTGGCAGGTGGTCGACAAGCACAACGTCGCGACCTTCTACACCGCACCGACCGCGATCCGCGCGCTGATGCGCGCCGGCGAGGAGCCGGTCAAGCAGACCTCGCGCAAGAGCCTGCGCATCCTCGGCACCGTCGGTGAGCCGATCAACCCGGAGGCCTGGGAGTGGTACCACAATGTCGTCGGCGACGGCCGCTGCCCGATCGTCGATACCTGGTGGCAGACCGAGACCGGCGGCCATCTGATCACCCCGCTGCCGGGCGCCACCGCGACCAAGCCGGGCTCAGCAACCAAGCCCTTCTTCGGCGTCGTGCCAGCGCTGGTCGATCCGTCCACCGGCACCCTGCTCGAGGGCGAGGCCGAGGGCGCATTGGTCATCACCCGTCCCTGGCCGGGCCAGATGCGCACCGTCTACGGTGATCACCAGCGCTTCATCGATACCTACTTCAAGCAATACCCGGGCTATTACTTCTCCGGTGACGGCGCCAAACGCGATGCCGACGGCTATTATTGGATCACCGGCCGCATCGATGATGTGCTCAACGTCTCCGGCCACCGGCTCGGCACCGCCGAGATCGAGTCGGCGCTGGTCTTGCACGACGGCGTCGCCGAGGCCGCGGTCGTCGGCTATCCGCACGACATCAAGGGCCAGGGCATCTACGCCTATGTGACCACGATGGCCGGCGTCGAGCCGAGCGACGCGCTGAAGAAGGAGCTGGTCAAGCTGGTGCGCGACGAGATCGGCCCGATCGCGACCGTCGACATCATCCAGTGGGCGCCCGGTCTGCCGAAGACCCGTTCCGGCAAGATCATGCGCCGTATCCTGCGCAAGATCGCCGCCAACGAGATCAGCACCCTGGGCGATACCTCGACACTTGCCGACCCCGGCGTGGTCGAAGAGCTGATCGACAACCGCGCCAACCAATAGTCGCTCACCGACAACCGGTTGCGGCGCGCTGGCGCCAGCGCCGTAACCGGAGCAGCCGCCCGGAGCCCTTCCCGACTCCGGCTCGGCGGTCAATCGATCTTGCTATTTCAGACCTGTCCTGCGCGCCTGTCCCAACGAGGTTGATCTCATTGCCTAATTGCCAGCGAGTTGGCGTCTATGTCGACGCCGAGAATGTCCGTTATAACGGCGGTTACCAGATGCGCTACGACGTGCTGCGTCGTTTTGCAGCCCGCGACAATGGCGTCCTGCAACGCCTCAATACCTATATCTCCTACGATCAAGAACGCGCCCGTGATGACCCCGAATACGCGAAGAAGAGCCGTGGTTATCAGCAGATGGTGCGCGATTTCGGCTGGAAGATCACCGTCAAGTATGTGCGCCGCTATACTGACGAGGCCGGCAACGTCTCGATGAAGGCCAATGCCGATCTGGACATGGCGGTCGATGCGATGCTCCAGGCCGAGAAGCTGGACCAGATGATCCTGGTCACCGGCGACGGGGATTTCCTGCAGGTCGTCGAGGCCCTGCAGAATCGCGGCTGCCGCGTCGAGCTGATCGGGTTCAAGAACGTCTCCCGCGCCCTGCAGCAGAAGGCCGACGCCTTCTGGCCGGGTTTCTTGATCCCGGATCTGTTGCCGGTCTCCTATGAACCGCGCAACGAATGGGGCAAGGCCGGCTCCTGCGTGCGCGGCGTCTGCACCAAGTGGTTCCCTGACAAGGGTTACGGATTCCTGCGCTTCATGAACACGATCTCGACCGACCTCTGGATCACCGATCCGCGCGAGCCCGGATCGCCCTACGTCAGCGTCTTCTGTCATGCCAACGAGGTTGCCGAGGAGGTGACCGAAGAGATGCTGATGAACCGCGAGACCATCCTCGAATTCTATCTGGACGAAAGCGATCAGAAAGACAATGGCTTGGTCGCCAACAATGTCAGGCTGGCGTTCAATATCAATCGCTGACCTCTGACGCTGGCTGGGCAGCGCCGCGAGCGATGGGCAGCGAAGCCGCACAGATCAACCCGGCTGGGCTAGCTCGACGCCTGGTACAGGATGGGCTGCTCTCGGAGACGCGCGCTCAGACCGCCCAGACCGAGGCCGCTGGACGCAGACAGCCCTTCGTCCAATACCTGGTCGAGCAGAAGGTGCTCGACAGCCACAGCATCGCGCTGGCGGCCTCGGAGGCGTTCGGCGTCCCGCTGCTCGATCTGGCCGCGGTCGAGCTGCTCAATGTGCCGATGGACCTGATCGATGCACGCCTGGTCCAGAAGCACCGCGCGCTGCCCCTGTTCCGGCGCGGCAATCGGCTGTTTGTCGCGGTTTCGGACCCGACCAATGACCGCGCCCTCGATGAGATCCGGTTCAACACCGACCTCAGCGTCAGCGCCGTACTGGTCGAGGACGACAAGCTCGCGACCGCGATCAACAAGACGTTGCAAGCGCAGGACTCTAGCCTCTCGGAGCTGGCCGATGCCGAGCTCGGAGAGGTTGCAGAATACGTCAGCGTCTTCTGTCATGCCAACGAGGTTGCCGAGGAGGTGACCGAAGAGATGCTGATGAACCGCGAGACCATCCTCGAATTCTATCTGGACGAAAGCGATCAGAAAGACAATGGCTTGGTCGCCAACAATGTCAGGCTGGCGTTCAATATCAATCGCTGACCTCTGACGCTGGCTGGGCAGCGCCGCGAGCGATGGGCAGCGAAGCCGCACAGATCAACCCGGCTGGGCTAGCTCGACGCCTGGTACAGGATGGGCTGCTCTCGGAGACGCGCGCTCAGACCGCCCAGACCGAGGCCGCTGGACGCAGACAGCCCTTCGTCCAATACCTGGTCGAGCAGAAGGTGCTCGACAGCCACAGCATTGCGCTGGCGGCCTCGGAGGCGTTCGGCGTCCCGCTGCTCGATCTGACCGCGGTCGAGCTGCTCAATGTGCCGATGGACCTGATCGATGCACGCCTGGTCCGGAAGCACCGCGCGCTGCCGTTGTTCCGGCGCGGCAATCGGCTGTTCGTCGCGGTCTCGGACCCGACCAATGACCGCGCCCTCGATGAGATCCGGTTCAACACCGACCTCAGCGTCAGCGCCGTGCTGGTCGAGGACGACAAGCTCGCGACCGCGATCAACAAGACGTTGCAGGCGCAGGACTCTAGCCTCTCGGAGCTGGCCGATGCCGAGCTCGGAGAGGTTGCAGAAGGTGATCCGGATGCCGGTTCGGCGGACGAAGTGGACCCCAAGGTGGACGACGCGCCGGTGGTCCGCTATGTCAACAAGATCCTGATCGACGCGATCAACGCCGCCGCGTCCGACATCCACTTCGAGCCCTACGAGCGTTATTTCCGCATCCGTTTTCGTCAGGACGGCGTGCTGCAGGAGGTCGCCAACCCGCCGCTGACCATTGCCTCCCGGCTGATCGCCCGCCTCAAGGTGATGTCGCGGATGAATATCGCTGAGCGGCGTATCCCGCAGGACGGCCGCATTCGGCTCAAGCTCGGTTATTCCCAAGACGTCGACTTTCGCGTCAATACGCTGCCAACGCTCTATGGCGAGAAGGTCGTGCTCCGTATCCTCGACTCGGCCGGGGCCAGCGTCGGCGTCGACAAACTGGGTATGGACCCTGGGCAGCAGGCGATCTTCCTGCGCGCGATCAAGCGGCCCTATGGGATGATCCTGGTCACGGGTCCAACCGGGTCCGGCAAGACCGTGACGCTGTACTCGGCACTGAATCTACTCAACGAGACCGGCGTCAACATCTCGACCGTCGAAGATCCGGTAGAAATACAGGTGGCCGGGATCAACCAGGTCAACATGAACATGAAGACCGGGCTGACCTTTGCCGCGGCGCTGCGCGCCTTCCTGCGTCAGGACCCGGACATCCTGATGGTCGGTGAGATCCGTGACCTCGAGACCGCTGAGATCGCCGTCAAGGCTGCCCAGACAGGCCATCTGGTCCTATCCACCTTGCACACTAATGACGCGCCACAATCGCTGACCCGGCTCGCGAACATGGGGGTGCCGCCGTTCAACATCGCCTCATCGGTCCTGGTGATCATGGCGCAGCGGCTCGCGCGCCGCCTCTGTGTTCATTGCCGAGCGGTCGATGAGCTGCCGCGGCAGACGCTGCTCGAAGAAGGCTTCAGCGAACACGAGATCGACGACGGGCTTAACCTCTACAAGGCGGTCGGCTGCGAGCGCTGCACCGAAGGCTACAAGGGCCGGATCGGCATCTTCGAGGTCGTTGAGGTCTCCGAGGGGATGGGACGAACCATCATGGAGGGTGGCAACGCGCTCGATCTGGCCGAGCAGGCCCGACGAGAGGGCTTCCCCGACTTGCGGCAATCCGGTCTGCAGAAGGTCAAGCAGGGCATCACCAGCCTGGTCGAGCTCAACCGCGTCACACGAGACTGATCACCATGGTCGCGACGACGCTACAGAAGAAAAAGCCGGACAAGTCGGCCGTCTTTATCTGGGAGGGCGTCGACCGCCGTGGCGCCCGGGTGAAGGGCGATCTGCGCGCCGCAAGTCCCGCGCTCGCTAAGGCCGATCTCCGTCGGCAGGGCGTGAGCCCGACCAAGGTTCGCAAGAAGCCGCAGCCGCTCTTTGGCAGCGGCAAGAAGAAGATCACCGCCGGCGACATCAGCATCTTCACCAGACAGCTCGCCACCATGATGGCTGCCGGCGTTCCACTGGTGCAGGCGTTCGACATCGTCGGGCGCGGCCATGACAATCCGTCGATGCAGGAGCTGCTCCTCGCAATCAAGGGCGACATCGAGAGCGGCACCGCCATGGCCGCCGCATTGCGCAAGTATCCGCTCTATTTCGATGACCTCGTCTGCAATCTGGTCGCTGCCGGCGAGCAGGCCGGTGTGCTGGATACCCTGCTGGACAAGATCGCGACCTACAAGGAGAAGACCGAATCGATCAAGGGCAAGATCAAGAAGGCGATGTTCTACCCGGCAGCGGTCATCATCGTCGCGATCCTGGTCACCATCATCATCATGCTGTTCGTGATCCCGCAGTTCAAAGAACTGTTTTCCAGCTTCGGCGCCGACCTGCCGGCGTTCACGCTGCTGGTGATCGCGATCTCGGACTTCATGCGCCAATTCTGGTGGGCGATGGCGCTCGGCCTGGGTGTCGCGATCTACGGTTTCATCGCCGTCTACAAGCGCTCGAGGAGGTTTCGCGACGGGCTCGACCGGCTCGCGCTGCGGATACCGGTGATCGGCGCGATCCTGCACAAGGCCGCCATCGCGCGCTTCTCGCGCACCCTCTCGACCATGTTCGCCGCCGGCGTCCCGTTGGTCGACGCCCTCGATTCGGTCTCGGGGGCAACGGGTAACGCGGTCTATGCCAATGCCGTCAGCAACATGCGCGAAGAGGTCGCGACCGGCCAAAGCCTGCAGCTCTCGATGCGCCAACGCGGGCTGTTCCCGCACATGGTGATCCAGATGACCGCGATCGGCGAGGAATCCGGCTCGCTCGACGCGATGCTCGGCAAGGTCGCCGATTTCTACGAGGAACAGGTCGATAACGCAGTCGATTCGCTCAGCAGCCTGCTGGAGCCCCTGATCATGGTGGTCATCGGCGGCCTCGTCGGCAGCCTCGTCGTCGCGATGTACCTGCCGATCTTCAAGCTGGCGGCCGTCGTCTAGGCGAGCGCGCGTGATGATGCAGAATGACCTCGTCAGCCTGCTCGAGCAGTTCCCGATCCTGCTCTACACTAGCGCCGCCCTGATCGGCCTGGTGGTCGGGAGCTTCTTGAACGTGCTGATCCTGCGGCTGCCGCGGATCATGGAGCAGCAATGGCGCGAGGAGTGCTCGGAGCTGCTCGCAACCGCATCCACGGCACCCGCTGCAACGCCTCCCGCTGAAACACCTCCCGCCGAAACGCCTCCCGCCAAAACGAAGGAGCGAGACAAGCCGCTGCTCGGACTCGCACGCCCCGGCTCGCATTGCTGGGCCTGCGGCGCGGCGATCAAGCCCTGGGACAATATCCCGGTGCTGAGCTGGCTGCTGCTGCGCGGTCGCTGCCGTGCCTGCAAACGGCCGATCGCGCTCCGCTATCCGTTGATCGAGCTGCTCACTGCCCTGCTCTCGGTCGCGGTCGTCTGGCAGCTCGGCCCGACCTTCGCCGCCCTCGCTGCGCTGATCCTCACCTGGGGCCTGATCGCATTGGCAGTGATCGATCTGGACACCCAGCTGCTGCCGGACAGCCTGACGCTCCCGCTGCTCTGGCTGGGCCTGCTGCTCAGCCTCGGCGGCACCTTCACGGAGCCGGCCGCAGCCATCGCCGGCGCTGCCGCCGGGTATCTGCTGCTCTGGCTGGTGTTCCACGCGTTTCGGATCGCGACCGGAAAGGAGGGCATGGGCCACGGCGATTTCAAGCTCCTGGCCCTGTTCGGCGCCTGGCTCGGCTGGCAGGCACTAGCGCAGATCATCCTGCTGTCATCGCTGGCCGGCGCGATCGTCGGCATCGGGCTCATCGCAAGCGGGCGTCAACAGGCCGGGCAGCCGATCCCGTACGGCCCTTTTCTCGCGATCGCCGGCTGGATCAGCCTGCTCTGGGGCAACGCGATCACCCAGTCCTATCTCCAGTGGGCCGGGCTCGCATGAGCGCGCCTGGATTGAACGCCCGCCGCATTGGGCAGAAAAGATCGTGAGCTTCCGGGTCGCGCTCACCGGCGGTATCGGCAGCGGCAAGAGCACGGTCGCCGAATGCTTCGCCGAGCATGGGGTCTGGATCAGCGATGCGGATGCGATCTCCCACGCCCTGACCGCCCCAGCGGGAGCCGCACTGCCAGCGATCCAGGAAGGCTTTGGCCCAGAAGTCTTCGATGCAGACGGCCACCTGGACCGAAACGCGCTGCGCACCCGGATCTTCGCCGACCCAGCGGCGCGGCAGCGACTGGAGCAGATCCTCCACCCGATGATCCGCGAGCGGATGCTCGCCGAGAGCGAGCAGGCGTCCAGCCAGTACGCAATGCTCGTGATTCCACTATTGCTCGAGACCGCACAAACGGACTTAGCAGACCGCATCCTTGTCGTTGATCTACCGGAGTCCGAGCAGATCCGCCGCGTCGCCCAGCGCAGCGGTCTCGACCCGGCCGAGATCAAGCGCATCATCGCCGTCCAAGTCAGTCGCCGCCAGCGCTTGGCCGCGGCGGACGACGTGATCGATAACAGCGGTGACCGAGAGACACTGGATGAAGCGGTCGCAACGCTGCACAGGTTCTATCTGCGTCTCGCTGCCGATTAGGCTCGGCCTCACCAGGCCGGCGAATCGAAGTACCGCTTGGATCAAGCGCGCCTCGAAGCGCAAGAAACGACGGTTGAACGCTTCATTGGGGACGCAACCCTTGGATTCGCTGGAATGCTGGAGCCGCCAAACGCGTCCCCGAAACGAGGCGCCGTAACGGCTCGGCACGCCGCCGCGTAACGCCACGCCTGCATTACAAACCATCAGAATAGAACATTGATTTCTGCTCACCGAGTTGCATCCATGCATACAGTATGGTTAGCTCGGATCGGCGGTGAATGGCCGCCGCCAAAACCTGATGCAGAAGCAACGTCTGCCAATGGCTCGAAACCTTGGATACGGGGGAATACGACGTGACCAAAATGCTCGCTGGATCAAGCCGTTTTGTTACTGCGCTCGCGATTGCGGGAGGCCTCCTACTCGCCTCCCAGTCAGCGGTCTTCGCCGCCGAATGCAAAGGCATGGAAAAAGCCGCTTGTGAACGTCAAAACAGTTGTACCTGGGTCGATAGTTATACCCGCAAGGATGGTGTCAAAGTCAGTGGGTATTGCCGGAGCAAGGGTAGCAAGAAATCCTCGAGCTCCAGCTCGAGCTCCAGTTGAGGCATCAGATGCGTTCCGCCCGATCATCGGCGCGATCAGAATCGCGATCAGAATGAGGTGCAGCGCGATTGCCCAGTATGGGCCAGATCGGCGTCTCTGACCGGATCTCCAGCCGGCGCCATAAGGACTTGGCGCACGCTCACTCGTCGAGCGCGGAGGCGGTCTTGAGCGCAGGAAGCGCCCGTCTAGTGGCCGCACGTTCAATGGAAGTCCCGAACCCGGATCACCAGCCCACCGAGCATCGCCGAATAGTCGACCAGCTCGCTGACCACGAGGTGCGTGACCCCGCCTTCGCGCTGCACCTCGCCGACTGCACCGAGCAGGCGGGCATTCAGCAGCGCCGCGCGTCGACGCACCGCAATCCGCTTCCAGATCACCAGATTCAGCTGGCCGGTCTCATCCTCGAGCGTCACGAAGGTCACGTCATTGGCCGATGCCGGGCGCTGGCGGGTGATCGCCAGCCCGGCCGTGCGCACCCGAACGCCTGGCGTGACCTGTTCCACGGCCTGCGCCGTCAGCAGTTGCAGCCGATCGAGCTCGGGCCGCAACAGCGCCAACGGGTGTCGGCGCAGGCTCAAGCCCAGGCTGGCATAGTCGGCGACGATCGCCTCGCCTTCCTGCGGTGGAGCCAACAGCGGCAGTGCGGCTGCCTGCTCGTCGGCGGGCAGCAGCGGTAGCGCTTCCGCCCGCGACGCCGCCTGCCAGGCGGCCTGGTGGCGGTGACCGGCGATGCCGCTCAGCGCATCAGCCGCCGCCAGGGCCTTCATGTCCCGCCGGTCGAGCCCACTGCGATGGCGCAGATCGGCCAACGACTGCCAGCGACGTTCATGCCGCGCCGCAATCAGACGCCGGGCGCCGGCGCGCGAGAGCCCTTTGACCAGCCGCAAGCCCAGACGCAGCGCCGGAACGCCATCTTGCGTGCGCTCGAGTGTGCAATCCCAGTCGCTGGCGCTGACATCGACCGCACGGACCTCGACCTGCTGCCGGCGCGCCTCACGGATCAATTGGGCGGGCGCATAGAAGCCCATCGGCTGACTATTGATCAACGCGGCAAAGAAGGCCGCAGGCTCATGGTGCTTCAGCCAGGCCGAGCAATAGACCAGCAGCGCAAAGCTCGCCGCGTGCGACTCAGGGAAGCCGTACTCGCCGAAACCGAGGATCTGATGATAGAGCTGCTCGGCGAAGGCGCGCGTATAACCGCGGCCGATCATGCCGTCGATGAGCCGATCGCGGATCGGCTCCAGCCCGCCGCGGCGGCGCCAGGCCGCCATCGAGCGGCGCACCTGATCGGCCTCGCCGGGATCGAAGCCGGCCGCGACCGTCGCGACCTGGATCACCTGCTCCTGGAAGATCGGCACCCCGAGCGTGCGCCCAAGCACCTGCTCGACCTCGGCCGATGGATAGCTGACCGGCTCCAGGCCCTGACGTCGCCGCAGATAGGGATGGACCATGTCGCCCTGGATCGGGCCCGGTCGCACGATCGCGACCTCGATCACCAGATCGTAGAAACAGGCCGGTTTCAGGCGCGGCAGCATCGCCATCTGGGCGCGCGACTCGATCTGGAAGACCCCGGTGGTCTCGGCACGCTGGATCATCCGATACACGGCCGGGTCCTCGGCAGGGATCGACCCGAGCGCGAGCGCCGTGCCGCGAAAGCCGTTGATCAGGCCCAACGCACGCCGGATTGCGCTCAGCATGCCGAGCGCGAGGCAATCGACCTTCAACAAACCGAGCGCATCGAGATCGTCCTTGTCCCATTGGATCACGCTGCGCCCGTCCATGGCCGCGTTCTCGATCGGCACCAACCGGTTCAGCGGCCCGTTCGAGATCACGAAGCCGCCGACATGCTGTGAGAGATGGCGTGGGAAGCCGATCAGCTGATGCACCAGCTGCAACAGCATGCTCACGCGCGGATGCGCGGGATCGAGGCCGACCTCGCGCAAGCGCTCCGGCGCGACCCGCTGGCCATCCCACCAGTTGATGTTGCGGGCCAGACGGTCGACCTGATCGAGCGAGAAGCCGAGCGCCTTGCCGACATCGCGCAGCGCGCTCTTGGGCCGATAGCTGATCACGGTCGCCGCGAGTGCGGCACGCTCGCGGCCGTACTTGTTGTAGAGATACTGGATCACCTCCTCGCGTCGATGATGCTCGAAGTCGACATCGATATCGGGCGGCTCGCCGCGCTCGCGCGAGATGAAGCGCTCGAACAGCATCGCAATGCGCGCCGGGTCGACCTCAGTGATGCCGAGGCAATAACAGACGACCGAGTTGGCCGCTGAGCCCCGACCTTGGCACAGGATGCCTCGGCCGCGGGCAAAGCAGACGATGTCCAGCACCGTGAGGAAGTAGGGGGCGTAGCCGAGCTCCGCGATCAGTCGCAGCTCGTGCTCGGCCTGATCGTGAACGACCCTCGGCATCCCATCGGGCCAGCGTCGGCCGGCACCGGCGAAGGTCATGCGCCGAAGATAGCCGTCCGGCGTCTCGCCGGCCGGCACCAGCTCCTCGGGGTACTCGTAGCGCAGCTGATCGAGGCTGAACTGACAACGCTCGGCGACAGCCAAGGTCTCGGCAAGCAGCGGCTCGGGATAGAAACGACCTAACTGCTCAAGAGTCCGTAGATGCTGCTCCCGGTTCTGCCTGTGCGCCGCACCCCGCGCGACATCGACACCGACGCGGATCGCACGCACCAGGTCGAGCAGCGGCGCCCGCTCTGCCGCATGCATGCGAACCGCACCCATCGCGACGAGCGGCAGTCCCAGCACACCCCCGAGCCGTTGCAGTCCCCGCAACCGCCCTTGATCATCGCCGGCACGGTGCAGCGCGACCCCGATCCAGCATCGGCCCGCAAACCGTTCGCAAAGCCATTCCCCCTCGGAAGGGGCCGCCTCGGCATCGGCGATCCAGATCGCAAGACAGCCGGCAAGGCCATCATCCAGATCGGTCGCGAGCAGGCGATAGGACCCTTTGGGGGCACGCCGGCGTGCGACGGAGATGAGTGCCGAGAGATTCCCGTAACCCGACGCATCGGCCGCAAGCAGGATCAAACGCGGACCCGCCTCGACTGCGACCTCGGTACCGATCAGCAGCTTGAACCCGAGCGCATTTGCCTCGGCATGGGCACGCACGACCCCGGCCAGCGAGCATTCATCGGTCAACGCGAGCGCGCGATAGCCGAGCCGAGCCGCGGTCCGGACCAGCTCTTCCGGATGCGAGGCGGCGGACAGGAAGGTGAAATTTGACCAACAGTTGAGCTCTGCGTAAGCAGCCACCTGCCAATCCCGGGTAACTGTCAATAAAGACAGTATACCCGGCTCATAGTCACCCGCCCTGGTTTCTGGACAGGCTGAGCCCATCGGTGCTGACTGCTCCGGCGCTGTCTGTCCGGCGATCAGGCGGAATGGCTATACGAATGCTCGCCGGCACACCGGATCAAGCCGGCGGCCGCGATGATGAAGAAAGTAGAGCAGGCCTAAGCTGGAGGACCAGGGAGAAGTCCGTAACCAGCTCAGCACAGGCGCTCAGCACAGGCGCTCAGCAAATGAGCTCAGTCAAACGGACAGCACCAGACGCTACTGGTCGATCGCTTCTTCATCCCAGAACAGATCGTACTCTTCGTCGGCCGGCGGGGCCCCGTCGTGGACCAGGTTTCGACGACGCTGCAGAAAGGCGTCTCGGACGAACGCATAGCGGTCGAGCGCGGCTTCGTCCATCAGATCGCCAGCGGCAAGCAGATCAGCGCGCCTATCGATGGTACGCAGGACGACGAGGCCCCAGTAGATCTCGTCTTCGTTCAGGTTGAAGAGCGGGTCGACCACGATGTCCCCGGCAAGACCGACGGTGTCGCGTACCGAGCTCGGCCCGAGAATCGGTAACATCAGGAACGGACCGGCGCCCACCCCCCAGTAGCCGAGGGTCTGCCCGAAGTCCTCCTTATAGGTCGGAATCCCCATATTCGTGGCCACGTCGAAGAAGCCGACAACCCCGACAGTGGTATTCACCACCACACGTCCGACGTCGCTACCAGCGCGTGAGAGCTTGAATTGGAGCGCGTTATTGACCGCTGAGGTGATATCAGCGATGTTATTGAAAAAGTTGGTGATACCGCGGTCGATCGGCTCCGGCGTGATGAACTGATAACCCTGCGCGGCGGGCTTCATGAAGGCATTGTCAAAGTCCGTGTTGAACTTGAACATCGCCCGGTTGTACAACTGCCAGGGGTCGCGTGGATCGCGTTGTGCCTCAGGGATCGAGCTGCACCCGCTAACCACCAACGCCGCACCGACCCAAAAGGGAAGGATGCGTACGAGCGCCTTTCGCATACGCCGGACCCCCACATCATCTGTCATGCGCTACCGTCTCTATGGGATCGGATGGTAGCACAGGCATCGACGGCCATCGCGGCACAGAGCGCGGCATCACCGTTCCGACGCCGCTGCGGGCATAGAACGTTCGTCTCGGGTGTCGTCGTTTGGCTTTTGCTCACAAGGCTCTTATGCTGCCCCGATGCAACCTCGCGACCAAGCCTCCGCGCCTCAGGGCATCGCCGCACGCTTCCGCGGTTTCCTGCCCGTCGTCGTCGATGTCGAGACCGCCGGCTTCGACCCCCAGCGCCATGCCTTACTCGAGATCGCCGCCATTGTCATTCGGATGGACCCCGACGGCTGGCTGATGCCAGGCCCGACACATGCTTGCCATGTCTTGCCGTTCCTCGGCTCAGAGCTCGATCAAAGCGCACTGGCGTTCAATAAGATCGATCCCGACCACCCGTTTCGGGACGCGATGACCGAGCAGCAGGCCTTGCGCAAGATCCTCGATCCAATCCGTAAGGCGGTCTCTTCACAGGGATGCAATCGCGCGATCCTGGTGGGTCACAACGCCCATTTCGACCTCGGCTTCATCAAGGCAGCGGTCGAGCGCAATGACTATAAGCGCAATCCGTTCCATGCCTTCAGCGTGTTCGATACGGTGTCGCTCGCCGGCCTCGCCTACGGCCAGACCGTGCTAGCCAAGGCCGTGCAAGCTGCTGGGCTCGGGTGGGATAACAGCGCTGCGCACTCCGCGATCTATGATGCGGAGCAGACGGCGCAACTGTTTTGCACGATCGTCAACGACTGGCGGTCAGCAACGTTGCGGGCGGGCGCAGACCGCTCGGCTGATCGAACAGGTTCTGCCGAGCGAACCGGCTGAGCCTTGCGCAGGCTCACATCCGCGGATGCTCGCTTGCGTTGATGCTCCGGCGAGGTCGCCGATGCAACGCAGCGCCGGAGCCGGAATGGGCAAGGAACAAGCGGCCGGGTTACCCCGCACTCTCGCTCGTGCCGGCCTCGTGCTTGGCCGCGGCCGACTCCATCATCGTCTTGAGCTCACCACTCGCGGCCAATTCGAGCGTGATGTCGCAGCCGCCAACCAATTCGCCATCGACGTAGATCTGCGGGAAGGTCGGCCAGTCAGCATAGCGCGGCAGGCTCTCGAAGATCTCCGGGTCCTGCAGGACATTGACATAGGCGAACGACACCCCTGTGTCGCCGAGCGCCTGAGCCGCCCGCATCGAGAAGCCGCACTGCGGCATCTGCGGCGTGCCCTTCATATAGATCACGATCGGATGACCCTTGACCTGCTGGTCGATGCGTTCGAGAACGTCCATCGCATTACCTCGTTTGAACCTGGGTGTTTGGTCAGGCGAAGGTCGGGATAGCAATGCGTCATATCAAGGCGCCATCAACCTGCCGCTGCAGCCAATATTCGAGCAATGCGACATGCCAGAGCTTACTGCCCTGAATCCGAGTGTGGTGCTGATCCGGCGCGGCGAGCAGCGTGTCGATGTAATCGCGCCGATAGAGGCCGCGCTCGCGACAGGCCTGTGAGGACAGGATATCGCGCATGAGCTCTAGGAAGGGTCCGCGCACGTACTTGAGCGCCGGCATCGGAAAGTAGCCCTTGGGCCGGTCGATCACCGCGTCCGGCAAGCGGCCGCGCGCGATCGCCTTCAGCGGATACTTTCCCCCGTCGCGTAGCCGGAGCGCCGGCGGGCATTTGGCCGCGAGCTCGACGAGTTGATGGTCGAGAAAGGGCACGCGCGCCTCCAGCCCCCAGGCCATCGTCATGTTGTCGACGCGCTTGACTGGGTCATCAACGATCAGGGTGGTCACATCGAGGCGCAGCACCGCGTCGATCACCTCGTCGGCACCGGGCTCGGCGAGCCGCTCGGCGATCAACGCCTCCGTGTGGTCGGGCCCAGCGAAAGGTCCCGACACCATCCTCAAGTACTCGTCGTGGTCGCGGTCGAAATAGTGCCGGCGCAGCCGATCGACCGGACCGCCTTCCTGGTCCGCCGCGATGCGCGGATACCAGAAGTAACCACCGAAGACCTCGTCGGCGCCCTGCCCGGACTGCACCACCTTGATCTCGCGCGAGACCTGCTCGGCGAGCAGATAGAAGGCGACCGCGTCCTGGCCGAACATCGGCTCGGTCATCGCGTCGACGGCCTCGGGCAGGCGGCGCAGGACCTCCTCGTTCGGCACCCTGAAGCGATGATGATGGGTCCCAAAGTGCGCGACGACCTGATCCGAGTATTCGAACTCGCTGCCAGCCTCCTCCGGCGTGTCCTCGAAGCCGACCGAGAAGGTGTGCAGATCCGAGACGCCATGCTCGGCCAGCAACGCGACCAGCAGGCTCGAGTCGAGCCCGCCCGAGAGCAGCACCCCGACCGGCACATCGGCGATCTCACGGCGCTTGCGCACCGCGGTCTCGAGGGCATCATGGATGGCCGCGACCCAGTCGGCCTCGGAGCGCGGCTCACCCGACCCGATCGGCTCGCGGGTCGCATCGAGCTGCCAGTAACGCCCTTCGGTCTTGGTGCCGTCGGCATCGATGCGCAGCCAATGCGCCGGCGGCAGCTTGCGGATCGCGCTCAGGATGGTGCGCGGCGCGGGCACCACGGCATGTAATGTAAACAGGTTGTGCAACGCGACCGGATCGATCTCAGAGCTGATGCCGCCGGCCGCGATCAACGCTTGGGTTGTCGAGGCGAAGCGGATGCGGCCGCCAGACTCGCTCCAGTACAGCGGTTTGATCCCGAAGCGATCCCGCGCCAGGAAGAGCTGGCGCTTGTTGGTGTCCCAGACCGCGAATGCGAACATCCCATGCAGGCGCGCGACACAATCCTCGCCCCAGGCATGCCAAGCCTTCAAGATGACCTCGGTGTCGCCGTCCGAGAAGAAGCTGTAGCCCAGATCGCGCAGCTCCCGGCGCAGCTCGGGATGGTTATAGATCGTGCCGTTGAAGACCAGTGCGAGCCCCAGACCCTGATCGACCATCGGCTGATTCGAGCGCGCAGAGAGGTCGATGATCGACAGTCGACGATGCCCAAAGGCGAGCGCACCATCGCTGTAGCTGCCGCCATGATCGGGACCGCGCGGCTGCAGCCGCTCCATCATCCGTGCCACCGCCCCCAGGTCTGCAGCCGCACCGTTGATGCCCAACTCTCCGCAGATGCCACACATCGGTCAGTCTCCCCCGTCATGATCTCCAGACCGAGGCCAGTCTCAGACCGTTCTCGGGCCGGCCTCATGCCAGTCTCGCTCTAAGCCAGACATCAGCATCTCACATGCGGCGCGATCGCGTGCAAAGCGATCCCAAGATGACGGTCTCTTCGCCCGGGCTGGCACGACACTCTGGAACAGTCGCGGCCTATCGTCCCGGGTGGCGATGCGTCGTCAGCATCACCACGCACCTTGGAGGGGTGACCGGTGGCGTCGGCATCGCGCTCGAAGGCGGTCCGTCATCATCCGCATGAACCTTGTAGGGGGCGCCGAGACCATTGACGGAGGGCGCCCGAGACCGCGCCTTGCCGGTAGCACGCATTCTCAGCTCTTCCCGAGCCAGCCGATCGCACAATGGTCAGCAGGCCATCACCCATCCAGGTAACGCTTGATATCCCCTGACGCGTGCATACGTTTTCGTCGCAGTCGTTCGATAAGTCAACGTCCAAGCCACAAGCCAGGAGAGTCAGCAATGGCACATGAACTTCCACCCCTACCTTATGAGAAGAATGCGCTGGAGCCCGTCATCTCCGCGGAGACGCTCGAATACCACTACGGCAAGCACCATCAGACCTACGTCAACAACCTCAACAACCTGATCCCCGGCACCGAGTTCGAGAGCAAGTCGCTCGAGGACATCATCAAGTCGGCCTCCGGCGGTATCTTCAACAATGCGGCGCAGGTCTGGAACCACAGCTTCTACTGGAATTGCTTGAGCCCAAACGGCGGCGGTGAGCCGACCGGTGCGCTCGCTGACGCGATCAACGCCAAGTTCGGCAGCTTCGACGAGTTCAAGACACAGTTCAGCCAGTCGGCCGCGACCAACTTCGGCTCCGGCTGGACCTGGCTGGTCAAGAACAGTGACGGGAGCGTCGAGATCATGAACACATCGAACGCCGGCACCCCGATGACCGAGGGCAAGACCGCGCTGCTGACCGTCGACGTCTGGGAGCACGCCTACTACATCGACTACCGCAACGCTCGCCCGAAGTACCTGGAAGCCCTCTGGGACAAGATCAACTGGGATTTCGTCGCCAGCAACTACGCAGGCTGAGGCCAGCATCGGCGATGGCCCGCCTCAACGGTGCAATCAGCACCGCAGGGCTAGGAGCCTGACCTGAGCGTAGCCTCCTCAGGCGTCGCTGCGGGCGAAGCCTTTGGCTGAGCTAGCGCGAGCGACGATCACGAGACCAGAGAGCCCCGGCCGAAACGCCATCCTGGCGTGGCGTCCGGGGTGTTCCGTTAACTGACCAAACCAAAGAGGCGATCCAAGGTGGACACAGGCTCTCTGAAGGTACTCGAGCTGGCGCTGATCGTCGGCGTCGTCGGCTATTTCTACTTCCGTCAGCGGAACAACCTACAGCGACTCAAGGATGAGCGCGAGGCCGGGCAACAGGCCGACGAGAAGACACCCGAGACGGATCGAGGAGACGGAGACAGTAGGTCTTGACAGTCATTCGGCTAACGGTCGACTCGGGAACCGGCACCCGGCAGCTCAACCTTGCTGCCCACCGTCGACAGGATCGCTTCCTTGGACTGCGTACGCGTGTACTCTCCTGCCGTAAAGGTGGTGAGTCAGCCCACCTTTAGGGGCTGTCCGGCGAATACACTGAATAGGCATGTCTCGCTAGCGGGCAAAATGACCTGATCGGCCGGCAAGTAGTGTTCAAGTTATGGACGGACAAGCGCTTAGAGTTGGCGAGGATCGGAGCGTGAGTTTGGGCAAACGAGGTTAACGAAACCCTCAAACGCCGTTCCTCAATGCGTGTTGTTCTTGAGGTACTGGTCCAAACGATCGGCGGCGACGAAGCGCAGGATCGCGCGCGTATCGTCAGTGCAGTTTTTGAAGACGAGGCGCTGGAGCACGCCCGGCCCTTGCTCCAGTATCAGACGGCCGACTAGCTCATCGACGAAGGACTGCGTGACTGCGGCTCCAGCGAAGTCGATCACTACCTCGAAACCCTCCGACAGGAAGCCCTCGATGCGTTCCCGCTCCGGCACAGCGGCGTGCCGCATGCCGAAGAAATGGCGTTCGGCTGCATGCTGGAGCGGGACGAGCTGGCGTTCTGGGGTCGGGTTCATTTCGTCAGTCTCTGCCGATTCATAACCAAAAAGCAAGACTCGCTACTCGAACCGAAGTTCCGGCGGCACCGCATCGCCCAGCGGCAACAGTTCTGGAACCCGAAGACTGCGCAAGGCCTCACGCCGCATCTCGACCGCGGTCGCGACACCTTGCCACGCCGCATTATCCCGCAGCATCCCACCACCTCGCTGGCGCTGATAGGCGTCCCCCGTCACCACCAGCATGTCTCCACTGCTGCGATCGATGATCCGGTGCACGGTTGTCAGGCCGATGCCCTGGTTGACGGTGTCAGCTCGCACGCCCAGATTTCGATTACAGCTGACTCTCGGCTGAAGCGCCGCGGAGATCGCGGCAAAATGGGTCTCTGCTTCGAGCAGCGGGTGTCCCCTCAATGTAGCGAGCAAGCCGCAGCCCGTGTCCGCAACAGCTAATCTGACCTTGTCACTGGACGGGTAATACTGCGCGGCAGTCCAAACTCGTGCTCTGCTCCGAAACCCGTGCCTCTGTGCATGACTCAGGGCGTTGCTCAGCAGCTCCGACAGAACATACTGGATGATACCCATCTGGTGCTCGTGCTCGTCTGCGTGCATCGAGTCTTGCTTCGGCGGCCGGCCTTGGGCTCGAGTGCCGATAAGCGCCTCCGCGAGACTACTCGCGACTGCTTCAGCCTCCTCCTCGCCATCGATCCGCTTCAGCTCCGAAAGCGCATCACGGCGGTCACGGCGCCGCCCTGGTGGCAGAGGACTGTCCACCAGTTCAACGTGATCAAAAACATCCATCCGGTGCAGATAGGCGCCGGTCTGCTGATCCAGTCCAATGACACGGACACTCTGTTCGAAATCCGTAAGTTGAAGAAGGCCCTCCCCCAGCAAGGTCATGCCGAAAGGATCGACGAACTCGGTTCCGCGAACATCCAACTCGACGATGTCCCCCTCGGCCTCTGCCAAACGCCGGTAGGTAGCCAGGGTCTCCACTGGGCTTCTGGCGGTCAGGAACTTCGGCAGTCGCAACGGTGATACTGGCAAAGGACGGTACCTAGACTTTCTCAGCCTGCTGGATGCGCTCAAAGAACGAAAGTATCTCGACCTGCGAGTAAGGCACGAAATGCGTCGACCGAATCAGTCCGACGCCGCTGGGTTGTCCGATGATCAGGCTCTTCAGCATGCCTTGGTCCTTCTTCTCCTGGGCGTAGACCTTGGCCATGATGCTGGCGTCGGAGTCCTCCAGCGCGAGCACGATCTGGGTGCCGGCGTTGGCGAAGATCGACGGGTGGAAGTCCCGCGTCTCCTGCGAGGACAGGATCAGCCCGAGCCCGTACTTGCGGGCTTCCTTGGCTAGGTCCGTAATCTTGGGGTCGTTGCAGAGCTTATGGGCCTCGTCAACGCAGACCATCAGCCGCAGGGACTTGGACATGCCCTGCATCATCATCGCGCCGTAGAGCTTCTCCAGCAGGAAGCGCGAGGCCGCCAGCATCAGGTCCTTGATGCCGGCCGTCAGCAGGATAACGGTGGTGCGCTTGAACAAGTCGTCGAAGCTGAACCCCGCCTTGCCCTGGTCGAAGATGCCGCTCATGAAGAGCGGTTGCAGCCGGACCTGAAGGTTCTTGATCTGTCCGCCCTTCTCGGACCATTGGTCCAGCACCGCCTCCAGCATCTCCAGCGTCGGCGGCTCCTTGTCGGCAGGCGCTGGGGTCTTCATGTCGAACCCGGCCTGTTCGTAACACTCCTGGATCGCCTCCCGCAGCTTGCCGAGCTGGATGTCGCCGGAGCCGGCGAAGACCGCATTCAGGGTATCCGCGAGGCGGAACACCATCTCCACCGGGCGGCGGCGCTCTCCGGTGCGGGGGTCTACGGGGACCTCGAAGGGGTTGATCGGCAGACCCTCCATGACATCGAACACCTGGGGCTGGACGGCCTCGGCGAACTCGCCCGAAGCGTACTCCCCCTGGAAGTCGAAGATGATCGAGGGCACGCCTCGGCGGTCCAGCTCGTACAGCAGACTCTTGGTCGTTTCGCTCTTGCCTGAGCCGCTCTTGCCGACGATCAGCAGGTGCTGGTTCAGCAGCCGCGTTGGCACAGAGGTGTGCGGGTCCCAGTGCACGGCGGCCTGCGTGACGCGATCATTGCCGAGCAACACCCGTACCGGCTCATCGGATGGCTTGGCTTGCTCCGCTGGCTGTTCTTCCTGTCCTCCCGTCCCGGGGGCGCCGGGGTCCCCGCCCGACTGAGTACCGTCCGACTGAGCACCGTCCGGTGTTGCGCCTGAAACGCGTGGCCTAGCGCCCTCAGAGCCTGGTTTGCCCCGCTGCTGAGTTGCGCCGTCTTCGCCGCCATGCGGAGCCGAACCATCGTCGGCCGGCGGCGTGCTTCCATCCTCGCCACCGTCATCGGTCCCGATCCCCAGCAGCTCGGCGATACCGGCACGCCCGAAGGTCTGGATGCGGTTCTCGTGAACAACCTTGTCCTCAACGGTTGCGTACGAGCTGCCGTTGAAGATGAACCCCTCATGCCCGAAGCTCACCTCGGCAACACCGGCCTCCACCGACTCCAGCGCGCGCTGAAACGCCGCGTGATCGTCCGCCGTCGGCGCGCCATCGGCGAAGAGTCCGTAGCGAACGGCTCGCTCGAAGTAGAAGCGCAGAATGTTCGCCAGCTCCTTGTGCTTGATGGCCGCATCCAGCCTGGGCTCCTCGCCGCCGAGGAAGTTGCGGCGGAAATGCTGCTCGGTGTTGTGATTCTTCTCGCGGATTGCCTCGTGCAGCTCGAGCAACTGGGCGGGCGACCCCGCCTTGCGGTTCTTCACCTCGATCAGATCCAGATGCAGTGCACGCTCGGAGAGCCGTGCCAGCATCAGGTCCGTGCGCTTCAGCGTCAGGTCCGCGTTGACCAGCTCCTTCTGGCTCAGGTGGAACAGCTCCATGTGGCTGTCGACCGGGATCAGCACGGCGCCCCGGAGCCTGCCGTCGCGCTCCAGCGCAAGCCGCGTCAGCGCCAGCCCGATCACCTCCTGGGCTTGGGTGGGGTTGTTGATGAGCTTCAGCGCCAGCCGCCCGGAGACGGACTTCAGCAGCGTCAGCACCTCTGCGACCTTGGCGCTGTCGATGGTCTCGCCTTCCTGGTCCGGGTCGATGCCCAGCATCTCCAGGAAGCCGTTGCGCAGGATGCTCTCGATCTCCTGCTGGTGAAAGGTGGAAATGATGAGCCGGTGCGCGACCCCGTCCAGGAACTCCGGGGTGTAGTCGATCAGGTAACCGCCGCCGACCTTGCCCGGCCCCTTGATCGGGTCGTCGAAATACTCGATGCCGAAGTTGCGGTCGATGGTGAAGACCCAGTCGGACGCCTGGTGCACCCGCTCCAGCATCGTCAGGTGGTACTTGCCCTTGTCTTCGGTCAGCTCAAGCTGCACCGCCAGGTAGTGCTGACCGGCGTCGCCCCAGTCGAACAAGGATGCCGCCGCGTGCGACAGGCCGACCTGCGTGTCGAACAGCCGTTGCGTGTTGCCGTCGCTGGTCAGGTCCGGGCAGCGGTTCGGCACGATCATCCGGGACCAGGTCGCCGTAGTCTTGCCCGAGGTGTAGTCGGTCAGATACTCAGCCAGCAGGTTGTACAGCGACGAGCTACCGTTGCTCCCGTGATAGGAGCGACTGGCAAGCGTCGTGCTGAAGAAGTCGATGACCAGTGTCAGGTGAGCCTCGAAGCGTTTGCTCTCCTCCTGGCGCAGATCAGCGGTCCGGTACTTGCCATAGATCAGCTTCGGGAACAGCGGGTTCTCGTTCGGGCTCAGCAGCCGCTCTTCCACATCGGACAGGGTCTGCCCGGAGATCCAGTCTTCCCGTGTCTTCTGCGTCATCAGGTCGTCGAAGGCGGAGCCCACCAATGGGTGCGGCGTGTCCTCCGGCGAGAAGAACTTGATGTCGAAGTCCAGGTCCGCGTACAGCTCGTTGTTCAGGACCAGCTTGATCGCCTCCAGCAGCAGCCGCCCGTCCCCCGGGTTGATGACGTTGACCTTGAGGGTCTGCACGTACGGATGGTGGGCCAGGTAGCGCAGCATCTTGTCCGCGATCTGGCGCGGCGTCACCGTGGACACCTCGCCGCCGCTGGAGCGGGCACCAACGGCCTGCAAGGCCGCGTTCACGGCCGTGCGCAGGTCGGCCAGCTCACCATCCGGATAGATGCCCCAGAACAGACCCAGGTTATCGGTGTTGACGAAGGCGCGATCCTGGCGCCAGGCCAGCGCATTCGGTAGATTCAGCGAGGTCAGCTTCTCCAGCACATCCTCGTCCATCAGCACGCCGATCTGCTTGGGGTCCATCCCCTCCATCTGCCGCATCCACTCCCGCAGCAGCGTCTGGTACTGGAACAGCCACAGCACCCGCAGCGGATGGGTCGGTGCCAGCAGCACCACCTCGATGGGGCTGTCCTGGGGGCCGAGCCGCAGATGGACGTTGTCGATGCGGAGCACATCGGCATGGTCCGCCAGGGCCGTATTCACGGCGCTCGGTGACCCCGCGTGGCGGATGCGATCCAACAGCAGCCGCAGCAGGGCCAGGTAGGCATCGACGTACCCAAGCACCTCCTGACGCAGATCGTGCAAGTCCGCGATCTCGATGACCCCGCGCCCATCGGACAGGTCTCGAACCGCGGTGAACAAGGTCTCCCGCGCCTTGAAGAAGGCGTTCGCATCGCGGGTCACCGCCGGCGACGGCGCATGGGCAGTAAAGTCGGATGCCTCCCCCTTGCGCCGATTGGTCAAGTCGGCCTCCAGCATGCCGAGGCTGCCGGGCTCCGCCAGGATGCGCCGCTCCAGCTCCAACAGCAGGGGGGTCAGCACCAGGTCGCCGCGGCTGTTGTTGGTGAGCCGCACGGAGTAGACATGCTCCCGCTTCAGGTCCCACGCGGCGCTGCGCACGTCATAGCGCTTGCCGGATCTGACCATGGCCAGAAAGCCGATCTCGTCCAGGTGGCGGATGCGCGTGCTGCGCTCCGCGGGCGTGTCATCGATCTCGTCGCCGACCTCGATCCAGAACGCCTCGGTCTCGTCCGACGCGTCTTCGAAGGGCAGCCCCTTCTTGGTCAACGCCTGGATGCGGATGACGGCAACGCACTGCTCGTCGTCGCCGAGATTGTGCTGGTCGATGGGTACCTTGAACGACTTGCGCTTGGCGGAGACACTCTGGGTTGGGATCACATCCACGTCGCCCTCGTCCTGCGACTTGCGCACCACGGTGACGGCGAAGCGCCCGAGGTCCTCGTGGTTGGCCGGTGATACGGTCCAGCCGATGGTGACGGCGCGCTTGCCGTCGCTGGTCAGCTCGCCGCCTTTGTCTTTGAGGCCCGCCGCGACCTTGCCCTTCTTCGGGTCCTTCAGCGGCTTCAGCGCCACGCGCAACCCAGTGACCGGCTGGGTGAAGGTCCAATTGTCGAAGGAGAGCCGACGGCGCACCGTCGGGTTGTGGCAGATGGGTGGCAGCCAATGCTCGGGCTTCAAGATCGGCTTGTCGGCCAGGTACACCAGCAGTTCCTTGCGGCGCTGATCGTCGTCCAGCTCGGCGTCCTGCACAAGCCGCGCCACGTTCTGGCCGAGGCTGCGCTCCGGGTCGGTGAGCAGCGCCATGCACCGGGCGTTGCGCGCCAGCTTCTGGGCCAGCACGCTGTCCGACAGCTCCAGGTCCGGGATCAGCCCCAGCTCATACAGGTAAGCGCCGGCGATCTCCCAATCCACAGGGCGCGCGCTCGCCTCGGCCTGCCCGAGCACCGACAGCACATAGCGCAGCCGCTGACGGACCGAGCGGCCGCGGATCTCGGGATCGAAGAGCACCTTGTTCAGGGTCGCGCGCTCGTCCGGCGGCAGATTGCTGACCTTGCCGTTCAGATGCTGCGACAGGATGCGCTCGGCATCGAAGCTCTCGGCGTCGTCGGTCTTGAAGGTGGCGATGTTGAGCGAGTCCTCCTCCGCCAGACGGATGCCGGCCGGGAACAGCGCGCAGAAGACCTTGATCCGGCCGTAGGTGGCGTCCTCGCGCAGCTTCACGGCACCGCTGCCGCTGACCATCCAGGGGTCGCTGGTCGGCTGGTCCGTGACCATCCGCACTGCGATGCCCGGCGTCGTCAGGTCCGCGTCCGCGTGCAGTCGCTCGGCCAGGCCTGACATCACCCGCCGCGGCAGATAGTCCATGCGCTGACAGTGACCGGCGCCCTTCTTGAGCAGGAATGCTTTCAGCGGGTCGGCGAGGGCGGCGACGTATTCGGCGTCGAGGGCGGAGTCGGGGAGTTTGAAGAGCGCAGTTTGGCTTGCGTTGCTCATGCGCTGTTACCCCCGGTCTTTACCGACCGCATCGATTCTGTCGAGCCTTCTTCCAAAGTGGAAATGAACGCGGCGAAGGCATCGTTCTCGATAGAGAGGGCATCGGCGCGCCTATCGAACGCGGCCACGACCGTCTCGTGAATGGAAAATCCTCTGTCCGTTGGTAATCCAACGATCACGTCTCGAAAATGCAGGTCTCGAAGCTCCTTCTGCACAGAGCCGTAGCTCATCTGGTCAAGCTGCGCCTGACCGTATGCAGAAGACAGAAAACCGGTAATGAAGCCCGGATGCACTTTGGCCTGATTGGGTATCAGTCGCATGACGTGCTGCGACATGACCCAGTTGTTGTAGTTTCGATGCACCAGCAAGGTTCTACCGACGGTGCCGCCACAGGTGACCAAGGTCCAGCCTTCGCTCACCCGCTCGTTCTTCAACCCCCGTGTGTGCAGCGAAGAAAGGTACTTCAGATCACTGGGCCTGATACGCGTTATTTGCTTGCCGCCCATCAGCGGTACGCCATTCTCGGGATCATCCACGTAAAGTCGCTTGCGCAGATTCGAGTTGCGCACATCAGACAGTAGATCACCGAGCCGCATCCCTCCCTCAGCTAGCAAGAACTTTCGCAAAGCGTTGACCGACGGTTCATGAACGGTTGCGTCTAGGCGGACTTGACCGTACTCGGTTTTCTTGATGACCCTGTCCATGGCGCCGACGGCGAAGGTCGCAGGTTCATGCGACGAGGCATTCTTCATAAATGTATCGGTCGGCGGCAGACCAAGCTGCTCCTGCACCATCCGCTCGGCCTCATCCAGCAACCGATTGGCCTCGACCCGCAGCGCGCTGACCTTGCGGATGCGCTCGGTCAGGTCGCGGCGCAGCTCCAGCGGCAGCTTGGGGATCGGCAGGTTGGCGACATCGGCCTCGTACAGATGCCGTACCACGGAGCCGGTCTGGCTGCGCTTGAGGAGGAACTGGCCCAGTGCGCTTTGGAGATAGCAATAGACAGCCCCGAGATCCACGGGGTCACGGACGTGCACGCGTAGGGCATCCTCGCTCACTGCGTGACCCGCTAGGTCTTTGGTCACAAGAGCAACATTGCCGACAGTGCCGGATCGCGAGACTAGGATGGTGCCTTCCCGCACCAGATAGGCACTGAGATTCCGGGTGTTCTTAATGGACAGGAATTGTTTCGCCTTCGGCTTCGCCTCCATCATCGCCGAGGTGGACAGAAATGGTACTCCGCGCTCCGGGTCCGGAACGAATCTGCGGGCGAAGACGCCGGGCCAGACCACTGCCGTAAGCTCCCCGAGTCGACAGGTTTCGAGATGAGAGTTGCGCAGCGCCTCCAGCGCCTGATAGCCGTCGGAGCCGTAGTAGATCGCCTCCATCCGGCTCGGCCGCTCCCGCACCTTCCCGACCCCCAGCGGCCAGACCTCCGCCTTGCAGAGCCCGCCCAAGCCAGCAAAGGCACGCCCAAGGGCCGGCTCACTCGACATGACCGCCGCGCTCCGCCAAAAACTTGTGATACTCCGCCGCGATGAAGGGCAGGTCGTCGTCGCGCATCCGGCCGTACTCGTCCACCTCGGGCAGGAAGTCATAGACCGTCGCGGCCTTCGATTCCTCATGCAGGTCGCGGCCTTCGAAGTCGCGGAACTGGGTCAGCTCGGTGCCGTCCGGGTCGCGCTTGTAGAGGGGGTTGTCGCGGCGGTCCTTGCCGACCTTCTTGGCGATGGCCATGAAGATGTCGTAGTCCGCGGGCTTGCGGGTGCGGGCCTCACGGTTCATCTCGTCGGTGCTCTTGCGGCGCAGGAAGATCAGGTGCGTCTGGATGCCGACCTTGGGCAGGAACAGCTCCACGGGCATGGCCACCAGGGCCAGGATCTGGCACTCCTTGAGCAGCCACTGGCGGATGTACTCATCATCCGGGTTGCCGAGGATGCCGTTGGGCAGGACGATGCAGGCGCGACCGGTGCCGGGCTTGAGCAGCCGCACCACGCGCTCGATGAACAGGATCTCCGGTGCGATCTTCTTTTGCAGCTTGCTGGACTGGGACCAGAAGCCGCGGTCTTCGTCGTAGGCCCAGCGGAAGCCGAGCCCGGTGTACTCGGTCAACAGGTCTTCGTCGTCGATCTTGATCTTGGTGCCGAAGGGCGGGTTGGTGGCGACGATGTCGAAGCTCCCTTCTTCCAGGGCCTCGGTGAAGAAGTCGCGGATCTTGTACGTCATCTCGGAGCCGTCCGCCTGGTAGCGCTTCAGCTCCCCGTCAGGCAGGTTCCACCGCCGTGGGTCCGGCTCCAGGCCGTTCAGGTGCGTCACGCCGCCCTGGCCATCGTTGTTCATGACCATGTTCATCCGGGCGACGCGCACCAGGTTCGGGTTGATGTCGAGCCCGTAGATGTCCTGCGATACCAGGCGCATGCGGTGGCGGAATGCGCGCTCGGCCTCGGTGCCGGTCAGACCTTCGGCGGCGATGGCGCGGCGAATCTGCTCGCCGATGTAGCCCAGCATGACCACGATGAACCCGCCGGTGCCGCAAGCGGGGTCGATGCACTTCATGCCGGGCTTCGGGTCCAGCATCTTCACGGCCATCTTGACCGCGTTGCGCGGGGTGAAGAACTCGCCGCGGGTGCCTTGCAGATTCTTGCCGACGATGGCCTCGTAGGCTTCCCCTTTGACATCGACGGATGAGCCCAGGAAGTCGTAGTGGCTGAGCTGGGAGACCAGGTAGGTGACGATGCGCGGCTCCAGGTCGATCTCCTCGGCCTGTTGCCGGAACAGCTCCGGGTAGCGGTTGCGCACCTGCTCGTCAGCAATTCCCGCCGCAAAAATATCTGCTTTAGAAACAATAAGTTGGCTTTGAGCCGAAAAAAATCTTTCGTAAACTTTTGAAGCCGAATCAGTATACTGCCACGACCTTCTCAAGCTGCGAGGCAGGTATTGATGAGTGGTCCGTTCTCACGCCAGCACCTCAGCGTCGCGGGACTGCTGCGCG
>NZ_NRSJ01000013.1 GCF_016584085.1 Halochromatium glycolicum | reverse complement strand
CCCAAGGGCCACCCCCGAAGGGCGCGCCGCCCGGCGGGCGCGCGATCAGGCTTCAACGGTATCGGGAGTGCGGCTCCAGTAGGCTGCAGCGAGCCCGAGCGCCGCAAAGCCGGCGGCAACGCTGAAGGTCCAGCCGGCCCCGGCCGACGACCAAAGCATCCCGCTGATCAGGCTGCCGATCGCGCCGCCGACCCCGAAGCTCAGGCTGTTGTAGAGGGCCTGCCCGCGGCCCTGGGTCGGGCCTGGGAAATACTGATGCGTCAGATGGATGGCCGCGGCATGAAACACCCCGAACGAGGCCGCATGCAGGGTCTGCGCAAGGATCTGCAGCGCAACGATCTCGACGAAGAACCCGATCATGAGCCACCGCAGCGCGGCCAGCGCCAGGCTGGCGAGGATCAGCCGGCGCGCGCCGAAGCGTTCCAGCAACCGATGCATCCGCAGGAACACCAGCACCTCGATCGCGACCCCGAGCGCCCAGAGCATCCCGATCGACATCTCGCGGTAGCCCGCGGACTCGAGAAAGATCGAATAGAAGGCGTAATAGGCGCCATGACTGGCCTGCATTAGCATGCAGGCGGTCAGGAACAACAGCAGCTCGCGGCGGCGCAGCAGCTGTCGCAACGATAGATGCTGAGTCGCCTGATGCGCATGCGGACGGTCCGGCACCAGCAGCACGCTCAGCAGGATACCGATGAACATCGCCAGCACCGCAACCGGCACCACGCCGCTACCGGCCTGCTGCTGCCACCAGCCGACCACGAGCACGGTCAGGATGAACCCGATGCTGCCCCAGACCCGCACCTGGGCATAGCGGCTGACCCGGGTGCCAAGGTGATTGAAGGTCACCGCCTCCATCAGCGGCAGTGGACCGTTCCAGAAGAAGCTCCAGACCGCCATCGTCAGGGCCATCAGCCAGAAGCCGTCGGCCCAGAACACGGCAGCGAAGCCGAGCAGCGCGAGCAGCGCGCCGAGCCGGACGATCGGCATCCGCTCGCCGCGCCAGTCGGCGAGCGCGCCGAACAGGTTTGGGGCGACAATCTTGGTGCCCATCAGGATCGCCATCAGCACCCCGATCGCGACCGGCGCAAACCCACGCTCGAGCAGATACGGTCCCCAGAAGGGCACCAGCGCACCAAGGGCGCCAAAGTGGAAGAGGTAGAAGGCGGAAAGACGCGCGTAGGGCATCGGTTCAGCCGAGCGCGGAACCTGAGTCAATGGGCCCGAGCCTCTAAAGGGCTGGAGCTCAAGGGGCCTGGGACGGGATCGGCGCGAGCGGCGGCTCCACGTGGGCGTTCTGGGCGCGGTGGCGCAGCAGGTGGTCGGCCAGCACCAGCGCCAGCATCGCCTCGGCAATCGGCGTCGCGCGAATGCCCACGCAGGGGTCATGGCGGCCCTTGGTGACGATCTCGGTGGCGGCGCCGCTGAGATCCACCGAGCGGCCCGGCAGGCGGATGCTCGAGGTCGGCTTCAGCGCCAGCCGGGCGACGATGTCCTGGCCGGTCGAGATGCCGCCGAGCACGCCACCGGCGTTGTTCGAGAGGAAGCCGGTCGGTGACATCTCGTCACGATGTTCGGTGCCGCGCTGGGCGACGCTGGCGAACCCGGCGCCGAGCTCGACGCCCTTCACCGCGTTGATGCTCATCAGCGCATGCGCGATCTCGGCGTCCAAGCGATCAAAGATCGGCTCACCGAGGCCCGGCGGCAGCCCTTGAGCGATCACGGTGACCTCGGCGCCAATCGAATCCCCGGATTTGCGCAGCTCATCCATGAACGCCTCGAGCTCGGCGACCCGCTCCACGGCCCCGCAGAAGAACGGGTTCTGCTCCACCTGCGCCCAGTCGAACCCCGCATCGCCCGGGGCGGGCAGCGTGATCGGCCCGAGCCGCGACAGGCAGCCGCGCACCTCGATTCCGGCGAGCTGGCGCAGGCAGACCTTGGCGATGCCGCCGGCGGCGACCCGGATCGCGGTCTCGCGCGCCGACGAGCGCCCACCACCGCGGTAGTCGCGACGGCCGTACTTCATCGTGTAGCTGTAGTCGGCGTGACCGGGGCGGAAGCGCGTCGCGATCTCGCTGTAGTCCTTCGAGCGCTGGTCCTGGTTCTCGATCAGCAGCCCGATCGGGGCGCCGGTGGTCTCGCCCTCGAACAGGCCGGAGAGGATGCGCACCTGGTCCGCCTCGCGCCGCTGCGTCGTGTGGCGCGACTTGCCCGGGGCGCGCCGATCGAGATCCTGCTGCAGATCGGCCTCGCAGAGCGGCAAGCCGGGCGGACAACCGTCGACGATGCCGCCGATCGCCGGTCCATGGCTCTCGCCGAAGCTGGTGAGGACGAACGAGCGCCCGAAGCTGTTACCGGACACGAGCGGCTATTACCCGAGCAGCGATCAATAGGACGGAGGTGGTACCTGATCGGCATTGGTCAGCCAGGCGTTCCCCTTCGCGAGCACGTCGCGCGTCAGGGTGCTGGTCGCCTGGTGCAGCAGGATGCCGTTGATGATGTAGTCGTAGCGCGCCGAGAGGTAGTCGAACTCGGCCTGGAACAGATTGCGCTGCGCGTTCAGGACATCGACCTGCGTGCGCGTGCCGACCTCGAGGCCGGCCTCGGTGGATTCCAGCGAGCTGCGTGCCGAGACGATCGCCGCTTGGCGCGCCTTGACGTCGCTGATGCTCGAGAGGATGCCGCGGAAGGAGTCCTTGACCTGATTGATCACCGCGCGGCGCTGCTGGTCGAGCCGATCCTGGGCGGCCCGGAACTCATGGCCGGCCTGCCGGGTCCGCGAGGCGACCGCACCGCCCTGATAGATCGGGATATTGACGTTCAGGCCGATGAACCCCGAATCGGTATCGGTGCCGAACTCCTGCTCGGTGCGGGAGAGGTCATAGCCGGCCTGCATGTCGAGGCTCGGGTAGTAGCCCGAGCGCTCGATCTCGATGCCCTTGCGCGCCGCCTCGGCCGCCGCCTTCGCTGCGGCGATGCCGTAATTGTTGGCCAGCGCGGTCTCGGCCCAGACATCGATGTCATTGGGCTGCGGAGGCGAAAGGGGCAGCCGGTCGCCGAGCCGCGCGAGCGGCACCTGCACCGGTCCGACGATCCGGCGCAGGGCCTCCCAGGCATTGTCCAGACCATTGCGCGCGGTGATCAGATCGGCACGGGAGCGGTCATAAGCGGCCTGGTTGTCGTTGACATCGGTGATCGCGACCAGCCCGACCTCGAAGCGCTGCTTGGACTGTTCGAGCTGGCGCTCGTCAGCGGCGACCAGCGCCTCCCGGACCCGGACCAGGTCCGAGGCACGCAGCACGCCGAAGTAGGCCTCGGTGGTGCGCACCATCAGGTCGATCTGGGCGTTCTGATACTGGGCCTGGGCCTGCGCGATGGTGTCATCGGCTTGGCTTAGCCGCATCCAGTCACCACGGTTATAGAGAGACTGAGAGACGACCGCTGATGCGGTCCGGCTCTGGAACTCATCCTGACGGCTGAAATCATTGCCGAGTTGGCTGCGGCCGCTCGACTCGACATCGGTGTACTCGACGCTGCCGCTGATGCCGAAGTTCGGCAGCAGCAGCGCGCGCGCCTGCGGTTTCGCCTCGCGGGTCGCGTACAGGGTCTGTTCCTCTTCGCGCAAGGTCGGGTCGCTTCTGACCGCCAGATCATAGATGTCGAGCAGATCGGCAGCCGAGGCCTGTGCGGTCCACAGCACAGCGGGGAGCATCAGACTGCATAGCAGCAGCGGGCGCAGGGTTCTGCAGAGCGGTCTCATCATCTTGGTCGGGCGCATCCGTTTTCCAGGGGCGAGCGGCAGGGCGTCGGTCTCAACTGGCGCGAGTATAGGCGAGCGCCCCGATGCGTCACAATGTCGGTTGCCGATCGATCCTGCCGCGGGAACCGAAGCCGACGATCAGCTGCCGAGACGCTTGAGCCAAATCAGTCATAGCGCCGTCGCAAATCGCCGCAACAGATCGCCGCGAACCGTTCGCCGCATTGGAGCAGACGAGATTGCCGGAATCCATGCCCGCCTCCACCGTCGCCAGCCCAGACACCGCAGCCGCCCCAGCGCGTCGCTCGCGTGCGGCGCATCCCGAGGCACCGCAACGCAGCCATTACGCCTGGCGCGACCTGCTCGGGATGATGCGCCGCCACCGGCGCGCGCTGGTGCTGGCCAATCTGATCGCGATCCTCGGCACGCTCGCCGCGGTGCCGATCCCGATGCTGATGCCGATCCTGGTCGACGAGGTCTTGTTGGATCAGCCGGGTACCGCCGTCGCGCTGATGGACCGGATCTTCCCCGCAGACTGGCAGGGGCCGGTGCTCTACATCCTCGCGGTCCTCGGCCTGACGGTGCTGCTGCGCGCGGTCGCGCTGGCGCTGCAGGTCTGGCAGACACGCGAGTTCACGGTCGTCGCCAAGGAGGTGGTCTATCGGATCAGGCGCGATCTGCTCACCCGCCTGCAGCGGGTCTCAATGGCCGAGTACGAGACCCTCGGCTCGGGCACCGTGGCCTCGTACCTGGTCACCGACCTCGATGCGCTGGATCAATTCATCGGCGGCGCGGTCTCGAAGCTGCTGGTCGCGGTGCTCAGCATCATCGGCACCGCGATCATCCTGCTCTGGATGCACTGGCAGCTCGGGCTGTTCATCCTATTGCTGAACCCGGTCGTGATCTACGTGACCACGGTCTTCGGCCGCCGCGTCAAGGAGATGAAGCGACGCGAGAACGGCGCCTATCAGGCCTTCCAGGAGAGCCTCGCCGAGACCCTGGATGCGATCCAGCAGATCCGGGCCGGCAACCGCGAGCGTTTCTATATCGACCGCAGCATCGCCACCGCCGACCGGATGCGCCAGTTCTCGAGCGCCTTTACCTGGAAGAGCGAGGCCGCCAGCCGCGCCTCGTTCATGGTCTTCCTGGTCGGCTTCGATCTGTTCCGCGCCGTCAGCATGCTGATGGTGCTGTTCTCTGGTCTCAGCATCGGCGAGATGCTAGCGGTGTTCGCCTACCTCTGGTTCATGATGGGGCCGGTGCAGGAGGTGCTGACCGTGCAGTATTCCTTCCACGCCGCCGATGCGGCGCTCAAGCGCATCAACCAGCTGACGCAGATGCATCAGGAGCCGGACTATCCGCACCGGCTGGACCCGTTCGCCGGCAAGACCACGGTCGGCGTCGCGCTCGAGGACGTGCGCTTCGCCTATGGCGACGGCCCCAATGTGCTCGATGGGGTCGGCTTTCGGATCGCGCCGGGTGAGAAGCTCGCGATCGTCGGCGCCAGCGGCAGCGGCAAGACGACACTGGTGCAGGTGCTGCTCGGGCTCTATCCGCCGACCTCCGGCAGCATCCGTTTCGACGGCGCGCCGGTCGATCAGGTCGGCATGGACGTGGTGCGCGATCATGTCTCGACCGTGCTGCAGCATCCGGCCCTGTTCAATGACACGGTGCGGATGAATCTGACGCTCGGCCGCGACCTCGACGACGAGCGCCTCTGGCATGCGCTGCGGATCGCCCAGCTCGAGCAGGTGGTCAGCGAGCTCGACGACGGCCTCGACCAGCGCATCGGCCGCGACGGGGTGCGGCTGTCGGGCGGGCAGCGGCAGCGCCTGGCGATCGCCCGGATGGTGCTCGCCGACCCGGCCGTGGTGATCCTGGACGAGGCGACCTCGGCCCTCGACAGCGCCACCGAGGGCCGGCTGCATGGCGCACTCGAGGACTTTCTCGCGAACCGCACGACCCTGATCATCGCCCACCGGCTCAGCGCGGTGCGCCGCGCCGACCGCATCCTGGTCCTGGAGCACGGGCGCGTCGTCGAGGAAG
Organism: Halochromatium glycolicum; assembly: GCF_016584085.1. GTDB lineage: Bacteria > Pseudomonadota > Gammaproteobacteria > Chromatiales > Chromatiaceae > Lamprobacter > Lamprobacter glycolicus. The sequence continues at coordinate 94,921 of NZ_NRSJ01000013.1, read as the reverse complement.
GGCGCCATGATGAGCTGATCGAGCGCGGTGGGAGCTATGCGGCGCTCTATGCGCGCCAGCGGGGCTGAGCCGCGCTCACTGGCGGAACGGGCTTCGCCAAAAACCCGCAGACCACAGCAGCGCCCCCGGAACGGACAAACGAGATCATGTCACCCGCCTCGCGCCCGACAAGCCCGACAAGCCCGCCCCACGGCCGCATCGTTGAGAGCGATTTCCGCCCCGCCTGGTGGCTGCGGAATCCGCATCTGCAGACGCTCTGGCCGAAGATCCGAATGCATCTCGGTGGCCGCCGCCAATCAAGCAACCCAGGGCGCACGGAGCTCGAGCGCCGCCGCTTCGAGCTCAGCGATGGCGACTTCATCGATCTCTCGATCCCAGTCGGCATCGAGGGACTACGGGTGCTGATCGTGCACGGTCTCGAGGGCGGGCTCGATTCCCACTACGCTGCCAGCCTGGTGGACAGCCTGGCCGACGCTGGACTTCAGCCTCTGTTCATGCACCTGCGCGGCGCCAGCGGCGAGCCCAACCGGCTCGCCCGGTCCTATCACTCCGGCGCGACCGACGACCTGGCCGAGGTGCTCGCCAAACTGGCTGAGGACCCGGAAGGCCCCGTCCAGGCCGCGATCGGCTTCTCGCTCGGGGGGAATCTGCTGCTGAAGTATCTCGGTGAGCGCACCGATCCGCTGCTCGGCCGTGCCATCGCGGTCTCGGTGCCGTTCGTCCTGCGTGATGCGATGCTGCGGCTCGACATCGGCCTCTCGCGCCTCTACCGCGGCTACCTGGTGAGCCGGTTGAAGGCGAGCTACCGCGACAAGTTCAAGCACCGGCCCGCGCCCTTGCAGGTCGATCTCGACCGCATCCGTGATTTCAATACCTTCGATGATCAGATCACCGCGCCGCTGAACGGCTTCGCCGGTGTCTTCGACTACTATGAGCAGGCGAGCTGCCGACGCTACCTGCGCGCGATTCAGACCCCGACGCTGATCATCCACGCCGCCGATGATCCGTTCATGTTCCCGACGACCGTGCCGTTCGCGCACGAGCTCGGTTCGGGCGTCACCCTCGAGCTCGCCCGCCGCGGCGGCCATGTCGGCTTCATCGCCGGCCCCTGGCCCTGGCGCTCGGGGAGCTGGCTCGAGACGCGCATCCTGGAAGCCCTAAGAGGCCCTATCAAAATGCCCGGCTAGCCCGTACAAGCTGCTGATTTGATCAACCCCGCGGCGACCACCATCGCGAGAGGCGCTGCGAAAAGGTCCGATCCGGCACGCCCTCATAGTGAGACACATCGTTGAACAGGCGCAGACGCGCCCGCACCGGGCTGACGAAGTCGAGGATGTTCAGTGCGGCAGGGCTTTGATCGAGCCGGTCCCGATAGCCGCGCGCATCGAAGCCGAGCAGGCTGCTGATCAGCAGCCGATTGGTCCCCTTGTGGCAGACCACCAGCACCGAGCCGTGCTGATGCTGCTCGACGATGCGCCGCACCACCGGCAGCGCCCGCGCGAGCACATGGACGCCGGATTCGCCCTCGCGCGGCGCAATGGTCAGCGGGTCTTCCTGCCAGTTCTCGTATTCCTCGCCATACTGGGCCTCGACCTCGGCGCGGGTCTTGCCTTCCCAGTGGCCGTAGTCGATCTCGCGCAGCGCCGAATCGACCCGGACCTCAGCCGCGTGCGGTTTGGCCAGGATGCGCGCGGTCTCGACCGTGCGTCCCATCGGGCTGGCATAGACGGCGTCGATCTGCTCGTTGGCGAGGCGCTCGGCGAGGTTCGCGACCTGCTTGCGCCCTTCATCGGAGAGCGGCACATCGGTCGCGCCTGAGAAACGATCCTCCGCAGTCAGCTCGGTCGCGCCATGGCGAACTAGAAACAGACGGGTCGGCATGCTGGGTCCCTCTTGGTCGAGTATTGGTCGAGCAATTGTCGATGAAGAAGAAGATGCGGCCCGGCCCTGAGATGGCAACGATACCTCTGCGATTGCGGCACCGCCGTTAAAACCCAGTCCACGCCCGCATGAGACTGGCCCCGGCCTGGTCTTGGTGCGCCTGCGACTCTGCGGAGGAATCAAGGCACTCCGGCTGCGGCTGCGGCTGCGGCTGCGGCTGCAAGGACAGCTCGCGCTGCGACGGCTGCTCGCGCAGCACGGCGGTACACTGAGCGTGGCTGAAGTCGCCGAACTGCTTGGTATCACCCCGGATGCGGTGCGCAAGCGCGCCCGCTGCGGCGGACTCCTCGCGCTACCGCACGGTTGCGCGTGCTCAGCGTACCGCCGGGACAGCTCTGGTATCGAATCACCTACCGCCGCCATTAGAATGCGCAGCTCGGGTCAAGTGCGATGCACCGGTTGAAATCCGGTTCCGCGTCCAGATTTCCCGAGAGCGGTATCGACAAAACCCGGACAATGCCCTTCATGCGCAGACAGATCGCCGTCATCGGCAGCGGAATCGCCGGCTTGGCATCGGCCTGGCTCATCGGCCGGTCGCACGACGTCACCCTCATCGAGCGCAACGACTACGTCGGCGGCCATACGCATACGATCGATTGCGACGAGGACGGCCGCAGCGTCCCGGTCGACACCGGCTTTATTGTCTACAACGTCGCCAATTATCCGCTGTTGACCCGGCTGTTCGAGGTGCTCGGGGTCGCGACACGCGAGGGCGACATGTCGTTCTCGGCCTCGATCGGCCCCGGCGCGATCGAATACTCCGGCGACAGCCTGAACACCCTGTTCGCGCAGCGGCGCAACCTGCTCGACCCGCGCTTCCTGCGCATGGCAGCGGACATCGTTCGCTTCAACCGGCGCTGCAAGCGGATGCTGCGCTGCGGCGGCTTCAACGGCCTCAGTGTCGGCGAGCTGATCAAGCGCGAACGGATGAGTGACGGCTTTCGCGATCATTTCTTACTGCCGATGGCGGCCGCGATCTGGTCCTGCCCGACCCGGACGATGCTCGACTTCCCGGCCGAGAGCCTGGCGCGATTCTTCAACAACCACGGTCTACTGAACCTGATCGACCGACCGCTCTGGCGGACGGTCACCGGCGGCAGCGCACGCTACGTCGAGCGGCTGCTCGATGAGATCGGCCGTGAGCGCGTCAAGCTCGATGCAGCCCGTTCGCTGCGCCGCACCGGACAGGGCGTCGATATCACGCTCGCTTCCGGTGAGCAGATGCAGTTCGACGATGCCGTGCTCGCCTGCCACGCCGATCAGGCCTTGGCCTTGCTCGAACAGCCCAACGAGGCCGAGCGCGAGCTGCTGGGCCGCTTCCGCTATCAGCCCAATCGGACCTTTCTGCACACCGACACGGCGCTGATGCCGCGCCGACGCCAGGTCTGGTCCTCCTGGAACTACCTCTCCCAGGTCAATCAGGATGGTTCCCAGGCGGTCTCGGTGACCTATTGGATGAACCGGCTGCAAGGGCTCGAGACCGAGCGCGAGTACCTGGTCTCGCTGAACCCGCTCAGCCCGCCGCGTGCAGAGCACATCATCGCCGAGATGACCTATGACCACCCGGTCTTCGTCCAGGCCGCGATGGATGCCCAGCCGCGCTTGGCGGCGCTGCAAGGGCGCGACCGGGTCTGGTTCTGCGGCAGCTACTTCGGCTACGGCTTCCATGAGGACGCCCTCGCCTCGGCGGTCGAGATGGCCGCTCACCTCGGCGTCGAGACTGGCATCTTGACCGATTCACTGCCAGACCAAGCGAGCATCCCGCGTCCGCAGCGGACCGGCAACCCTGCAACGACGACGCCCGCCGGCTCCACCGTATGAACGACACCCCGCACCGGATCTACTTCACCAAGGTGATGCACCGGCGGCTGTTCCCGGTGCAGTACCGCTTCACCTATCGGGTCTTCAGCCTGTTGCTCGATCTGGACGCGCTCGATCGTCTGCCGCCGCTGCTCAAGACCGAGGGCCGCGGGCTGTTCCGCTTCGACCGCGCCGATCACGGTCCGCGCGACGGCTCGCCGCTGCGCCCCTGGGCCGAGCAGGTGCTCGCCGCGCATGGGATCGAGCTCGCGGGCGGGCGCATCCGGCTGCTCTGCTTCCCGCGCGTGCTCGGCTACGGCTTCAACCCGCTGAGCCTTTGGTACTGCGAGCATGCCGACGGGCGGCTGCGCGCGGTGCTTGCCGAGGTCAGCAATACCTTTGGCGAGCACCATTTCTACCTGCTGGCCAACGACGGCGCGCCGCTCGAGTGGCCGGTGCGCGACACCGCCAGCAAGTGCTTCTACGTCTCGCCGCTGATGGAGGTGGCCGGGGAGTATCGCTTCCGGCTCGCCGAGCCCGGCGACAAGCTCGCGGTCTTCATCCGGCAGTTCCACGAGGACGGCCGGCTCGAGCTCGTGGCCAGTCAAACCGGCGACGGCGAGCCCTTGACCAATCGGGCGCTGTGGCGCGCCTTTGGTCGAACCCCATTGATGACCTTCAAGGTCATGGCCGCCATCCATTGGCAGGCGCTCAAGATTTGGCTGCGCGGCGCGCGCTATGTCCCGAAAACCGACCCGCCCCGTCAAGAGGTGACCTGATGGCAAGTGACAAGACGGCCGAGGCCGCCCTCCCCCGTTTGCAGCAGCCGCTGTTCGGCCCGGTCGTCAAGACCCTGCTGCGCCCGCTGATGTGGCCGATCACCAGATTGTTCGATCAGATCGCCGCCGGACAGCTCAGGCTCACGCTCGGCAAGCGCAGCTACCTGCTCGAGAGCGAGCATGAAGGCCCAAGTGCCGAGATCCGCATCCTGCGACCGGTCCGGATGGCACGCCGTCTCGCGACCAAGGGCCATCTTGGACTCGGCGAGAGCTGGATGGCAGGCGACTGGGACAGCCCGGACCCGACTGCGGCGCTGCACCTGCTTGCCGTCAATGAGCACCGCTGGCGCGAACGCCAGCGCGGCGGCCCTTTGCACCGGCTGCTCTCGCCGCTGCGCCACCAGCGCCGCAGCAATACGCGCACCGGCAGCCGGCGCAACATCGCCTATCACTACGATCTCGGCAACGACTTCTACCAGCTCTGGCTCGACCCGAGCATGACCTATTCGAGCGCGGTCTTCGACGCCGACGCTCTCGGCAACGACGCGCAGCCGGACGAGACCGCGGGCGACGACGAGCAGGGCCTGAACCCAGCTCTGAGCCCCGTTCTGAGCCCTGCTCTGAACCGGGCCCAACAGCGCAAATATCAGCACCTACTTGGGATGCTGAACGCCGAGGCCGGACAGCGCCTGCTCGAGATCGGCTGTGGCTGGGGGGCAATGGCCGAGGTCGCCGTTGCCGAGGGCCTTCGGCTCACCGGCATCACGCTCTCCGAGGAGCAGCTCGCCTGGGCCAAGGCGCGTTTCGAAGGCTCGCCACGAGCGGATCAGGTCGAGCTCCGCCTTCAGGACTACCGCGATGTCACCGAGACCTTCGACCACATCGTCTCGATCGAGATGTTCGAGGCCGTTGGCGAGGACTATTGGCCGATCTATATGCAGACCCTGCACGATCGGCTGAAGCCCGGCGGGACCGCTGCGCTGCAGGTGATCACGATTGCCGACGCCATCTTCGAGGACTACAAGGCGAGCCCGGATTTCATCCAGCACTACATCTTCCCGGGTGGCATGCTGCCGACGGTCGACCGCTTCGACGCCGCCGCGCACGATGCCGGTCTCGAGGTCGTCGAGCGCCGCTTCTACGGCAAGGACTATGCGCGCACGTTGAGCGCCTGGCACCGGCGTTTCCTGGCCCATGAGGAGGCCGTGCGTGCGCTCGGCTACGACGAGCGGTTCATCCGGATGTGGCGCTACTACCTCAGTTACTGCGAGGCCGGCTTCCTAGACGACCGGATCGATGTGATGCAGGTAGCGTTGCGGCATCGGCGCGGTTGAAAGGCGCTCGAGCGAACAAAGGGGCTCGAGTCGAATGGGCGGTCTGCCACGCGCGTACAGAGGGCGCTCAAATCGGAAAAAGCTCGCCGACAAGCTGGTTGATCACCGGGCTGGTGTTGGCCAACGTCAGGGCCAGCAGCACCAGCAGCAATGATCCCAGCAGCCAGAGGCTCAGCAGTCCATATCGCAGCAAGCGAAGCCGACGGCCAGCAGCGGCCGCTTCCTCGCAGGTGACCGCAAGGCGGAGGTCCCGCGGCCCGACCTTGAACAGGAGCCGAAACGCGAGCTGCGCTGACCACAGCAGCCGCTCGGGCCTGGTGACAGGCTCGCGGCGGTGCTGACCCGCAGCTGCGAGCGGCCGATAGAGCGGCAACGCCGCCCCCCCGTCCTGCTCCCGGCCCTGCTGCTTCACGCGCACGGGGTTGCCAGGCATCACCAGCAACCAGAACCAGGTGATTAACCAGGCCGCTGCGGCGAGCGCCAGGATGCGCTCGAGCTTCGTGCCATAGCCGGTCGGCCAGCCCCAGACGAGCCATTCGGTGATCCCCACCAACCGTGCGACAAGCCCTTCGACGAACGCCAGCGGCGCCTTCGTCAACGCGGGCAGCGGTCGCGCTTGGCGCAAGCGAAAGCGCTCGCGCTCGAGCAGGTACTCGAGCTCGAGCCGGCCGGCTGTGTCGCCGGCGGCCGCGGCGCGCGCGTGCAGCGCGGCCAGCGTGCGCAGGTCCGGCGTCGCGGCCAACACGGCGTCGCGGATCTCGAGCCAGACGAACGACAGGGAGGGAAAGTAGGCATGGGTCAGGTCCAAGGGCCCCGTCGAGTTCAGACCATGGAAATCGGTTCGCCCCGCAAGGTTAGCGTATGCGAACGAGGCGCCACCGCTGCCGAAGCGGGTCTCGACGAAACTGGATTCGCCGCGGAAGTCGGTGAAGCGGAAGCGGGCTTCGTCTATGGTGCAGCCGCGGAAGTCAGCGCGCCCGGCGAATAGCGTCAGGTTGTCGCGATCGCCGAAATCGCCGCGACCCAGGGTGCAGAAACGGAATTCCGCGTCGCCGCGGAAGTGGACATTTCGGAAGGCGGCGCCGGCCGGCATGCACACGTTCAAGAAGGCGGCATCGTCAGCGAACAAGGCCGAGCGGAAATCGGCATTGGTATGGAAGACCGAATTGTTGAACAGGGCTGGTCCCAGAAAGCTGGCCGACCTGAAGCTGATCGCACGGCTCGGCCGCTCCTCGGTCGCGAGCTCGCAGGCCAAGAGCTCTGCCCGCGCTCCAAAGCGGGTCTCACGAAAGCTCGGCCGGTGCGTCATGATCACCCGATGCAAGCGCAGCTCCCGCTCGAACTGGTTGAAGTCGAAGCGAATGATGGGCCCGGTGAGGTTGCAGTCTTCGATCCGCACCGGACCGGAAATCACCGAGTGGTGCAGCGCGAAGCGGTCCAGCTCGCAACCGCGGAAGTCGATGCCGCCTTGGAGATGCGCGTTACCGATGCGCAGGCGCAGCGGCGTCGGCGTGCGCAGGATCAGCTTGCCGCGGAGCTGCACAGCGTCCAAGCGCCAGCCGGCGGGTTGCTCCGGCGGCTCCCCGCCCTGCAGCAACCTGCCGAGATCGAGATCGCCGTCGATCGTGACGTCCGCCAACCTACCCTGCTGGCGCAATTGCCGGTAGGCGTCCTCCGGTGTCAGCGCAGGCGGTGCGGCGCTGGCTCCACCGATGACCGCAGCGATGCTCAGCGCACCCAGCCGCCGCAGCCAGCGGCTGGCTAGGGCCTGGCAGCACACCATTGCGCAACCGACGGCGTCTCAACGAGGCGCGCGCAGACGGCCGCAATCATCCCGACTTGATGGGGCTCCGCGTTGACCTCGGCCTCATCGAGTCCCTTCAGTGCCGCTGCCGTGCAGGAGCGCTGGACCGGTGCATTCGTCGCGGCAGCGGTGGACTCTGAGCAAAGGGCCGCATGCGCGCCCGCCAGGATCTGATTCTCGATCCGTCGGCGCTTGTGATCGAGATTGGCCCGGGTCAGGAAGCCGCCGTTCAACATCGCGTCCTCGACGCTCTCGGTCAGCTCGTATCGCAGGTCCTCGGGCGGAAAGCCGTCCAGGGCGTCATACCAGGTCCGATAACTCTCGGCGAAGTCCTGCTCGGACAGCATGACTGCGAGTGCATCGGCCTTTGCTGCAGATGCCAACGTCAGTAGCAGCAGCCAGAATGGGGACCGGGCGCTGTGCATCAGGAACCTCCGTAGCGGTCCTTGAGGTCGCGGCATTGGGCCTGAACGAACAGCTCGAACATCGCGATCTTTGCGGCGCTTGTCGACGGCTGAAAGCGGGCGACACTATAAGGGGACTGCTCCAGGCGCTTGAGGCTGTCATGGGCGCGGCGGATGTTGGCCGGATGGGTCTCGGGGAAGAACACCTGCACCGATCCCGGCCGATCGTCGGTTCGGTTCGCATCGAGCATCGCAAAGACCTCTGGTCCGAACTGGACCTGCAGCATCCGGCGGATAAAGGGGCTGTTCGTGGCGCTCAGCGCGCGAACCATCTGGTTGCCGATGCTGTAGACGATGTACCAGTTTGCGCCCACCTCGTAGCGCAGCATCGGCTCAGTCAGCACACCGGGCGGAAAGGTAATCTGACTCAGTAGCTCGACGGCAAAGTCATCTGCGGCCCGTTCGAGGGCTTGGATCGCTGCGTACTTGCGTTGAATGAGATCGGGGCAGGCCCAGAACAGATCGCGATCCGCCTTGGAGGCGAAGCGCATCGGTGGCAAACGCCTGCTTGGATCGTCACGCCCTATGGCCAGGTGACCCATCTCGTGGGCCAGCAGGAAGGCGGCGGCACCGGATGCATACTGGACCCAGGGCGTCGTGTAATCGGCGCTGAGCAGCGCGCGGTTGCGTTTAGGGTCCCAGATGTCGCGGAAGGCATCGATGCCGCGAGCGCTAATGGCGCCGACGGCGGCCAGGGTGTCCATCTCGGTCGTGGCGTAGAGGATCGCAGCCGTGACGAAGGACTTCAGCAGCCCGGTGTCGACCAGCAGGATGCCGGAGACCTCGTCGGCCAGCGCATTGCCGGCGAGACCGTGGATCGGGATCTCGAGCTCGGCCAGCGGATTCCGGTCCCGAAGCCGGCCGGTGTCGACCATGTAGACGTTGACGAGACCCTGCCGATAGGGGCGGTTGATGCGAAACCCGTCCCACTGTCCGGTTGCGGCGATCAGGGAGGCCATGATGTCGTCCATGGCTTCGGGCATGTAGTCCTCAAGCAGCCGCTGCTGCTTCAGGATTCGGTAGACCTGATCACCTCTGGTATCCCGCGCGGCCTCGGCACAGGAGCCGACGGTGAGGGCCGCAACCGCGACCACTGCGACGAGCACCGCGACGACGCTGCGCCGTAGACGGGTCGGACGCGCCTCCCGGAGCCTTGGGGGGCTTGGCAACCGGTCCGGCAGATGAGCATCGCGCATCGGTCTGGCTCCATTGCAGGTGGACGCAAAACGCCAACAGCCTAAGAAGCCCTAACAGAATGCACGCTACAGCCTTAACACTGCGCCGCTTGTGCAGGCTAGGCGAGCACCTTGATAGGGCCTCTAAGCACACCACAATGGTAGGTCTTGTCAAGCCTGGCTTGCTCAGAGGCGACTGGGGCGGCAGCCAGCGCCGGCCCCAAGCTGGACTTGGAAGCCCTAACAGAATGCCCATTTTAACCAGATCGATCAGGAGGTTGCGCGAGTCAAGCGGCTGTTTTGATGATGCCTGGCTAGCCTGCACAAGTTGCTGATTTGCTAGGCCGTAGAGGGCATTCTGTTAGGGCTTCTTAAGCCGGCCTCATGCGAAAACGTCTGCCGGACGCTTGCGGGCGGACGCCGAGCTGAGGGGCTGCGGATTCACAGACGTTGCGGCCCTGCTCGGCGCCGGTGTCGTGCTGTCGAAATGCGCGATGAGCCGTCCGATCTCGGCCAGCAGCAGATCGCTGGCCTTGCCCAGCGCTGCCAATTGCTGCGCGCGGAGGTCCTGGGCCTCCGGCGCGTCACCGAGCGAGAGCTTCGATGCCAGCTGGTGCACCTGGTCGTGCCGGCGCACGACCGACTGGAACTCGGGGTAGCACTGATAGCGCTCCCGCCCAACCCCGGTACACCAGGCACCGAAGTCGCAGGGTGTCTCGACCAGCTCGTTGAGCGCCACTGTATCCGAGCGCTCTGCCGCGCCTAAGACCCGCTGCAGCCAGCAGCGATGGTGCTGGGCCACGACCATCAGGTGGAGATCATCGCGGTCGAGCTCCGAGCCGAGGCCGTTCCAACCCGTCTCGGCCGACCAGCTCGCGACCCAGCCCAGTACCTCGCCGCCGGGCATCGGGCGCGCGATCCCATAGCCCTGCCCGAACCGACAGCCGAGCCAGGTCAATAGCGCGGCATGGGCCAGGGTCTCGACACCTTCGGCGACGACCGAACGGTTGAAGGCGTTCGACAACTGGACCACGCTCTCAACGATATCCCGATCGCCCGGGTCATGCAGCATATCGCGGACGAAGCTCTGATCAATCTTGAGCACGTCGACGGGCAGGGTCCGGAAATAGGCGAGCGATGAATAGCCGGTGCCGAAATCATCGAGCGCAAAATGCACGCCCAGGGCGCGGCAACTGGCCAGTGAGCGCTGCGCCTGTTCAAAATCGCTCAGCGTCGCGGTCTCCAGGATCTCGAGCTCCAGATCGGCGGCAGCGACCTCCGGATAGGCATTGAGCAACTGCTTCAGCCGTGACGGAAAATCGGCCCGCAGCAGATGCCGGGCACCGATATTGACGCTCACCGACAGCCGGTGCCCAAGGGCCTTCCAGTCGGTGAGCTGCCGCAATGTCGCCTCGATGACCCATTCATCGACCGCGACCTCGAGCTCCGTGCCCTCGATGTCGGGCAGAAAGGCACCCGGCGTCACCAGGCCCTCGTTCGGGCGCTGCCAGCGCACCAGTGCCTCGAAGCGGATGATCTCGCGGCTGATCATGTCGACCTGCGGCTGGAAATGGAGCACCAGTTGGCCATCCTGGACCGCTTGACCGAGCTGCTGGACCTTGCCTCGGCGCCGTTGGAGCAGTTTGTCCTGCTCGGCGTCGTAGAGGTGATAGGTATTCTTCCCCGAGTCCTTGGCGCGGTACATCGCCTGATCGGCATGGCGCAGCAGCGTATCCGGGTCTGGAAGATCAGGCGGGCACAGCGCAACACCGATGCTGGCCGAGACGCTATAGCTGTTCTCGCCCATCCTGAACGGCTCTCGGATCACGGCCAGCACGCGGTTCAGTAGACCGAAGCAGTCCTCCGGCCGCCCGATCTCGTTGAGCAGCAGCACGAACTCGTCACCGCCGAGCCGCGCGACGGTATCCTCTTCGCGCACCACCCGCCGCAGCGCATCGGCCACCTTGACCAGAAAACGATCGCCGACGGCATGACCGCACTGATCATTGATGGGCTTGAACCCGTCGAGATCGAGATAGCAGACCGCCAAGCCGTGCTCGGAGCGCTTGGTCCGGCTGATGGCGAGATCAAGACGATCCGTCAGCAACCGGCGATTGGGCACGCCGGTGAGCGGATCATAGTGAGCGATGCGCTCGAGCTCTGCCTCATGGCGCTTCAGATCGGTGACATCGCGGATGTAGCCGTGCCAGAGCACGCTGCCATCGGGCTGCCGCTGCGGAGATGCCTGACCTTCGACCCAGATACGCCTGCCATCCGGCAGATTGACTCGATAGGTGTCGTGCCAGAGGCTCAGCGCCTTGGCCGAATGCTCGATCGTCGCCCGCACGCGCTCGCTGTCGTCCGCGTCGAGCCGCTCGAATGCCGGGGTCGCATCCGCGGCCACCTGCGCTGGATCGATCCCGTAGACATCCTGCAAGCCCTTGCTCGCGAAGGGGAATGCGCTACGGCCATCGGGCCAGAGCTGGAACTGATAGATCACACCGGGGATATGGGCAGCGATCTTCTCGATGCGCGCGTGCAATTCCTCGCGATCGGTGATGTCCTCGCCCGCAGAGAGGATGCCGATCGCCGCACCGTCGTCATCGCGTATCAGGCTGTTGCGCCAAGCGATCGTCCGTTCCCGGCCGTCGCGGGTGCGGATGCGAGATGAGCGATCCATGGCGCCCGCCGCCGCCTGCGTGACTCGCGTCCGATAATCCGCTCGCGCTTGCTCACGCTCCTGCTCGCAGGACAGCACGATCTGGAACCAGTCCTTGCCAAAGAGCTCGTCGGCGCCGTATCCAAGCAGCTGACAACCTTTCCGGTTGATCAGCGTGATCCGGCCGTCGGCGTCCAATGCCAAGATGATCGCGTCCACGGTCTCGAGCAGCATCCGCATCCGGTCATGCTCGCGCCGCAGCGCATGCTCGTTGTCGATCCGCTGTTTCTGGCCCAACAGCAGCAACCCCAGGAGCAGGCTCGCCGCCGGCAGCACCGTCAAATAGGGGATCGCCACCTGAGCCAGGATCTGGGCACGCAACGCCTCCGGAAGGATCACGACCCAGGCCAATGCGCTCAGGTGCACGAGCAGCCCGAACAGGGCCAGCGTCCAGGGGCTCACCGGGATGATCCCGGCGCGACGGAGGGCATAGAACAGCGCCCCCATGGCCGAGGCGGTGCAGATCGTCGCGATCCCCATACCGACACCGGCACCCCCGAGCCAGGCGCGGTAGGCGGCGGCAATCGCCCCCGAGAGGAACGCCGCGGGCAGCCCGCCGAATAGCCCAGCCATGGAGACGACGGCGGTGCGGCCATCGAAGATGACACCGGGCTTGAGCGTCACCGGAATCATCATCCCCAGCAGGGCCGCAACCCCGAACAACAGCCCGATCAGGAGCTGGGTGGAGCGTTTGTCGCTTGGAAGGCGAGCGATGAACAGACTGTACGCCAGAACCAGCGCCAACAGCAGAGAGGCGTTCTGAATCAGTCCACCGAGAATGTCCATCGTGCTCGATTCCGATCACACTCCAACATCAACGGCGCGACGACCGAGGAGGATTGCTGCCGGAGCGCTGGCCGCTGCTGGCCGGAAGGAGCGCTGACCGCTGAGCCGCCATCGGGAATCGCAGCCGCCTTACATCGGGAAGCCGCCGCCTGGCGGAAAGCCGCCGCCCGGCGGCATACCGCCCATCCCGCCCATACCGGGAGGCAGACGGCCCTGCATCTGCTTCATCATCTTGGCCATGTTGCCGCCCTTCATCTTCTTCATCATCTTCTGCATCTGGGTGAACTGCTTCAGCAGCTTGTTCACGTCCTGAACCTGGGTACCCGAGCCCATCGCGATGCGCCGGCGGCGCGAGCCCTTGATGATCTGCGGATGGGCGCGCTCCATCGGTGTCATCGAATCGACGATCGCGATCAGCTTGACGACCTCCTTGTCGTTGACCTGACTCTTCATCTGCTCGGGCAGTTGGCCCGCGCCGGGCAGCTTCTCGAGCAGGCCGGCCATGCCGCCCATCGAGCTCATCTGCTTGAGCTGATCGCGGAAATCGGTCAGGTCGAAGCCCTTGCCCTTCTTGATCTTCTTCGCCAGCTTCTCGGCCTGGTCCTGATCGACCTTCTGCTGCATCTCCTCGACCAGCGAGACCACGTCACCCATGCCGAGGATGCGCGAGGCGATCCGGTCCGGATAGAACGGCTCCAGGGCATCGGTCTTCTCGCCGACGCCGAGGAACTTGATCGGCTTGCCGGTGACCTCGCGGATCGAGAGCGCCGCACCGCCGCGGGCATCGCCGTCGATCTTGGTCAGCACCACGCCGGTGAGCGGTAAGGCATCATGGAAGGCGCGCGCCGTCTTGGCCGCATCCTGACCGGTCATACTATCGACCACGAACAGGGTCTCGACCGGCTGTGCCGCGGCGTGCAGGTCCTTGATCTCCTGCATCATGGTCTCGTCGATCGCGAGCCGGCCGGCACTGTCGACGATCAGCACGTCCTTGCCTTGACGGCGTGCCGCATCGAGTGCCGCGGTCGCGATATCGACCGGCCGTTGCTGCGAGTTGCTCGGGAAGAAACTGGCATCGACCTCTTCCGCTACCATGCGCAGCTGATCGATCGCCGCCGGGCGATAGATGTCACAGCTCACCACCATCACGCTCTTCTTCATCCGCTCCTTGAGGTAGCGGGCCAGCTTGGCGGCGCTGGTGGTCTTACCGGAGCCCTGCAGGCCCGCGAGCAGGATCACTGCGGGCGGTTGAACGCGTAGGTCAAGCCCTTCGTTCGACTCGCCCATCAGCGTGACCAGCTCGTCATTGACGATCTTGATCAGCACCTGGCCGGGTGTCAGGCTCTTGGTGACCTCGGCGCCGACTGCCTTCTCGCGGACACGGTCGATGAAGCCCCGTGCAACCGGCAGCGCCACATCGGCCTCGAGCAAGGCCATCCGTACCTCGCGCAAGGTATCTTTGATATTGTCGTCAGTGAGCCGTGCCTGCCCACGCAGACCCTTGAGGACCTCGCCGAAGCGTTCCTGAAGATTGTCGAACATGCTGAGTCTCTCGATGCGGTCCGCCCCGGCCCACGGGCCGATTCCGGGCGGCGGTAAACCTGGGTGCCGATCTATCGAACGCGCGCAAGGAGGCGGTTTGTTAACCTATATCAAGGCGGCGCGACCAATTGGATGGAATGCGCCCCGACGCCTGCTCGCATGCGTTTGCAGCCCTCTGTGCTTGTGCGATGATCGCAGACTATGAACAACGTCGTCATCTCGATCGCTACCCTGATTGCCTACATCGGCTCAGCCTCCCTGATCGGCTGGAGGCTCTTCACCCATCAACCCGATACCAACACGGCGCGCCTGCGCGGCTTTACGCTCGGGCTCGCCTATGCCGGGCTGACGCTGCACACCTGGCTGCTCTACATGGCGATCTTCAGCCATACAGGGCTCAATCTCGGGTTCTTCAATGCGCTCTCGCTCGCGGCCTGGACCGTGGTCGCAGCGCTGCTGCTGTCTAGCCTGAGCAAGCCGATCGAAAACCTCGGTCTCGTGGTGCTGCCGCTCGCGGCGTTGACGGTGCTGTTGGACATGCTCTACCCCAGCGCCCCATTCCTCGGCGAGTCCACGAGCTGGGTGCTCAAGCTGCATGTGCTGCTGTCGATGCTCGCCTACAGCCTGCTCACGCTGGGCAGCGTCCAGGCCGTCCTGCTCTGGGTTCAAGACTCCTACCTGCGCAATCGTCGGCCAGGCGGTTTCGTGCGCGCGCTGCCGCCGTTGCTGACGATGGAAGACCTGATGTTCGAGATGCTCGGCATCGGCTTCATCCTGCTCACGCTGGCGCTGCTAAGCGGCTTCGCGTTCCTCGACGACATGTTCGCCCAGCACCTGGTCCATAAGACCGTGCTCTCGGTGCTCGCCTGGATGGTGTTTGGCGGCCTGCTGCTTGGTCGGCGACTCTGGGGCTGGCGCGGTCGGAAGGCGATCTCCTGGACACTGAGCGGGTTCGGCATCCTGATCCTCGCCTACTTCGGCTCCAAGCTTGTGCTCGAACTGATCCTGCACCAGCCCACCTAGAGGCCCTGAGCGAATGCCCGATACGGCTGCGAGGCCCTCACGACCCTGGCGGCCGGCCACCGCGGGTAAGAGGACGATCACCCCTATTGTTTCACGGTAACAGAATGCCCCTGTAGCCAGATCGATCAGGAGGTTGCCCGGGTCAAGCGGCTGTTTTGATAGGGTCTCTTAGAAGCGCTATCAAAACGCCCGCTTGACTTGCGCAAAGGTCTGATTTCGCTCGTGCCCGCGTGCCAGGTCCTCGGGCCGATCGATATCGACCAGAGTCGCCAGCTCCGCCCAGCGCAAGCCTGCGGCCCTGATCCGTTCCCGGGTCTTTGCCGCTACGCTATCGCTCCCCCAAGGCATGACCGCGAACAGAGCATCGAGGGCGGCCGCGGCATCCCGGTTCACGCCCAGCAGCACATAGCCGCCGTCAGCGGCCGGCCCGAGCACGACCGGCACCTCACCCAAGGCGTCCAATGCGTGCTCGAGATAGGCCGCATCCAGGTCTGGGCAATCCGTCCCGATCAACACCGCACGCTCCGCACTGGCCAAGGCAACCCTCAGGGCTCCGCCCATGCGCTCGCCGAGGTCCGTGCCGCGCTGCGCTTGAAGCGACAGCGGGTAGCGCCCGGCGAGCTGTCGGAACAGCGAATGGCTCGTGTCGGGCGCGCACCAGAGCTCGACCGGCGCCAGCCGGGTCTCGCAGGCCCGTTCAACGGTGGAGATCAACAACTCACCGGCCAGCCGTGCCGCACCCTCCCGACCCAAGGCCGGGATCAGCCGGGTCTTGCAGGCGCCCGGCACGGGCGCCTTGGCGAAGATCAGGATCTTTGCAAGCGGAAAGCGCAGATCCTCAGCGGCAACCATCGCTCGAGTTCGGCTGGTTCAGTGCTAACCCGTTCGAGCGCGGTCGGCTGTCGGCGCTCAGCTCAGTGCCCCGCCGCAGCTGCTGCCCTGCCCGGCCGTACAGCCGTAACAATGATCGCCCACCGCGATATCGCGGCCGGCGAGCGCATCAGGCGAAGCGAGCTCGCGGATGTGCAGACGCTCGCCCTGATCCACCGAGAGTGGCAGATCGAGCATCTGATTGAAGTCGCAGTCGTAGACGAAGCCCTGCCAATCGATGCTGATTAGGTCACGGCACATCACCGCATCCAGGTTGGCGTCTTGGTGCGCCTCCTTCAGCATCGCCAGGTAGCTGTCGAACTGCCGCGTGGACTGCAGCCAGCTGCCGAAGCGACGGATTGGCATATTCGCCAGGGTCAGCAGACGGTTGAAGCGGACCCCGTAACGCGACGCCAATTCGCGCTTGTAATCAGCCTCGAGCGCGCACTGCGCCGGCGGCAGCGCGGCGCCGACTGGATTGTAGACCAGGTTGAGCGCCAGCCCGCCTTCGGCATCACCGTAGCCGCGGGCATTGAGCGCCCGCAGACCCCGGATACTGGCATCGAACACGCCGCTCCCACGCTGCTGATCAACATTCTCCTCCAGGTAGCACGGCAAGGATGCGATGACCTCGACTGAATGCGCGGCGAGGAAGTCGGCAAGATCACCCTGTCCCGGCTCGTCGAGAATGGTCAGGTTGCAGCGATCCATCACATGCACCCCGAGCTCGCGCGCGCCGATGACCAGCGGGCGAAACACCGCATTCAACTCCGGCGCCCCGCCGGTGATGTCCAACAGCTCAACGCCGCCCTGCGCCAGATAACGCAGCACAGCCTCCATGGTTTCGGCGTCCATCTCCTCGGACCGCTTGGGTCCGGCGTCGACATGGCAATGCACGCAGGACTGGTTGCAGCGATAACCGAGATTGACCTGCAGCGTGCGCAATTGACGGCGTGCAATGCGGGGAAACGCGGACGGGAAGAGTAACGGCTTCGAATCGAGCACAGCAAACACCTTAGACTGGGGCTCGGAAGGCTGGTGCTGCGGGAAGCGCAGCGGCGATCGGATTTGTCACAACGTAGGCTAAGGGTGCTAACATTCAACCCCGCCGTCGGTTGGGCCACCTTACCCGGCGCCCTGCTTATCCTGACCGATGTCTGCACCAACTCAGTTCCTGGGGCCGTAGCTCAGCTGGGAGAGCGTCGCGTTCGCAATGCGAAGGTCAGGGGTTCGATCCCCCTCGGCTCCACCAATTCAATCAGCTACTGACGCTTTCCTTCACTCGAGCTCGCTGGCGCGATGAACCCTTTCTGCGGCGTCAGCAAAAGATGCCAAGATCCTTCACGCAAGACAGAAGTCAGCAGAACCACTCGAGTCAACGTTCATAGGCGCGCCACGAACGCCAGAAGCAATCGACAGACCTTTTCCAATCGTTCTTGACGATTATTTTTACAGGTTCGAGCGCCTACTCTCAGAGCATCAAAAGCACAGGCGCATGCTACGCTTGACGGTAAAGAAACTGTCTAGGCAGTTCTACTATGAAGACGATGCCGAACGAGGAAGTGAGACGCCCCCCATCCTCAGAGGGCCCTTCGCATCAGGGTTCGGTGGAAGCGAAACCGGTTAAGCGGATGCGGCCAAGATTCACGGTTTCGGGTGCGGGCGTACTGCATGAAGGAGGGTAGTACAAGACGAAGAGACGCGCTCGCCGGCGGGCGCTCATCATCGACCCGTTGAGACCTGCGTCCCAACGGCCTGTTTCAGTACTTCCCGGCCAACTTCATGATCGCCTTGTGGAGGCTGTGATAGCTCAGGCCACGGGTGACGTACATGACCGCGCAGGTGCCGGTGCGCAGGTTGATCCCGGATTCCTCGGCGAGGGCGATGGCCTCCGGGGTGTCGTGGGCCATATGCACCCAGACATCCTGGATGCCCGCCTGTGCCGCGGCAGCGATCCAATCGCGCGTCTCCTGCTTCGGCGCCTCGATGATTAGGGCCTCGACCGCCTCCGGCAGGGCCGTCAGGTCCGGATAAGCCGGATCGCCATCGATCTCCTGGGCGCTGGGATCGACCGCGTAGACGGTCTTGCCGTGTCGCTTGAGGCCGCGATAGCTCAGCAGCGGAAACGGCTTGGCCGCCGAACGGCCGACGAGCGCGAAGCGCGGGTGGTCAAAGAAGGTCTCGTAATTCGATCGCATCAGGACAGCTCGTCGAGGTCAGGGGGTTAGGGTGAATAGAGCCCTTCCAGATCCATGAGGCGCAGGGCTTCGCGCTCGTCGCGACCGAGCACCTGGGTCTCGAGGTGGCGTCCCTGTCGTCCGTAGGGCTTGAAGTAGAGCGCGCCAGGATCGAAGGCGATCCGGTGCGCACGGCGGCGAGCAGGCATCCGGAGGCTCCTCTGGTGGCGGGCGGCGGCTGGATGACGTCGATTAAAGCGTACACATGTGCGCTTCGCATTGCGTAATCTCAGGGTAGAAAGGTCGGAAATGGAGCGATGAGGCTGGGATTCCGGCAGAGGTTGCCGACGCGGTCGAGACCCTGCGTAGGCGAGATGGCCAGCGCTATCCGGCGTTCATCGAGCGGGTGCTCGGCAATCCCCTTGCTGCCCGCGTGAAGCGCGCCGATGAAGTGGAACGCGTCGCTGCATTAGGTCCCGCCCCGCTTTCTGGCTCGATCGGGGCACCGGGTCGCGGTAGCGATACCCCGTCGCTGCTGCCGCCAATCGCGCCAGTTGAGCCGAACCGAGAAGACCAGTGCCATCAACGCCAGCCCGACGACCCAGGCGTCGACCAGAACCGCGTTCCATGACCGGCCTGTCATTGCGTCTGCGTAGTACTTGACGTACGAGGCCGGCAGCCCGGTCTCGCCCAAGGCGGCCTTGACGTGCCAGTGCCAGTCGGTCATCGGACAGTAGCCCCAGCCATACCATGCGCCGAGTCCGATCCAGGAGCCGAACGTGAGCCCGATCACCAGCAGATGCGCGCGCCGGGTGCGGCGCCATATCCAGCCGGTGAGGTTGAAGACAATCAGGGCCGCATGCAGCAGTAACAGCATCTGATCGAGCATCGTCAACATCGAAGCGTCCATCGCGGGCTCTGCCCGGCCCAGATAATATATTCAGCGCCTGAACGCGAAGGATGACATCCCGCGCCTGCTGCGCGGCCTTCAGCACACCGACACGACGCCTGAACTGCGCGAACGGGTCTTCACCATCCTCGCCGAGGTGTTGCCGAAATGCGTCGATGGCGCCGGTGCGGTGAGTCCCGAGAACCGAGAGCCGCTATGCCGAGCACGGCCATGCCACCGGCGAGTACGGCGACCTCGGCGCGCTGCTCGATGCGCTTGGGCACGTGCATGCGAGCGGCGCGCGTGCCGTCGGTGTGGTCTCCTCCATCGACGTGCCGCAGCCGGTGCGCGAGGCCTACTACCGCGGCGAGCCCATCCCCGACCCCTGGGGCTCCGCCGAGGCCATCCTCACCCACACCGCCACCAGCTATTTCGGCATGACCGCGGCCCACTCGCCGCTGCTGCTGGAGGCCGCGCACACGTGCTTCGGCACCCTGGGCGACCCGCGCGACGGCGCCGAGCTCATCTCCAGCGCCTTCCTTTGCTCCATGGTGCGGGGCCTGTCGCGCTCGCCGGGGCTGATCCCGGCGACGGCACCGCACCGGGTCGGTGAGCAGCGGCTCACCGCCGATCAGGTGCGCGCCGTGGTGATGCCCGAGTCCGCCGTCGGCAACATCCCCTTCTTCGTCGCGCTGCACCGGCGCATTCCGGTGATCCTGGTGCGCGGCAACCACACCAGCGGCCGGGTGACCCCGCAACGCCTGGGGCTCACCGATCAGCATCTCGGCCGCGGGCGAGCGATCTACACCGTCGCCAGCTATGCCGTGGCGGCCGGGCTGCTGCTGGCCATGCGCGAGGGCATCGCCCCGGCGGCGCTGATGCGGCCGATCCAGGGCGTGGAGCCGATCATGCTGAAGATGATCGCGCTGGCGCCCATCAGCGTGCTGAACTATCTCCAGCTCTTCTCCCGCCGCGGCATCCTGATCAAGGACGGGCGCGTGCTGGACGCGCTGCGCGACTTGGACTCCGTGGTCTTCGACAAGACCGGCACCCTCACCGCCGAGCAGCCGGAGGTCGCCCGCGTGCATCTGCTCGGCGACCACGACGAGGCGTGCGTGCTCGGCCTCGCCGCCAGCGCCGAGCACCGCCAGACGCATCCGGTGGCGCGGGCGATTCAGGACAAGGCCGCGGCGCTCGGCCTCACGCCCGAGGTGCCGGAGGACAGCCGCTATGCCGTCGGCTTCTGCATCCGCGTGCAGGTGGCGGGTCGGACCGTGCGCGCCGGCAGCGCGCGCTTCATGCAGCGTGAAGGGCTGGGGCTGCCGGCGGGCGCCGCGGCCATCGCCGAGGCCATCGCCGAGGAGGCCCGCGACACCGGCCATGCGCTGGTCTATGTCGGCATCGACGACGCCGTCGCCGGCATCCAGGAGCTTGCGCCCAGCATCCGGCCGGAGGCGCGGGCGCTGGTGGCCTGGCTGCACGCCCGCGGCATCGAGATCTGCATCATCTCCGGTGACGGCGAGGCGCCGACCCGCCAGGTCGCGGCCCGGCTCGGCGTCGATCAGTACTTTGCCGGCACCCTGCCGCAGGACAAGGCCGCGCACGTGCGCCGGCTGCGCGAGGCGGGGCGCTGCGTCTGCTTCGTCGGCGACGGCATCAACGACGCGGTGGCGCTCAAGTCCGCGCAGGTGTCCATCTCGCTCAAGGGCGCCTCCACCGCAGCGACGGACACGGCGCAGGTCATCTTCATGGGCGGCAGCCTCGCCCCCATGCGGCCACTGTTCGAGCTGGCGCACGACTTCGAGCGCACCATGCGCCGCAACCTGCTGGTCAGCATCGCGCCGGGTGTCGCCAACATCGCCGGCATCTATCTGCTGCACATCCCGCTCGGCGTCAGCATGGCAGTGTTCTACGGCGGCACCGCGGCGGGACTGGTCAACAGCATCCTGCCGTTGGTGCGGCGGCAGCAGCCGGCGCCGGCGGTGGGCGATGGCGGCGAGCGTGTCCGGGCCGGCAAGCGCATCGGTTATGCGACTTCCGGCGCAGCGCCTTACCCGATGAGGCGTAGGTGACCGAGCTGCTGCCCACGAGGGGCCAGCGACCGAACATGAGTGACGTTGGACGGTCAGCCGTCCGTGGTGTCATCGGGATTGTCCCGCGCCAGCAGTTGCTTCAGCCGGGCGCGCGCATCGGCAGGCAAGGCGCGCAACATCTCCTCGGGCGGAACATCGCGCAGGCGCTCGTCGGGTGGCAGGCCGCGCAGGCGCTCCTCGGGCGGCAGGCCGCGCAGGCGCTCCTCGGGCGGCAGGCCGCGCAGGCGCTCCTCGGGCGACATGTCCTCAATCAGCCGCCGGCGCTCTTCCGGCGACAGCTCGGCGATGTACTCACGGGCGACATCGCGACGAAAATCGGCCAACGTGTACGACATCTCAAGACCCTCCAACCGGTAGCGGGCGGCAAGCTGGCGCTTGACGGCGGCAATCTCCGGCGTGTGCCCGCGATAGTGATCCGCACCCCAGTCGACCCGTTCCGCAACGGCGCTGAACAGGTGCCACAGGGCATTGTGCTCGGCCTCGGCGACCTCATTCAAGACTACGATGCGGATCGCATCCGTGCCCCGCTCGCTGCGGTAGACGCCTGGCATCAGCGGTGCCAGGGCCACCTCGGCCGCGAGCTTCGCCGGAAAGCGCGTCGCCACCCCGTAGAGCCGAAAGGCGTCCTCCGGCAACAGCTCAGCCCCTACCCTTGTCTGCTTGCGGTAGTTGACATAGTGGCCCGTCAGCTCCTTCAACGCCCAATCGTCGAGGGGCTCGTGCAGGGACTTGTAGGTCAGCAGGTTGTGCTCGGCCAGGTTGTCGAGCCCGTCGGGCAGGCGCTCGTTGAGCACGCCGTCGCCACGACGCAGGATGACCACGTCGAGAAACTGCTGCCTGACCGATAGGTCCCTCTCCAACTCCACCGCGTAGGGCGTGCCGGCGAAGAGATCCATGAGGGCGAGGCCGAAGAGGCGGTGCCAGTCGATCATGCGTGGGCCGCGGACAACGTATCCAGGTACGAGAAGCGTACGCTGCTCGGGCCGACATGCACAGGCGGGCGTGCCCCACCGCAGCAATCAGGCCGGCAACTCACCCAGCACAGACCCACGAATGACGGGCTGTCAGGAGCTGGCGGGTCGCCTGTATCAGACCAGGCAGAATCGAGGGCTGGCCGTCGTGGCCGATGATCCGACTTCAGGCGCGGCGCAAGCCGAAGCCGACCCGCGGCGGTGATCAGGCTCCCGGCCGCCTCGCCCAGACCCTGTCCGAGCACAAGGCCGATGGGGTCAAAGAACGGCGCGCGGCCGGGCGCTCGGTGTGCTTCAGCGGTGACGGCATCAACGACGCCATGGCGCTCAAGTCCGCGCAGGTGTCCATCCCGCTCCGCGTCAGCATGGCAGTGTTGTATGGCGGCACCGCCGCGGGAGTTGCAAGGCGGGTGGATACCGCTGTCAGCGCTGTAGAGTAGGAGACTTGATCCCGCACCGTCAGCCTGAGCCGGTGTCGGCCGGTGTCGGCGCTTCGCGCGCACAACGGACGCTTTGGCGTTGGCAAGGGCGCGGCGCCGCCCCACCAGCCTGCGGCACCCAGGGGCGTAATGGGCTTTGGCCAGGACCAGGTAGCCGTCGTCGCGCAGCTTCTTCAGCAAGCGTTCCAGGTTCCCGCGCAGCGTGCCCTCGCCACCCGGCCCCTTGCCGAGACCGGCCAGGGCATGGAGTTCGCCGCGCAGGTTGGGGTTCTCGTCGGTGGCGGCCATGAGCCGGTTCGCCTCGATGATGCTGGCCGGCGCCAGGTACAGGTCCTGCCGCAGGGCCTGCATCACGTGCACGAAGAAGCCCACCAGCAGCCGCAGGTTGTGCTTGATGTCGGCGAACGTCTCGCGCATGGCGCGGCGCTCGTCGGCGCCGATCTGCCGGTAGGCCGTGAACCAGGCGCCGCCCTACCGCGTGCTGGCCAGCCGCCGGCCGAGTCGGCCGAGGAAGGGGTCGACGTCCTTGCGTTGGGCCTCATCCTCGAGGAAACGCCAGGCGTCTGGATAGCGGACGCTGCAGACGAATTCGCCGGGCAGAAGCAGCGTGACGGTTTGCTCGAACATTGGTGTTTCGGCCAACGCGGCCCTCAGGCCGCCGCCTCGCCCTCTGCGTGGTGGCCAATCCGGTTGTGGTAGAGGTCCATGATCGGGAAGCACAGGTCGAAATCGCCCCAGAGCAGATTGCCCTATACGACGCGGTAGCCACTGAAGCGGCCTGGATCGAGAAAGGCGCGGATGTCCGGATGCCGCGACTGCGACACAAACGGCAGAAAGTCGATGGTCTGACGGCTGCCGTCGTCGAAGCACAAGCGGATGCGATATTCGCCCTCCCGCTCCGCGCTCAGGATGTTGATCTCGGGATCGCTCATTTCAGCCTCCTGGTGATGCGCTCGCTTTTCACAGTCTTGTTCGGTACGAAGAACCTCACGCAAGACAGAAGTCAGCAGAACCCCTCGAGTCAACGTTCATCGGCGCGCCACGAACGTCAGAAGCAATCGGCAGACCTTTTCCAATCGTTCTTGACGATTGTTTTTACAGGTTCGAGCGCCTACTGCTCTCAGAGCATCAAGAGCACAGGCGCATACTACGCTTAGCGGTAACGAAACCGTCTAGGCAGTCCTACTATGAAGACGATGCCGAACGAGGAAGTGAGACGCCCCCTATCCTCAGAGGGTCCTTCGCATCAGGGTTCGGTGGAGGCGAAACCGGCTAAGCGGATGCGGCCAAGATTCACGGTTTCGGGTGCGGGCGTACTGCATGTTCGTGCCTCAGATATTCTTCGCACAGAGCAAGCCCAGCGGCAATTCAAGGTCTTGCCCAGACTTACACGGAAGCCTTCTAAAGAAGGAGGGTAGTACAAGACGAAGACTAACTTCGTGGCCATATGGACTTGGTGCCTTTCTTCCTGCTGCCTTTGGTCGGAGGTTACGCGTTCGCCTCAAGCCGGGTGGTGACGCGATACCGATTTGCGCGCAACTCCGGCCACCACCTCTATTTCAAAGCCGTACTGTACGGGACCATTCCGCTTGCTGCGGCTGCGGTAAAGAGTGGAGGTATCACTCGGGGTCTTGCGTGTCACGCCGGTCGGCTAGCCTCTGGGGACGCGTTGGCCGGCGGGGCGCTCATCATCGACCCAAGGACACCTGCGCCCCAATGGCAACGCGGCGCACTCAGGTGCCGAAAGGGGTTTTCGCGTCTGCTCAACCGCCATCAGGTGCGTCTCGAGGCCGGGCTGGTCGCGCAGATCCAGCAGGCGGTGACCGCTGGCCGCGACGCGTGAGCAGGAACAGCACCGGTGCATGATGGTAAGTTGATCCGTGCGGATGACGCTGCCGTAAGGGGATGGTCTTGTCGTGGATGCTGAATCGCGCGGT
The DNA here is from genome assembly GCF_016584085.1 of Halochromatium glycolicum. Lineage (GTDB taxonomy): Bacteria > Pseudomonadota > Gammaproteobacteria > Chromatiales > Chromatiaceae > Lamprobacter > Lamprobacter glycolicus. Next base: position 70,177 of record NZ_NRSJ01000013.1, on the reverse strand, counting down.
CGGTCTGAAGCAACGATTAGAGAGTAAGACCCACCTTTATTCCGCTGATGCCGCGCTGTTGCGCAGCGACGCACGCACCCATGACCGATAGGAGGCTCGATGACCAGGGTACAAGCCGCAACCGACTGTTCCCGCAGAGCGGCACTGCGGAACCTTTTGCGCAAGACCCTCGTCATCGCGCTCTGTCTGACGACTGCCGCGCTATCCGTGACGAACCGGGCGGATGAGTCCACGGCGCCCGACGCGCCGACCGTACTGTTGCCGCGCCAAGCCATCACGCCGGCGCAGCTCGCAGTCATCATCAACGAGCTCGATCCGACCAGTCGCCGCATTGGCCATTACTACGCCGAACGCCGCGGCATTCCGAGCGAGAACCTGATCCGGGTCCCCTTCGCCCCGGGAAGCCCGATCATGGACCCGGGCGAGTTCGAAGACCTCTACGCGCAGGTGAAAGCCGCGACACCCCAGGGCGTCCAGGCCTATGCGCTGGCTTGGACCCTTCCCTATCGGGTCGGCTGCCTGTCCATCACGACGGCCTTCGCCGCCGGCTACGACGAGGCCTTCTGCGCCGAGGGCTGCAAGCCGACCCGAGCGACTCGCTACTTCGCATCTGAGAGCACCCGCCCTTATGCCGATTACGGTATCCGGCCGACGATGGCTCTGGCCGGTGACGACTTCACTGCGGTAAAGGCCCTGATCGACCGCGGCGTCGCCGCCGACAACAGCCGGCCGCCGGGCACGGGTTATCTCGTCAAGACCCATGACAAGGCACGCAGTGTCCGCGCGCGCGGTTACGCGGCGGCTGTCGAACAGTTGGGGAACGCGGTCCGGCTCGAACGTATCGAAGCCGACCGCATCGAGCAAAAGCCAGACGTCCTGTTCTACTTCACGGGATTAACGCAGGTGCCAGGCATCGACACCAATCGCTACCGCCCCGGCGCCGTGGCCGACCACCTGACCTCGAGCGGCGGCCAGCTCAACGGAACCCGGCAGATGAGCAGCCTTCGCTGGCTCGAGGCGGGGGCGACCGGGAGCTACGGTACCGTCGTCGAACCCTGCAATCTGCTGCCGAAATTCCCGGACCCAGCCATCCTGATCAGCTCCTACCTGAGTGGCGCGACCTTGATCGAGGCCTATTGGAAGAGCGTTCGCATGCCCGGCCAGGGCCTCTTCATTGGTGAGCCGCTAGCAAGACCATTCGGCGGCTATGAGCTGTTGCAGCGCAGCGGTCGTTGGGTCTTGCGCACCTTTGCACTGATCCCCGGGCGCTACACACTTCAGGGAGCAGCGGCACCAATGGGTCCCTATCGGGAGATCACCCGGTTCGCGAAACCGGGATTCGAGCCGACGTGGCTGCTACTGCCTGCCGAAGATGCCGGCGCCTCAGCCTACTACCGTATCGTTTCGCTCCCCGACACCGAGTGAACACACCTTCCTCGGCACCCTGACCAGCTCGCACTGGCGCTGTTGCGCTTAAAGGCGGTCGGTTGCATCCAGCCCTGTCATCCTAAGCGGAAGGCCGCGCAATGGGGGATCCTATGCGCCAAGGCCCAATGGCTCGGCGATAGCCCAAGAGGCGATGACCGTATCGATAGTCTATTCTGTGATCCGTGTCTTAGAGCAATCCCGAGAACCAACTCGGATGTAGCACCAGCCCAGGCACAACGTACCTGCCCGATCCTGACCGCATATTACCCTGGGGACTGCTTATGAACGAGTGTGCCCGCCGGGCTTGGCTTCTACCTCAAGAGGTCATTCCAGAGGTAACCGCAATTCAGAGTGTCTTCATCGGTGCTGGACTCGACACTCGGATCTCACGCCTCGAGGACTGGGTCGAGACCGGCCCACACGAACGTACGGACCTGCTGGTGATCATCCTGGACGGACACGGCACCTGCGGCCATGCCATCAACACCGCATTGGATCTCGGACAGCCCGTGATCTTTGTAAAGTTGCCGCGAGCCGGCTCGCAAATGGACGGCTTCCAACCGCATTGCGCGTTATCCTGGCCCTTCGACGTCCGGTACGTCTCGAGCAGGTTGGAGGAACTCAGCGGTGCCGGCGCCCAGCAACCGACTCGGCAAAGGCGATCGGCGGAAGTCGATCGACTCACCACGTTGGGAATGCACGGTGCATCCCCTTCATTCTCCAGGCTGCTCCACGCAATAAAACGCTTTGCGCGTAGCCAAGCCCCCATTCTCATTCAAGGCGAAACCGGCTCGGGGAAGGAGCTCGTCGCCCGGGCACTGCACTACTTCGGCCCCCGGCGCAACGGTCCGTTCATACCGGTCAACTGCAGCAGCCTTCCAGACAGCCTTTTCGAGAACGAGCTCTTCGGCCATGCCAGAGGCGCCTTCACGGATGCCAAGGAGCCGTCTCGCGGACTGGTCTCACAAGCCGCCGAGGGCACACTTTTCCTGGATGAGGTCGACGGGCTCCAACCCAGGGCCCAGGCGAGCCTTCTGCGTTTTCTGCAAGAGAAGCGGTACCGCCAGCTTGGCGGCGATCAATACATCGAAGGTCGATGCAGCATCCTGGCCGCCACGAACCATGACCTGGAGCAGATGAGCCGCGACGGTCTTTTTCGCCCAGATCTCCTCTACCGTCTCGATGCCGTCACACTCAAGGTCCCGGCCCTGCGCGAAAGACCAGAAGATATCAGTCTCATTGCTCGGACCTTTTTGAGGAATCTCTGCGATCAATACGGCCAGCCACCCAAGGCGTTCCATCCCGCGACGCTGCACTGGATGGAACAGCAGCCATGGCCAGGCAACGTGCGGCAGCTCGAGAACTACATACACCGTGAATTCCTCTTGAGCGAACGCCCCATCATCAAGCTTGATCCCGCAGAAGATCCGGCTTTGCCCCAAATGATCCCCTGCGCTCAATTACCGCCGAGGTTCGAACGATGGTCTTTCAACGAGATGCGCGACGCCTTGGTTCAGGATTTCGAGCGGAAGTATCTTCACCGCCTCATGCAGGCCACCAACGGCAATGTCTCCAAGGCAGCACGTCTAGCGAACAAGGAGCGACGCTGTCTGGGAAAGCTGCTGAAGAAGTACGAGATCGATCGCGAGCAGTTCGTGCCTGAGCGCTCACCGCTCGACTCGGATCGAACGTGGAGCGGCTGAGGGAATGGGGCGACTGCAGAGCAACGCCGTTCGAACGCTTGGGCCTTGATCATCGTGCTGGCCGGCGGTTCATGCTCTCCACAGCAGACCCGACTCAAGACCGCGATCGAGCAGCCAGACGACCAAAACCATGCCATGACCACTGCTGGGATCGTCTTCAGTAGCCACCTTGACGCAGGCCGCCGACCGCATCCGTGTTCGCACGACAGAGGGCCTTTCGTATCACGGCGATGTCGCCGCGCCGTTCCGACCAGCGATGGCGGCGCACGATCGCACGAAAATAGCGCTGATCCTGTGCCGGCCCCTTGTTATCCCAGGTCGGCGTAGCATAGCGCCGACGGATACAGCATTCGGGCGTTGCATAGCTGAAGTTGACGCGGTCGTTCGACACCAGCATTCCACACCGCACCAGCTTGACGCGAGGGCGTTGCCGAAACACCTCAACGAACCGTGCCAGATAGTCCGGATACATGTCGTCATCGTCATCGAAGAAGCACAGGAGCTCGCCACGCGCATATCGAAGGCCGGCATTTCGGGCATGACTCGAGCTCGCCTTCTCCGCGTGACGGTAGAGCCGGATGCGCTCATCCTTTGGCAAATCGCCGGCATCTCCGAAATTGTCGACGACGATCAGCTCCCAGTCAGTATGGCTCTGAGCCAAGACCATCTCGACGACGCGCATGAGCCGATGTGAACGCCGATAGGTCGGCATGATGATGCTGACCCGCAACGCGTGGTCGCCATCGGAAGCGCGGCCCTGTCGAAGCGACGGGCGCGGCGCAGCGCCTTGCGGTGTCAGTTCCCAAATCGCTGCGCTCTCGCCGACTAGATCCTCACCGACATCCCGCCGTGCCAGATGCCAGCTCTGGCTCTCGATCGGCTTCAGCAGATCCCGTGCGTTCCAACGCGTCTCCAGGAATCCCTCGCCGACGATACGCGTATCACGTGGCAGATCGTCAGAGGGCGTCACGTAAAAGGCGATCAGGACCGCTTGGCGGGCGGCACGCATCGCCTCGCGCAGCACACCCGGCATGGTCGCCACCGGCAGATGCTCCAGAATGTGCCGCATGACGACGACGTCGAAGCTAGCGTCGGCAAAGGGCAAGCGCTCGCCGTCGGCCCGGCACAGCGGCGCATCGGCGATGTGACGCCGCACTGCGCGCAGCATCTCGTCGGTCACGTCGACTCCAACGCAATAGGCGCCGGGGTGCTGCTGCGCCAGACGGAGTTGCAAGCTGCCCGCGCCGCACCCTAAGTCCAGTATCTCCTCGCCGTAGCCCAAGGCCAGATCCGCAAGCAAGGCACGGTCGCTCGCGGCTTGCGGCCGGCGCTGCTCGTTGGAGATGATTCGATCCAGCCGGCTCGGCGGCCACAGGTACCAGCGCTCCCAATCTCGATAGCCAGGCGATCGGGACGCCTCGCCCCCTGGCAGGACCGCTTCAGCCGCGTAGCGGTCGATCCGGCCGATGGACATACCTGCCATGTGCGATCCATGGCGCAGGCGCTCATAGAGTGCCCGGTTGGCCCGCGCCGACGCGTCGTCCATCGCGGCCGGCGGATGATGCAGGTGGAGCAGGGTTTGGGACAGCTGAGCGATTCGGGTCTTGGCGGCAAGCCGGTCGTAGAATTCGCGATCCTCCCGGCCCCAGCCGCGAAACGCCTCGTTGTGTCCACCGATCTCACGGTAGAGCCTGGCATCGACGAAGAGGCAGCCGCCCGATGAATTCCGGAAGGATCGGCCATCGAGCCGATCAGCACGCGTCTCATGCCCGTCCGGTCCGGAGCTGGCTTGGATGGCTGAGAGCGTGGCCTCGGGAGCGAGATAGCGAATCTCGTCATAGGGCTGCACGGCACGCGTCCCCGGGGACAGGGCGACCAGCGCTTGGGCCAGAAAGTCATGGGGCACCAGCAGATCGGCGTCGATCAGACAGAGCAGTCCCGACCGGGCGGCCGGACGGCAAGCACCGAGATTGAATCCCCAGCCGCGATTGTAGGGACCCGGATTAAACGCAAAGATCCAGGTATCGGCATAGGGTCCGAGCTCGACGCGGCATCTCGGGCAGGCATCCTGCTCGACAACGACGATGCGGTAGCGCCAGCGCGCGATGCGCTGCTGGCTCAACGCGCGCAGGCAGGCCAGCGCATTGCGCAGCCGCTCGGGCTCTCGCGGATGCACACGCACGCCGACGATGACCGTGATCTCCCGGGGCTCGTCCTGATGGGTGTCGAGCAGGCCCTGGAGCGAGCGCTCGAGCGCGGCCCTGGGCACGTCGTCCACGTCCTTGCCGGCCGCGAGGATGGCCCGGGTGCTGTACCACTGGTGGTAGACGATATCGGCGTAGGTCGATCCGAGATACACGGGCTCCGAGCGGCTCCCTCGGCACTGCGCGCCGGTTCTGGGCAGGGCCTCGATCTCGAATCCGCGTCGTTTCACCTCGGCGCTGATCCGCTCGGCGACATCGAAACGGCTCGGGCGGTCCTTCTCATTGAGGAAGGTCAGTCCGAGCGCGTCCAGCGTGTCGCGCGCGATCATCAGACAGGAGGGATGGATGTAGCCGCGGTGATGACCGATGCCGGCGACCTTGACCTTGTCCTTCAGCAGGGCGTCGAGCCGGGCCAGCCAGTCGTCGCACAGTGGAAAGGCGTCGCTGTCCAGGGTCAGGATCATCGGCGCCCCGGTCGCACGCCTGGCGCGTTCCAGTCCGGGGCCGTGACCGATGTTCGCCGGCTCGCGGATGAGATGGATGTCGCCACGCCGCGCCATCGATTCGAGCCAGACCTCGGTGCCATCATCGGAGGCGTTGTCAACGACGCACAGACGCGCCCGCGCGGCATCGATCGATCTCAGTGTGCGCAGGACCGACAGCTGGACCATCGCGAGCCCGTTGTGGACCACCATCAGGATGTCGTAGCGGTGCGTCACCTCATTGGATCTCCGTGACTCGATCGACTGGAGTGGCTGAGATGCGAGCCTTGGCACGGCAGCCGCGAGCAAGGTGGACAGCCGATCGGGGTAGCCGTGACCGGCCAGCCTCTCGGTTGACTTTTTCAGAAGCTCCTCGCACCGCTCCCGGTCCCGCAGCAGCGCTGCCGTGACCGAGACCAGCTGCTGCGGATCGGTGAAACGCGGTAGCTCCGGGAAGCGCTCCAGCAGCTCCGGACGCTCCTCCGACACCACCAGGGCGCCACAGGCGAGCGCCTCGTAGACGCGCGGATTCAGCGAATGAGGCGCGATTCGCTCCCGGTTGTAATGGTGCTGCTCGCGAAACAGATTGACGACGATCCGCGTGCGCTGATAGAGACGTCTGGTCTCGGCCGGCGGGACATTGCCCGACAGGCAGAGGCCGCGCAGCACGGCCGACTTCCAGGGTCCGCCGACGACATAGGAGAGGAGCCCCTTTTCGGCCAACGCCGAGAGGAAACGCTCGCGTCGGGCGTTGTAGCCGCCAATGAAACCGACCTCGTAGTGCTTCGGACCCGACTCCGGCTGATGCACGCGAGGGTTGTAGGCCAGCGGCAGATAGTGGGCGTTCTCGTGCCGCGACAGGGTGGATGGATCGTTGAGGAAGACGCTGTCGAAGAGAAGCGACGTTCGGACCGTGTCGTCGACCTCGTAGGGCTCGTCCACCAGCCAGACGGCCGACCGATAGCCCGCGAAGCGCCTCCCCCAGCGCTGTCGAAAGGTGCGTCCGTGGATCACCAGCAGGAGATCCGGCGCAAAGCGCTCGACCAGGACCGGCAGCCGCGGATCGTCGCAGGACGCGGTCCGGTGTTCGATATCCAGCGCGCGCGCGGCGTCGGCAAGTCCCTGAGTAATCACGTCCCCGCAGGACAGGAACTGATAGTGCACGATGAAGAGGCGCGGCGCCTTGGAGGTCTGTCCCTCCGAGCCTGGTCCTACTGCGACCCGGTCCGCGCTGAATTCGGCCAGCGACAGCTTGGGAATAGACGTCAGACGGCTGTGCTCGCCCAGGTTATAGACCTCGACGCCCAGGTCGGCACAGGCGGTGACTAGACCGCCAAACTCCTGGTCGATGGTTGCGAGCTGGGAGCCGAGCGGATGCGGCCCAGTGCGCCCGAAGAAATGATGGTCGGTGAAGTCCACACCGATCAGGCCGATCCGCTTCGCTCCCATGTGAATCGCCAGGCAGAAGGCGAGATAGGGCGAATTGCGCGTGTAGTGCAGCACGTTGGGATCGGAGAAATCCGTCCCGCCGCGACGGCCCAGCCTGAAGCGCACGACATGCGGGTGGCGGATGCCGAGATCGAGCTGGGTGAAGAGCACCTGCGCCCGGCTGCGCTCGATATAGCGGAAGCGGTCGTCCTTGAACTGGCGGCGCGGGTTGAGCACCACCAGATAGGTGGGATCGAACTTGCGACCGACGTCATTGACGCCGATGGTGATGAAGTCCTCAGGGCGCTCCAGCGCGCTCAGGGACGCGCCGCAGCCGCAGACCAGGATGGTCTCGCCCGCATGCCGATCGCGGAAGTCCGCTAACCGGTCCGATCGGGCGTTACCCGAATCAGCCTTGGGTGCTTTGGAAGCTCGGATGGCTCTGACCTCACACGAGAGGTTTACACCTGGTGATCAGGATCGGCCTTGCGAATCGTCTTTTGGGGTCTTGGCGTGCGACTCATTGTGCTCGGCCTCCGGCGAAGTCCTTGTGCTCGCATCTTCTGAGGAGCGGTCCGGGTCCTCGACCTCAGGAGCGGCGATCCCATGGGCGCGCAGCGTCTCGGCCCAGCTACGCATGCGTTGGCGCGCGCCCTGCTCTCTCTCGGGCTCACCGCTCACGGCATCGATCGTGGTTTCGGCCACGTCCTCGAGATAGGTCCGCAGCGCCCGGGCCACCGCCCGACCATCGCCGTCGAAGCGTTCCCTTGGGGTCTCCGTGATGTCAGCGAGCAGGTCCATGCCGGGGGTGGGGCTGGTTCGACGAGCGTCGTCGCCCTGTTCATCCGCGCTTGCCCGCTCGCCTTTCTCGCCACCGAGCAGCCTCGCCTTGAGCCCCGACTTCAGCAGCCCGACGACCGTCCCCAGCTGCGCCTTCGTCCAGGCAACGCCTTCCTCGGTGCTGACCTCGAAGGATGTCAGGGCGTCGGGGTGGACCTTCCGCTCGCGACCGGCCGCCGTACGCAAGGCAAAATCGCCTGGTGGAAGCTCCTGGGCATCGGGGATCAGGAAGCATCGCTTGCCGGTCTCGTCGGTCCAGAGGGTCTTTGCCAGCTCGGGATCGCTCATGCTATCGCTCTCGTCTTGGGTCATTTCTTCCGCCGTTTTGGATGGAGGGTTTGCGCATCATTCACCAGGTCCGCGGAAATTGATCCCTACCTCGTCGGTATAGGTCTCTCCCCTGCTTCCAAGGCTCCGGTTCAGCGGCCAGGAGATGATCTTGTAGCTGCTAGAGGCCGTGTTCCAGCTCTCGCGTGTACTCTGGGCCGACATGTTCCCCTGGTGATTAGTCCAGTGATCTGCGATGGGAGGATCGTGGTCCGGCGACGCCTCGGAGACCGGAACGACGGCCTTCCCGTTCTGCACAGGGAACCCGAACCTCGCCTCCTGCTGGGCCGGTGCCTCGCTGAGGAACTTGGTCTGATCGGACGGATCAATCAATCCCGGCAGCTTGGCATTCTTCACAGTGTTTCGGCTGGAGCTCGAATCGGAATAGAAGAGCGAGCGTATCGTCGAGCCTCCTTGATACTGAGGCTTGAGTGAAAAGCTCGCACCGCTGCCATTCGGCATGACATAGCTTGAGCCGTGCGAAAAACTCGTACGCTCCCAACCCGTGCCCTCTTGACTGTACGGGTGCGAGCCCGAGCCGCCTCCATCCGGAATATCGGTCGTGAAGCTCACCGGCCGCACATCGCCCCCGGCGCCTCTGCGCACGACGGACCGAGAGCTGGCCACCCGCTCGTAGGAATTGGTGCCCAAGTTCTTGATCCAGGACCCGGCAGAGACCTCCTCCACGGGCCCGGCACCGCCCAAACCGACACTGCCGTCCACTGTCGTCGTGTTTGGGGCGATGATCACCTCGAAGTCGATATCCTCGTCCTGCTCGTCGCTCCCCTTCGGATTGAAGTGAATGCTGACACCGATGCCCTCCTCCAGCACCTGCGAATATCGGATCTCGAGCGCTGCTGCCTGCTGCTCCTTCGCGCTACGCACCGCGTCGTAGTCGCCATCGGTGCCCTCCGCGCTCTGCAGATCGCGCTTGATCCGGTTCGCGACCGCCACGTGATCCGATGGATCCAGCTCCTCTGGCTCCTTCTCTTCCTCTTCATCGCCACCAACCCCCAACGCCCGCAACAGCGCCCGCGCCCGCTCGGCGAGCCAGGCGACCACCCGATCGATCGCCGAGAGCACCATCTCCTGGAAACCGCGGATGGTGTCGGCGATGCGATCGGGCAGGTCGCCGAGACCGAGGAAGCCGGCCAGGAAGTCGATCACCGGCGAGATTAATCCGGCGAGTGCGCTTTCCACCGCCGCTGCCATACCGCTGGTGTTGCCGGCGATGAGCTGGGCGGCGCCGTTCACCACCGTCTCGACCAGACTGAAGATGCGCGCGGCGTTCTGGAACACCCAGGCGAGGATGCGGTAGATGACCTCCACCGCCTGGGCGATGGCACCGGCGGGATTGAACATCGCGATGATGCGCGGGGTGACGGCCGAGATCAGCGCGTCGATCAGAAAATCCACCGCCGCGCTCAGCACGGCGTCCAGGATGGCGCGCGGATCGAGCTGCTGCTCGATCATCGCGAAGATGCCGTCTACGCCCTGCTCCACCAGGGTCGCGATGAGCTCGTAGGCCTTCTCGAGCAGGGCGACGTTCTCCTCGCCGATGTGCCGGGCCAGGATCCCGCGGATCCGCGCCCAGGTGATGCCCATCAGCTGCAGGAAGAAGGTGATGAGGCTGCTGAGCGACAAATCGCTCGGGATCTGCACACCCACGGCCCCGAGCCCGGAGAAGAGCCAGTCGAAGAAGCCGCCGACGACATGATTGCTGAAGTTGTCGAAGAAGCGTTGGAAGCCCTGCCCGAGCGCGGCGGCTAGGTTGTTGGCGAAACTGAGCGGATCATCGGCGATGTCCTCGATCACCTCGCCGATGCGATCAACCAGCGCCCAGAAGGCGCCAGGCGAGATGCCGACCAGCTTGAGCAGACCGTTGATGATGAAGCGCGCCGGATCTTCGGCGAATTGCTCGATGGCCGCGCCGATCTGCCCGATGAGACCCTGGGCCTCCTGGCGCATCGCATGGATGCTCTCGCGCACCTGCTGGACCGACTGCGCCGCCTGTTGGGTAAGGTCTCGGTTGAAATTCTCACGGGTGCTGTTGGCGCGCTCGCGCAGCCCCTCCAACTGGGCGCTGAAGCCCGCCTGCTGACCCGCCGCCCATTCCTGCAGGCTCGCTGGAAGCCTGGCGAAGACGGCCTCGATCTGGCGATTCGCGGTGTCGATGATCTCTTCGCAGGTCGCGATGACCGAGTTGACCTCGGTGGAGATCTCGCGAATCAGGTCGCAGACGTCGTCGCCGAAGCTGCGCTCGATGCCGTTGAGCCATTCGATCGCCCAATCGGGCAGCCCGGTGAAATACTCGACCACCTGGAGCGCGGTGCCGCCGGCGCCCGAATAGCGCTCCTCCTTCCAGCGGTTGAACTCGGTGGACTGCTGCTCAACACGGGTCGAGAGGACCTGGATGCCGGTCTCCCAGCGACGCATCGCGGTCCGGGGCAGCGGATTCAGGAGTCCGTCGACCTGGCTCTTGGCCTCGGTGAAGATGCGGCGCGCCTCGATCCCAGCGTTGGTGCGCATCTCCTCCTCGGTCGTGCCCAGGTCGACCATGCCCGTGCCGACCTCGCCTGCCGTGCCGGCGCGGCTGGTGCGCAATGCCTCGAGCGCGCGCTGCTGCAGGCCCTGCATCTCGCCGCGCGCCTGATCGCGTACCGCGCTCTGCTCGGCCAGCACCTCGGCGGGGGCGCGCTCGGCGACCGCGCCGAGATCGCCCTGGGCCTCGCGCGCCTGCACCACCGGGTTGGCAGGGTCCTCGATGAGCTCGGCCGGCTCGGTGGTCATCCCGGCGTCGTCCATCCGCTGACCCTGCGCCGCGACGTCGGCGTCGAGCGAGACGTCCTCGGCCGGGACCGCGTCCGGGACCGCCTGGGTCGCATTCACCGGCGGGGTCTCGACCTGCTCCGGCGGTGTCTCCAGCGGTGCCGCCTGCTGCTGCGGCGTGCCCGTCGGCTCCTGATCCAACTCCTCGTAGTCGCCCTGGACCCGCTCGGCGTCGCCCTCCACCGAGGAGGTCAGCTGACCGCCGGCGGATTCGGCAGCGGCGCGCGGATCGAACTTGACCAGCGATTCCTCGTCCGGCGGGCGCTTGCTGCGGATGACCTCGCGGATGCGCTCGCAGAGATCCTCGATCTCGGGGCTGGGGGCGGCGCGCTCGCCCAGTGTCGCGGTCAGCTCGCCGGCCGCGCGCGCGGCGGTCTCGGCCTCCGGCTCCTCGACCGCGCCCCGGGCCTCGTCCACCGTCTCGTCCGGCGAGGGCATGGACTCGGTGGCCTCGGTCGCGGCGCTCGCCTGGTCCTCGACGCCCTGGATGCGCTCGCGCTCGCTCGCCGACAGGCCCGAGGGCGGCTCGGGCATGAGCAGCTCCTCGCCCCCGCCCTCCGGCGTCGGAGCCGGACCGCCCGGCGCGGGCGCACCGGTCTGAGCGCCGGCCTGAGCACCGGCCTGAGCGCCGGCTTCAGACTGGGCGCCGGCTGGAGCACCCGCCGGGGTCTGGGCCGCCCCACCAGCGCCTCCACCGGCCTCTGCGGCGGGTCTCTCGCCGGCGGCGGACTGCACCGAGGCGGGCGCGCCGGGTGCGGGTCCGGTCCCAGCAGAGGCCCCAGCGGCCGCTCCAGGCGGAGCCGGACTCGCGGATGCTGCAGACCCTCCGGCTACCCCAGTGCTCGGCTCAGTGCCGGTTCCCGGACCGGCCTGGCCCGCCGGCGTTTGTCCGTTGCTCTCGGTCGCGACGCCGCGCCCGGCCGGCTTGCGCCGAATCACCGCCTGCTGCTGCAGCACATGGGTGCTCTCGTGCGCCATCAAGCGGATGTCATTCTGCGACTCGCCGCGGCCCAGCCAGATATGGTTGCCATGAGTGAAGGCACGTGAGTTCAGCGCATCGTTGGCGCGGCGGGCATGGGGGTCTTCATGCACGCGCACTTCACTGAAGTCCTGCCCGATGCCAGATTCCAGCCGCTGGCGCGTAACGCCGTGCAGGTTCGAACCCGGACCGCTGGCCCGGATCGCGCTCTCGGCGACGGCCGGGGCGCTGGGGGCAGCTGAAGCAGGGCTGGCGGCGGCTGGCACGGGGCCGCCGGCCGCTGCCGATGCCGATGCCGATGCCGCGCTCGCCTGCAGCGCGTCCTCGTCCTCGGCCCTCGTTTGCAAAGGGCCTTCATCGCTGGACTTGGCTTGTACGCTGTCCTCGTCCATGGATGCGGTCTGCAGCGGCTGCTTGTCGGCGAGCTCGGCCTGTATCCGGTCCTGCTCTCCGGGTGACGCCTGCACTGCCTTATCATCCGCCGAGCTGGTCTGTGCGACCTCTAAGTCATTCGATTCGGTCTGCACATCCAGGGACGCCTCCTGCTCCGCCACCTTCTGCACCGGCAGGTCTTCCGCCGGCGTCACGCCCTGACCCTGGATGGGCTTGGTCTGGAGGCTGTCGTTGTTCCCGCCCGCCTTGGGCTGGACCTCCATCTCGTGCGGTGACTCGGCCGCCGCGCATTGCTCGCACTTGGCCTGGATAGTCTCCTGCTCGGACTCCGTCGGCGTCGATGCTTGGGTCTGGATCGTCTCGCCGTCGGCGGAGCCGGATTCGATCTGGCGCTGCAACGGGGTTGGCTCGGCCGACAGGTCGTCTCCCCCTCCCTTAGTCTGCGGCGCGCCGGCCAGTCCTTGGGCCGGCAGGGTCGAGATCTCCGGCACCGCCGCGCCCTGCACTACGCGGTCGGCGACCGCATCGGCCTCGCGCTCGTAGGGATCGCCGGCCTCGCCCACCTCGACTTTGGCCTGGAGCGCACCGCCCAGCGTGAAGGCGGGCGGCGCCGCGTAGAAGGCGCTCAGCGCTCGCGGTGCGGCCGCACTGGGCTGGCCGCTGCTGTTGGATGCCGCTGGAGTCGCGCCCCGTGCCGTCTCGCCACCACGCGGGCGGCTGCCCTTGGGCCTGAGTGCCGTGACGCTCATGGCTGGGCCATTTCGCGTCAATCGTCCCTGAGCGCCGCCACGAAGGACTGCAGGCGCCCGGGTCGCTCAACGAAGCCCTCTGGCTGGCGGCGGATCGGATAGACGCCACCGGCCTTGCGGTACTCGGCGCGCAAGGCGGTCTCCAGATGCCGATCCTCGATTGGGGCGGACTCCTCCAGCGCCAGCAGCGCGGCATGGGTCACGGCATTGCGCAACTGCCCGCCCGTGAGCTGACAGCGTAGCGCGACCTCGTCCAGATACTCCGGGCTCAGACCCTGCAACGTCGGCAGATGGAGGCTGAGGATACCTCGCCGCTCCTGGACCTGTGGCGCGAAGAAGGGCACTACCACATCCATGCGCCGCTTGAACGCCTGGTCGATGTTCTCGCCCAGATTGGTGGTTACCAGGACGATGCCTTGATACTGCTCTAGACGCTGCAGCAGGAAGTTGGTCTCCAGGTTGGCGTAGCGGTCGTTGGCGGACTTCACCTCGGTGCGGCTGCCGAGTAGAGCATCGCCTTCGTCGAGCAGCAGGATGACGTCCAGCGCCTCGGCTTGGGTGAGCACCTGGTGCAGGTTCTTCTCGGTCTCGCCGATGTACTTGTTGACCACCGCGGCCAGGTCGACCCGAAAGATGTCCATGCCAAGCTCGGCGGCCAGGATGCGTGCCGCAAGCGTCTTACCCGTGCCGCTGACGCCGGTGAGCAGGGCGCGCACCCCGCGCTGAGCGCTGCCCTCGAATGCCGGACCGAGATGCCCTTGAATGCGCTCGCGGCAGGCGCAGCGGCGGCCGAGCTCTATGAGCTTGACCCGGGTCGCCTCGCTGACCACGAGATCCTCCCAGCGTCCCTTCGCCTCAAGTCGGGCTGCCAACGTATCCAGATGCTGCCGGTTCAGGGCGCGAGCGGCCTCGCGCACCTCTGCCAGACCGACCCGGTCGCTGCCGTTCAGCCCGGCCTGAGCGAGCGCGATCTGGGCCACTTGACGGATATAGGCGCCCGACAGCCGAAAGGTCTCGGCCACGCGGTCGAGGTCCTCACAGGTATGCCCGTTCAGGGCGCGGCGCCAGTGACGGCGGCGCAGCTCCAGGTCGGGCGGGTCTAGCTCGAGCGTGATCACCTGATCCAGCGCCCGATCCGACAGGCCGCCCTCGCGTCCCTGGAGCACGCCGACAGGCCCGCCATAGCCACCGAGCGCAGGCAGCTTAGCCGTTTCGCCTGGGCTCAAATCGTAGGCGATCACCGGCATGGCGCCCGTCATCGCACACCAGGGGGCCAGGGCCGGCCAAGTGCGCTCGCGATCATTGCTACCGCTCGGCAGACTGAGCACGCCACGCCCAAGACCGCGCGCGATCGCCCCCATCACGTCCAACGCCTCGGTCCCCGGATCGCTGCGCAGCAAGATCAGACGGACCATGCCCGAGGCCACCAGGGCTGGGAGCCGAGCCAGACGTCCCAGCAGATCAGCCGGAAACAAGAGATCGTCGATGGATGGGAGCCGGCCGGTGGGGATGAGACGCAGCCCGGTCTCTGAGGGTGGGTCGCCGCGTCCTCGGGCGGCATCCCAAAGCAGGGCCGGCACGCGCAGCGTCCATTCGGACCGCGGTGCCTCGGGATTGGCGGTCTCGACGAGCCCCGATTCGAGCAAGGGGCCACAGAGACCCCAGGGGTCAGGAACGCCGATGCGTCCGGCACCGCCGCCCAGCACCTGCCCGAGAAACTCAAGGGTCGGACGGCGCGTATTGAGCGGGGCTTGCAGCTCGGAGAGGAACGTGCCGAAGCGCGAGTCTTCCTCTACCAGCCCCGTGAGGACGAAGGCGAGACGCGCCTCGAATGTCAGGCCGAGGTGGCTACCCAGTGCGCGAAGCGGCAGATGCGTGCCCGTCCCTTCCTCCCAGGCCAGTATCTGGCTCCGCCACAACTCGGCTCTGTGAACCCAGTCCAGATTCTCGGGCATGTAGCGGCACAGCTCCGCTCCGTAGGCCGCGAGAAAGGGATAGCGTTGGTAGAACCGATCGAGCGGCTCGCCGCCGTAGGCACTCATTCGATCGATATGCGCGAGCAGCTGGTCGATGGCGACATAGAGATGGACCGCGAAATGGCTCGCCGGATCACAGAGGATCAGGTCGAGGGACGATGTCTGGGCTTGAATCATGGTCGTGACCAGCCGCCTACTGAAAGTGGAAGGACACCACGCGCCCCCAGTCGCCGGCCCAGCCCGGATCGCGATCCAAACCGGCCAGGCGCGCCGGTAGCGAGATGCATTCCAGACTGGTCACCAGATCGACGTGGGCCCGGGTCACGTAGAGGCGCCCCGACACCAGCAGCAGGTCGCCGAGCGGGTCCAAGGCCGCCGGTGCCGCCTGATCCAGCCGCCAGCGGATATAGGGGATGACGGACCGCAGCCAGAAGGCCATAGCGGGACCGAGGACCTCATGCAAGGCCTGATGGAGCCTGGCCGCAGGCGCGCTATCGAAGGGCGCCGACGTCGGCACGGGCAACTCGGGATAGCGCCGTGCCTCCGTGATGGCCTGCTCAATGGCGGGCTGAGCGCCGCGCGGGATGTCGGCGATCAGGAAGCCGCGATCGGCCCATAGGCGCAGACACCGGTCGGCCGTACCCCAGTAGAGGTGCTCGGGCGGCTCGTCGATCCAGTGGTCAGGAATGCGATAGACATCGTTGGCGGCGACCGCCTCGCCAGGCCAATCCCCTGGCGCACGGCTGTCGAGCTCGGCCAGGACACGCCAGAGCGGATCGCTCGCATGAGCGTCGTGGTCCTCGCCCAGCAGAGCACGCGTGATCAGCTCCAGAAGCCCCCAGGGACCCAGATCGCGCCCTAGTCCCCAGCTCGGCTCGAAGCATTCCGGCAGCCCGAGATGACGCATGAGATTGATCAGGTAGAGCGCGCCGCCGAGACGCGTGGCGACGCCCGAGACCGCTCGATCATCTGGCCAGTCGCCTGCCCAGTCATCTGGGCTCTCGAGCATGCTGTCTGAGCTGGAATCGACCGGGGACTCGCTGTCTACGGCGTTCGAGACCTGTGCTGCCACCCCATCCGATAGAGGCCCGTTCGATTGTTCAGTAGCCGTTGCGAGCGACGCCGGAAGCTCTAACGCTGTTGACTGATCCCGTGTCAACCTATGCCTTGCCGTGGAACGTGACGCCCTAGCGGGCTCCAGTTTCGCCTCGGCCCGATCCGGCCCGGCGGGCGTTCGCGTCCAGCGGCCAACGGAAACCGTGGGGGCGGCTGAGGTGTCGGCGGACACCTGCTCCGATGCCGGCGAGCCCGACCCAGCGAGAGCCTTGCGCGGCGCACCCTCCGGCAGCTGTCCAGCCACAGAGCGGCTGCTCCGGCTTGGTCCAGACACCTCCTCCAGCGCCGCGGCCTCGTCCTCAGCGTGGGGCGCAGCCGAGGCCGCACGGTCTCGAAACCAGCTGCGCAGCTGGGCACGGAACAGCGGTGAGCGCGCCTGAGCCGGCTGATGATGAAGCATCAAGGCCAGACCGACGAAGAGCTCGGCCTTTAGACCCAATTGGTCTAGACCCAATTGGTCGTTCTGAACGGGGTCAAGCCACTTCCGCCAGGGTGATGGCGATGGATCGGCGCGGCTCAGCCGAGCGGGCGACGCCGCCGCGCCAGCGTCCTCCGGAACCTCGGCAGCCTGCTCAGGCGCCACATCGATATCCAGCGCATGCTCCCTCGACAGCGCCCGCACGAGATCATCGAGCATGTCGTCCTGCAAGCAAGACAGCACCGGACTGCACTGCTCCCAGAGTACGAGCTGCGCGATCACTGCCGGCACCAGCCTCGCATTGGCGACGAGCAATCCCTCGAGCCGGGCCCGGCCGCCGGCGGCATAGCGGTTCAGCGCGAGCGGCCAGCACCAATGCGCCGCGAGCTCGCCGCGCGCCAACGCCAAGGCGAGACAGGCGATGAGCTCGCTCTCATCCGCGAGCAGAACCGAAGCGGTGCCCGTCGGGACTCGACCCCGCACCGGCCGGGCGGCGTTGCGGTAGTCCTGATCCAGACGCTCACAGACCGCGTGCTCCCAACGGGGCGATAGTCGCGAGGTCTGGTGCGCCGACAACCATCTGGGCAAGGGATCGGCGATCCGACGCACGAGCAGCAAGGCCGAGGGGGGCAAACCCGAGGGCCTGAGATCGAGACTCCTGAGTTGCTGCTCGAGTTGAAATCGTCGAGCCGCGTCTCGCCCTCTTCTAGATCGGATCGAGAGGCGGTTGATATAGGTGGTGCCCGGGTCAAACACGGAGCACCGGCGTATCAGGGCCGAGGAGCGTGGGAAACGCGCGCAGCAGTGCCCCTCCAATCAGGTACCGGGCATTCGACGCAACGTCTCTCGCCAGTGGATACGCTTCATCGACCCATCGGGCAGGGTGAGCAGCCGATTGGACGATTGGGAGGACAGCGAGGTCTTGACGACCTCGCCTGGTGCGTAGCTTGGGATTCGAACCCCCAGACCGCTTTGCATCGAGACAACTGAGCTGTCGCAGGAAAAACCTGAAAACAACTATTGCGCTACCCGCGTACGACCTGTGCACATACCAAAGGCTCGCTACACGCTTAATCCTATAGAACTCGGCTCTCGTCTTGTCAAGTAGAACGAAACCACCCCTACCACGAGTCGCATCGTTCTGACTGCGAACGGCTTCGAAAGAACGACGGTTCTGTCTTTGGACGCGGTGCCGCATGGACTCGTCCCCAGACCGGCTAGGCGACGTTGTTGCCAATGTTCCGCACCCGTGAGCGCAGCGCGGTTGGCTCGACGCGAACGGCCTGCCCCGCCGAGCTGAGCAGGTTGTCCTCCACCACCCATTGCAGCTCCGGATTGGTCGGCGGCAGGGTCACCGAGTGGATCAGGATGCCGGTGTTGAACTGATCGAGCTGATTGCCGCGCACCAGCAGCCGGCGCCCGAAGGTGCCGAACAGACGCAGCCCCTCGATGCTCTGATTGGCACCACCGATACGCTGCAGACTCGCACGGTTCTCGTCCACCGAGAGACTGAGACAGTTGCCGACGAAGATGGCATGACGCTCGCCCCGGACGCTCGGGTCGAGCACGACCTCGATCGCGTTGCCCGCGATGACGACCCGGCGGATGCTGTCCGGCGTGCCCCGCGAGGACTCGCGATGACTCACCCCCACATGAATCCCCTGGACCAGGTCCCGCAGATCGTTGTCCCGCACCCGCACCTCGCCCGCGATGCGCCCGCCGACCACGATGCCCTGACCCGCCGGGGCCGTGCCGGGGCCCGGACTGCCGTCGAGCCGCACCTGGTTGTCCTCGATCTGGCAGCGATCGGCGTTCACCGCCAGGATGCCGACCTGACCGCTGCCCACCAGACACTCGCATCCCCGCACCCGCGTCCTGTCGGAGGGACCACCGGCGGCCGTGTCATGACGGACATAGAGACAGCTCGCGGCCCGTCCGACTGCGGACGCGCAGCGCAACCGCACCCGCTCGATCTCGACGCTGGGGCAGTCGCGAGCGCTCAGGACCCCGGCCAGACTCTGGAACTGCCGATTGGCACCCGAGCCCTGGGGCGGACTCGCCGTGCCGGCCTGGGCCGAGAGGTCGCTGACTCGAACGCTGGCGCAGTCCTCGAAGATCAGCGCGCTCTCCCGGTTGGCGATCGTCAGCCGCGTACCGGGACCACCGCCGCACACCTTGACGTGACCGAACCCAGTGAAGCGCAGCGGCTCGGTCAGGACGAAGTGCCCGACCTCGAAGCAGATGGACACATCCTGCCCCGGCGCGAGCGCGTCGATCGCCTGCCGCCAGTTTCCCCCGGGCGCGATCACCAGCGTGCAGCAGCCGCGCAGCCGCTGGCAGAGGTCGTCCAGCGCGCCCTGCACCGTATGGACGCCGGGGAGCTGGCAGCCCGCGTTGTCGAAATGCACGTCGCGCGCGACGACCTCGGCGAGCCCCGAGCGCACGATGAGGACATGATCGGTACGGCCATCGATCCGGTAGACCAGATAGGGGGTCGCGTCGGCGGCGCCCGGTGCATCGCGCGGCACTACCCTCGGTGCCAGGCGCGGCAGGGCTGTCGCCAGCACCGAGCGCACCAGGCCCTGCGCGACCGGCGTCTCGCTCGACGGGGCATGGGCACCGAGGAAGCTCTGCCAGCCGAGGCCGTTCGGACCGGTCGGCAGATAACCGACCGCCGGCAGATGGGTGAGATAGTCCTCGACCCGAGCGCCCGCGCCCACCGCCGGATCGTTGCGCAAGTCTGCGATCTGATCGGCGAACTGCAGCAGCACGGCCTCGGACTCGGCCGCGAAGCGCGGGTCGAGCAGGGTCGGCCAGTCGGCGGCGGGGGCCGGCGTGACGGGACGCCGGCGCACTGACCAGGTGTCGATGAAGCGGATGCCGTCCGCGGTCCAATAGATCAGCGCCAGTGGGACGTCGCAGTCCGTCAGCAGTGACTCGGGCAATCGCCCCAGCGCGCCGTACTCGAGCCCGTTCGGCGGGCTGTCGGGGCTGAAGTCGATGTCGTGCGGCGCGGTCTCGGCCGTGCCCAGGCAGAGCTGCGCCAGGGCGCCGCGCAGACGCGACCAGCCGGCGGTGTCCCCCGCTGCGGGCTCGACGAAATCGCTCGCGCTCAGCCCTGCCAGCCCGCTCAGGAGCTCAGCGACCGGAAGCTTGATCAGCCGAAAACGCACCCCCTCGACCCGATGGCGCAGCCCGCAGTGGCTCCCCGTGCCCCCGTCGCCCAGACCGCTCTTGGGTGCCTGTCCGCGATAGTCGCTCGCCGGGCTCATCAGGAGCACGTAGGCGCCGGTGCCGACCAGCAGTGTGCCCGGCTGAGGCGGCACGCAGACGGCGAAGAGTCCGTTCGCCGCGTCCTCGAGGGTCTGCTGGGCAAGCAGATTGATCTGGACCTTGGTCGGCAGCTCGAGACCCTGCCCCGCTCCGTTGAGCGCCAGCCCCCCGCCAACCTGAACGACGGGCGAGCTGCCGCTGCCGCCCGGCGTCAGGACCGAGACGTCGAGGCCGCGCACCACGCCCGCACCCAGGGCCGTCCCGAGCTGGCGGTGCTCGCGGCGGTTGGCGGTCTGCTCGTCCTGCAGGTCCTCGCCCGTGAGGATACGGCCGTTGAAGAAGTTGACGTGCTCGACACCCTGATCCAGGTATGCCTGCTGTAGCTCTATCTGGGGCATGCTGGCTCACTCCTGCGAAGTGCGCTCGATCGATTCAGCCCAGGTCGGCGCGGCCGTAGGCACTGATCTCGACCATGAATGCCTGGACACGATTGGCGTCCTGGATGTCGCTCACGCGAATCCGTATCCCCTCTTGCTCGAACCGCACTACGCGCAGAATCCCCGGCCGCTCCGGATCGACGATCGTGCCCTTGACGATGTAGACCAGATCAGGCGGGGGGACGATGCCGTCGTTCTGCGGCGGCTGGTAGCGAGGCCAAGCCAAGCGGTATTCCAGGACACCGAGCATGGTCGCGGACAGCGCGTTGTAGACCAGCCCCAGGGGTTGTCCGGCCGCATCGAAGAGCCCCGCGGCGACGATGGCATAGCGCGCATTCTGACCCGGGGCCTCGACGAAACCGCCGATCACGGCGGGCGTGCTCGGCTGCCATCGGTTACCGCTCCAGGTCAGCACCTGGCCGGCGGCCGGATCGACATCGGCGACCGGTCGTCCTCTCAGAGCGGCGACCGTCGGGTTCGGATAGGTATCGACGAGATCGCCTCCGGCGATATCATCGATCTTGACCGCCTGCTCGAAACGCACGGCGTCGCCATCAACGCCGCCCTCCCCCAGCCCGGTGATCCGGTTGCCGCCAGCGCCCAGGTCCCCAGTCAGCGGACGGCTACCATCGACCAGCAGATACTGAGGATGATCGTCGGCATCCAGGTCGTGGAGATCCGCATGGCTCAAGGACTCGAGGTCCGCCGAGGCGTCGCCGCGATGACAGATCAGACACTCCTGCAACAGACGGGTATGGAGCCGATAGGGTCGCCGAGACTCGTCGAGCAGCGGGTCGCCGACTAGGCTCGGACCGCCGTCGAGATTCAGGATCACCTCAGCCAATAGCACGCAGCCCTCCTCGGGCGGACCGGCGGCGCAATTGGCGCCGCTCGGCAACAGGGCCGGCCGCACCTCGGTCACCCAGACGCGCATCGCCACGCGCAGCAGCGCGTCGACATCGCCCGGGTGCATGTGCTGCATGCCCATCGGCGGCGATCCCGGCGGGGAATCGAAGGGCGGCGAGGAGAGCGAAGGCGAGCCCGAATCGGTCAGACCGCGCACCAGGTCGGCGATGCCCCCCTCGGTGAGACCGCCCGGGTCCTCGCTGATCTCGATCGCGCGGATCAGCGAGACCAGGTCGCGCACCGCCTCCTCCTCGGTCTGCTCCGGCGGCTCGAAGCGCAGCGCCAGTTCGAAGGCGTCCTGGATGCGCGAGGCGACCGAGCTGTCCTCCAGCGTCTTGCAGGGTCCGCCCGGGATGGGCACCTCGTCGGTCTCGCACTCGCGATGGCAGAGCACGAGATAGAGGCTCAGCGGCTCGGGCGGCGAGAGCGGTGGCGAGGCGGCGAGCCGGTCCTGGACCTCGTCGGCATGGCTCTGCAGCCAGGCCGTCAGATTGGCGCAGTAGGCCTCGGGCACGCGGATCTCGCGGCCGCGCGGATCGACCGCAACGCCCGGGGCCACGGTCAGCCTGGGGCCGTCGCCCGGATCGGAGAGATCGACCGACAGACCACACAAGGTGCCATAGCCGTGGAGGAGCCGGTTGTGCAGACGGTGCTTCTCCAGGTGGTAGAGCTGCTCCTGTACGAGATCGTCTGCCCCCAGCACCAGACCGTTGACGTAGTTGACCCGCTTGTACGGATCCAGGTTGGACAGATTCGCGCAGACTGTCGTGAAGTCATTCATGGTCGTTACTCCGTGAGCGGGTCACGCCCGAGCACCCGCAGCGCGCGATGGGTCACGCCCCAGGGATGCGAGGAATCCAGGAAGCCCTCGGCAAGCGCCGTCTTGCCCAGCACCAGCGCGACATAGCGGCTGCCCTCGCCCAGCGCTGTGTCGAGCCCCAGACGCGCGCCGCCGAGCTGGAACAGCGCCCAGAACAGCTGGGTCTCGAATTCGGTGTGGGCGGGACGCTCGCGCTCGACCAGCGCGCCCACCCGGGCGAGCCGCCGCTCGCGGGTCTCGGCGCTCTCGGTCGGATCGGTGGGGACGAGCACGGTGAAGCGATGGGCGTTGCGCTCGGTCGGCAGGGCGAGCGAGACGAAGCCGACCCAGTCGCTCAGGCGGGCCGGCTGCGAGGGCAGCACCCCGGGCAGCTGGATGGCATCGAAGGAATCAGGAGGCTGGCCGTCCAGCAGCTGCCAGGCGGTCCTCAATGCATCGATGCGCCGGTAGCGCTGCCGGAGAAAATCTTGGTAGAGCCCCAGGTCGTCCTGACCGACCTGTGCGTAGCCAAAGCCCAGTCCTCGCGAGACGAAGGCCCGCCAGTCCTCGGCGCGCGCGACGTCGGCCGGCGGCAGCGGCGGGAACTGGATCGCCGCTGGTGGCGAGCCCCAGCGCGCGGCGAGCGTCGTTTCATCGCCCTGATAGCGACACCGGAGAAAGTCGCGAAATCGCAGGTGCAGCGGCTCGGGCCCCTGCGAGGGCTCGAAGGGGGCGGCGGCGCCGATCAGCGCCGGCTGCTCGAGCCGGCGCGGGTCGCCGAGCACCACGCCCGGGACACCGCGCCTCTGGAAGTGCTCGACGAGACGCACCGCGCGGCCGGCATACCGCAGCGGCTCGATCCGCTCGGGATGCCGTAGGTCGTCGAGCAGCGAGGCGTTCGGACAGGGATCGATGGTGAGACGGATCATGGCCAGCAGCCCGGCCGGGGTCCCGCGCCAGCGAAACAGCAGCTCGGCGTGCTCGATCAGCAGACGGCGGCGCGCCTCCTCGAAGTCCGGGTCCAGGGTCGCGCCCAGCCAGCCGGCCAGCCACTCGAGATACTCGGCCGGCGCGGTGCGGCTGTCGAGCAGCCGCTCGGCCCCGGCAACTGCGCCTTCCAAGGTGGTCCAGAGACCCTCGACATTGGCGAGGAAGCGTTCGAGAAAGCTCGCGGAGACGGCATCGTCGCGATAGACCGCCGGCAGATACTGCTCGAGATAGGAGAAGCGCGGATACCAGGCGCGCAAGGCCCGCAGACGCGGCGTCGAGCGGCCGCTGCCGGTCAGACGCAGACGCAGCTGCAGATAGCGGCCGGTGGCACCCTGCAGGAGCAGCTCCCAGGTCCCGGTGCCCTGGCGCTCGCGCTGGGCCGCGCCGAAGGGCTGGTGATAGGCGATCTCCGAGGCATGACGCCGATAGGGCGGCGGCTCGTCGCGCCAGTCCGCCAGGTCCAGGTCGGCCGGCTCGTCCGCAGCGCGACTCTGCAGCCTGATCGCGTCGCCCGGCGCGATGCAGGCGTCGAGCGTCACCCGGTGCCAGACGCAGCCGGGCTCCTTGCCGTCGAGCGCGGGCAGATCCAGATCGGCCTCGAGCCCGTAGCGCGGCCTCGGCTGCTCGACTAGGCGCGTCCAGAGAGCGGGCAGGTGATAGAGCACGTCTCGACCGTCGCTCACGAGATCCTTGCCGTCGTAGCGGCGCATCGGCAGGAAGCGCGGCTCGAGCCTGAGATGCAGCGCATCCCGCAGGATCGAGAGGCCGAGCACCATTACCTGATTGCCGTCCTCGGACACCAGGAAGAGCTCGCCCCTCGAATCGGAGTCATCCTTTCCCTCGGCCGGGACGAAGAGCATGTCGTGCGCCCGCAGCCGCTCGGGCTCCAGCCCTGTGAGACGCTCGCCCTTGAGATCGATCCGATCCAGCTGCATCCCGTCCCGGAAGCGGTGGAGGCTGGAATGAAGCGCATCGGGGCGCGTCTCGAGGATCAGCAGCGAGCCGTCGGGCAGTGCCGCCAACGCGATCGGGGCCTCGACCTCGGGGGGCGAGGCTGGAGCCAGCGGGCGGCCGGCGGCGCATGTCCGCGCGGCCTGCACGCGCGGCCCGGCGTCCAGCGGCCAGAAGTCGTCGGCTCGGGCGGGGACGACCTCGACCAGCGCGTCGCCGCTCCCTGCGACCACCTCGAGATAGCGGTCGAGCCGCCAATAGCGCGCCGCGCCCTCGTCCGGTCCAAGGTCCAGAATCCAGAGACCGCCGTCGGGCGCGGCCGCCAGATCGAAGGGCGCGAAGTCGAGCGCATCCGACCAGACGCGCCACTGCGGCGGACCGCCCGCATGCAGATCGAAGACGAGGAGCCCGGCCGGTGACAGGGTGCCGACGACCAGGAAGTGACGGGAGGTGACCGCGAGACCGCGCAGCCGAGGCGGCGCCTCGGCCGAGGGCCCGGAGCAGGGCGCGAAGTCAGCGCCTGCGGGCACGCAGACGGGCGTCGTCAGACTCGCCGAGGCCCAGTACAACCCCTGCCTGTCGCGCCCGGCCGGCCGCCAGTCGATACCCAGCCCGTCGTCGTCGATCCAATAGAGATTGCCGTAGCGGTCGCAGTCGGCGCCCCGCCGCTGCTCCAGCGAGGGCGGCGTCTCGCTGCGCCTGGGCGGAAAGCGGAAGAGATGCGGCGCCAGGGTCACCTCGGCATGGACATCGTCCCAGTGGAGCTGGCGCTCGCCGTCCAGGACGAGATGCCGCTCGAGCACCGGGACCCAGTCCCGGGCGCCTTGCAGCAGATGGAAGCGGGTGCCGTTGACGTCCATGGACCCGGCTTAGCAGGACACCGGCACGACCGGCACCGGGAAGGGCTGGCGCTGACCGGCCGGCGTGCCGCCGCTGGCGCCCAGCAGTGCGTCCAAGGACGTGGGCGCGTCGCTCGATACCGCGACCCCGCGCAGCCTGGGCAGCTGGAGCCCGCTCAGCTCGATGCGTTCGCGCGCCGCGCCCGCCGCATCGCCGAGCAGGACGCCGACCACCTTGGCCACGCCGCTCACCCGGCTAGCCACGGCGCTGATCTCCAGCGGATCGAGCGTCTTCTCGAGCGGCCAGCCGGCGGCTTCGAAGCCACCGGTCAGCGGCGAGACGAAGGTCTCCACGGCCGCCTTGACGGCATCGCGCACCGGCGGTTGCTCCCGCCCCGGCACGACCTCGATGCCGAGCGACAGCCAGATATCCTCATAGATCGGGCCGCGCACGTGCAGCTCGGTGGTCACCAGCCGGCGCGGGGCCAGATAGCGGCAGACGGCCTCGAGGAAGAGCCGGTCGGGCTCGGGCGAGCGCGGATGCAGCGCGTCCGCCGCCGGGACGACCAGCAGGGTCACCACCCCGCGCGAGACCTGGGCGGCCTGCTCGGGATGGACCAGCGGCAACACCTCGACCCGGCCGAGCTCGACCCCGGGTGTGCGCCAGGCGATCTCGACGAAGTCCTGGGGCGCGACCAGCCGATCGCGATGGTGCAGGAAGGCCGGGATGCGCCGCTCGGCCTCGGCCAGGGTCTCGCCGCGATCGCCGCCATAGGTGGGCAGCGGGTTGGCGACCTTGATGCCGGCGGGCAGCCCCGGCCCCTTGGTGATGGCGCCGGTGCCGACCATGCCGGCGACACCGCCGCCATGGGCGTAGCTCACCTGGATCTGGGCGCCCAGCGGCGGCCGCGCGCCATGCAGTCCGTCGCCGAAGCGGATCTCGCCGGACTCCCGGTCCAGGGTGTAGACGCGCTCACCACCACCGCCCGATGCGGTCGGATCGCTCGTCGTCACCCTGGTCGCCGCCTGGGTCTGGACCTCGGGCGGCGCCGCCGAGAGATCGTCGACCCGCTGCCAAGGCTCGCCATTGACCCTGAGCGTCACCGTCTCGAGCAGCACCGGCCTGTGGGTCAGCGTGGCGCCCTGATCGGGCTCGCCCGTGCCCCTGGGCAAGGACTCGGCCGGCACCCAGGCCCGCTGCACCACCTCGGCCGCGTTGATGCCGAGCCAGCTGAAGCGCGCCTGCAACCCCTGCGCGTCGCTGCCGTCGGCATTGGGCGCCGGGCGGATGCGGACCCAGGTGACGAGCCGCTCGGCGTCCGCCGTATCCTCGAGCGCGGGCGGAAAGTTGCCGGCCCCGGCCTCGAGCGGATCGAGATCGTCCCAGTACCCGAGCTGCCCGGCCGCCGGCAGGCTGAGCTCGACCACACCCGGATGCAGCAACAGATTGGTGCTGCCGCGCGCCTCCACACGGCTGTAGCGGTCCAGCGCTTCGCCGCTCGTGCCCGGCGCCGTATTGGGCACCTCGAACAGGAGCCCGAGATCCTCCGAGCCGAGCGTACCGCCCGAGGGCAGCAGGCAGCCGCTGGCCCCGAGCGCGGGCATCGCGCCCAAGGTCAGCACCCGCCCGGCGATGGCGGCGCGCGCCTGCGCCGGCTCCTCGTTAGGCCGCGCGAAGAGTGCGAGCCAGAGCGCCCCGTCGACCGTGTCATGGCTCTCGGACAGCGTACCCGCGGTCGCCAGCGGCTTGGCGAGATCGACCACCGGCAGGGGCGCGCCCGCCTGGGGTGGCTCCAGACGACGTGTTTCGTAGAAGCTGAGCGCGCCCTGCTCCTGCTCGAAGCTGGCGTAGAGCCGCCGATAGAGCGTCTCGGTCTCCTTCGACTGGGTGTCGGTCAGCGGGGCCTTGTAGTAGACCCGGGCCTCGATGGGCAGCACCTCCAGTGCGTTGCCGGTGCGGAAGGGGGTCTTGCCCGCCAGCACCTCCAGATCCTCCGCCAGGCCCACCGACTGGAGCGCGCCGCGCGGATTGGAGAAGCTCACCAGCCCGCGCGCGGCCTCGGGCGCGCGCACCGACTCGCCCAGCAGACGCAGGAACTTGCGCCGATTGCGCTCTGGGATGCGGTTGGCGCGATAGATGATGCTCTCGCTCATGAAGGCGAAGAGCTGCAGCAGCGTCACCCCAGGGTCGGCGTCGTTGAAGTTGGTCCATTCCGGGTTGTGCACCGGGATGCGCGCCAGCGCCTCGTTGAGGATCTCGCGATAGCCGCGGCTGTCGAAGGTCGGCTCGGGTATGGGCATGGTGTCTCCTCTCGGTCAGCCGGTCAGCAGCAGACGCAGCTGCAGACGGTCTTCCTCGGCGGTCGCGACGAGGCGGTAGCGGATGCGCACCCGCGCCGCGCGGGCGTCCTCCGGGTCCGCGTCCACCAGGACGCTCTCGACCTGGATGCGCCGCTCCCAGCGTCCCAGGGACTGCACCACCGCCTCCTGGACCAGCCGATGGGTCGCGACCGTGTTGGGCCTGAACAGGAAGCGCCGCAGCCCGCCCCCGAACTGCGGCAGCATCAGCCGCTCCTGGGGCTCGGTCAGCAGGATGACGCGGATGCACTCGCGGATGTTCTCGGGCCCCGCCGAGCGCGCGAGGCGGCCGTCGGCCCCCACTCGAGGAGGGAAGGCCATGCCGCGACCGAAGAGACTGCCCGGGTCCGGGGGATTCATCGGCGCACCGGCAGGCAGATCTGGAAGTACGGCAGCCAGAAGAAGACGATGTTGAGCAGCTGCACGATGATCATCAGCAGGATGAGTGCGCAGATGGTGATGATCGGAATCGAAAAGGAGCAGACGACGCCCAGGTCGAGCGAGGAACTCTTGGAGTCGCCGTCGATGAGTCCCCCCATCCCGGCCTTCTGGGCCCGATCCATCTGGCGGCGCAGTTCCTTCGAGAGCTGGATCGACAGCCCCTTGGGCGACTGGCGTAGCCCCTTCAGAGTTGTGTCCACCGGAATGCGAATGCGGTTTCGGCGCACCGGCGCGTCCGGATCGAAGAAGGACGCCAGCTGGAAGGGACGCGAGGCATGGCTCACCAGGGGCGGCACGAAGACCCCGCAGCGCGGACGCTCGTGGACGCAGCGGATCACATAGGTCGATGGCCCGGTGTCGACGACGGGCGGTGACGCCATCCCGGCGTCCTGCAGGCCGGAGTCGGCTGGCGGCTCCGGCAGTGCCGCGGCGACCAGTGACAAGAGCAGGGGATCGCTCGACGGGGTGGCCTGCCGCAACGCGGCGGCGCTCACATCGGTGACCGAGAGCCCATGCACGAGCAGACTCGGCTCGATGTCGGCGAACGCCTGGGTCAGCACCGCCTGTCGGTGATCCTCGATATCCAACACCAGATCACGCCAGCTTCGCTGTGCCGAGGGCTGAGCGACGAGCTCGTCGTAGAGAGCGCGCTCGGCGCTGGAAAGACCGGTGTACGAATTTTCGACCAGCGCCTGCCAGACGCGGTCGAGCTCGGTCCGCAGATATTCGCCGAGATCCAGCAGGACGAAGGCCAGCGTCTCGCGGGCCTGGATCGCGCCGAAGTCGGTCGGCGGATCGGCGAGCCCCTGCAGGCCCGCGAGGATCTGCGCACGGAACAGAGCGATGCGCGCATCCCCCAGCGGATCGTCGTCGAGCTCGCCATCGCTCGGCGTCGGCTGGAAGGCCGCGCCGCCTTCCTCGTAGACCTCGCGGCTCGCGACCGGGATCAGGCCCATGTAGAGATACCGCACCCGGCCCTCCAGCTCGAAGCGGACCGGGAAGAGCGCTAGACGCTCCTCGCCGCCGGCCGGGATCAGGGGGTCATTCAGGCGCTGCCAGCGGCCCTGCTGCCGGTCGCCGATCCAGGCGTACTCGTCGCCGGCGATTAGCCGGCGCATCAGGAAGCCGGCCCGCTCCTCCCGGGCGGCATCGACCCGCCGCTCGGGCAAACCGGCGCTACGGCAGTTGAGACTGATCGCCACCAGATAGAAGCGGCTGTGCGCCGGCTGATAAAGCTTGATCGGCGTGCCCAGCTCAGGGTTCTGCGCACCGAGCCACCCGGCCGACTCGGCGCGCCAGCTCTCCTGCCGGGCGACATGGCCGGCGAGCTGCGTGGCGTCAGTGTCCAGCAGGGACTGCAGCTCGTCCATGAAGGCATCGCTCGCGAAGCGCAGCAGGGCCGGCGCCTTGAAGCGCTCGCGCGGCGGCCCCGGGTCCGCGAGACTCAGGTCCCAGAGCGGCGAGGCCGTGTGCCATTCGATGCGTGGTTCCATCATCGATCCCCGTGCAGACTCACCAGATGTTTCCCGCGCCAGGCGTGTAGGAGGCGCTCACCACCGAGTTGGTGATCACGGTGTCGGCCTGGACCACACCGCTGAAGCGCGATATCCCAGCGTTCACCGTCACCGAGCCCGCCGAGACCTCGACGGTACTAGCCTGCACCGTGACCTTGGCGGAGGCGCTCAAGGTAATGCCGGAGGACTCTAGGGTGACCGTGTTGCCGTTGCTGTCGCGCAGCTCGACCACGCCCGGGCCGTCGGTGAGCGAGACCTGCTGACCGCCGGGCGTCTCCAGGATCAGACGCTCCTGCCCGCTCGCGTCATCCAGGGTCACCTTCACGCCGTTGCGCGAGCGCAGCGACTTGATGTCGTTGTTGCCCGAGGCATCCATCTGCTCGGGCGGCGTATCCACGCCGTTCCAGAGCCCGCCGATCACGAAGGGCCAGCGGGTGTCGCCGGCCTGGAAGACCACCAGCACCTCGTCGTCCAGGTCCGGGACGAACCAGCTGCCGCGATTGTTGCCGCCCATCAGGGTGGCGAGACGCGCCCAGGCCTCGTAGCCGCCCGAGTCGTCCGGCGACCAGGGCAGACGGATGCGCACCCGCCCCTGCCCCTCCGGATCGTTGAGGTCGGTGACCACCGCCGGATAGACGCCGTAGAAGCGTCCGCCGAGACCGGTGGCGATCCGGGCGTCGCGCTCGCGATCGAGTGCCATGGGCCGGCTCATGCGCCGCCTCCCAGACCGGGGCGCTCGACCTCGAAGTGCGTGCGAAAGCCGTTCTGGCCGTCGAAACTGTGCCTGACCTCGGTGACGCTGTAGACGCCGTCGAAGAGCGCGCCGAGCCCGCCGAGCCGCACCCGGGAGCCGACACGCAGACGGGCGTCCCCTTCGGCCATCGCCTGGCCCCGGACGAAGCGCCGGGCCATGCGGCGAAACTCGGCGCCTGCCAGCGCCTGGGCCTCGGCGCTGGTCAGCGGGGCCTGATGCACGCTGCGCTCGCCATGCTCGCTCAGGGCTGAGCCCAGGAGGCCGGCAGCGCTCTCGCCGCCCTCGAGCTCGGACTGAATGGACTGCGCGTCCGCCGTCTCCTCGATCGCCTCCTTGGCGCTCGGGTCCCAGCCGGCGACCGACCAGCAGCTGCGCTGCCCGGCCAGGTCCGCCCTGACCTGGAGCTCGCGCAGGCCGCGCCCGTAGGTGAGCTCGATCTCGTCTATCTGACGCCGCGCCCTCGCCTGGACGTGCAGACGTCCCTCGGCGATCCAGAGCTCGGCGTCGATGGCGCGGGCGCGCTCGCGCAGGAAGGCGAGATCGGACTGATTGACCTGCGCCAGCACGGCATAGCGCGGACCCTCGATGTCGAGCTCGGTGCCAAGTCCATGGTCGGCGGCGATCGTCTCGATCACCTCCTGATCGTCGACGTCCTCGAAGCTGCGGCTGCGGCGCGTCATGCGCAGAGCCTGCAGCCGGTCCTCGGCCAGGATCGTGATCTCGGGCGGGCGCTTGGCCGGAAAGCGCCCCTCGAGCGCGGTGATGCGCCCAGCGAAGATGGTCTTGGCGGTTCGTCCGGGGCCCATGCGGATGCTGAAGTCCTTGCCGAAGTCGAACAGCTCGCGATCGAAATAGAGGAAGTCCACGCTGCCCCGGCGCGTCCCCCAGTTGCCGAAGCTCGCCTCGCAGCGGTAGAGCCCGTCGGTCGTCTCCTCGACCATCAGCGACAGCACCGCCTCGCGCAGCTCCGGCAGGTCGCGCCCGTCGACCGAGAGAGTCGGCCGGGCCGGATAGAACAGCGGTGTGACGCCGAGATCGGGCATGGCTCCCCCTAATCCGCCCGCAGCCGCAGCTCGCGCTCGAGCTGATGTTTGAGCATCGCCTCGAGATCCGCGGGTGTCAGTGTCGGCGCGGGCGCCGACTGAGGCTCCGCCGGCTCGGGCGTCTCACCCGGCCCGGGCTGGCTGTCGTCCGGCACCACCTCGAATTCATTGATGATCACGGCCATAAGGTTCCTCGCGTTGCCTCTCTCGTTCTCTCGGTCCTAAGCACTGCTTGGGGATGCGGCGCCGAAGCTCTGCTTCGCATCCTCGGCTCGGGAAGCAGAGCTTCGCGGACCAGGCTCCCAAACAGGGCTTGGAAGCCAGGACCCGATCGCTCAGAGCCGCGTATTGAGCGGCGTTCCAGGCGGGATCTGCCTCGGATTGTCGATGTCATTGGCGTCGGCCATCGACTGCCATTGATCCTGCCGACCGCTGCGCGCCATGATGGACTGCGCCGAATCGCCCTGACGCGCCTGGGTCAACGGCTGCGAGCCCGGCGCCGGATTGCCGCCGAAGTTGGGCGAGAACTGCTCGTTGAACTGGAACTGGATCTCCTGTTTCGAGAGGCTGACATTGAGCCCGGCGCGTAGCGGCCGGCCGTCCTCTGAAAAGAACTCCAACGTCTCGTTGATCGAGTCCACGATGCCGTCGAACTTGAAGGAGCCCCAGAGAAAGCGCATGCCCGGCGGGACGAACTTGCCCTCCCCGCGCTCCTCCTTGGGCTGGATGAACTTGACGATCTTCTCGGTGAGCTTGCGCACGTCGTTCTCCTCGCCCTCGGCGTCCTGCTGACCCTCCTGCTCCGGCGGCTGGGGGGCGGTCACGTCGAGCCAGAGGTCGAAGGACAGCTTGGTCGTGCCCTGGCCGACGAACTGAGTAGCCGAGCCGCCGCGCTGGTCGCCGCCCGAGCTCTGATTGGCGTAGCTGACCTTCAGGGTCTCCGGGTTGAACTGCACCGTAACCCTGCGCTCGAGCTCCTGAACCACTTGGTTCTCGTCCCAGGTGATCTCCTGCAGTAGGGCCTTTTCGAGTCGTGCTGGCTGGGGCATGGCTTGGGTCTTCTCGCTTGGGTCTCCTTAGGCGCCCGACTCGGCGAGATGGAGCGTCTCGTAGGCGATCTGCATCTCCTCGATCGCGATCTCGCCGTCCTTGGCGCTCAGCGTGGGCGCCTTGAGCTTGACCGGCAAACAGCCGGTGAGATCGAAGCGCACGTCCGCCCGGCTGCGGTCGGAGGCCAGCATCAGGATGCGGCCCGAGGCGCGCAGCGTCCGGTTGCGCTGCACCTGCTCGAACCAGCGCCACAGGGCGAAATCCGACGTCATACCGCGCTTGAGGCTGAGCTGGCCGTAGCTCACCGGCCCCGCGAGATGGATCTGGCGACCATTGTTGCCGCCCTCGCGGATGGTCTTGGGCTCCATGTTGACCTCCAGACCGTCGCAGTCGGAGAACTCGGCATCGCAGAGGACCTTGCCGGGCTCGGCCTCGATCAGGACCTTGAAGTTGAAGGTGGTGAAGGGGCGGGGCATCTCAGACCTCCTCCAGCGCCAGCCGCTCGGCGCCGGACTGGACCAGACGCACGGTGATGAACTGCAAGGGCTGCGAGGGGGCGACCCGCAGCTCGACCACGAAGCGTCCCGGCTCAAGGCTGCGCGGCGGGTTGACCGAGTCGTCGACCACCACCCGATAGGCCGCAGTCGGTGTGTCGCCGGCGAAGGCGCCGCGCACGTATAGCTGCGAGAGCAGCTGCTCGAAGCGATGCTGCACCAGGTCGCGGAAGTCCTGGCTGTTGGGTTCGAAGACATAGCCCCGACCCTCGCGCAGCGCCAGCCGCCGCAGCAGGATCAGCAGCCGCCGAACGCTGATCTGGCGCAGCTCCGCGCCGGGGGAAAGCGTCTCAGCGTTCAACAGCAGCCAGCCGCGCGGATCGGGACGGATCAGATTGACGCCCAACGCGGTCAGATCCCGCCAGTCGCCCTCGGAGAAACTGGGATCCAGCGCGATCACATGGCGGTAGGCCATGTTGGCGGGCGCGAGCCAGGCGCCCTCATCGACCGCTTGACGCGCCATCTGGCTCAGAATGGCGCCGTCGGGCGGGCCATAGGCGACCAGTCCAGCGCCGGGCGACATGGCGGCCGTCTCGTCGAGCCGCACGCCCGGCCAGGGATGGAAGAGCCCGGCATAGCTCAGGGACGGGCGCTCGCCAAGGCTCAATGGGGGCACGGCGGAGGCCGTCGGCGGCGTAGCGCCCGATGTCCGAGGCAGCAGCTGCCGCAGGTGCTCGCGCACCTGGGCGGCGCGGTAGTGGCGCGGCAGGGAGAGACAGGCCCAGAGATCACCGCGCGCGGCGCAGCAGCGGATCAGTGCGCGGTGGACGTCCAGCAGCACCGAGTCGCCCGAGACCTGCGCCGCATCGAAATCGGAGACAGACTCCAGGGTCACGGTCGCGAGCGCACTCGGCTCGAGCGACACCGAATTGGACCAGGGACCGACCCTGCCAGCGCGCACCCCTCGGACCCGGTAGTACTGCGCGGCATTCAAGGGCAGAGGCCGCTCGAGGCTCGTGTGGGTCCCGGCGTTGACGATGCGTCCGGACTGAAAGCCGAGATCCGAGGCGACCTGAAGCTCGAAGGCATCGGGCGCGTCGAAGTCCGGGTCGACCAGCGACCAGCTCAGCTTGACCCCGGCATCGGGCGGCGAGGCCAGGCGCGTCACCAGCAGCGCGACCTCGTCGATGGGCTGAGCCAGACAGGCGACGAAGTCGACCGCGGGCAGGATGCGCCCGCGCGTGCCCGACCAAGGGCTCGCGACCCCGTCGCGCAGTGCGCGGACGCGGAAGTAGTGGGGTCTCGGACAGTCCGCCGGCAGCTCGATCTCGGCGAGTGCTGGAGGCGGGATCAGCGTCTCGTCGAGACTCAAGGCCCGACCGAAGAGGTCCAGCCTGTTGGGCCGATCCAGCTCGGGCGTGGTGCCGTACTCGAGCCGGTAGGCCGTCGCCCCGGCGATCGCCGACCAGCGGATCAGATAACGCCCGCTTGCATCCGGCCATGCCGGGATGGGCTCCAGCTCGGGCGCCTTCAACGGCTCCGGCAGATCGCGGATGACCCGGCTCCAGCCTAGGTGCACCGCGTCGGGCACAGCGATCAAGGTGATCTCCTCGATCGTCAGCAGGCTGTGCAGACCGCTCAAGGGCTGGTGCAGCAGATAGTAGCGCCGCTCGGCCTCGCCCAGCAGCGCACCGCTGCCCAGACGCTGTAGGCGGTCGTCCAGAAAGAGGTCCGAGCCGTACTCGGCGATGTCCGGCCTCGTCGAGTCTCCCGGCGCGCGATCGAGGGCGTCCAGATCCGCTGCCAGCGCGTCCATGCCCAAGGGCAGCGAGGGCTCGAGCGCACCCTCGGGCCCGGCCAGCGGAAAGCGCGGAAAGCTGGCCTCGGCATGAAGCACTTCGGCACCCCGGTCGGACGACTGGGGGCTGTGCTCGAGATCGCGGGCGAAAAGCGTCGCGTCGTCCGGCAGGTGCTGCCAGGCGCGCGGATGCTCTGGATGGAAGGCCAGGTCGGCGAGACGCCACTTGGTGTCGTCCAGCCGGACGTGCAGACTGAAGCGCAGACGATGGACCGACGGCAGATCCGGTGCCGGCGAGCCGGACTGCCAGAGCTGAAAGTCCACCACGGCCGCCGCCTCGTCGACATGCTCCCAGGTCTCCGGCGCCTCAGGCGGCGAAACGGCGAGCGGCTCGTACCAATAGGCCCGAGCGCCGGTCAGGATGACGCCGACCGAGACCGCCTCGAGCGCATCGACGAACAGGTAGAGCCTCGGCAGCGCATCGCCGAAGTCTAGTTCGAGCAGCTCGCCGGGCGACCAGTCGTCCGGGGCGCGATCGAGCTGGAGGCTGTAGAGCCAGCCACCCTCCCCGTCCGGATCGATCGCGACCGACTGGAGCCCGAGACGCTCGCGCCGCAGCTGGGTATCGACCAGCAGCCCGTCGGCCCAGCGCCCCGGCGAGCGCGCCCGCGCCTTGACGGCGCCCCCCAGTCCGCCGGCCGAGATGACCCCGGCCGGCATCAGGCCGGGCAGGTCGATCTCGCGCACCGGCATGTCGTCAGGCCCGACGCGCACCACCCAGCAGCGTCGTCCGCCGTTGCGGAAGAAGCCGTCCACCGCGCCGCCGAGCAGGGCCGGCTGAGGCACGCCACGCTCGGCGTCCCAGGCGAGTGTCGGATCGGCGCCGAAGAGCTCGCGGAAGCGCCCTCGGTCTTCGACCGCGACCGGCAGGTGCAATGGACCGCTGGACGCGAAGCCGACGAAGGCCGCGATGTCCATCCTCGGCAGCAGGGTCCGGGGCTGGCGCGGCTCGACCTCGAAGACGATGCCGGGCAGTCGGGCGGCGGCGGTCATTCAGGCGGCGCCTCAGTTGAGCTCTCAGTTGAGCTCGATGCGCTCGGCCGAGAGCACCAGCTCCTCGACGGCAAGGTCCGTGCCCTTGCCGTTCAGGCTAGGACCGGTGTACTTCATGGGACGCGAGTTGATCAGGCGCCAGGTCTGGGCGACCGTCTCGCGGTCCTCGCTCATCAGCTTGATGGTGACGTTCTTGAGCGCGATCTGCGAGCCGTTACGCACCTCGTTGAGCCAGTCATAGAGGGTACTCAGCTCGCCGATAACACCGCGCTTGAGGGTGACATCCGGGGTCTTGACGGTGCCGGTGATCTTGGTTGGCTCATTGGTCGCCGCGTTGCCGGCGCGGTACTCGGCGATCGTGATCTCCATCCCCAGGCCCGAGACCTCCTGGAAGCCCGCCTGGGCGCTGTTCTCGTCCAGACCGTCCCAACTGACGCGGAAATTGAACTGGGAGTAGGGTCTATCGAGTCGTTCGGTGGCCATGACTGGGTCGCCCTCCGGTCAGCGGTTTTCAGGAGCGGGCATCGGCGGTCTTCTGCCCGATGCGGAAGATCACGAACTCGGCGGGCCGCAGCGGCGAGACGCCGACCAGGCAGATCAGCCGACCGTTGTCGATGTCGTTCTGGGTCATGGTCGTGCGGTCGCAGCGCACGAAATAGGCCTGCTCCGGCTTGGTGCCCAGGAGATGATTCGAGGTGTACTCGTTGAACAGGAAGTCCGAGACCGTGAGCCGGATGTTCTCCCAAAGCTCGGGTCCGTTCGGTTCGAAGACCGCGAACTGGGTACCCTTCTCGATAGAGCGCTCCAGGAAGGCGAAGTAGCGACGCACGTTGACGTACTTCCACTCGGCGTCGGAGCTGGTGGTGCGCGCGCCCCAAACACGGTAGCCGCGCCCCTCGAAGAAGCGCAGACAATTGATGCCGAGCGGATTCAGCACCTCCTGCTGAGCCTTGTTGATCAGCAGCTCAAAGCCGAGCGTCAGGCGCACGACCTCGTTGGCGGGCGCCTTGTGCACGCCCCGTTCAACGTCGTTGCGCGCGTAGATGCCGGCGACGAAGCCGCTCGGGGGCAGCAGGATCTCGCTCGGGGCCAGGGGGTCATCGGCGAGCGGATTGCTGATCCGCACCCAGGGGTAGTAGAGCGCCGCGCGTGTGCTGTCGATGCCGCCGCGCAGCTCCCGGATCTCGCTCGGCAGCTGACCGCGCAGCGAGTCGAGCACCGCGATCCGATAGCGCATGCGCTCGCAATGCGTGATGAGGGCACCAATCACGCCGCGTCCGACGCTCTCGGCGTTCAGGATCTCGGTCGCCGTCGAGCCGGGCGCGGCCAGGATGGAGATGTCCTCCAGGTCCTCAAAGGCGACCAGGCCGCTCTTAGTGCCGTCGGTGTCCTCTCGACCCTGATAGTCGGCCGTCAGCAGCGGACTGCCGTCGTTGCCGCCCTCGAGTTCGAAGTGCAGGCTGCGGTCGGCGTCCGTCGCCTCGGCATCGTCCAATGCCTGGAGGATGTCTGTTCCGTCGCCGCTCAGAAGCGTGCTTGCGATCTCGAGCCCGGTCTCGAGATCCTGTGGATCGAACACCAAGGGGACATAGAGCGCCGTGGCGCGGCGTTGCGGCTCGACGGCGAGGACCGCACTCAGCGAGCCCGCCTGCCCGGGGTTCAGCGCCAGGTCCTCCCATGCCTGCTCCTGATCGAAGCGGCCGCTGCCTTGGGCTGTGACCGTCACGGTAAGCGGATAGACGGCGGTGACGCTATCCAAGTCCGGCCCGCTCGGGCTCAGGTCCGGGTTCTCCAGCCCAAAGCGGCGCATGCCACCCTCGAGCCGGCTGGTGACCGCGTAGAGCTCGAGCTGGCTGGGCGAGCCACCGCCCAGGTCGACCAGCACCACCTGGGCATCGCGCACACCGCTCAGCGTGGCCGAGCCATCGACCACCCGCCGGACGTTGGGACCGCGCTTGAACAGGAGGGTCACGGCCATGTTGCCGGCTGCACCGGGATAGCGCGCCCGGAATTCATACTCGGGCGGCGAGGCCCCACCCGGCTGCCAACTGGCAACGCCGTCGTCGTCATCGCTCACCGAGTTGAAGACCCGTGCGACATAGAGCCGCTTGCCACCCTCCTCAAAGTAGGCCCGCACCGCCTGCGCCAGATAGTTGGTCTGGCGCTGGGTTCCGCCGCCAAGACTCAGCGCGTCGATGCCGCCGTAGATGCGCTCGAACTCAGTGAAGCTGGTCAGGATCTCGGGCTCACCCCCGGTTGGCCCGAACCTGGCCGGCCCGACGAAGCCCGTGGTGCTGGTACTGACACCCTCGATGGTCTTCTGCCGAAAGCTGGTCTCCTCGACGAAGACGCCGGGCGCGAGATATTCAGGCATGTCCAAATCTCCGCAAGATGGCTCAACAAGGCTATCTGGGCTCGATCAGCAACCGCTGCGCACCCAGCGTCGTTACACTCAATTCACGGCCGTAATCCAGCGCCCCCGACCAGACCTCCGCCAGGCCCGGACTGGCGCCCAGCTCCGGCGACTCCAGCCAGAGATCGGCCAGCGGCTGGGTCAGCAGACTCAGGTAATCGGGCAGCTCGGTGCGCGACAGCGCGACCTGATGGTCTGGGTCGTAGAGCACCCGCAGCTCGAGCGGCCAGCTCTGGCCAAATAGCGACCCCAAGCCGAGCGCCGGCGGCGGAGAGCCCGTGATGTCCTGCGCAATGCCCGGATACGGCAGCCAGACCGCGAAACGGCCCTCGCCATCGCTGAGACCATAGCCCTCCTCACCGCCGACGGAGACCTGGATCAGTGCATGCGCAGCGGGCCGCCCGTTGACCTGGTCGAAGAGCTCGCCGTAGATTCCGGCCATCCAGGACGGGCGCTGACGGGCCACCGTCGAGAGCAGCAGGAAGCCTGGCGGCGCATCCGTCGACGGACTGTAGAGCGTCCTCTGTCTCGGATAGACACCCCGATAGGGCAGGGGCAGATCGACCGCACGCGCCGCGGGCAGATAGCGGCGCTGGTCGTCCTCGACCTGGATCACGAATGGCCGCTGAGGCGGCGGCGAGCTGGTTGCTTCATCGAGGTCGCCCGGGTACTCGAGGTCGCCCGGGTACTCGAGGTCGCCCGGGTACTCGAGGTCGCGTAGACCCGGCAGTCCCTGCAACACATAGATATCGGAGCGAGACCGATAGGCGGTCACCGCGCGGCTGGGCGCGTCGGCGGGCCAAGCCGTCACCCGCAAAGCGTCGCGGATCTGCTCATCGGTCACCGGGTCCCAGAAGCGGATGCCAAGCGGCGTGCAGACGGAGACCGTCTCCAGGACGCTGAAGGCTGCCCTGCCGCTCATGAGGCGTCCTCGTCCATTGCCCTCGGGCTGTATCGAGCTGCCCGCTGCACCCGCTCCTGCACCTCAGCGCCGGAGCCCGAACGCAGGGGCAGCTCGGACTCGAGATGGATCACCCGCGCCACGTAGGGCACCGAGAGCTGATAGACGTTGGGCATCAGCACCTCGTAGATACGCAGCAGGTTCTCGGTGCTTAGCTCCGCTAGGCTCAGCTCGAGCGTCTCGTCGCTGCGGAACACCGTCGGCGCGACCGCCGTCAGTACGCTCGCCGGCAATAGTGAGGAGTCCTCCATCACCCGCATCATCCAGCCCGCCAGCGCGTGCTGCAGCGACGCCTCCCCGGCCCAGACGGTCAAGAGAAAGTGCATCTCCACCGGCAATAGCGTCTGCCGCCGCTGCCCATCGGGCCCGATCCGGCCCGGCGGCAGTCGCTGGGTCCCGTTTGCGAAGATACGATAGAGAAAGAGCGAGACGCCGTTGGTGATGGGCGAGCTGGCGAAGTCGCGAGAGGTGAAAACCCGGAAGTC
Organism: Halochromatium glycolicum; assembly: GCF_016584085.1. Lineage (GTDB taxonomy): Bacteria > Pseudomonadota > Gammaproteobacteria > Chromatiales > Chromatiaceae > Lamprobacter > Lamprobacter glycolicus. The sequence goes on along the minus strand of NZ_NRSJ01000013.1, from coordinate 30,746 downwards.
GAGCTGCAGCTCGGGATCGATCAGCGGGTCCAGCGCATCGGCGAAGTCCGCCGGACGCATGTTGCTGCGTAGCTGGTGGATCACCGCCTCGCTGACCGCCTCGAGCGCACGGATGTTAGCCATCGGCGGAGTCGTCCTCGTTAAGCGAGTAGAGCATCCGCCCGTCGGCCAGCGGCTCACGGTTGACCTTGCCTTGAGCGACGAGGAGGTCTAGCGCCTCCTGGACGCGCTGCTGAGACTCCTCGACCCGATGCCGCGTGATCCACCAACCGGCCACACCTTCCAGGGTGTCGGCGGCCTTCCTGTGCGCGGCGAGATAGCTGGTGATCTCGCCCGCGATCTCGGGGATGCCCTTCTCGGAGTAGTCGCTCACAGATCTCGCAACGCCGTTTGAGGGGATGGCGGGAGATGGAGCAAGCCATGGGCCATATGACGGGACACGACCCAGGCCCATGCGAAACAGGGAGTTAAGAATTTGTAGAAACGCCTGGGTGGGTCTGCTATGACCCAAGCTCAGACTAGCGAAGCAGACGTCGGGACCGTCTCAAAAGACTGCTTCTTTCATGTTCATCAGCCTTTCAAGCAATGTTCACCAGCCTTCAAGCCTGGTGGGTCGCGTCAGACCCATCGAAATGATGACCAGTCAGACGTCAGTCCGGGCCAGCACGTTGGCGCTGAACGGCCATCTCGACCAGAACCTCACGCGCCTCTGCCGGTGAGTTGATCGCGCGGTGCAGCGGAACGCGTCGCAGACGCTCTGCAACCCGAAGATCGATGCCTTCGGCGTCGATCCCGACCATGGTGACATCCTGCTCGCTCGCAACGCCGTCGAGTCGCGCCAGGTATCGGCGCAGCGCATCGGTATGATCTTGGTTCATGTGCGCGATGATCCGACGCTGTGATTCGAGGCTCAGCGGGTTGGCGCGAACGATGCGGTCGTTGCTGAACCAACGCGCGGTGGCAAAGCCGCCGTTCCAATGGAAGCGAAGCGGGGTGAAGCGGTAGAAGCGGAAACCGAGCTGCTCAAGATAGTCGCGCGTGTGTGGAAAGTAGCGAAAGTAGCGCTCGGCATCGGCCTCTGCACCGGCTGGTGCGACATCGCCAACAGCGCTCAGGCGGCCGCGTTGCTGGACATCGCCCTCGCGCTCTTCGACCACCGTCAGTCCGCAGCGGCTGTCGGCATCGAGATTCCTGGTGTGTTGCGAGAGCGGGCTCAACAGGAGCAGCGGCAGCCCCTCCTGGTCCAGGACGTAGGGCACGACCGAGCCAAACGGGTAGCCGGTCAGCTCCTGGGAATGGGTCGAGAGCAGGCCATGGAAGGTGCCGGCAAGCACCTGGCGAGCCCGATCGGCCTGTTTGTCACCACCGTTCATCAGGCAGGCGCTTCCGCTCGCAGGATGGCCTCGACATCCGCCTCAGTCACCGGCAAGGTCAGCACCGCATGAAGCCGAAACCGTTCGGCGAGCCGCGGGACATTCGGAGGCGATTGGATACCAGTTAAGGCTACCAGAGCCGCCTTGCCGATTAGCGACATAGCAAAACTCAGTGAACCGCTCAGAAAATATTCATCGGGCTGACCCAGAACGGTAATGGCAATCGTTTAACCTCCGGGTTTTTTCGAGGAGGCCAAGCGATGTTCTCTAACCGCCAACGACGCATCGGCACCCTGGTCCTGGTGTTGGACCTAGGCATCGGTCTGATCGGCACCGCCACTGCCGAGACGGTGATAAATGAGGTGGTCGGCTCGACCACCGGTGCGGATGTCGAATTTGTCGAGCTTTACGGTGTTCCTGGCTCCTCACTAGCAGGCATCTCTCTGATCGTCGTCGAATCCGATGACATCGCGGCGAACGGAGCGATCGACTTCCAATACGACTTCGCGACGGGTGACGCACTCGGCGACAATGGCTTCTTCCTGGTCGGCAACGATTCAGTCTTCGCGACCTACGGCGTCGCGCCGAACCGGACGATCGAGGCCAACGCGGTCGAGAACTCGAGCTACACGATCGCGCTGGTGCAAACCTCATCCATCGCCGGCGCGAATGTCACTGGCAACGAGATCGTGCTCGACGCCCTGGGCGTATTCGACGGCGATGCGGGGGATGCGTTCTTCTTTGGCGCCCCGGTGATCGGACCAGACGGCCGCTTCCTGCCGGCCGGTGGCCGCCGCGCTGCAGATGGCATCGATACCGACACGGCCACCGATTGGGTCCTCGCGGACTTCTTCCTGACCAATAACTTCCCGACGGCAGGCACCGGTGATCTCGGTGGCAACATCGCGTCGGCGAGCATTCCAGAGATCCAGGGAGCAGGGCACAGCTCGCCCTTCGCCGGCGAAGAGGTGACGACCGACGGCGTCGTCACCGCCGTCGACAGCAACGGCTTCTACCTGCAGGACCCGGAGGGCGATGGTGACCTCGCGACCTCGGACGCCCTCTTTGTCTTTACCGGCAGCGCGCCCGGCGTAGCCGTCGGCGATGCCGTCACTGTGACAGGCCTCGTCTCCGAGTTTATTCCGGGCGGCCCTTCGACAGGCAACTTATCGACGACGGAGATCGTCGGCAATCCCGAGGTCACCATCACCGCGTCCGGCGTTGCCTTGCCGGCGCCGGTGGTCATCGGCAACAGCGGTCGCATCGCTCCGAGCGAAAACATCGACGACGACGCCTTTGGAGCCATCGCCGGCCTCGGAGACTTCGACCCGACGACCGACGGCATCGATTTCTTCGAGAGCCTCGAAGGGATGCTGGTCACCGCCGAGGACCTCGTCGCCGTCGCCGGGACCAATCGCTTTGGCGAGATCTTCGCAGCAAACAACCAGGGGTCGAGCGCAACCGGGCTTTCGCTCAGCGGCACCCTGAATATCTCGCCGGACGACTTCAATCCGGAACGCATCCAGGTCAATGACAACAGCGATATCTTCGACTTCGCGTTTCCTGAAGTCGCTGTCGGAGACCGGCTCGGCGACGTGACGGGCGTGATTGGCTCCAGCTTCGGCAATTTCGAGATCTATCCAGTGGAGGACTTCTCCGCGAATGTTGTGTCGGCCGACCTCCTTCCGGGGGCGTCGAATCTTTTCCCGGAGGTCCGCACGCTGCTGGTCGCCAGTTACAACGTCCTGAACCTGGACCCGAACGACGCCGACGGCGATACCGATGTCGCCGACGGCCGCTTCGACACGATCGCGGAGCAGATCGTCCAGAACCTCAATGCACCCGACATCATCGGGCTGCAGGAGATCCAGGACAACAGCGGGTCAGTCGACGACGGGACCATCTCTGCTGACCTGACCCTGCAGACGCTGGCCGATGCAATCGTGCACGCAGGCGGACCGGCCTACGCCTACCTCGACAACACCTTTATTGGCGACAACACGAGCGGTGGCCAGCCGGGCGCCAATATCCGCACAGCCTTCCTCTACAACCCGGCTCGCGTTTCGCTCGTACCTAGAAGCATCGAGACGATCGGCTCCCAGGAGCCAGGCGGTGCGTTCTTCGATGCCCGGCTCCCGCTCGTCGCCGACTTCCTATTCAACGGCCAGGCGATCACCGTCGTCGTCAACCACTTCTCGTCGAAGAGCGGGTCCGCGCCGATCCTCGGTGTCGAGCAGCCGTTCGAGGCGCGTCAGGAGGAGGTCACCGTCAACGGTTCCCTCGACGAGCGCCAGACACAGTCGGCGGCAGTGCAGGGGTTCGTCGGCGATCTGCTCGCCGCAGACCCGGCCGCGAAGATCGTCGTGCTCGGTGACTTCAACGAATTCGAGTTCGTTTCGCCGCTGCTTGACCTGGAGGACACCGGGCTGACCAACCTGACCTGGCGCTTGGATGAGAACGAGCGCTACTCGTTCATCTTCCAGGGCAACAGCCAATCGCTCGATCACATCCTCGTCAGCGACAGCCTCGTGGACGCTGCGCTGTTCGACATTGTGCACCTGAATGCTGAGTTCGCTGAAACCGCAAGCCGTGCGTCCGACCACGAGCCTCTACTGGCTGCTCTAGCGTTCTCGGCCCTGCAGGGCGATGCGGACGGAAACGGCGTGGTGAATCGAGCCGATCTGAACATCCTCAGAAGTTACTTGCGGCAACCAGCAGACAACTGCAAGGCATGCGACCTCGATGGTGATGGAGTGGTGTCGATCCGCGATGCCAGGCTGCTGATCCTCGAGCTGCGACAGTAAGCAGCACGCGCAACCCCAGTCAGTAGCGCGCATCCAGTCTGTGCCGCGCGCTGCGACTCGTCCTAAAAATCCGATGTCACCAACGAACCTACTGGAGTCCACAATGACCGCTTCGATACCACGCCTCGCGCTGCTTTCCTCGGGCCTCGTGCTCGGGGCGAGCCTCAGTCCAACTGCGTACGCCGAGTTCAAGCTCGAGCTGCTGCATGCCGCTGACCAAGAAGCCGGCGCGGCAGCCGTTCAGGATGCACCGCGCTTCTCAGCGGTGCTCAATGCCCTGCGAGCCGAAGATTTGAGTAATGACGGCCTCGCTGATAACACGATTGTCCTCTCGTCGGGCGACGCGTTCATTCCAGGCCTCTTCTTCGACGCCTCCGCCGGGGCATTCGGATCGGCCGGTATCGCCGACATCCAGATCCAGAACGAACTGGGCTTTCAGGCGATCGCCTTCGGCAACCATGAGTTCGACTTCGGGACTGAGACGCTGGCTGATCTCATCGACGGCAGTGCTCCAGGAACGATCCTTGGCGCTGATTTCACGGGTGCCGCGTTCCCCTACCTGTCGACCAACCTAGACTATTCGACCGATCCGAGTATGGCACCTCTCGAGGTCTTGGGCGGACAGACGCCTCAGGCCGGCAAGCTCACTTCATCGGTGATCATCGACGTTAACGGTGAGCCGATCGGCGTGGTCGGCGCGACGACACCAACCCTGAAGAGCATCTCGAGCCCTGGCGATGTCGGTGTGTTCCCCACACCCTTCGATGCGAGCCCAACCGAGGCTCAGCTCGATGCCCTGGCGACCGAGATCCAAGCGGGCATCGATGACCTGCTCGCGGCAAACCCGGACATCAACAAGGTGATCCTGCTTGCGCACATGCAGCAGCTCAACATCGAGTTTGCGCTCGCCGAGCGGCTGCGCGGCGTCGACATCATCGTCGGCGGCGGCTCGAACACCCGTCTGTTCGACGAGAACGACCGCCCGCGCGACGGGGACAGCGAACAGGGCGATTATCCGACCTTCTTCGAGGACCTCGATGGCAACCCGGTTGCCGTCGTCAACACCGACGGCAGCTATCAGTACGTTGGCCGCCTCGTGATCGACTTCGACGATTTTGGCGTCATCGATCCGGCGAGCTATGACCCCGTAGTCAGCGGGGCCTACGCGACCGACGAGCAAGGGGTTACGGATCTCTCTGCCGAGGGACTGATCGACCCGGAGATCCAGGAGATCGCCGATGCCATCGAGGCGCAGATCATCGCGACCGAGTCGAATGTCTTCGGCATCGCCGATGTCTTCCTGAACGGTAACCGCAGCGGTACCGGTGCAGGCGACGACCCGGACGGGGTCCGCACCCAGGAGACCAATCTCGGCAATCTCACCGCCGATGCCAACCTCGCGACCGCGCAGCTCTATGACCCCAGCGTGCTCGTCTCGTTAAAGAACGGCGGCGGCATCCGGGCGTCGATCGGGCAGACGATCGTCCCGCCAGGCGGCACCGAGGCGGTCCGGCTGCCGAATGAGGCCGTGTTCGACAGCGACGGGAATCTGATCAAGCCCGAGGGCGGGATCAGCCAAAACGACATCCAGACCACGCTGGCCTTCAACAACGGCCTGACACTGCTGACGCTCACCAAGGCCGAGCTGGTCGCCCTCCTCGAGCACGGTGTGGGCGCCATCCCTGGGGTCAGCGGCCGTTTTCCGCAGGTCACGGGGGTGACCTTCTCCTATGACGCAAGCAAGGATGAAGGCGACCGGATTCAAAGCGCGGCGGTCGTCTCCGAAGACGATGAGCTCGTCGCAATGCTGGTTCAGGACGGCGAGCTCGCCGGCGACGCGAACGAGCTGTTCCGGGTCGTGACCCTCGGCTTCCTGGCCGCTCCGCGCTTCGACGATACCGGCAACTTCATCGGCGGCGGCGACGGCTATCCGTTCCCGAATACCAACCTCGATCCGGCCGTCGGCGAGACCGCCGACCTGGACACCTTCAACAGGATCGATCCGCGTTCGCTGGTCGAGGAGGGCCCCGCATCGGGTAACGCCGTGTTCGCCGACGATGGAAGCGAACAAGACGCGCTCGCCGAGTACCTCTTTGCCAACTACTGGACTCAGCCATTCGATGGGGATGACACCGGTCGCAGCGAGGACGAGCGCATCCAGAACCTTGCATTCCGAGATGACACCGTGCCAACTCCGCCGATCGCAGGCGATGCAGACGGGAACGGCGTGGTCGAGCGTGAGGACCTGAAAACCTTGCGCTCCTTCCTGCGCCGGCCAGCGAGCAGTTGTCCGGCATGCGACCTTGACGGCGACGGCGTCATCTCGATCCGAGACGCCCGACTCTTGGTCCTCTCAATTCCGAGACCCGCAACCGTCACAAACGGCGCGGATGATGGCCCAGGCTCCCTTCGCGCTGCTCTCGGCAGCGGCGCGACCAAGATCACCATCAAGCCGTACGTTTCGGAGATCGTCGTACAATCCCCGCTCCATTACGATTCAACGAAGCCGCTGACAATCGCCGGTTCCGGGCAAGTAATCCGTTGGGGCATCGATTCAGTCGATCCGGCCGACGCCCTACTCCACCTCTCGAAAGGTGCAGACCTTTCCCTATCCAAACTGAGTTTCCAAGGTCTAGGTGGCTACTCGATCACCGAGCAAGGTGGCGGAAAGGGAGTCTTCATCGATGTTCCAACTGATCGCGTCGGTCAGGTCAATGTCAGCCTGAACGATGTGTCGGTCAGCGACACCGGCAACCATGGCGTGCATGTGCGCGACTGCCCGAATGATGACTGCAGCGCGGGCCAAGGAGGAGGAGGCATCGGCTCCCCGGCTTCAGTCTTCATGCGTCTGACCAATGTCGAGATCGATGGCGTCGGATTCGGCAAACAGGATGCGGACGGCGTCCGAGTCGATGATCGAGGAGACGGCGATATTCATCTGACCGTCTCCAACTCGACGTTCAAGAACGTTGGCGCCGATGGGATCGAGCTCGACGAGGGCGACGCCGGAAGTGTCGTCATCGACGTACGCGACTCGGTTTTCGAGAGAAATGGCGCGTACTGTTCGGATATTCGAGACGAAGGGGTCGATCCCATTGCAGCTGATCCGGCCTGCGATGACGACGGCGACCCGGACGTCGACGACGCCTTCGACATCGACGAGGCTGGCTCGGGTGGCATTTCGGGGATCATCGTAAACGCCGACATCATCGACAACTTCGACGAAGGTCTCGACTTCGATACCGAAGGGGAAGGCGCTGATAACGACGTCGACCTTGATCTCATCAACATCTATGCAGCTGGCAATGGCGACGAAGGCATCAAGGTATCGGAAGAAGGCGACGCCTCCGTGCTTGTCCGCATGCGCGCGATCGACGTGGAAGGCGATGTCGAGGTCGAGGAAGAAGATGCCGGAGACCTCGAGGTCGTCATCAATGGCTCAGCCATCGGCGATGACCTGAAGCTTGCCGAGGATGGCGACGGCGTCGGGACGGTGCGGCTGCGTGGTACCACGGTCGGCGACGAGCTCGACTTCGAAAACGTCGACGAGATCTAGGCCCACCTCGCTCAGCAGCGCGGGCCTTAACGCAGCGGTGATATGCGGCTGCCCGGGTCAAACAGCCCTGGAAAGGCAGGCACAGGTCGTCCTTATCCAGGGCTGCGGCCCGCGGCAGGGTCTTGTTCGGCGGCCAACCGCCAGGCCTGCGAGAACGAGCGCGGCGGTGCGGATTGTCGGAATCAGGGAGCCCCCAAGGGTGCCCCGACGCCAGGGGCAGGCCGTCACTCCGGCTTAGAGCAATGCAGTCGGTGCCTGAGCTCGCTATGCTTCGTTGAAATCGACCGAAAAAGCAACGAGGCCCGTTTTGATGGCGAATGCGCTAAGCCAGAACCTGGAAACCTTCCCGAACCCGCAGCCTGAGCGTGATTACACCATCCGCATCCGGGTGCCGGAGTTCACCTGCCTGTGCCCGAAGACTGGCCAACCCGATTTCGCCGAGCTCACACTCGAGTACGTGGCCGATAGGTTATGCGTCGAACTCAAGTCGCTGAAGCTCTACGTCTGGTCGTATCGTGACGAGGGCGCCTTCCATGAGGCGGTCACGAACCGCATCCTTGAGGACCTCGTCGCAGCAACCGCGCCCAGATTCATGCGGTTGACCGCCGAGTTCAACGTCCGCGGCGGCATCTACACCACGGTGGTCGCAGAGCATCGTGCACCGGACTGGAGCGCGCCGGCGCCGGTCCAGCTGCCTTGACCGCGAGCATCGCACCCGATTGCTGGATCGGGCTCGACCTCGGAACCTCTGGCTGCCGCGCGATCGCGATCGATGCCGACGGCAGCACCATCGCCTCGGCATCAACCTCGCTGCCCGCACCCGAGTCGCCAAGCCCTGATGCACTCCAGCAAGATCCGGAGCTCTGGTGGCAGGCCGCCTTAGCGGTGCTGCGCCGACTCCAGGCCAATCTCGACGACCATTGCCCGCGCGCGCTCTGCGTCGACGGTACGTCAGCGACCCTGCTGTTGTGCGATAGCGAGGGTCGGGCGTTGACGCCGGCCTTGATGTACAACGACGCTCGCGCGTTGTCCCAGGCCGAGCAGGTCGCCGAGCAAGCGCCGGAGGACTCGCCAGCACGGGGGCCGAGTGCTTCGCTCGCGAAGCTCCTCTATCTGCGCGCGCAGGTGCGCCGCGACCAAGCTTTGCTGGCCTTGCATCAAGCCGACTGGATCGGCGGCCGGCTGCGCGGCCGCTTCGGCGATAGCGACTGGAACAACGGCCTGAAGCTGGGGTTCGATCCGGAACAACTGCGCTGGCCGTCCTGGCTGGGCAGGCTCAACCTCAGCCCGATCCAGCTGCCACAATGCCATCCGCCTGGCTCCGACCTCGGCAGCATCGATCCGGAGGTCGCCGCCATCCTGGGCCTACCAGCCGAGATGCGGGTCTGTGCCGGGACGACCGACAGCAACGCCGCCGCGCTGGCCGCTGGCGCGCGCGAGCCAGGTGACGCGGTCACCAGCCTCGGCTCCACGCTCGCGCTGAAGCTGATCTCCGAGTGCGCGCTGCAGGACGCGCGAAGCGGCGTCTACAGCCATCGCATGGGCGACCGCTGGCTCGCCGGCGGCGCCTCCAACAGCGGCGGTGCCGTGCTGCGACAGTATTTCAGCGACGCCGAGCTCGCGCGGCTGAGCGAGCGCATCGATCCTGACCGGCCAACCGGCCTCCACTATTATCCGCTACCGCGGCCGGGCGAGCGGTTTCCAACCCCAGACCCGCAGCGCACACCCCGTCTCACCCCGCGCCCGGCCGAGGATCATCTGTTCCTGGCCGGAATCCTGGAGGGCATCGCTCATATCGAGCGCGAGGGCTATCAACGCCTCTGCGCGCTCGGCGCGCCGCGGCCGAAGCGCATCCTGAGCACCGGCGGCGGCGCCCGCAACGAAAAATGGAATCGAATCCGCGCCCGCGTGCTCGGCCTGCCGGTAGAGACCGCATCGCAGCAGGAGGCTGCCTACGGCGCCGCGACCCTTGCACGGGGGCTCTGACCGCACGGCTACGTCATCTTCCCGGCACCTGCTCGCTGGCCCCACGCCGCTCGATAGCCTGCGCGCAGGCGATTCTTTGACCTCATGCGGCACCGGCTTAGACCCCAGCCCCAGCTGAGCTTGAGCCGAGTGCAGCGCGTCAGAAATATAGCCATTCCGCCTGATCGCCGGACAGAAAGCGCCGGCATAGTCAGCACCGATGGGCTCAGCCTGTCCGGAAACCAGGGCGAGTGACTATACCGAGACCCTTTTCCTACCACCTGGCTCTCAGCGCTGTAGGAGCCCGCTTGCGGGCGACCAGGCCGCGCTCGCGGCGGCGAAGATCGCCCGCAAGCGGGCTCCTACCCCACGACCATGGCGGGCAGCGATAACCCTAGAAGCGGCAATCGAGCGCCTCTCAGAGGCACGGCTGTTACCGCGAATCGCCTGGGATTGATCGTCCGGGGTGGCAGCCTGCCATGAGATGAGCGTTCGAGCGCATTCAAATTCTGAGCGAATCTCAAGCCGTCCTGCTGATGCAGAACGCACCGGCCGCCGCGCTTGACCAGGACCTGCATTCAGGCTGCCCGGTCTTTTGGCACAATAGCGGGCAGCCGTCGCTTGTCCGCAGGCAGTCCAGCCAGCCCCGGAGTCCAGTTCCATGGCGCAGCAAGTCTTGAAGGTCCCGCCGACCAAGAACACCCTGCTTTCGTTGAAGAAGCAGGTCCGCTTCCTCGAGGAGGGGCATGACCTGCTGGAGCGCAAGCGTGAGCTTCTGACCCGGCTGGTCTATGAGCGCATCGGTGAGTACCGGCGCCTGCGCGAGGCCGCCGAGCGGGGGCTCGAGGAGGCCTATCGCTGCCTTGGGATCACGCATCTGCGCATGGGTAGCCGCGGTCTCAGTCAGGCCGCACTGGGCGCAAGTCCGGGTCTGCACGTCGATATCCTGCCGCGGCGCTCCCTGGGCGTCGAGTATCCGGCGGTTTCGGCGGAGCGGGTGCCGATCAAGCCGACCGGCCTGCTTGGGACCGATGCAAGCTTCGACAACACCCGCGAGCACCTTGCCGAGGCGGCGGTGCTGCTCGCGCGGCTCGGCGAGGTCGAGATCGCCCTGTATCGGCTCATGGAAGAGCAGCGCAAGGCGCAGAAGCGGGTCAATGCGCTCAAGTACAACATCATCCCGCTCTACCAGCGCAGCATCCACTTCATCCAGTCGGCGCTCGAGGAAGAGGAACGCAATACCCTGTTCCAGGTCAAGGTGCTGCGTGACCGGGCTGCGGTCTAGTCCTAAGCAGAACGCATCGGCACCCCGTTTACTCGGCGCGTGATACGAATGATCCGATCGAGTAGACCGATCCCAAAAGCCCCGACGGAATGCGCTTGAACCGATTACAAATCATAAGGTTATCCAGCCGACTCGGTGATTCTGCTAGGGCCGCCCAGTGAACCGGGAAAAGCGCACGGCGATCTTTCAGCGGCTGCGCTCAGCCAACCCTGCCCCGACGACCGAGCTGGTGTTCAGCTCACCCTTCGAGCTTCTGATCGCGGTCATCCTCTCTGCTCAAGCGACTGACAAGGGGGTGAACAAGGCGACGGCGCGGCTGTTCGCGATCGCAAACTCGCCTGCGGCGATCCTCGCGCTCGGCGAGGAAGGGCTCAAGGAACAGATCCGGACCATCGGTCTGTTCAACAGCAAGGCAAAGAACATCATCGAGACCTGCCGGCGTTTGGTCTCCGACCACGCCGGCGTGGTCCCGAGAGACCGCAAGGCGCTCGAAGCACTGCCTGGGGTCGGACGCAAGACCGCGAACGTGGTCTTGAATACAGCCTTCGGAGAACCGACGATCGCCGTTGACACGCACATATTTCGGGTCGCCAATCGCACTGGCCTCGCAGTCGGCAAGACGCCCCTCGCCGTCGAGCAACGCCTTGTGCGTCTGGTACCGACCGAATTCCTGAAAGATGCGCATCACTGGCTCATCCTGCATGGTCGCTACGTCTGCAAGGCACGCTCTCCAGACTGCCCGAATTGTCCGATCTCCGACCTCTGCGAGTATAAGGAGAAGACGATGGCCCTGCCCTGTGCTCGCAGCCGCACGGCCTGACGGCCTCGGCAACGCGACCACGCGGAGAATGCAACACTCCCAGCCATTGCTTAGCGGTATCCCAGGGTTACAGCTCCTCTTGCTCGCGCCCGCTCGACAAGATCACCAGCGCCGTCGAGGCGCAGCAGTTACCGCAAAGCCAGTTGCTCCAGGACGCTGATGTTCACGAACGACCGCAACGCGCTCCGGCAAGCCTATGTCGAGGCCTGGCGCAAGGCCCGCGCCAAAGAACGGCTTGAACCCGTCGAACAGCAGATCGTGGACGTCGTTCGGCAGCATCCGGAATATCAGCCACTCCTCGAGCGAGGCGATTCGGCTCTAGGCCGCGATTGGCTGCCGGAGGGCGGCGAGACGAATCCGTTCCTACACATGGGCCTGCACATCGCGCTGCAGGAGCAGGTCGCAACCGACCGCCCAGCGGGTATTCGGCCACTCTATCGCGCGATGATCGACGCCTGCCTGGGTGACGTCCATGCAGCTGAGCACCAGATCCTCGACTGTCTCGCCGAGGCGATCTGGAAGGTCCAGCGCGACGGCGGCGAGTTCCAACCCAAGCCTTATCTCAAGTGCATCAAGCGACGCGGCGCTGGACGGCGGCGAGCCTGAATAGGCTCGACCCGCAGCGTCGTCGAGCCAGGTCAACGCGATCCTTATAGCCATTCCGCCTGATCGCTGGACAGAAAGCGCCGGAACAGTCAGCACCGATGGGCTCAGCCTGTCCGGAAAGCAGGGCGCGCGACTCTCTCTGCGGACATGAAACATTTGATCGCTGAACTCGGTCTTTAGGGGCGATAGCAGAGACGCGCTGCGCTGAAATCCCAGCTTTAACCCAGCGCCGTACTGTGTTATCAGTAGTGTCCTGCAAGTGGGCTCCGATAACGCCTCGTTACGGAGGCTTGCAGACAATCCAACAAGACAGAACCCTATCTCTCCTGGAGTGGAACCATGTCCAAGAAGACCATGACCCCGGCGGCGGCAGTAATCGGTGCGGCCTTGGTTGGCGGCTTGTCAGCCGCCAACCTCGCGAGCGCGGAAGAGAACCCGTTCGGCGCCGAACAGCTCAATGGCGGCTATCTGATCCTGGCCGGCGAAGGGAGCTGTGGCGAAGGCAAGTGCGGTTCCAAGGACGGTGGTGAGGGGAGCTGTGGCTCCAAGGATGATGGCGAGGGCAAGTGTGGCGAAGGCAAGTGCGGCGGCACGAGCTGAGCCGTTGAACGATGTTTGACAGCCAAGCCATGACGAGTCCTCAGTACCCGGTTCATGGCGCCGGCCTCGGCCTGCGGCGCGCGTTTACCGCCGCCGCAGCCGAGCAGCCACCCGCCGAGGTCGCGTTCTGGGAGATCGCACCCGAGAACTGGATGGGCGTGGGCGGCCGATGGGGCAAGCTCCTGCGGCACATGACTGAGCGCTATCCATTCGTCTGCCATGGGTTGTCCCTGTCGATCGGGTCACCGGCGCCGTTGGACCTGGACTTCGTTGCCCGCATCAAGCAGTTTCTCGACCAGCATCAGATCCGGGCCTACACCGAGCACCTGAGTTACTGCTCTGATGACGGGCATCTCTACGACCTGATGCCGATCCCATTCACTGAGGAGGCCGTCGCACATGTCAGCGCCCGGGTGCGCCAGGTTCAGGAGGTCCTGGAACGTCGGATCGCGCTGGAGAACGTCTCCTACTACGCTGCGCCGGGCCAGCAGCTCAGCGAGCTCGAATTCATCAATGCTGTGCTGGCAGAGGCCGATTGCGACCTACTGCTCGACGTGAACAACATCCAGGTCAACAGTATCAACCACGGCTACGATGCGCATGGATTCCTGAAGGGGCTACCGACCGAACGCATCGTCTACGGGCATATCGCCGGCCATTACCAGGAGGCACCGGACCTGCGCGTCGACACGCACGGGGCAGACGTGATCGAGCCGGTCTGGGACCTGCTAGAAGACGCCTATCAGCATGCCGGCGTCTTCCCCACCCTGCTCGAACGGGACTTCAACATCCCGCCGTTAGAGGATCTCATCGGCGAGGTCAAGCAGATCGCAGACCTCCAGCAGCGCCATCTAGGGCGCCCCGTCGCGAGCCGGTCCGAACAGGTGGCGCATGGCTGAGAGCAACAGGACACGAATGGATAGGCCGATAGGAATGGATCGGCCGATAGAAACCGCCGCACAGGATTTTGCTTCGATTCAACGGGGGTTTGCTGGCCATATCCGCGACCCGGAGGGTCAGCCTGTGCCAGACGGGCTTGAAGAGCGGCGCATGGCCATCTATCGGGACCTATTCTTCAACAATCTCTCGTCGCTGTTGCGCCAGGGTTTTCCGGTGCTCTATCGCTGCCTTGGTCAACAACGCTGGACGAGGCTCGTGCGCCAATTCATGATCGAGCATCGCGCCGAGACGCCGTTGTTTCCCGAGCTCGGCCGCGAGCTCGTCACCTTCCTGGCCGAGGAGCGGACGGCCGAGCCCGAGGACCCGGCCTTCATGCTCGAGCTCGCCCACTACGAATGGGTCGAAGCCGCCCTGCTGTTCAGCGATGAGGAGGCGGGCCCGGAGCTCGCCGACCCGAATGGCGATCTCCTCGCCGAGTTGCCCGTGGTCTCTCCACTGGCCTGGAACCTGAGCTACTGGTTCCCAGTACACCGCATCGGCCCGGACTTCCAACCGACCGAGCCCGATCCCGAACCGAACCACTTGGTCGTCTACCGCAACCGACGCGACGAGGTCGAGTTCCTGAAGATCAATGCCGTCACTCAGCGCTTGCTGCAGTTGCTGCAGGCGGGGGAGCAACGTTCGGGGCTCGAGGTGTTACGCGCGATCGCAGGCGAGCTCCAGCACCCGAATCCAGACCAAGTGATCGCCTTCGGCCGCGGCCTGCTAGACGACCTACGCGAACGCCATATCCTGATCGGCACCGCGAACGGCCTATCCTGATCAGCACTCGGCACTCGGCGGGCTGACACCGTCTACTGCATGCAAGCGCCTCGCCGCGCAAGACAGGCGCTTTCCGGTCTAGCGCGCGCTGTTCGGCTCATCACCGTCGGCCGCAGCGCCCGTCTTTTGCGTCGGCCTCAATGTCAGACGGTTACGCTCGTCGTCGATCGTCATCTGAAAGCGACCGAGCACGCTCATCCCGAGCAGGCCCGAGGAGCCGAGCTTCTCCTGCTCTAAGAACGCGACCGCGACATCCTCCAGCGGCTCGCCATCAAGCCAGACCGCATTCAGCGACCCCATCAGCGCCTGCGCGCGGCCGTTCGCGGTCTGCACCTCCCGCTCGACGAGCTCGTCTTGATCGAGACCCAGCGGCGCGATCATCGATGCCGGCAGCACGACCGCGTCGGCACCGGTATCGATCAATAGGGCGCGATCGACCCGGCGCCCGCCGACCCCCTCGAGCGTCACCCGGACCGAGTGCTGAGCGCCCTTGCGGATGGTCTCGAGCTCGATCGGATCAGACGGGCCGGGGCCTTCCGCCGCATCGAGCTGCACCTTCGGGGCCGGCGGCGACGTATCGGTCAAACCGATGATGATCACCCGCTCGACCTCACGGTCATCGCCGTGAACGATGATGTGGTCGAAGCGCTCCAGCAGAACGCGCAGCCGGCGGTAGAGGGCACCCTCTTCAGCGCGGCCTTGCTCACCCGCCAGCGCCTCAGTGCCGGTGACCGAAAAACCATACTCGCTCGATAAACGCTCCAGTTCCGGAGCAATCTCGACTTGCGCAGCAGGCCCAGCAGGCCCAGCAGGCCCAGCAGGCCCAGCAGTCGCTTGCGCGAGCCAGAGCGCGCTAAGCAGGGCAACCAACCGAGTGCGAAAGAGAGCGCCCATCATGAGCACGCCGACCAAACGCGTTACCATGCGCTGAGCTTAGCAGCACAGACTGGTCTGCGCGAAAGCAGAAGGCAAACGACCGGGCCGTTCCCTGACTCCGAATCCACTGAGACCGATCTTGTGCAGCCGCCGACCGCCCAATAAGACCCGATCAGAACGCAGAACAGAGCCTGAGGCGAGCCCATCTCTGGGCCACCCCAATACTGAAACCCCAGTTTGCCCATTCCAATCTGCGCCTGGTATCCTTCTCTGTTTATTTCGCATACTGGTACAGACCGGCGCAGAAACGAATTTCGGGCGCTCGTTTTTGGAGAAACCTTGGCGTGAATGGGCCTGAAGACAACGGTAAGGATTCGGCAATCCCACCAAGCCAGGGCGCTGGCAACCCGCACCTGATGCCGACCTATAGCCGGTTGCCGGTTGCTTTCGAGCGCGGCGAAGGTGCCTGGCTCTGGGACGAGCAGGGCAAGCGTTACCTGGATGCGCTTTCCGGGATCGCCGTATGCGGTCTCGGCCACGCCCACCCCGCTGTCGGTGCCGCACTGTGCGATCAGGCCGGGAAGCTGATCCATACCTCGAACCTGTACGCGATCCCGTTACAGACCGAGCTCGGCAACCGCCTTTGCGGCGCTGCAGGGATGGATCGGGTGTTCTTCGCCAACTCTGGCGCCGAAGCAAACGAAGCCGCCATCAAGCTCGCCCGGCTTCATGCGCACCGGCGCGGGATCGCCAATCCAGCGGTCCTGGTGATGGAGAACGCCTTTCACGGCCGGACCCTCGCCACCCTCACCGCAACCGGTAACCGCAAGGCCCAGGCCGGCTTCGAGCCGCTCGTGCAAGGGTTCGTTCGGGTCCCTTACGACGATCTTGATGCGGTCGCGAAGGCCGCCGAGAATCGCCCGAACATCGTCGCCGTACTGCTCGAGCCCGTCCAGGGGGAAGGCGGTATCGTCGTCCCGGCCGAGGATTACCTGCAGCAGCTTCGCGCACTCTGCGACCGTCATGACTGGCTGCTGATGGTCGACGAGATCCAAACCGGCATGGGGCGGACCGGAAGGCTGTTCGCACACCAATGGAGCCGGGTCAAGCCCGATGTGATGACATTGGCGAAAGGGCTCGCCAATGGCGTGCCAATCGGCGCCTGTCTCGCGAGCGGTGCCGCCGCCGAGGTACTCGGTCCCGGCAGCCACGGTTCGACCTTCGGCGGCAATCCGCTCGCGTCGCGAGCGGCGCTGAGCGTGCTCGAGGTGCTCGAGAATGAAGACCTTCCAGCACGCGCCGCAGTCCTTGGCGATTGGATGATCGACGGGCTGAGAACCCGCCTCAATGGCATCGACGGCGTGAACGACATCCGCGGCCGCGGGCTCATGATCGGAATCGAGCTCGACCGGCCGGGCGCCGGCTTGGTTCAAGCCGCACTCGCGCGCGGGCTGCTGATCAATGTGACGGCCGGGTCGGTCGTTCGGCTGCTGCCGCCATTGATCATCGACGATGATCAAGCCAACGAGATCGTCGATGAGGTGTCGGGACTGATCCTAGAGTTTCTCCAACCCCACAGCGCCGACAGCACCGGTGAAGGCTCGTGACGGACTCGACACAGCCGACCCCGACACGGCATTTCTTGACGCTGCTCGACCTCACCAAAGCGGAGGCCGAGCATCTGCTCCGACGTGCCACCGAGCTCAAGGGCTTGCGGCAGCGCGGCGAGGTCTATCGGCCCTTCGTCGGCTACACACTGGCCATGGTGTTCGAGAAGTCTTCGACGCGTACCCGGGTCTCGTTCGAGGCCGGTATGTCCCAGCTCGGCGGCACCGCGATGTTCCTATCGCCCCGCGACACCCAGCTCGGCCGCGGCGAGCCGGTCGAGGACAGCGCGCGCGTGCTCTCGCGTATGGTCGATGCAGTGATGATCCGGACCTTCGATCACGAGACGGTGATGCGGTTTGCCGAGCATTCCCGGGTGCCGGTCATCAACGGCCTGACCGACCGCTTCCACCCGTGCCAGCTGCTCGCCGACATGCAGACCTACCTCGAGCATCGCGGCTCGATCCAGGGCCGGCGCGTCACCTTCATCGGCGACGGCAACAACATGTGCCATTCGTATATCAACGCCGCCCGCCTGTTCGGGTTCGAGCTACGGATCGCCTGTCCCGATGGCTTCGAACCCGATCCCGCGATCCTTGCCGCGGCCGGCGACCAGTGCACCGTTCTTCACGACCCGGGCGAAGCCACCGAGCATGCCGATCTGGTCGTGACCGATGTCTGGGCGAGCATGGGCCAGGAGAGCGAGCAGGACGCGCGCAAGGCATGCTTCTCGCGTTTCAGTGTTACCTCGAGCTTGATGAAGCGCGCCCGGGCTGATGCGCTCTTTATGCACTGTCTCCCGGCACACCGCGGCGAAGAGGTCAGCGGCGAAGTCATCGACGGACCCCAATCGGTGGTCTGGGACGAGGCAGAGAATCGGCTCCATGCCCAGAAGGCCCTGCTCGAGCTGCTGCTCTCCTACAGCCCGAACACCCCCGGCTAAGCCGGCTTGCCCTGCGAATCCTGACATGCCCAAGGCACACCTCCGCTGGCGCGCGCTCGCCTTGACAGGCCTCATCGCCTTCGCGACCTCCAGCCAGGCGCAAGAGACACGCTACGTTACCGATCAGTACGAGTTCAATCTGCGCAGCGGCGAGAGCACGCGCTACAAGATCATCCGCCAGTTACCGAGCGGCACGCCGCTGACCGTCCTCAGCGTCAATAAGAACAGCGGCTATGCCCGGGTCCGCACCGAGAACGGTCTGACCGGCTATATCCTGTTGCGCTATCTCCAGGACAAGCCGGCCGCGCGCGATGAGCTTGAGGAGATGCGCACCCGGCTGGCCGAGCTGCAGCAAGAGCCGGACAAGCTCGCCGCGCGGCTGAGCGCGCTCCAGGCCAGCTATGAACGCCTGGAGGACAATGCAGCCCAGCTCAAGCGCGAGAAGCAGGACCTCGAGGCCGAGCTCGCGGAGATCCGAAACGCGGCAGCAAACGCGGTCGAGATCGACCGGGAGCGCCGAGAGCTCCAGGAACGGGTCTCGAATCTGCTGCTCCAGGTCGATCAGCTCGAGCATCGCAATCTCGAGCTGAGCAATCAGACCAAGCAACAGTGGTTCATGATCGGCGGGGGCGTCCTCGGTGGCGGCATCCTGCTCGGGCTCGTGCTCCCGAATCTCCGCCTACGCCGCCGGCGCAGCTCCTGGGGCGGCTCGGCACTCTAACCGTCACTGCGAATCCTCTTGGTGACCTGAACAAGCCCCTAATTCCAATCGCGGCAGGTGGCATTTTACTTCCCGATCCCAAGGCCACCGGTCCCGGCAACTTCGGGAAGCAAATGACGGACAAGCGTCCTAACTAACCAGAGGGTCGTCAAGGGATCACCAGCGACATCCCAGGTTGGAGCGCATCCGGACTGGACAGGATATCCCGATTCGCCTCGTAGATGCGCTCCCAGGCTGCAACGTCACCATAGACGCGCTCACTGATGCTGGACAGGGTGTCCTCCGGCCGGACCTGATAGAACACCGCGCTCGACAGGCCCTTGGCAGCGGTGGGTTCCGGCGTGCCGGTTTCATCGGAAACGGCGGCGAGACCGGCGTCAGGACCGTCGACCTGCGATGAGGTCGATCGAGTGTCCTCCGCAGTCGAGCCCGATGATTCGACCTCGGGGTCCCGCCTGAGCCGCGCCTCAGCCTTGGCCAACTGCCGCTCCAGTTGCACGGCCTGCTGCAGGGCCTCGGCTTGGCGTGCCCTGGCCGTCGCCAGCGCGTTGGTCAGCCGCTCGATCTCGGTCTTGGCCCGTGCTTCGGCCTCATCCAGCGCAGCGGCCAGCTTCTCTGCCTTCTCGGCCCGGCGCTGGGCCTCGTCGACGGTGAGCTGCTGCTGTTGCAGCCGGGCATTGAGCTGAGCGATCTCTCGCTCGCAGGCCTGCCGTGCCGCCTCCTCCAGGGTCGGAGCCGCCCCGCTGCTGATCCCAGGCAGCAAGACCTCGAGCGCGCCGACCAGGCGCACCAACAGCTCGGCCTGGGTCCCGACGCTGCTGCGCAGTTCGGCGACCTGATCGCCGAGCCCCTCGACCTGTTCTCCCAGGCCGGCCGAGTCGGAGACGATCTCCTCGCTCTTCAGCGCGCGATGAGACCTCTCTGCTGGGTCGCTAGGGTCCGCAGTGGGCTGAGCGGCGGCGGCAAGGCTCAAACAGAACAGGAAGCCAGCGCTAAAACGAGCAAGCCCCCGGAGGCCTTGCTTCATGAACCCGAGCTGATCTCGATGGGCAATTTCCGGACGTGGATGCTCCAACAGCTGGGGCGATCCGTTCACCGCGGCTGGAACACCAAGTTGGATGGCCGATGCAATCAATGGATGGCTGGATGACAAGCGATAGGTCCTGCCTGTAGTCAGTGTAACGCCGCCCCCTTCAACCAACGCCCGACTCGGCGAGTGACGGCCCTGATGGGGCCAGACAAAGTTAAGTGCGCTGGCGAGGCGATTAGGCCGAATGACCCGAGCAGGCGCTCCAACGGTCGCTTCCTGGCACGATAGCGGACCTTGAAGAGATCGGCCTCTGCGCGCGCCGCCAACAGATAGTCATCGCTGGTCTGGACAGCATCGATCAACCCCAACTCCAGCGCCTGTTCGCCATGCCAGTACTCACCGGTTGCGACCCGCCCCAGGTCCAAGGACTCGCGATACCGGCTGATGAAGACCTTGAACTGCCCGTGGGTGTCTTCGAGCTGCTCACGCAGCTTGGCTCGACCTTCCTCAGTATTCTCGCCGAAGAGGGTCAGCGTCCGCTTATGCTCCCCAGCCGTATGCAGCTCGAAGTCGACCCCCTTTTCCTGCAGCAGGCGATGGAAGTTCGGCAACTCGGCGAGCACGCCGATCGAGCCGATCACCGCAAAGGGTGCAGCCAGAATACGGTTCGCCACACAGGCCATCAGATAACCGCCGCTCGCTGCCACCTTATCGACCGCAACGGTCAGCGGAATCCCGGCACGACGCAGCCGCAATAGCTGCGCCGCAGCCAGCCCATGCTCGTGGACGGCACCGCCCGCATTCTCGAGCCTCACCAAGACCTCGTCTCGATCGGACGCGGCCGTGAGCAGCGCCGAGACGACCTCACGCAACGCGCCGACCTCGGTCGCCATCAGATCGCCATGGAAGTCGACCACGAAGACTCGCCGCTTATCGATCTGCTCCGCCTTGGCCTTCGCCTTTTCGGCCTTGCGTTCCACCTTCAGGCCCTTCTTATACAGCTTGGGCGGCAGCGAGGCGGCTTTGATGGCATCGGTCATCTGCTCGAAGCGATGGTTGAGATCCACGACCTCGAGGCGGTGGCCGTCCTCATCATCGTCGCCCGATCCGCCGCGACGAGCACGGAAGAGAAGTGCTGCGAGCAGACCCAGTGCGGCGACCAGGGTCAGCGACTTGGCAACGAAGAGGCCATAGGCGATCAGTGCATCGGTTATCGTCATTGTGGTCGGAACATCTCCTGGGTTCATGGCATCGGGTCGAGCGTCGGAGGCTCAAAGTGCGGGACCGCAAGGCCTCTGTGACCAAGTCAGCCGTGACAACCCGAATCGGATCGCCTCAAGCCCCCGGCGCAGCCCTGTGCTGACGAGACTGACCGGGAGAGCGTCTTGCAGGTCAGTCACACCGCGATCGGGGCACGAATCGGCGGGTGCGGGTCGTAGCCGTCGAAGGCGAAGTCTTCGAGCCTGTAATCGAACAGGGTCGCGGGCCGCCGGCGAATCGCCAGCCGGGGCAGTGGTCGGGGCGTGCGGCGCAGCTGCTCGAATACGATCTCCTCGGTCAGATGGTTTCGGTACAGGTGAAGATCACCAAAGGTATGGACCAGCTCACCGGCCTCGAGGTCCGCCTGTTGGGCGATCATGTGGGTAAGCAGTGCGTAGCTGGCGATGTTGAATGGCACACCGAGGAAGAGATCGGCACTGCGTTGGTAGAGCTGGCAAGACAGGGTGCCTGCCTGGACGTAGAACTGGAACAGACAATGGCATGGCGCGAGTGCCATCCGGCCGCTGCTCGCATTGGCGCTTGGCGAGCGCCCGGCTTCTGGGAGCACAGTGGGATTCCATGCGCTGACGACCAAGCGCCGCGAATCGGGGTCGCGTCGAATCGTTTCGACCAGCTCGCTGATCTGGTCGATACTGCCGCCGCCCGGCGCCGGCCAGCTGCGCCATTGGGTGCCGTAGATCGGGCCCAGCTCGCCGTCCTCGGCCGCCCATTCGTCCCAGATCGTCACGCCCTGCGCATTCAGCTCCCGCGCGTTGGTGGAGCCCGACAGGAACCAGAGCAGCTCGGCGATCACGCTCTTGGTATGGATGCGCTTGGTCGTGACGAGCGGAAACCCAGCGCCGAGATCGAAGCGCACTTGGCGCCCGAACACCGAGCGCGTACCGACACCGGTGCGATCGGCCTTGTCGCATCCATTCTCGACGACGTCGCGGAGCAGTTGCAGATACTGATGCATGAGCGGCAGCCAGGGTCTTGCGATGGGCGATGGCGAGACTTGCAAGCGTCCCTTGCTACTGCTGCGCAGGTTTGAGCAGGATCGATTTGCCCTGCATCGCCTCCGGCTGCGGGAGACCCATCAGCTGCAGCACCGTGGGCGCGACATCCTCGATCCCAGCCCCAATCCGTAAACGCCAAGCCATCTCGTCGACGACGAGACAGGGCACCGGGTAGACGGTATGGCGTGTGTGCGGCTCAGCGGTCAGCGGATCGATCATCTCATCGCAGTTGCCGTGGTCCGCCGTCAGCAGCACCGAATAGCCCTGCGCGACCGCGCTGTCGACCACGCGACCCGCCTCGCGATCCAATGTTTCGACGGCGTTGATCACCGCGTTGCGCACGGCCGTATGGCCGACCATGTCGCCATTGGCAAAGTTGACGACGATGAAGGCATAGGCCCGACTCTCGATCGCGGCCACCACTGCATCGGCGACCTCCGGGGCGGACATCTCGGGTTGGAGGTCATAGGTCGCGACCTGCGGCGACGAGATCAGGCAGCGCTCTTCGCCCGGAAACGGGTCGCTGCGCCCGCCGTTGAAGAAGAAGGTGACATGGGCGTACTTTTCGGTCTCCGCGCAATGGAACTGCGGCAAGCCTGCGTCGCTGAGCACCTCGCCGAGCACGACCGGCGGCATCTCATGGCTGAAGGCTGTGGGCAGGCCATACCAGGGATCATACTCCATCATGCAGGTCAGGTCCGCCGAGCGGAAATCACCCCGATCGAACGCATCAAAATCGGGGTTGGAGAGGGCCGAGACCATCTGCCGCGGGCGGTCCTTGCGAAAATTGAAGAAGATCACGGGGTCATCGCTCGCGATCCGCTCACCGTCTGCGATCAGGGTCGGCCGAATAAACTCGTCATCTTCATCGGCCGCATAGGCCTGTTCGATCGCATCGCGCGCCGAGTCGGCCTTGCGCCCCTGGCCATGGACCAGCGCATCGAACGCGAGCCGGGTACGATCCCAGCGCTTGTCACGGTCCATCGCGTAGTAGCGGCCGCTGACCGAGCCGATCGCGCCGCCGGCCGCTGCAAGTGCCTCATCCAGCGCGGCGAGGAAATTCAGCGCTGAGCGCGGAGGCGTGTCCCGCCCATCGGTGATCATATGCACGATCGGCCGGGCACCCTGATACTTCGCCAGTTTGATCAGCGCCGTCAGGTGCCGGACATGGCTGTGCACGCCGCCGTCTGAGACCAGCCCCATCAGGTGCAACGGCCGGCCGCGCTCGACCGAGCGTTGGGCCGCCGCACAGAGTACCTTGTTCTCGAAGAAGCTGCGGTCAGCGATCGCGTCATCGATCAGGACCAGATCCTGGCGCACGATACACCCCGAGCCCAGGGTCATATGGCCGACCTCGGAGTTTCCCATCTGCCCGTCCGGCAGGCCGACTGCGCGGGCCGACGCCTGCAGCAGCGTATGCGCATTGTTGGCGAACAAACGATCGAGATTCGGCGTCTTAGCGAGCACCACCGCATTGTTCGCTTTGCTCGGATTCGTGCCAAAGCCGTCCAGGATGATCAGCACCACGGGACGGCGCGGCAGCTTGAAACTGTTACCCATAGGTTCTCCTTACAGAGGATCGATTCGCGCCCTGATCAGCCCGAGGCCGCAGCAAGAGACCACAGCATCACGATACCGAAGAGCGGCATCGCAAGCGCGCCCTGACGCCGAGCCGCTATGCTGAAACCAAGCCGCCGGCGGATCAGATCACAACAAATCGGAGGCTTACCGGTTTATCATGGGGGATGTCGAGGTCTGCGGGCCGGCCAGCACGGGGCTTCCCCGGCACGGCAGGATGCCACAGGGCCTGCGACAGCGAAGACAGCCAGACCGGGCCGAGATTGTACCGAACCCTGTGCCTAACGAGACTGATCAAGCGCGATCAAACCAAAAGCCCAGGGCCGTCCCGCGAAGCACGCGTTGCAGTTGAGATAGCCCGGTTTTCGATTTTTAGCGCCCGGAGGACACATGCCCGATCGAATCATTGCCTTCGTCATGGCCGGAGGTCAAGGCTCACGCCTGCAACCGCTCACGGCTGCCCGCTCCAAGCCATCCGTCCCCTTCGGCTCGCGCTATCGCATCGTCGATTTCGTGCTCAGCAACCTGATCAACTCGCAGATCCGGACGATCTACCTGCTGGTCCAGTACAAATCCCAATCGCTGATCGAGCATGTGCGTAAGGCCTGGACCATCTCGCCGCTGCTGAAGGATCAGTTTGTGACAGTGGTGCCACCACAGATGCTGCTCGGCGAATCCTGGTTCCAGGGCACCGCAGATGCGGTCAATCAGAACATCAACCTGATCGAGGAGCATGGGCCCGACCTGGTCGCTGTGTTCGGCGCCGACCATATCTATCGGATGGACGTCTCGCAGATGGTTGCCTTCCACAAGGAACGCGAGGCGGACGTGACCATCTCCGCGCTGCCGGTCCCGCTCGACGACGCCAAGAGCTTTGGCGTGATCGCCGCCGACTCCAACGGCCGTATCCAGGGCTTCCAAGAGAAGCCGGCCAGCCCCTCCCCAATGCCCGGTGATCCGACCAAGGCCTATGCGTCGATGGGGAACTATATCTTCAGCACCGATGTGCTGATCAAGGCACTGCAAGATGCACAGCAGGCCGGCGAGACCGATTTCGGGCAGCATGTCCTCCCGCGCCTGCTCGCAAGCAAGCATCGCCTGTTCGCGTACGACTTCGCGACCAATGAGATACCCGGCATCAACCCCTACGAGGATCAGGTCTACTGGCGCGACGTCGGCAGTATCGACGCCTACTTCAATGCCCACAAGGACGTGCTCGGCGCCGAGCCGGTGTTCGACGCATTCAATCCGGAGTGGCCGATCTACTCGAGCAACTACCAGGGCCCTGTCGCGCGCGTGCTAGGTGGGCAGATCGAGAACACCTTGCTCGGCGCTGCGACGATGATCCACGATGGCACCCGCATCCGGAATTCGATCATCCGGCGCGAGGCGGTGATCGAGGAAGGAGCGGAGCTCGAGGACTGCATCATCATGGACTATGTGCGCGTCTGCAAAGGCGCCCGACTCAGGAAGGTCATCGTCGATCGCCACAACGTGATCGAGGCCAACACCGAGGTCGGCTACGATCGCGATGCCGATGCCAAGCGCTACAAGGTCTCAGCGGGCGGGGTTACCGTGATCCCATCCGGGCAGCCGAACATCTTCGCGCGCGCGGTAACGGGTCGAAAAGGGCGCGGCTATTCTGAGTAGCCACTCAAGGACCGCCTGGCCGGCGCAAGCGCCGCGCCAGAGGTCTCGCCACACCATTTTTGCCGAATGGGTATCCGCCCCGGCCCTCTCCTCGGCCCTCTGGAGGCGGAGGACTAACCCTCTAGGTCGCCGTGAACCATGCTGGCTTTATCCTAGAAACCGCAGTTGACCGCTTAGCCCAGCATGCAACCCTTTGCACTGGTTCCACTTCTGGCGCTTCATGAAGCGCACCAATGGGTGACGGCCGTCCAACTGCGGTTTCTAGGTTCATTGTCCGGGGCGGCCTTGTGCCCTAAGCGCCGCTCATTCCGCCAGTCATTCCGGGTTCCTCAGAAGGCGCCTTCAGCGCAGGTGGGGTCGGTGGTGCGGCTCACAGCGCGCTCGTCATCGTCCGTCCGCGAAGGCGCGCTGCTTTGTGCTTTGGGAAGCCCGTTACCGCGAAGCAACGGCTGCGAGCGTTTCATGCGCCGGGATGGCGCGTCGCCATGACCGTTAGCCAAGACTGGCCGCTGCTCGGGAACGCTCTGCTGGACCCTCTTCGTCCCCTTCTTCCTCATCACTACCGCCGTCTTGCTGCTGCGCGAGGCGCGCCAGCTCGGCCTGGTAGGCCTGATTGACCCGATCCCGGAGCTCCTTGCCAGGCTTGAAGTGCGGCACATGCTTCCCTGAGAGGGCGACCGCATCGCCCGTCTTCGGATTACGGCCGACGCGGGGTGGACGGAAGTGCAGTGAGAAGCTGCCGAAGCCTCGGATCTCGATGCGCTCGCCCGATGCCAGGGCCGCGCTCATCTGCTCGAGGATGCAGCGCACCGCCAGCTCGACATCCTTGTAGGCGAGATGGTTCTGTTCCCGGGCGAGGATGTCGATGAGCTCGGATTTCATCATAGCGGATCGCCTGCGATATCAACGCTGCCCGGCACAGGGTGCCGGGCTGTGATCAATTGGAATGATGGCTGCGCGAAGACGAGTCGCAGCAATCAGTCCTTCGCGGCCTCTTCCATCTGCTGCTTCAGGATGTCGCCGAGCGTTGCGGTTCCGGCCTGCGCCTCGCGCGCATAGCCCTTGATCGCCGCCTGCTCATCGGCCATGTCCTTCGCCTTGATCGACAACGAGATGCTGCGGTTCTTTCGATCGACGCCGAGGAACTTGGCCTCGACCTCCTCACCAGCCTTGAGCACCGAGCGGGCATCCTCGACCCGGTCACGCGAGATCTCGGAGGCACGCAGGTAGCCCTCGACGCCCTCGCCCAGATCGATGTTGGCACCCTTCGCATCGACCTCGGTGATGGTGCCGGTAACGATGCTGCCCTTCTCATGGACGGCGACGAAGCTCGAGAACGGGTCCTTGTCGAGCTGCTTGATCCCGAGGGAGATCCGCTCGCGCTCCGGATCGACCGAGAGCACCACGGTCTCGACCTCGTCGCCCTTCTTGAAGTTGCGCAGCGCCTCTTCACCGGACTCGTCCCAGGAGATATCGGACAGGTGGACCAGCCCGTCGATGCCGCCATCGAGTCCGATGAAGATGCCGAAGTCGGTGATCGACTTGATCTGACCGGAGACGTGATCGCCCTTCTTGTGGATCGCCGAGAACTCGTCCCAGGGGTTCGACTGGCATTGCTTGATGCCGAGCGAGATGCGGCGGCGTTCCTCGTCGATATCGAGGACCATGACCTCGACCTCATCACCCATCGCGACGACCTTGCTCGGATGGACGTTCTTGTTGGTCCAATCCATCTCGGAGACATGGACTAGGCCCTCGACGCCCTCTTCGATCTCGACGAAGCAGCCATAGTCGGCGATGTTGGTGACCTTGCCAAACACGCGCGTGCCTTCCGGATAGCGGCGCGAGATATTGATCCAGGGGTCCTCGCCCATCTGCTTCAGACCCAGGGAGACACGCTGGCGCTCGCGGTCGAACTTGAGCACCTTGACCATGATCTCCTGACCGATCTCGACCACCTCGGATGGGTGCTTGACCCGGCGCCAGGCCATATCGGTGATATGCAGCAGGCCGTCGATGCCGCCGAGATCGAGGAACGCACCATAGTCGGTGAGGTTCTTGACCACACCGTTGAGCTCCAGTCCTTCCTCGAGCTTCTCGAGCAGCTGCTCGCGTTCGGCGCTGTACTCCTCTTCGACCACGGCACGCCGCGAAACGACCACGTTGTTGCGGCGGCGGTCGAGCTTGATGACCTTGAACTCGAGATCCTTGCCTTCGAGGTAGGTGGTATCGCGCACCGGCCGGATATCGACCAGCGAGCCCGGCAGGAACGCGCGCACGCTGCCGAGCTCGACCGTGAAGCCGCCCTTGACCTTACCGTTGATCTGGCCGGTGACGGTATCGCCGTCTTCGAACGCCTTCTCGAGCTTGTCCCAGGCGGCGAAGCGCTTCGCCTTCTCGCGCGACAGCCGGGTCGCACCGAAACCGTCTTCGACCGCGTCAAGCGCGACCTCGACGTCGTCTCCAACGCCAACCTCGAGCTCCCCTTCAGGGCTCAGGAATTGATTGCGCGGGATGATGCCCTCGGACTTGAGTCCGGCATTGACGATGACGGCATCGGAGGTGATGTCGACAACCTGGCCGGTCACGATGGTGCCAGGCTGGAGCTGCGTGTTGGTGAGGCTCTGCTCAAAGAGCTCGGCGAAGCTTTCGGTCATGCTGTGAATGTTCCTGGCGTCCTACGCCGTCTCCTGGTCATCGTCGTCACCGACCCGGCATCGCCGAGAACAGGAGGGTTGAGTTAAAACAATAAGACCGAGGCGGCGACGCTTCGGTCGGGATCACGAATCAAGGGCTCGAGGACCCACCCGTGGCTCTAGGCTGCACTGCCGCGGCCAGCGGAACGAGAGGCGGGCTCTAATCCGAGGTCTTATCCCGGTCACGCCGCGCTGAGGGCCTGCTGGGCCAAGCTGACGACCTGGGCGAGCACTTCGTCGATCGTTAGCTCGGTCGAATCGACGACCACGCCACCGCTTGGAACCTGCAGCGGACTCTCGGAACGCTCGCGATCGCGGGCGTCACGCACACGGAGCTCCTGGATAAGATTTGGCAGGTTAGCATCGAGCCCCTTGTCCTTCAACTGTTTATATCGGCGCATTGCGCGTTCTTCAGGGCTGGCATCAAGGAAGACCTTGAGCACCGCCGCCGGAAAGACCTGTGAGCCCATGTCGCGGCCATCGGCGATCAGGCCCGGCGGCCTCGCCGCGGCCCGCTGCCAGTCGAGCAACGCGGCACGCACCGACCGGTGCACGGCCACACGCGAGGCATCCGCGCCAGCCTGCGCGGTGCGGATCGGCGCCGAGACATCCTCGCCGTCCAGCCAGACCCGCTCGCCGTCCGGGACGACCTCGATACGCTCGGCCAAGGCGCCGAGCGCGGCATCGTCGTCGAGATCGACATCGGCCCGCCGCGCCGCCAGCGCAAGGGTCCGATAGAGGGCGCCGCTGTCGAGCAGATGCCAGCCGAGACGTTCGGCGAGCAGGGCCGCGATCGTACCCTTGCCGGTCCCGGACGGCCCGTCGATGGTGATGACCGGGGCCGAGGTTGCTGGCGGGGTTGCTGACGGGGTTGCGGATGCGGAGTCGGTCATGCGTCCGTGGCCCCGCGCTGCTCGGTGATCGGCAGACCGACCCCGGCCGAGGCGGCCGCGAAGCCCGGGAACGAGGTCTCGACATTGGCGCAATCGCGAATCACGATCGGCGAGGTGGCGCGCAGCGCGGCCATCGCGAACGCCATCGCGATGCGATGATCGCCATAGGCATCGACCGTGCCGCCGTCCAGCTGCGCGGCGGCGCCGGCGCCCTCGATCCGCATCCCGTCCGGCTGCGGCTCGACGTCGACGCCGAGCGTGCTCAGGCCATCGGCCATCACCTGGATGCGATCGCTCTCCTTGACCCGCAGCTCGGCCGCGCCGCGCACCAGCGTTGGCCCGTCGGCACAGGCCGCGGCCACACAGAGGGCCGGGAACTCATCGATCGCCAGCGGGACCTGGTCCTCCGGGATCGCGATCCCGCGCAACGGCGCGGACCGCACCCGCAGGTCGCCCACCGGCTCGCCGCCGAGCTCGCGCGGACGCTCGATCGCGATATCAGCGCCCATCCCGCGCAGGATATTGATCACCCCGATCCGGGTCGGATTCAGCCCGACCTCGGTCAGGGTCAGGTCCGAGCCCGGCGCGATGCTGGCACCGACCAGGAAGAAGGCCGCCGACGAGATGTCGGCCGGTATCCGGAGCGCGGTCGCATGCAGCCGTCCACCGCCGCTTAGGCAGACGCGATCGCCCTCGCGCCGCAACGGATAGCCGAAGGCTTGGAGCATGCGTTCGGTATGATCGCGGGTCACCGCCGGCTCGCGCACAGAGGTCTCGCCCTGGGCATAGAGACCGGCCAGCAGCAGGCTCGACTTGACCTGAGCGCTCGCGACCGGCATCCGATAGTCGATCCCGCTGAGCTGTTTGGCTGGCAGCACCCGCAATGGCGCGCGCCCTTCGGGTGTCGCTTCGATCCGGGCGCCCATCTGGGTCAGCGGCTCGATGACCCGGCCCATCGGCCGGCGGGAGAGCGACGCATCACCGATCAAGGTGGTTGCGAACGACTGCCCGGCGAGCAGCCCGCACAGCAGCCGCATCGAGGTGCCGGAGTTGCCGAGATCGAGGGCATCCGCCGGCGCTTGCAGTCCGTGGAGCCCAACGCCCTGCACGCGCAGCCGGCCTTGCTCCGGACCCTCGGCCTGCACCCCCATCGCCCGAAATGCGGCCAGGGTCGCGAGGCTGTCGGCGCCCTCTAGAAAACCGCTGATCGCGGTCTCACCCTCGGCTAAGGCTGCGAGCATGACCGCGCGGTGCGAGATGGATTTATCGCCCGGCACCTGGAGTGGTCCGCGCAGCGCGCCGCCGGGGGCGACCTCGAAGCTCAGCGAAGGGGGCGTATCGGCCATGAGATTCCAGCTTGATCGGAGAAATGATGCTGCGCCAACCCTGATCCTGCAGCCCTGATCCTGTAGGTCCGCATTGATCGCGAGCGTCCGTCATGGAGTCGAGGAGCCGCTTGCGATCCGACCGATGCGGCCGATACCGCTCGCGCAGCGATAACCGCGTAGGATGCGGCTGCCTGGTTGCACCGGTCAAGCTGTGCGATGCGGTTGCCCAGTCTGGAGCCGGGCTTGGCGCCTGGGGTCAGACAGCGAGCAAGTGACGCCTTAGGCGATTGCCGCCGGGTGACCACGGGTGATTGCTCACCCGTGGTTCCCACAGATCCGGACGTGCGGAATTCCCGCATCCGGCTCCTCAGTTGAGCAGTCGCTACACAACAATCGTTGCACACCCATCGGACAAAAGC
>NZ_NRSJ01000012.1 GCF_016584085.1 Halochromatium glycolicum | reverse complement strand
GACCTTCAAGCGCCCGATCTCCTCGTAAAGCGGCGCCGTGGCCGTCTCAACCGTCGGCTCCTTGCGCGCCTTGCCAGACGCGAACAGCTCCGGCAGCTTCTCGAGCAGTTGCCGCTTCCACTGGCTGCCGCACAACCTCAAAATGGACGACCTGAAACAGGAAGGGTCAATCCGGTAGTTGCCCAGACGGTTACGCTGAAGGTAACACCAACAGCGGGCGAAGGGGCTCTGGGCACTTGGCGGGCCTGCGATAGCCTCGGACTCCGAGCCGAGATCAGCTATGGCGTAAACCGGCCTAGGCTCAGTGGTAAACCGAGCTGGAGCGGGGCGTATATGCGCCAGCATTTGAGTTTCCTCCAGCTGCGGGAAGGCCCTGGGCGGACAAGCCAAGGTCAGAACCGGACTCGGGAAATCCGACCGTCCGGGATCGTAGGGGGGCTTACGGAAACGTGAACCACGGTCTGGTCTAAACGGGCACGTCCCGCGGAAACGCCGAAACAGCCAAGCCTGGACCTACTGTTGCGCGCGCCGTATTTCTATCCCGACGCGCTACCCGCTCCCGCCCGCGCGGGTGGTGCACAGCATCTATGCCACGTAGCGAACGTCTAGACCGAGGAGCCGGATGCGGGAGTTCCGCATGTCCGGATCTGTGGGAACCGCGGGTGAGTGATCACCCGCGGTCACCCGGCCATCCAGGTGGCGGGTACCACGGTCAGCCAACATCTCAAGCGGCTCGGGCTGAGTGATCAAACACCCTGGTTTCGTGCTGCAGAGCAGAAACCGGAGGCCGTTGAGCGCTTTGTCACCGACACCTTTCCGCGCATTAAGCGTCTCGCCGAGAAGCTTCAGGCCGACATCGCGTTTGAAGACGAAGCCGGCATTGGCTTGCGCACGCATGCGGGCAAGACGTGGGGCGCGGTGGGGACAACCCCCCAGGTGCGAGGCAGCGAGCACCGCAGTGGTTTGAACCTGTTGTCGAGCGTGACAGCCGCTGGTGCGATGGAGTTCTCGATTGAAGACGCGAAGATCGACTCTGAACGTTACATCGCCTTTTTGGAAAAACTGATTGCCAATCGCGATCACCCGTTGATTATCATTGTTGACGGTGCACCGTTCCACCGTTCTAAAAAGACGCGCGAATTTGTGCGTGCGCATCGCCATCAAATTCGGGTGTACTTTCTCCCGACGTATTCGCCGGAGCTAAACCCCGACGAGCAAGTCTGGAACACTGTAAAGAATAAGCGGGTCGGCCGACAAGCAATTAAAACGAAAGATGACCTGAAGCGCTCCGTGCAACGGTGTCCGCCTCCCCCTCACAGGTACGCCATCAACAATGGCCGCAGCTGCGTCTCATAGAGCTGTGGCGAGGCTGGTTGGAGAAACGCGAGCTTAAAGAAGCGCAGCACCTGACGGCTGAGTTTCGACGTATAGCGGTACAGCGGCGCACTCCAGGCCGGGCGCTCGGTGCCGACCGCCTGATCGGCGAGCCCTTGCTGTCGCCGATCCTGTTTGCGCAGCGCCTTCTCATCGCCAGCGGGCTCGCCCTTCAGGCAGCGCGCAAGCATCCGATGCACCAGCAGGGTGGTGATGATCGCCAGATCGGCCTGATTGGCGATGGCCACCGGTGATTGGCCCCACGCCTTGGCCACGGCGAAGTCATTCTTCCAGTTGTCATGGGTCTTCTCCTGTTCCCAACGCCGCCCATACAGGAAGGCGACCACACCTGGCAGCAGGCTGAAATCGTTGCTCAGCAGCTCCAGCTCCGTGCCCCCTGGCGTGCGGTAGCGGATCAGACGCCACTCCTCCTTCGAGCTGGTCAGGCGGATGAGCAGGTCCGAGAGGACCCCCTCGTTGCAGGGATGCTCAGCGATCGGCAACCCTTCGGTCGAGTCCACGCAGAGGTTCTTCTTCATGCGGGTGATCACCGTGACCTTCAGCGCCCGTTTCTTCGCATCCCAGAACGGCGCATTGACAACGGCCCGATCCGCAACCCAGACGGTCCGGCGCTCCCGGGTCAAGGCGTCGCTGCGTTGATCGTAGTCGCGCAACAGTTGCATCTCGTGGCGGCTGCGGGTGTCGGTCAAGACGTCGTCAATGACCCCGATGCGCAGGTTCTGAAACGCCAGCAGGGCGTGCCCCTTGGGGTTGTCCTCGCCGCCCTGTTTGGGTGTGCAGCGTCGATCGTGAGCGCTCTCCTGCTGGTCGGTCCCATCCAGCGCCCGAACCGGGCGTCCAGCCAGCCCCGGAAGCTCGGCCAAGCGATCGGGCAAGACGCCAGCCGCCTCAGCGCGCCATTCAGCCACCACCGCCCGCAGCACCCCTTGGCGCTCCTTGGAGGCCAACGCATCCGACCAGGTCGAGCGCGCCAAGGGCGGGCGCTCAACGGCGCTCACATCGAGATGCAGCAGCTGTTGAATCTGTTCCCGCAACGCCGAGGTCCCTTGCAGATGACGCAGCACACCGAGACTCATGAACGCCTCGCTGCTCAGCACCCGCCCCGGCGCCTTAGCCGGGCGCACGCGAGACAAGACGCGCTGCAGCGGCGCGAGCAAGTCCCCCAAAACGGTCTGTTCGGTCAGCGTCTGCATCAGGTTGGTTAAGCGGTTCTTATCAAACATGATCGCGTTCTCGATAGGTGAAGCCTATGAAAACGCGAGCCGTCCCCGGCTCTCTTGTCAAGCTTTTTTATTGACTCGCTTGCGCTAAATCAATAAACATTCGCGGTCCTTACAACGCGCTGGGCGGGCACACTTGCCGCCCTCGACGCACGAATCAAAACAGGAACCCCTCTGCCTCCGGGCACCGTAGACAGCCCCTGACAGTTAGCTAAACTCGATCAAGCTGTACCCCATTGGTTTCGAAACCGGACACCGTTGCGCTCCGTGCAATCAGCCTTGCAGTCGCTGAAAGAAGAAACCGAGCTGATCAAGTCGTTCTTCAAGCTCCCGTATACTCAGTACGCACAATGAGAGTGTCCGGATAATTGTTAGCTGGACAATATTTTAAAACCGTTCGTTAACATGATTCAAGACTCATCTAGTGGATAGCCGGCATCACTAAGCATTTCACGTAGCCCCGGTAATGGAAACCCAAGCTCATAAGCAGATTGCGCATACTTGTGCGCTTTCTCGTACTCTTTCATGCGGAAATATAACAACCCTACATTATATAATACATTCGCATTTCTTGGTGATAGCCGCGCTGCATTTTTAAGCAAAATCTTAGCCTGGTCATGTTCTCCAATTTTAAATCGATATTGGGCCTCGATAAATTCAACCATGCCATCTTGCGGGTTTACTTTTCTAGCCCATTCAAAGCGACATTCAATGTGTTCCGCGCCTAAAGGCATCGGATTTTTTTTCTTTATAGCAAGACGGACTAGCGTATCAAGCGCCACGTGATGATTCGGAAACCAATTCAAGGTATACTCAAGATCCCCTACTAGGCTGCCGCTGGGCCGAGCGCCACCTCTTAACTGCCTGACGTCTTCATTAAAATGGTATCTTTCAACCATTCCCACATGGTGCTGATTACTTGGGTCAAGATAATCTCTATTTCCATGCGAGCTCTTTAAAGGCGGGCAGAAATCAACCGACAAGGAATTTTCTGTTGCCATCAGCAATAGAGATAGCAAAATTAAACGAGATAAGCAGTGTTTCATAGTGTTTTGTAAGCTCATCGCTAATGAATCTGGCAGCAGCTGCAGGTTGTTAGCCTGGGAGGGCGCCAAAAGAACTTCCCGGTTTATAAGAACTTAGCCAACCCCAATTTAATGCAGACTTCATTTAGATCGTAGTTAAATACCAGGTCTTTCGTTAGATCCTTTTTGGCGTTATTTGGAGACTGTTTTATGTAGCGCTTATTGCTAATTTTCGTACAATGTCCTTCTTGTAAAGGTTTTGCACGGAGAGGCCTTAATTTGCCATTGTGGAGTTCTTGCCATGCCAGAATTCCAGCACCATGATCCCATGTATAGCGGCGC
The DNA here is from genome assembly GCF_016584085.1 of Halochromatium glycolicum. Classification (GTDB taxonomy): domain Bacteria; phylum Pseudomonadota; class Gammaproteobacteria; order Chromatiales; family Chromatiaceae; genus Lamprobacter; species Lamprobacter glycolicus. The sequence goes on along the minus strand of NZ_NRSJ01000012.1, from coordinate 107,758 downwards.
CTTCGAAGATTGCGTTCTTCTTCGGTTTGGCAGTTTGGATGAAGATAGCTGCGACGCCACCATCCACACCCGTGTGCAAAGTTTGACTGACTTGCACCCCGTGTCGTACAACCGAGTAACTCCCAGTATCGGCCACGATTACCTCTTATCCGTTGATGCCATCTTTGACGGTCATCAACAGCTGCCATTTCACCATCAGATAAAGCCTTGAATAATTCAGCAATTTTGCGAAGCAATGGTTCACGTACCAAAAGATCACTATGCCAAAATGCGAGCCGAGGAGCGAATAAATATGTAAGCTCCATTGGCACCATGGGTGTAAGTTTCGGAAAACCTATCTCCTTATTGAAATTCATGAGTATGGCGCCGTCGATAATAGGAGGAACGTCCGCGCGGGGGTCATATCCGACGATAGGTGTCCAACCCACGGAACGAACTAGTCGTTGCTGCACTAGGCACCAATCGCTAGCAACGCTCCAACAGAGCCACGGGTAGGCAATACCCTCTAGTGCGCTCCTCCACGCAGTTTTTGCTTGCGCCGTTATAGCCTCAAATTCCTCAGGAGTGATCGCAAGCCAACTCCCATTACCTGCGGCATAGCGACGTTGGTCAGGGTCGTGCTTATACCAATCGTCTCGATTGAACGTGTCCGTCATGATCGTGAATCTATAGATGAAAAATGTCGCCGTATCCCTTTTCTGGGGCAGAAATCCCATGCCTATGCCGTAGTCAGCTATCTACGGCTCCGGTCATGTGTGGCTCTGCGTGCCAGCGTTGTGGAGTCGATAGCGGCCATACTCAGTGGAGTATCGTCTCGCCGATAATGTCGCAGCAATTTGTACCGCGGTTGCGGGAGGCAATGCCTGTAGTTTTTATGCAACATGAACAACATAGCAACTTTGCTCCCGATACGCTAGCGAAGTTTAGGAAAGTCGTGCAAGAGATGCGTTTGGCGTCGATATGCTTGATTCTTGCTGCATGGGGTATGTCGCTTGGTGCAGTGGCTGCCGCCGAGCAGTTGCTGAATGCAGGGCCAGGAGATTATCGCGGATACCTAGGCAACCTGGAGGCTGGGGATACGCTTATGTTGGCCTCTGGCAGCTACCGCAGTGGACTACCGCTGCGAGGAATCACTGGAGAACCGGGGCGGCCCGTGGTCATCGAAGGACCAGCCGACGGGCCGCCGGCAGTGTTCGAAGGTCGCGAGGATGGGATTACCGTGAGTTTAATTGACGCGGCACATGTGACCATAAGGAATCTCTACCTAAAAGGACATGGCCGTCGGTGCCATGCGATTGTTGCCGAAGGCCGCGGGCGCTTCGCGCATGATGTGAACTTGGAAAACCTGACCATCACTGGCTTCGATGCGGCGCAGGGCTTCAACGGGATTGCGACTCGCGTGCCGGCCTGGAACTGGGTGATCCGCAATAACCGGATCAAAGACGTCGGAACCGGGATGTACCTGGGGAATCCCGATGGGAGCGCCCCCTTCGTCAACGGCCTCATCGAGGGCAACCGGATCGAGGAGACGCTCGGCTACAACCTGCAGATCAAGCATCAGGCGCCGCGGCCGGTGCTGGAGGGCATGCCGCAAGGGCCGTCGGTGACGGTGATCCGCGACAATGTCTTCAGCAAGCTGACCGGCGGCGGTGAGGGCGAGCGGGCGCGGCCGAATGTGCTGGTTGGGCACTTTCCGCTGCAAGGGCCGGGCGCTGAGGATTACTACCTGATCGAGCACAATCTGTTCTTTCAGAACCCGACCGAGCGCCTGTTCCAGGGTGAAGGCCGCGTGGCGTTGCACAACAACAGATTCGTGAACTGGTTGGGCGATGGGGTGATCTTCATGGCCCACAACGATGTGCCACGGGCGGTGGATGTGATCCACAATACCATCCTGGCGCGCGGCACGGCCCTGACCGTGAGCGGGATGCCGGAGGGGGTATCGCCCCAGGTTGCCGGAAACGTGCTGCTGAGCATGCGCCCGCAGCCGGAGTGGGAGAATGGCTTGAATCATGTGGGCAGGCTCGCCGAGGCCGAGACGCTGTTCAGGGCGCCGTTGGCGGATTTGGAGGCGATCGATCTGCGCCCGCGGGCCGGCCAGTTGCGGATGCCGGAGACGCTCGAGATCGCGCCGCACTGGCCGAGGGCTAGGCGGCTGTCGCAGCAGCGGGCGGGCGATGCCGCGGCGAGACGGTTCGGGGCCTATTGGCCGTGACTGCCGTCAGCTCGAATCCGCGGTTGACTCCATGAACAGATGCAGCGCGCGGCGGATGGTTCGGGAGACGCTGACGTCTGCCTGCTCTGCAATCCCTGAGAGGCGTTGTCCTTGATCCGCGCGCAATGCGATCGGTATGGCATGGAGGCGCTGGCCGAGGTCACCGGCTTCGGGCTGCGGTCTTGGTAGTTGGTCCAGCAGGGTCGACTCCGCCTGCTCCTCGTCGAGCACGCTGTCGAGGATACGCTGAAGGGCGCTGCGCAAATCCAGCCCGAGCTGTTCGGCCACCTGCTCGAGGAAGTCGAGCTGATGCTCGGTCAGGTTGACCGTGATGACGGGTGCATGTCGGCGGTTGGGGGAGATGGTATTGGTCGACGTGCGTCCTCGGTTTGCCGATCTGGCTGCGGGTGTGAAGATCGGGCTCGCGAGCCTCAATCCGAATGCGAAGGTCATCACGGCGGCCGTTTGCACCGCGACCCAGCGCGCGAGCAGGGCCTCCTCGCTCAGCAGATCACTGCGGTCGGGTCCAAGCAGGAATTGGACGCCCGAGAACGTCAAGCCGTATTTCTCGACTTGGTCTGCGAGCCCCTGGTCGAGCAGCCACCAGGCGAGCGGGATGGATAGGATGCTCACCAACACGGCAATCAGCGCTGCGCGTCGCGAGTGCGCGTTCGCGATCAAGACTGCGTCGACGGCAAGCAAGGCCATCAGCGCGTAGAGGAAATAGTCGCCATGGAGGCCGAAAAGCCCTTCGCGCGTGATGAGCTCGTTCAGGTTGTCGGTCGAGGACCAATCGAAGACGATGGTTTTGCAGAGCAAGAGCCAAGGTAGGGCATTCAGCATCAGCCAGCCCAGGCGCGTCGCAACGGTGCGCACGGATGAATCCTGGTTTTGCAGTTGCATCCAGGCCGCTTGCGCGAGGGCGAGGAAGATGACGATTGGGCCGTAGAGTGCCGCATAGCGCACCGGTCGTTCGACGAAGGCAACGACGTCTGGGTCGACGGCGAGGAACAGGTTGCGAGCTGGCTCGCCCCAGATGTCCTTATTGGTCACGAACCAGTGCAGATTGGTCGATCCGGCGATATCGAGGAGACTCTCTTGGGTGACGCTGAGCATGAGCAACAGCAGACTCACCATAGCGGCTACGAATGCGGTTGTTGGGATGGAGAGGATCGGCCAGCGTGAGCGGTTGATCAGGTGCGCCATCCAGGCTGCACCGGCGCCGATCCAGAGTACCGCCAGCATGAAGACCCAGGCCGCGAGCGGGTGCGACTCGCCGAGTAACAGCTCGCGCAGGTTGTAGGGAATGCCGGGCAGCTGCAAGAGTATCAAGAGTGCAGCTGCCCCGAGCGCCGCGATCACGGCGAACGGGAGCAACAGGCGCTGCCATGGGGTGGTCTCTGTAAGGGCTCGCGCGGTGTCTGCGTGGTACTGGGCTTGAGCGCGCGCGGGAGTGCGGCGCGCATCCCATGGTTGTGCTTGATCGGTTAGGCGACTAAGGACAAACGCGACGAGAAGGACCCACAGCGGCTCGGTTACCGAAGGCGTCCTCCCGATTACGAATAGCTGCGCCGCTTCGAGCAGGGCTACCCAGAGCGCGAGCAGTAGGCTCGCCCTCCCGAGCGAGACGCCATGTAGCCGGAATAGCCACAGGATGGCGGTGTAGAAAAACAGGTTGGCGATCAGTGCTCGTGCGTTAACCAGCATTGATCCTTCGAGCACCTCGGCGAACGGAATCCTCCCTATTGGATTGGGCTCATCAGCGAGGTGAAAGGACTCAAGGCTAGTGAGGGTCAGTACTAGGAAGAGTGCAGCGAGGAGCACAGTTGCACGCGCTTGTCCATTGAAGCGCAGGAGAAGCGCCCAGGTCATGCAGCCCATGGCGAAGCCGATGACGGTTGAGAGGTCGAGCTCAACGATGACGATGAACGGTTTTACCGCGAGTACAAGGACCGCCAGAAGCAACAGCCAGGGGAGGCTTGCACGCTCGCCAAGGAGACGCGCAAGGGCTTGGCCGAGCACGCCGATGCCGATGGCCGTGGCGAGGCTGTCGGCGAGCGCGAAGTGTGGCTCGATTAGCAGCGGTTTGAGGCTGTCCTTGACGAGCTGCGGGTCGATGCTTGGCACCAGAGGCAAGAGCTCGTTTGCCCCCCACAGCGAAGCGACAAGAAGAGTCGCCATCGGTAGGGGCTGCTCAGCAGAGGTTCGGAACCAACGCGTTAACGTGGCAGCGGAGCCAAGTGCGACGCCGATGCCAAGACCAAGGGTGTTCCAGACCGCATCAACCAAAGCGGCATCGCGAGTGGGTATCAAAACTTGCAGGATCTGGAGTGTGAGGGCGAATAGCATCCCCCACACGAGTATCGGCCGAAATCGGGAAATGCGGCCTCCCGCCGCTGGGTCGCCAATCGCCGCGAAGAAGCCGAGCGGAACGAATAAGGCAATGTTGCCGACGAGATTACTGAGCGAGTCGCGTCCCTCGCCCCGGGTTGTGAGGAACTGCACCCAGACATCGCTGCTTGTGCCCTGATGAAGGGAAAACGCGAGCGGATAAAGCGAGCCGTAGGCGATGAGCGCCGCGACGATCGCGATGATACCCCGAGACGATGTCTGGCTGACTGGCATGCTCTGCTGACCGGGATTCGCTATCGCTATCTATTCTTGGCTGTCACCTTGATCCAGCCTTTGTGTAGTAGATGTCTGGCGAGGAGCCCGGCAGGCATCCGCCGATAATGGTAGCGCGCTTGACCCGCCTGGCGGGCGAGGCGTTGCGCGAGGGTGGAGCGCTTGTCGGGGAGCTTCGGCGGGCCGCTGCGGCGGAAGACCCAGTCGAATGCGACGCGGGTCAGGGCCGGCGGGGCCGGTAACTCGAGCGGCTCCGGGACCGGGGTGCCGAGCCAGGTGCGGCAGTAATGCAAGGCATACCAGAGCAGCCGGCTGGCATGGTGGGCACGGGCGCGGTCGATCAGGATGCGCCAGTCCTGCTCGCTGTCGAGGAACTGGCGCAGCAGCCCGTCGAGATCGAGCAGCCCCCGCAGCTCGTTATTGAGCTCGGAGTCCTGGAACAGGTGGATGACGGCGTGGATGATCTGATCCAGCGGGCCGAGGGCCTGATAGCGGGAGTTCGGGATCGGTCTCAGGTCGGCGAAGAGCAGGGCATCATCGGCGCGGGTGCGGCTGGTGACCGGGGTGATGCTGTGGTGCAGATCGACCTCGAGCGGGTGACCTGGATAGCGCAGCGGCGGCAGCTCGTGGCTCCATTCGCGGTAGTAGTGCTCGTCGTAGGCAGACTGGACGGCCATGCGCCAGCCGGCGCGTTTGAGCGCCTGTTCGGCGGTCTCCAGGTCCGCCCGCCGGACCAGCAGATCGACATCGTTCGGGGTGCGTCCGCGCGCGAGCGGTAGGTCTTGCAGGAGATAGGCCGCGCCTTTGAGCAGGGTCACGGAGAGGTCTGAAGGCAACGCCTGCTCGAGATCCCGCAGCTCCATGCGCACGAGCTGTGCATGGTAGGCCGCATCGTTGATGCCGGCTTGAAGGTGGCCCTGCACGCGCGCGGGGATCTGGTCCCAACTGGGCGGGTCCGCCTGCAGTCGGTGCCCGAGCGGACCGAGCAGGCGTGCGTGCCGCGCGAGGCGGAGGGTCTGATCCCAATCGGCCAGCCGCATGCCTCGGGCGTGGGCGGGATCGCGCAGCAGCGGGAGCAGATGACGGCCTGCTGGCATCGGCAAGGCGGCGTTCCCACGCATCGGCTTATTTCGGGTGGCCTTGTGCTGCGCGCTGTGTGTTGCGATCGGCCTCATCGAGCAGGGAGCGGATCTGCTCGATGGCCGCCTCAAGCTGCCCGAAGCGCAGTCTATAGGCCGGGCAGGCGGCGATCACATCAGCGACGGCATGGAAACCGATCGGCCCGAGCAGATGATAATTGAAGCTGTTGAAGGCCAGATGCGCGAAGGCATCCTCGCCGGCCATCAGGCGGCAATCGAGGGTCGCACCGGCCTCGAAGGCCGGGAAGATAACCAGCGCTGGGCGGGCCGGACGATGCAGGCCGTCGGTGCTGGTCTCGTTCGGCGCGAGATGGGCGACATCGCCCTTGCGGGTGCCGATGAACAGCGGGCCGATGACGGCTTGATCGGAGAAGGCGCGGATCACGTCGACGGATTGGTTCTTCAGCGCGACCGGTTTGAGCATCGGCAGCAGCTGGCCGCTGTTGGGATCGAGCACGCCGAACTCGTCGGAGAGCAGGCGAAAGCCGCTGAGCATCATGGCCGCGGCGAGGGTGCTCTTTCCGGAGCCCGGCGGCGCGGCCATGATGACGGCTTGGTCGGCCCTGGCGAGTACGCCGGAATGGAGCAGGATGTATTGATTGGCGCGCTGGGCGAAGCTCCAATTGATGCCCCATTCGAACAGTGGGAGCGCGCCGTGCAGCGGGAAGGGCTCGAAAGGCTCCTGGCCGTCGGTGCGGAAGCGGGATTGCGGGCGGATCAGGGCGCGCAGCCGGCGGCCGCGGCGCAGCTCGACATGGTGGTCGGCGAAGCCGGTGTCGGCGGGCAGGTACGGAAAGGCGCCGTAGAGCAGGTGCAGGTTGCGGATAAAGCCCTTGACCGATGAGCGGATGCGCAGGCGCGCGGCGCCCTGGTCGAGATAGAGTCGGCCGCGGTCTGCCTGTCTGCTGAGTGCGTGCAGCGGTTGCTCGCGCAGGCGCACGCTGGCTGTCTCCTTCAAGCGATGACGCCGAGATGCCTGAGCATGCGCAGAAGCTGTTGGGTGCTGGGCGTGTCGGTCTCGATGTCGAGATCCTCCTGTAGCAACGCGAGCGCGGCCGCGTTCGGGACGGGGCCGCCATCCGCGGGACGGATCTCGTCGAGGGCTTCATAGATGATGGTCGCTGCCGGCGTCAAGACGTGGGTCTTCCAGGTGCGGTGATCGAAGATAATCGCGCCGTCGTCAAGGCGACGATAGCAAATTTGCATAGAGGTGTTTGGACGCCCCCTTCCCGTGACTGTCAGGCAAATGCGCCCGTGACGATCATTTTTCTAGCTTGGGCTTTCATTGCTCAAGGTTGAGCCAGTTTATATTGGGCTGCAATTGGTATCCGTTGGATTGATCGAACACCAACAAGACCCCTTAACCTTATCGTTGCCATCGAAAACGACGTAGTTATGGTCGAGTTCTTGCCCACGGCTCAATTTTCCATCGGCAAAATCCTGTTTTTGTTCATCGGTCAACGGCTTGAAGTTATCCTCCTTGTCGATACAGGTCGAGCTTGCTGCGACCGAGGCGCCAATTGGCAGCGTGTAAATGACGGGGACCGCCGTCGCAGCCTTTAGCAGCCGACGTCGGGATTGCCGTTTGCTCATCTCAGGCTCCTGGGGGGCGCTGGCGGTTGGTGCCTCGGCATGATCGTTGGGTAGGTGTTGGGACTGGTTGGGCTGCTCATGATGCATGGCTTTGAGTTGCTCCTCTGATCCTGGTTAGCCCGCGCTCCATCTTGATCTTGGCTGAATCCTGTCTGTATCGTCAGTGGAGCCAAAACGTTGTCGGGCGGGAATCGAAGTTGATGCTTTTGTATAAGCTAGCAAATTTCGCGCCGATTTTGTTTTTTTTTATTTATCAAGCTGTTGCTCTTCGGTGATCAGGCAGACAATGTATCAGCGTGCGGCTACTGTCAAGTTTGTCGACAAATCCGTAAATGTTGGCGCTCGGTCACCTCGAAGTCGAGACCTCAGTGTACCATCGCGTCTGCCAATGTCTGTTCCTTGTGAGGGTGATGAAGTGACCGATCGAGTAATGCGGATGCAATCGTTCCGTCGACTGGCGCGGCGGCTGCTAGCGGCAGCGTTCCTGCTGGGAGCAGGCATCGGCACCCTCTCTGCGGCGGACTTGCCATCCACCATCGAGCAGGTCAAGCCCTCCGTTGTCGGCATCGGCACCTATCAGGAGACCCGGCAGCCGCGGGCGCAGGTGCGCGGCACGGGCTTCGTGGTGGCCGATGGGCGCCATGTGATCACCAATCATCATGTGCTGCCGGACCAGCTGAACAAGGAGCGCCGCGAGTTCCTGGCCGTGCTGATCCCGGCCGAGGGGCCGAAGGCGCAGGTGCGGCCAGCGCGGCCGGTCGCGAAGGACGAGGCGCATGATCTGGCCCTGCTGCGGGTCGAGGGCAAGCCGCTGCCGGCATTGCGGTTGACGGGGTCTGGGTCGGTTCGTGAAGGCCAGGATATCGCGTTCATCGGCTTCCCGATCGGTGCAGCTTTGGGACTTTTTCCTGCTACGCATCGCGGCATCGTTGCCGCCGTCGCGCCGGTGGTGATGCCGGCGCGATCCGGCAAGCAGTTGAAGCCGTCGCTGATCCGGCGCATGCGCGATCCGTACGATATCTATCAGTTGGACGCGACGGCCTATCCGGGCAACAGCGGTAGCCCGCTGTTCGATCCGGGCAGCGGTAAGGTGCTGGGCGTGATCAATATGGTCTTCGTCAAGGAAGGGCGGGAGAGTGCGCTGGAACGCCCGAGTGGAATCACCTATGCGATCCCGATCGGTTTTGCGCGTGATCTGCTGAGTGGTCAGAATCTGCGACCGTAGAACCCTGCGGTCAGTGTCAGGTTTTTTTACAAATGCAGTGCGCGGTCGCTGGGCATTTTCTTCGGTTAAGCGAGGCGCTTTTGTTATCAATCGGTTAAGGGTCGAATCTAGAATTGGCCCCATCTTTGCTTGGTCATAGTTAACTGACATTCGTTGTGAGGTACCGCCTCGGGGGATGGGTGTGTTGTCTCACGGTTGTTAAAGATTCCTGGCCGGGGCTATGTCCAGGCTCACACTTGGGGGCGCTCCATGTCGACGGGCGAAGATAATCAGGAGAAACTGGTTGCCGAACTGGCGGATTTTTGGTTCTCAGCGCTCGAGCATGGCAACTGGGAGCAACGTCTCCAGGTGTTGGACAAGATCCACGAACAGCTGCGTGTTGATCTTGCGACCGATGCCGAGTATCGGCAGATTTCGCCACAATTCGTCGCGGCGATCATCGAGCGCTTGGGGGCGCCACAGGTCGAGGCCGGTGCGCAGGCGAAGATCTATGCCCTCTCAGCCAATGAGGTCCATCGGGATGCAAGCCGAGCCTGGAACCTCCAGAACGGCCCCGACGAGCCCGAGCATCTGTCGGATCGGCGTCGCTTCCCGCGCAAGATCGTGAACCTGTTGACCGATATCTGGATTCAGGGATTCACCTTTCCTTGTCGCCTGGTTGACATCTCGCTGGGCGGTGCGCGCGTCGCCGTGCAGGAAACAGAGGTGCCCCCTCCTGGAACAGAGGTCCGCGTGATTGTCCCGGAGAAGGGCATTCGCGATGCCATCGTGGTCTTCGTTAATGACAGTCTGGAGATGGGCTTGCGCTTCCTTGAGCAGCCCGAAGCCGCTTGAACCCCCGGTTACCGGTTATTGGCGAAAGCCGTATTTGTCGAGCAGGTTGTAGAGCGTTGGCCGGGTGATTCCAAGCAGATCGGCGGCCTGGGCGATGTTGCCGTTACACCGGCCCATGGCCTTGATGATCGCTTCCTGTTCGGCGGCGTCGCGAATCTCGCGGAGGCCGATGTGGTCTTGAGAATCCGACGATGCTGCCAAGCCAAGGTCGTCCGGCTCGAGCAGGGGGCCATCGGCCATGATGACCGCGCGCCGGATCAGATTCTCCATTTCGCGCACGTTGCCCGGCCAGTCGTAGGCCTCGATTGCCCGCAGGGCCTCGGTCGAGAAACCGAGGCGGTTGGTTCTGCGCTGGTCTTGGCGGAAACGCTCGAGCAGCGCGTGTGCGATCAAGCTCCGGTCACCTTGGCGCTCACGCAGTGGCGGGATATGGATGGCGATCTCGCTGATGCGGTAGAAGAGGTCTTCTCGAAAGTCTCCGCTCTTGATCAGTGCCTCAAGATCCTTGTTGGTCGCGCCAACGATGCGGATATCGACCGGGATCTCGGTTCGACCACCCAGCCGCTCGACCACGCGCTCCTGCAGGAACCGCAGCAGCTTCGCTTGCAGACTCATCGGGAGATCGCCGATCTCGTCGAGGAACAGGGTGCCCTTGTCGGCGTGCTCGATCTTGCCGATGGTTTGTCGTGTTGCACCGGTGAAGGCGCCCTTCTCATAGCCGAAGAGCTCGCTTTCGAGCAGGTTCTCCGGGATCGCGGCGCAGTTGATCGCGACGAAAGGGCCTTTGCTGCGTGGGCTGAGCTGGTGCAGCGCGCGGGCGAGGACCTCCTTGCCGGTACCGCTTTCACCTAGGAGCAGGACGGTCGCATCCGAGGGCGCAACGCGTTCGATCATGCGGCAGATCTTGAGCATGCCCGGGTCGGAGGTGATGAGACCTTGGAGCGGAGAGGCGCTCTCGCGCGCGAGCTTGCGATTTTCGGCCTCGAGCTCGAACAGGTGTGCGGCTCGATCCACGATCAACCGCAGCGCCTCGGCATCGACGGGCTTGATGTAGAAGTCATAGGCGCCGAGGCTGACCGCTTTAAGGGCATTGGCCCGGTCATCATTGCCGGTGACCACGATCACCTTGGTCTCTGGTGTCGTCGCTAGGATCTCCTCGAGGAGGGCGAGGCCCTCGGTCGCGTTGGCTGGATCAGGTGGTAGGCCAAGGTCAAGCGTCACCAGTTGAGGCTGATGTCTGCGAACCTGGGTCATTGCGCTCGAGCGATCCTCGGCGAGGAGAACCTCATAACCGTCGAAGCACCAGCGGAGCTGGCTCTGCAAGCCGCTGTCGTCTTCGACGATGAGCAGTTTCATGGCGTATTTGTCGGGAGAGTCCATCGCGATTCGGTAAGTGTATGAACGAGAAAAGACAAGGACTGCTGCCAACGGTTATCGCGGCAACCGCAACGTGAAGAGAGTCCCTTTGCCGACCCGGCTTTGGACATCGATACGACCGCCCATGCGGATAATCCGATCGCGCGCCTCGTAGAGCCCGATGCCCATGCCGGCATTGCCCTTGGTGGTCTGGAAGGGCCGGAACAGCCGTCGTCGGAGAAACTCTTCGTCCATCCCTGAACCGTTATCCTCGACGAGGATGCGAATCCAGTCGTCTTCGGCATCGAGGATCAGCTTAACCCAGCCGTTCTCGGCTGTCGCTTGCTGGGCGTTGCGGACCAAGTGCTGGATGATGTTCTTGAGGCCGTCGCGATCGATCTTGAGCTCAATCGGTTGCTTGACCTCAAGCGTCGGGGTTGGCCGTTCGTCCTGGCTTTCGGTGATCACCTCTGTCAAGAGATCGCGCAGGGCGACGGTCTGCTGCGGCACGCTCGGCCCTTGCGGTTGCACATGGCGCAGGTTGGCCTGGGTTCGTTCGAGCCGGTCGCGGGCATTGGCAATCGTCTCGAACGCGTCGGAGATGAAGGTTGGATTATCGCGATGTCTTTCGGCGTTGGAGCAGATCAGTGAGAGCTGGGCGGACACGTTCTTGAGATCGTGTACCAAGTAGGCGGCGAGACGATGGAATGCCTCGAACTGGCGAGCCTCGAGCAGGGCCTCTTGCGTTCGCACGAGGGCGACGTAAACGGCGAGCTGACGGCCGGCTGTCTTGAGCAGATCGCGTTCTTCCCAGTCGATGCGGTGTGGGGCGCGTGGCTGCGCGAGGACGACGAAACCCACCAGCTCCTCACCCTTGAGTAACGGCACCACCGCCCAGTGGCGCGGATCTTGGAGAAGCCAGTCCGGTAGGATCAAGCCGTGATAGAAGTCTGGCTCGCGACGGTATTCCTCAAGCTCGATGATCCAGTTGGTGCGGTCGAGAAAGCTGACCAGCGGTTCGGTCGGACTCTCTGGCGGGTAAGCCGGTTCGCCTAGATTCAATGCGCCTTCGATCTGATAGCGTCCATCGTCGCGACGCACCCACAGGATGCCTCCCGAGCTCTCGACCAGCTCGCTGATGGCGCCGACGCAGCGTTCATGGAAGGGTATCGCCTGATCCTCACCCGATAGCATGCCGGTGAGGCGCAGCCATTCCTCACGGTAGTCGTATTTGTAATGGAAGAAATGCTTCGATAGAAAAACGCGCAGTCGGGCTCTGACGCTACCCGAGAAGAGTACGAGCGCCAGCAGCACGATCGCCCCGAACAGGAAACCGATCTGCAGCAATGTGCCGACATCACCCCGTACCTGGCGCAGGAAGTAGGCCGCGATGCCGACGGCCAGCAGGTAGAGCCCACTCCCCATCAATGCCGTCGTATGAAACAGCAGATTACGGGAGACGAGGGTTTGGCCTGGCTGTGCCAGGCGACGGCTGAATGCAATGCCGAGTAACGGGACGACCAGCGCGCTGACGATGCCCCGTGCCTGCCATGTTGGGCTGTCGAGGTTCTGAAACAGGACTAGATCGGCATACAGAAAGAGATCGAAGGCGAATAGGCCGCCGAGCGCGAGGCAGAGGAACTTGATCTGCCAACGGCGTTGCGGCGGCGTGTTGCGGTAGACCTGCTCGACCAGGATCAGCCCGACGACGGCCATCGCCAGGATGGCCAGACTGCGCCAAAGCGGAACCCCGGCAAGGGCAGGAGGAAGGACGAAGAGCAGAGTGACCGAGAGAACGAAACCGGTGATCGAACCGACCCAGGTGCGAATGGCCTTCGTATTCGTTGAGTCTTCGGCGCTCTGGTCAGTCTCGGTGCTGCCCCCGACCGATGCGAGTATCGCCAGTAGAAGAGCGAACCAGCCCGCGTTTCGGCCAACCTCGAAGAGGCCTGCGGTGATCGCCGCGTCGTTGTTGAATCGCCAAGAGAGTAAGGCGAGATAGAGCGCCCAAGCGGCCGTCAGCAGGCTCGCCGTCAGCATCCAAGCACTGCTTGGACGCTGGCGCCAGCGCGTCAGGACCAATACTGCGAGGAGTAGGTAAGCAAGCGCGGCGCCGAGATAACTGATTGCGGTGACGGGCATTGGCCGGCGTTGGGTCTCGCACGCGAGATGCTAGCGGGCGCCACGGCCGAAGAGTACGACCTTGACCGTCTCCAGTATGATCAGGATATCCAAGAATAGGGTGTGGTTCTTGACGTAGTAGAGGTCGTACTGGAGCTTTTCCTTTGCGTCCTGTACGGATGCGCCATAGGGATAGCGCACCTGGGCCCAGCCGCTGATGCCGGGGCGGATACTGTGCCGTGCCAAGAAGTAGGGGATCTGTTTGCTGAGCTGATCGACGAAGATCGGCCGCTCCGGACGCGGCCCGATGAACGACATCTCGCCCTTGAGGACGTTGATGATCTGCGGTAGCTCGTCGATGCGAAGCTTGCGGATGACGCGACCAACGCGCGTGACCCGCTGGTCGTTACTGGCCGCCCACTGTGGCTTTCCGTCTTGTTCCGCATTTTGGCTCATACTGCGAAACTTGCAGATCTCGAACGGTCTGTTGCCGCGGCCGACGCGGGTTTGCCAGTACAGGACCGGGCCCGGGCTGTCGAGACGGATCGCGACGGCCGTAATCAGCATCACGGGCAGGCTGATCACGAGTATCACCAAGCTCAAAAACAGATCGAACGTGCGTTTGATGAGATTGCCAAACCAGCTTTGGCGGAAACCGTTTCCGAAGACAAGCCAGCTCGTGTTCATGGATTCTAGCTCCAGTCGCTGATGTTCACGTTCAAAGAACGAAGAGACATCGGTCACGGTGATCCCTTGGAGCTTGCATTCGAGCAACTGGCGGACCGGCAAGACGCCACGGCGGTCCCGAATGGCAACGACGATCTCCTCGGCATGTGTACTGCGAGCAAGACCGAGCAGGGTTTGGCCTGGCTCCAATGCGATCCTATGGTTTTCCGGTACGTCACAGTGTTCCCTTTGCTCGATCGCGACGAAGGCCACCACTTTGTAAGGTCGGTGGGCATGGGTGTTAAACGTCTGTAATGCCATGGCCCGGCGTCCTGATCCAAGCACGAGGATGCGATGTGCAAAGGCCTCCCTATTGCTAATGCTGCGGTAGATTTGGCGCTCGCCGACGATGACTACGAAGGCTAGACCGATACCAATGGTTAAGGCCTCAAGCTTGGGAAAGTCCAGCGGAATCCAGGGTCCAAGCAACTCAACTGCAGCGAGAGCCAGCAACATCGACACGACAAGCCGTATCACGTCATCGATGCCTTGGGTGCCGAGCTGGGCGTGTACCTCGCGGTCATAGAGACCCATCGTCTCCATCACCAGTACCGTGAATGTTGCGAGTGCAATGTTCTGACCGAGCAGAAGACCCTCCTGGAGGGCGTTGCCCGTAATCACCATCAAAGCGAACTGCATGCAGCAGGCAATGATGAGGATCTCGATCCCTGCCAGATAGATCGTCCGGCGCGAAATGTGGTGCCCGAAGAGTTGCAAGGGGTGAGTTCTCCTGCAAGGCTGGCGTGCTCGCGCGTCAAGTGTACTATTGCAGCGGTACAACAACCACCATTGCAGAAACCCAACTGGCGACGGACCTAAACCATCAGCGCTTCTTCGGCGGCATCAGGTCGGTGATGGTCCCGTGCGCCATCTCGGCGGCGAGGCCGATGGTCTCGTTCAGGGTCGGGTGCGGATGGATGGTCATGCCCAGATCCTCCATGTCGGCGCCCATCTCGAGCGCGAGCACGGTCTCGCCGATCAGCTCGCCGGCGTTGGGGCCGACGATGCCGGCGCCGAGGATGCGCTTGCTCTCGGGGTCGAACAAGAGCTTGGTCAGGCCCTCGTCGCGGTGGATGCCGAGGGCGCGGCCGCTGGCGGCCCAGGGGAAGACGCCCTTCTCGTGGGCGATGCCCTTGGCCTCGGCCTCGACCTCGGTCAGGCCCATCCAGGCGACCTCGGGGTCGGTGTAGGCGACCGACGGGATGGTCATCGGGTCGAACAGCGCCGGCTCGCCGGCGATGACCTCGGCGGCGACCTTGCCCTCGTGGGTGGCCTTGTGCGCGAGCATCGGCCCGCCGACGACATCACCGATCGCGAAGATGGTCGGCACATTGGTGCGCATGTGCTGATCGGTCTTGATGAAGCCGTGCTCGTCGACCTTGACGCCGGCGGCCTCGGCGTTGATCTGCTTGCCGTTGGGACGGCGGCCGATCGCGACCAGGACCTTGTCGTAGCGGGCCTCGCCGGCGTGCTTGCCCTCGAAGGCGACATCGATGCCCTGGGAGCTGGCGTTCATGGTCGCGACCTTGGTCTCGAGCCAGATGTGGTCGTAGCGCTTCTTGACGACCTTCTGGAAGGCGCGCACCAGGTCCTTGTCGGCACCGGGCATCAGCTGGCCCTGCAATTCGACGACATCGATCTTGGTGCCGAGGGCGGCATAGACGCTGGCCATCTCGAGGCCGATGATGCCGCCGCCGACCACCAGCATCCGCTCCGGGATGCTGGCGATCTCGAGCGCGCCGGTCGAGTCCATCACGCGCGGATCATCGTGCGGGAAGCCGGGGATGCGGATCGGGCTGGAGCCGACCGCGATGATGCACTGGTCGAAACCGACCGCGGTCTTGCCCTCGCGGCTCTCGACCAGGATGCGGTTCGGGCCCTCGAAACGACCGGTGCCCTGGACCACCTCGACCTGGCGCTGCTTGGCCATGCCACTGAGACCGGTGGTGAGCTTCTTCACCACCTTGTCCTTGCCCGCGCGCATCTTGTCGAGGTCGATCTCGGGCGGGGCGAAGGTGACACCCATTGCGCCCATGGTCTTGGTCTCCTCGATGATCTGCGCGGTGTGCAGCAGGGCCTTCGATGGGATGCAGCCGACATTGAGGCAGACGCCGCCGAGGGTCGGATAGCGCTCGATCAGCACCGTGCGCAGGCCGAGGTCGGCGGCGCGAAACGCGGCCGTATAGCCGCCCGGGCCGGCGCCGAGGACGACGACCTGGGCATTGATTTCATGATTCGGAGCGGTGTCGCTCATCGGGACTTCCATTAGGTTGAGAAAGGGCGGGTTGTGAACGGGCGGGTCGTGAACAGGAGGTGTCGCCTCACGACAGGCTGGTTGGGCGTGAGGCGTCGGTATCTCTGTAGCGCGGACTGTCTAGGGCAGCAGATCATCGACGCGAATGACGCACTGCGGGGCGACCAGTGGTGTGACATGTCCGCGGGCATCGATCAGCCGTCGTTGTCCATATCCTCGATCATCTGCCTCACGGCAGACCTCGAGTGCTCGATCCCTCAGATTCAGGATCCAGTAGTCGGCAATGCCGTTGCGCGCATAGGCCAGCGCCTTACTGACCTGATCGTAGGCAAGGCTGGTGTCGGCAACCTCGACGATCAGAAGCGCGGTATCCGGATGTCTGTCCGCATAGTCGCGAAGCCGGCCGGGCACCACCGCGATGTCGGGCTCGGGCTCGGATCGGTCATCGAGGGCCAGCGGCTTTTGACTGCGGATGTGATAGCCCTCGTCAATGCAGCCGCGCAGCACGTCCTCGACCAGGCCAACCGCCGTTGCGTGAGCGCTCTTCTGTGGGCTCATGTCGATGATTTCGCCATCCAGCAATTCGACGCGTGCATCAGCGCTGAATCCGCCCGCATCGACGATGCGCTCGTATTCGAATCGTGACCAGCAGTGGGCGTTGGGGAGTCCTGAGCTCATGTCTTGGTCGGGACGCTCTTGGCAATGCCTACTCGATGTCGGGATAGAAGTCTGCATCGAGGATCTCTGCCTGAGTATAGGGACAGGAGACCGGGAAGGTCTCGACAGACAGCTCCGACTCGCGAGCCGCAAGCTCGACGGCCTGGCCGTAGGCCTTGCCGATGGCCTGGTTCAGTTGACCCTTGAGTCCGGGATGTTCTTCCAATAGGTAGCCAAGGGCAAGCCGTTGCTCGATGAGCGTGTTGCGCCAGCGCTTGCCTTCGAATTCCGCCCAGCGTTCGGACAGGCGCCGATACTGGAACTGCCATTTCAGCAGATGGGCGAGCAGCACGCGCAGCCGGCTGACGAGCTCGTGCCGCTGGCTCTTGCCCATGTCGCCCAACTCCTCGATCAGGTGCTCCAGGTCCAGCTCCGAGAAGCGCCCTTGGCGGAGCAGCTCGGCCGTTTGTGCCGCCCAGGCCGAATAGTCCAGCTCGTACAGCTTGCTCAGTGTGTGCATCAGGTGCCTCGCTCGGCCCTGTCTGCAGTCAGCGTACCGGAAAAGGGCCGTTGCGGTAATGAAAACCCGTTGTAAATCATCAGTGTCGGCATACTCTGCGCGCGCAGCCTAGCCTTTCTGTCGCGACGCGACAAGCGCCACTTGCGTCGCGTGGTCGTCTGGCGGCCCGTTCGGGCTCTCGGCGGGGTAGGCTCGCAAACGCTGAGCTGTTCGGCCGATTGTGTCGGCCGACCAAGCGGACTGGCTATAACAGCAGCCGACGGATATCCCCGAGCAGGCTCGCGAGCAGGGTCGTGAAGCGCACGCCGTCGGCCCCGTCGACGACCCGGTGATCGTAGGAGAGCGACAACGGCAGCATCAGCCTTGGCTCGAAGCTGTCGCCGTTCCAGACCGGCTTGGTCTCGGTGCGCGAGACGCCAAGGATCGCGACCTCGGGGGCGTTGACGATCGGGGTGAACGCGGTGCCGCCGATGCCGCCGAGGCTCGAGATGCTGAACACGCCACCCTGCATGTCGCCGGGCAGCAATTTGCCGTCGCGCGCCTTGCCGCTGACGGCCATCAGCTCGCGGGCGATCTCGAACAGGCCCTTCTTGTTGACGTCGCGGATCACCGGCACCACTAGCCCGTTCGGGGTGTCCACCGCGACGCCGATGTGGGTGTAGTGCTTGAGGATCAGGTGCTCGCCGTCGGGCGCGAGCGAGGCCTTGAGCGTCGGCATCTGCGCCAGCGCCGCGGCGACCGCCTTCATCAGGAACGGCATGAAGGTGAGCTTGACCCCGGCCTGTTCGGCGGCCTGCTTCTGGCCCTTGCGGAAGGCCTCGAGCTCGGTGATGTCGGCCTCGTCGAACTGGGTGACGTGCGGGACGGTCAGCCAGGCGCGGTGCAGGTGGGTGCCGCTGAGCTTCTTGATCCGTGCGAGCGGCTGGGTCTCGGTCGCGCCGAACTTGCTGAAATCGACCTCGGGCGCGGCCGGGAGCTGGAACGGCAGCCCGCCGGACGGGGCTGGCGCGCCGCCGGCCGAGAGCGCCTTCTTGACGAACGCTTGCACATCGTCCTTGAGGATGCGTCCCTTGCGGCCGCTGCCCTTGACCTGCGTGAGATCGACGCCGAGCTCGCGCGCGAAGCGGCGTACCGCCGGGCTCGCGTGCGGGGTGCGGCCCGCGGCGATCGCCTGCATGTCGGCCGGGCGCGGCAGGACCGGGGCCTTGCGGCGCTCGGCCTCGCCGGGCACGCGCTCTGACGCCGGCGCGGTGCTCGCGTCCGGCTGCGTTGCAGCGCCGGCCTCGGCACCCGCACCACCTGCAGCGCCCGTGCCGGTTCCTGAACTGGTTCCTGAGCTGGCTCCGGTCCCGGCACTTGCTCCGGCCGCGGCGCCGGTTGCTCCAGCCTTCGAGGTCGCGGCCGGCGCTTGCGCCGCTTCCGCTTCCTCGGCCGAGGGCGTGTCGCCGCTGGCGGACGCTTTGCGCTGATCGGCGGTTCCGTGCAGGGTCAGCAGGAGCGAGCCCTGGTTGACCTTGTCACCGGTCTGGATATGGACCGTCTCGACCGTGCCGGCGGCCGGTGACGGGATCTCCATCGTCGCCTTGTCGCTCTCGAGCGTGACGATGGATTGGTCGACGTCGACCGGGTCACCTTCGCCGACCAGGATCTCGATGACCGGGATGTCGGCGAAATCGCCGACATCGGGCAGCCGGACCTCGATCGGCTCGCCGCCCTCGGCGCTGTCATCGGCCCCGGCCGCGGTCGCAGCGGGTGCGCCGTGCTTGCCGGAAGCGCCAGCCGGTGTGGGCTGATGGTCGTGCTGCTGGCCGCCTGGCTGTCGATCGCTGTCTTGGGCAGCGCCGTGGCGCTTGTCGGTTGTCGCCTGAGCCTGCGCTGCGTCCTTAGCGCCTGAGCCTGAACCGGAGCCGGAGCCGCTTGCTTGGGCCTGGCCCGCCGCCGTATCAGGCGCGGCATGCCCGGCATCAGCACGGCCGGCAGATCTGCTCGCGGCAGTCGCGGAGCTGAAGTCGGAGCCAGAGCCGGCATCAGTATCGGCATCGGCACCAGTCTGGTCGCTGTCGCCGCCGGCTGCATCGGTCGCGACCTGCATCAGTCGCTGGCCCTGACTGACGCGGTCGCCGACCGCGACATCGATCGCCTCGACCGTGCCGCCGACCGGCGATGGGATCTCCATCGTCGCCTTGTCGCTCTCGAGCGTCAGCAGCGACTGCTCGGGCTCGACCTGATCGCCGGTGCTGACCAGGATCTCGATGATCTCGACATCGGCGAAATCGCCGATGTCGGGAAGCAGGACGTCTTCTACCGTTGCCACGCAGCTATCTCCTGTTCCCGACGGTGCGCGTTGAGGGGTTGCCGCAGCGGTGCAGCGGGGTCAGCGCCTTGGCATGACGCGTTATCGCAAGATGCACCGTTGCGCGGCTCGCTGTCGCAATCCTGCGCACCCTAGCTCGGCGCACGGGCGCGTGCGATCGCGTTGCACGGGGTTGGATTGCCCAGGGCCGCACTGAACGAGGGCCTTCTTCACTGGCACGCCAGGTGCTCATTGCGTCACCGGATTCGGCTTGTCCGGATCGATCCGGTACTTCTCGATCGCCTCGCGCACGCGGGCGGCCGGCAGCGCGCCGTCGTCGGCGAGCGCCTTGAGCGCAGCGATCGCGACATACCAGCGGTTGACCTCGAAGAACTTGCGCAGCTGGCTGCGCATGTCGCTGCGGCCGAAGCCATCGGTGCCGAGCACGCTGTAACGGCGCGGCAGATAGGGCCGGATCTGGTCGGGATAGGCGCGCGTGTAGTCGGTCGCGGCGACGATCGGCCCTTCGCTGGCGGCGAGCTGCTCGGTCACATAGGCGGTGCGCGGGGTCTCCTCCGGGTGCAGCAGGTTCCAGCGCTCGCAATCGATCCCGTCGCGGCGCAGCTCGTTGAAGCTGGTGACGCTCCAGACATCGGCGGCGACGTCGAAATCGCTCTCCAGCAGGTGGGCCGCGGCCTGGACCTCGCGCAGGATGGTGCCGCTGCCGAGCAGCTGCACGCGCGGCGCCGAGTCCTTGGCCCCGATCGCTTCGGCCGTCTGCAGCCGATAGATCCCGCGCCGAATCCCGTCCTCGACGCCCTCGGGCATCGCCGGCTGCGGGTAGTTCTCGTTCATCACCGTGATGTAGTAGAAGCAGTTCTCCTTCTCGGCGTACATCCGGCGCATGCCGTCCTGGACGATGACGGTGAGCTCGTAGGCGAAGGCCGGGTCGTAGCTGACGCAGTTCGGGATGGTCGCGGCGGCCAGATGACTGTGCCCGTCCTGGTGCTGCAAGCCCTCGCCGGCCAGCGTGGTGCGCCCGGCGGTGCCGCCGAGCAGGAAGCCGCGCGCCTGCATGTCGCCGGCGGCCCAGATCAGGTCGCCGACGCGCTGGAAGCCGAACATCGAGTAGTAGATATAGAACGAGATCATCGCCTGGCCGTGGTTGGCGTAGGCGGTGGCGGCGGCGATCCAAGACGACATCGCGCCGGCCTCGTTGATCCCTTCCTGCAGGATCTGGCCGTTCTTCTCCTCGCGGTAGTACATCACCTGGTCGGAGTCGACCGGCTCATAGAGCTGGCCGACGTGCGAGTAGATGCCGAGCTGGCGGAACATCCCCTCCATGCCGAAGGTGCGGGCCTCGTCCGGGACGATCGGCACCACCAGCTTGCCGATGGCCTTGTCGCGGATGATCATCGTCATCAGCCGGACCATCGCCATGGTCGTCGACATCTCGCGCTCGCCGCTGCCCTCGAGCAGCTGCGAGAAGGCGTCGAGCCCTGGGATTTCCAACGCCGGCGCATCATCGAAGCGCGCCGGCAGATGGCCGCCGAGGGCCTCGCGGCGCTCGTGCAGGTACTTGAGCTCGGGGCTGTCCGGGGCCGGCTTGTAGAACGGCGCGGCGCCGATCTGCTCGTCCGAGATCGGGATGTTGAAGCGGTCGCGGAAGGCCTTGAGCGCGGTCTCGCCCATCTTCTTCTGCGAGTGGGTGATGTTCATCCCCTCGCCGGCGACGCCCATGCCGTAGCCCTTGACCGTCTTCGCCAGGATCACCGTCGGCTGACCCTCGGTGCGCAGCGCGGCCGCATAGGCGTTGAAGATCTTGACCGGGTCGTGACCGCCGCGGTTGAGTCGCCAGATGTCCTCATCGGTCATGTTGGCGACCATGTCGGCCAGCTCCGGATACTTGCCGAAGAAATGCTCGCGGGTGTAGGCGCCGCCCTTGGCCTTGTAGGCCTGATAGTCGCCGTCGACGCATTCCTCCATGCGCTTGAGCAAGAAGCCCTGGTTGTCGCGCGCGAGCAGCGGGTCCCAGTAGCTGCCCCAGATCACCTTGATCACGTTCCAGCCGGCGCCGCGGAACAGCGCCTCGAGCTCCTGGATGATCTTGCCGTTGCCGCGCACCGGGCCGTCGAGGCGCTGCAGGTTGCAGTTGACGACGAACACCAGGTTGTCGAGCCGCTCGCGCGCCGCCAGCGAGATCGCACCGAGCGATTCCGGCTCGTCCATCTCGCCGTCGCCGAGGAAGGTCCAGACCTTGCGCCCCTCGGTGTTGACGATGCCGCGATCGCTCAGGTAGCGCATGAAGCGGGCCTGGTAGATCGCCATGATCGGGCCGAGCCCCATCGACACGGTCGGGAATTGCCAGAAGCCGGGCATCAGCCAGGGATGCGGATAGGACGACAGCCCCGGTCCGTCGACCTCCTGGCGGAAGTTGTAGAGCTGCTCCTCGCTCAGCCGCCCTTCGAGGAAAGCGCGGGCATAGATGCCGGGCGCCGAGTGGCCCTGCATGAAGACCAGATCGCCGCCGTGGTCCTTGCTGCGGGCATGGAAGAAGTGGTTGAAGCCGATGTCATAGAGCGTCGCGCTGGAGGCGAACGACGAGATGTGCCCGCCGAGCTCGGACGACAGCCGGTTGGCTTGGACCACCATCGCCATCGCGTTCCAGCGCACGAACGAGCGGATACGGCGCTCCATCGCGCGGTCGCCCGGAAAGCGCTCCTGCTTCTGCATCGGGATGGTGTTCACATAGGCGGTGTTGGCGCTGAACGGCAGATAGGCGCCGGAGCGGCGCGCCTTGTCGGTCAGGCGCTCGAGCAGATAATGCGCGCGCTCGATGCCCTCGTTCTCGAGCACGGCATCGAGGGACTCGAGCCACTCCTGGGTCTCTTGGGGATCGATGTCGGGCTTGTTGGGCATGGCGTTTCCTAGGGCGCGGGCGCATCACCGCAAGCGCGGGCGCAGCAACTGGGCAACATGGCGAAAGCCCGCAAACCTAACCGAGCCACAGTGAATTGGCAAATACTGATTATTGAGTCGCGCTGATGCGCTCGCGTTGCGCCTGTGTGAGAGCGGGCTGCGAGAACGCGACCTTGGGTATCGGTTCAGGCTCGCGCGGGTTGAGTCTGCGCAGAATCGGCGGCCGCAGGGGGCACGACCGCGCGACCGGCGCATGGCAGCGATGCGTGGGACAGTCTATGCTGCATCCCCTGCAGCCGACAGCGAGGTGCTGCCAGGCTTGGAACCGGCACTGCTTGCGCGGTTTCTCGAAGGCTATGAGACGACCTCCGCTGCGATGCGTGCTTACCGGGCTGCTTTGAGCCAACAGCCCCTCGAGCAGGCGAGCGATCTGCCATCTCGGGGGTAACACGGACCCCCGCACTCGGGCGGGGGCGTCGTGCGCTGGGGCCTGACCGGCGGATCAGCCGGCCTTGCTCGCCGCGGGCGTCGTATCGGCGGTCTTCTCGGCCGACTCGCGCTTATCGGCGTCAGCCTTGCTCTCAGGCTCGCTCGGGCTGCATTCGTCGGCAAACCGCGCATAGGCACGCGGGCTCATTGGCTGGCGGCTGCAAAGCCAATCGTGGCGCCGCTGCTCGGCGAGCGCGCGGCGCTGCTCGGAGATCGCTTGCATCGCGGCACGCCGCTCGGCCGCTTGTTTCTGCATCGCGGCGCGATGGGCCTCGCGCTCCGCTTTCAGCTCCTCGGCGCTGAGCGGTGCGTCCGGCATGGCCGGCAGCTCGTCATAGCCCGGCACTGAATAGCCCGGCACTGAGGGCAGCTCAGGCATTCCGAGCTCGGGGTAATCCGGTTTCGGGAACGCCGGCATGTCGGGCATTGGCGGGCGCTCGGGGGTCTGACCGAAGCTCGGGATATCGGGCAGGGCCGGCATTTCGGGGCGCTCGCCGAAGCCGGGCATTGCTGGCCTCTCTGGGATCTCGGGGCGTTCACCGAAGGCGGGCATTGCTGGCCTCTCTGGGATCTCGGGGCGTTCACCGAAGGCGGGCCTCGCCGGGATCTCCGGGCGCTGGCCGAAGCCGGGTATCTGTGGCATCCGTTCGTTGCTCGCGAAGGCAGGCGGCTGCGGCAGCGCTGTGCGGCGCGACGCTATTGCCTCGCGCTGCGTTTCCATCCGCTTGATCGCCGCCTCGCGTTGCTGCTCGGCCATCTGTTGCAGCTGCTCGGGCGAGGGGGCTGGAGCGCCGTAGGGAGCGCCATGGTAGGGGCCCGCCCACCAGGCGGCGGCGCTCATGGACGCAAGGGCCAGCGTTACGGCTGACACGGACAGGGTAAGACGTTTCATATTGGTTCTTTCCACTCAGTGATTTTGAAACGGATGGGCTTCACAAGCGGTTCTGCCGGCAGCGTTATGGTGTTGTTATCGTGGCGCGGCGGCGGTGCTGCGCTTCCCGGGCTTGGAATCATTCCGGCCCGCGGAGAGCTGGCAGAACGCTCGTTAGTTTATAAGAAAATAGTGAAGCAGCAACCTTCATCACTTCCGTTCGCCGCGCGCCGACAGCTGTCATTGATGTCTATCAATAACGGAGCCATCAGCGCTGCGCTCGACCAGCGCGCGGAACGCCTGGCAGCGTTCGACCAGATCGGGGCCGGCATGCAGGTCGCCGCCGATTAGGAAGATACTGTCGGACCCATAGCTTTCGACCAGCTCGGGCACGCGCGCCAATCGCATGCCGCCGGCCGGGACCGGCCAGATCGGCTGGAGTGTCCCGAGCGAGGCCCGCGCGGCGTCGGCAATCTCCTGGCATTCGCTGGCGGTGAAGGTGAAGCGCCCGCCGCTGTGCGGGAAGATGGTGGCGTCGGCGCCGGCGAGGCGCAGTAGGGTGGCGAACAGCAGACCGTGCGCGATGCCGGTGCCGGGGTTGATGGCGAGGCCGCCAAGCAGCGCCGGATGGCTCAGGATCGGCAGCGCGAGCGCGTCATCGTCGGCGAGCGCGCGCATCGTATCCAGGCCGGCGAGACCGGGGCAGAACAGCAGGCCGCCAGCGCCCTCGGCCTTGGCGCGTTGGGCCCGGGCCACGACCGCTGTCGCCGGAGCGGTGACATTGGGCAGGTAGAGGCTGTGGCCGCCGGTCTCCTGATTGGCCCGGTGCACGGCCTCGGCGCAGCGGGCGACACGCTCGTCGAAGCGGCAGAAGGGCTGATCGGCGAGGCCGTGGTCGTCCTTGATCAGATCGATCCCGCCGAGCGCGAGCCGGTAGGCGAGCTCGGCGAGCTCGCTCGGGGACAGACCCATCGGCTTCAAGGCCGTGCACAGCAGCGGCCGCTGTGGTGGTGTCGAGGATGCTTTGGCCGCCTCGGGTGGTGTGCGTGTGGGATGGAGGGCATCGGGGGCGAGCGCGGAAGCGAGCGCCCGCCGCAGTCCGGCGATGCCGAAGCGCGGGCCACGGAACCCATCCAGCAGCGCTGGTGGCAGCTCGATGCGCTGCAGCCGCACCCCAGGCTGCAAGGCGACATTGCCGAACAGCACGTTCAGCAACTGCGTGAGCTCGCTGCCGGCGGCCTCGACCGGATAGCGGAGACTGACCTCGAAGCCGCTGCCGCCGTCCGCGCGGGCACAGGGCGTAATCGCCGCGATCTCGCCGACGATCTGCTCGCGGATCGCGTCGCTCGGGATCAATGCGTCCGGGAACTCGACCGTCTGCTCGAGGCCGATCGCGCGGGCGCGCGCCTCGACCTCGGCCGCGTCGACGGCGAGCCGGTAGACGGCGGTGAAGCGCTCACCGCTGAGGGCAAGAGGCGGTTTGGCGCTACTCAAGTCGACTTCGGCGAGTGCCCGTCGAGGCTCGGGTAGAAGTCATCGTCCAGCACCTGATCCCTCGTGTAGGGGCAGCGGCTCGGGAAGGTCTCAATGGACAAGCCCGTCTCCTTAGTCGCGAGATCGACGGCGTCCGTGTAGGTCGACAGGATCGTGTCGTCGAGCGCCGATTTGAGTCCAGGCGCGCGTCGCAACAGCACGCCGAGCTGTTTGCGCTGCTCAACGATCGTTGACCGCCAGCTGTCTCCTCTGAACTCGCGCCATCGCTCGGAGAGCGTTCGATACTGGTATTCCCATTTGAGCAGATGGGCCAGCAAGATCAGTAGCCGGCTCTCGAGCTCGCGGCGCTCGCTCTTGCCCATGTCGCCGAGCTCATCGATCAGGTGTTCGATATCGAGCTCGGTGAAGCGCCGCGCGCGGAGAAGCGCTGCCTGCTGCTTCGCCCATGTGGCATAGTCGGTTTGATAGAGCGCTTGTGCATCGGTCATAGCGGCACGCTTCCGGTTCAGAGCGAATCATTGTCGCTCAATTTTAGGCGATTGCCGGAAAAGCTCGTACCGAATTGCGCAGGATTTTCGTTTGCCTTCGAGGAGCGTCGCCGGGAGCATAGCCGGGCTATGTGACCGGCGGCGCGACGAAGAAGGCGAGCGAAAAGACCAGCAAGGCGGTATGAGCTTTGACAGAAATCGCCTTACATGCCGAAGCTGATCGGCTTGTCCAGAGAGCCTCATTAGAGATCCTCGCTCTTGTCAGCCTTGGCCAAGGGCTGAGATCCATTCTCGACATCAACCTCCGCCAAATGATCCGCATCGATGTCGAGTGATGCGCCGATCAGGCGCTCGGCGGCGCGCACCAGCGCCAGCGCATCGAGCCCGTACTCGCGCATCAGGTAGGGCTTGCTGGCGCCGTGCGCATAGGTATCGCGCAATCCAAGCCGGAGCAGTCGCTTGCCGATACCCTGCTCGGCGAGCTGCTCGGCAAGGGCGCTGCCGAGCCCGCCGATGACGCTGTGGTTCTCGATCGCGATCGCGCCATGGCGGGCCTGGGCGATCGCGTCGATGAGCTGCGGGTCGTCGAATGGCTTCAGGGTCGAGACGTGCAGGTGCGTGACCGAGACCCCTTGGGCCTGTAATGCCGGGACGGCGCGCATCGCCTCCTCGGTGCAGATGCCGCTGCTGATCACCGCGAGGTCTGGCTCTGGACCCTGGCTCAGCACACGCGCCTGACCGAGCCGCAGCGGCTCATCGGCCGGGAACAGCCGCGGGACCTCGCCGCGCAGCTGGCGCACGTAGACCGGCCCGTCGATCGCCTGCGCGCAATCGAGCATCGATTCGACCTCGGTCGCGTCACCGGCCTCGAGGATGGTCATGTTCGGGATCGCGCGTAGCAACGCAATGTCGTCGATCGCCTGGTGGGTCACGCCGCCCGGCGTCGTGATCCCGGGCAGGAAGCCGATCAGCCGCACCGGCAGGTTCGGATAGCCGATGCTCATCGCGAGCTGGTCGAACGGGCGCCGGGTGATGAACACCGCAAAGGTGTGGATGTAGGGAAGGAAGCCCTCGCGCGCGAGCCCGGCCGCGAAACCGAGCATGTTCTGCTCGGCCATCCCGAACGAGAAGAAGCGCTCCGGGTAGCGATCGCGAAAGCCGTCGGCCTCGCAGGACGAGGTCAGATCGGCGCCGAGCACCAATGCCGCTGGGTGCTGCTCGCCGAAGCGGATCAGGTTGGCGCGATGCGGGCGGGTGACGGTCTCGATCATGAGGCGTCGTCCTGCCAGTGCTCGAGCAGGTCCTCGTAGGCATCGTGCTCGTCGGCCGATTTGAAGCGCAGGAAATGCAGCTTAGGGGCGCGCGCGCGCAGCAGATCGATACCGCGACAGGGATCGGTGCGGGCGATCACGACCAGCGGGCGATCGGCGGCCGCGGGTTCGGCTGCCGGCCCGGTGGCCGGTCCTGCGGTTGGTCCTATGGCTGGCACTGCGGTTGGCACTGCGGCTGGCTCAGGCGGTTGCGACTCGGTCTGGCCCAAGGCGTCGACTGGAGGCTGGCGTGGTGTCTCATCGGATGCCTGCACTCGAGGATCGCCAGCCAGGCGCAGGCGCGCGCGCGCCGGTGCGGCCAAGGCGTCGGGGTCATGGCCGTCGACCTCGTGGACCTCGGCGCCGAACGCGCGCAGGCGCTCGGCGAGCGGCTCGATGGTCATCACATCGGCCATCGCGCCATCGCACTGCTGGGCATTGGCATCGATGTACACACCGAGATTGCCGATGCGGTGATGGGCGAGCGCCGCGAAGGCCTCCCAGGTCTGGCCCTCTTGGAATTCACCGTCGGACATGAAGACCCAGACCCGGCCGCGCTCACCGCGCAGACGGCGGGCGAGCGCGATGCCGCCGGCCTGGCTCAGCGCCTGCCCGAGCGAGCCGGCGGTGACCTCATGGCCGGGCGAGTGCTCGGCACCGATCAATTCGACGGTGCTGCCGTCCTGGTTGAACTGCTCCAGGGCATCGGGGCCGAGCCGGCCGAGCTCGATCAGCAGCGAGTACAGGACCAGCGCGTAGTGCACCGGTGAGAAGATGAAGCGGTCGAGGTCCGGATGCTTGGGCCCGTTGTAGTCGGCGCCGGTGAACGCATCCGGGTTCGCGGCCGAGGGCACCCCGGCGAATGGCCGCGGCACGGCCGGGCCTTGGCTCGGGCCGAGCCGCATCACCCGCAGGTAGAGCGTCGCCAGGATCTCGGCGGCCGAACAGGCCTGGCTCAGGTAACCGCCGTTGTTGCGCAAGGTGTGCTCGAGCACGCGGCGCCGGATGCGATCCGCGACGGTTGCGACGGCCAGGGTTGGCGCCGCCTGAGCGGATGCGGCGGGCGTCGGTGCTGAGTCAGTCATGCCGGTGTTGCCGTCCTGCCGGGCTCGGGATGCGCGGGCCTGGTCACAGTCAGGGGCCCAGGCAGGGGCGCAGGCAGGGGCCCAGGCAGAGGCCCAGATAGGGGCGGGGGCCTGTGCACGGGCAGCAGCGCGGGCGTTGGCTCATTCATGGGAGCGCCGTCTCCGCCTCGCTCGCTGCATCCCGATTCGCATCGGCGGACGCCGGGCGGGCGCTGAAGGCCTGTCCGGTGATCCCGCGCGAATCCGGGCCGAGCAGGTAGAGGAAGGCGTCGGTGAGCTGCTCGGGCTTGGGCACGGTGTTCGGGTCCTCGGCCGGATAGAGCTCGCGCCGCTGCGCGGTGCGCAAGGGGCCGGGGTCGAGGCTGTTGACACGGATGCGGCTGCTGGCCTCGGTCTCTTCGGCGAGGGTCTGCATCAGGGCCTCGATACCGGACATCGCCGTGGCGAAGGCGCCCCAGTAGGCGAGCGCGCGGCGGCCGACCCGGTCCGCCTGGAACACCACCGAGGCCGCCTCGGCCGAGCGCAACAGCGGCAGGCAGGCTTGGGTCAGCAGGAAGGGGCCGGTGAGGTTGATGCGCAGCACCTTGCTCCACTGGTCGGCGTCGTAGTCGTCGATCCGGCTCAGGAACGGGATGTACTGGGCCGTATGCACCAGGCCGTCGAGCCGGCCGAACTCGTCGCCTAATGTGGTGGCGATGCCGAGCATCAGCTGCTCGTCGGCCTTGTCCAGATCGAGCGGCAGGCTGGCCGGCTCGGGTCCGCCGGCCTCGGTGATGGCGTCGTAGACGGACTCGAGCGCCTTCTCGCGGAAGCCGCTCAGGATCACGGTCGCGCCGTGGCGGGCGCACTCCAGCGCGAGCGCCCGTCCCATGCCTTCGGCGGCACCGGTGATCAGGATCACGCGGTCTTGCAGGAGGTCGGGGCGGGGTTGGTAGTCCTGGATCGGGTCGGTCACAGCGGGTCCTAATGGAATCAAAACGCTAGCCTAGCTCAAACGAAGGAGCGGGCGAAATGCGGTTTTGCGATCGCGGAGCCGAAAGCGCCAAGCGATTCAGCGCCTTCGGCTCAGGGTGGGTGATATCGATCGGCTGGGACGCCTCAGGCCGAGAGCTGATCTTGGTCGCGTTGTGGATCATCTCCCGGGTCGCCGAGGCATTGCTCGGACTCGTACCACATGACGTTGATGATGCCGAAGGCGACCGCGAGCAGGACGCCGAGTATCCAGGCGAAGTACCACATGAGCTGATTCCTCGATAGAGAGAGCCTGTTGAGCGGGTTGCCGGCACCCCACCGGAGCGCATCTCGGATGGGGTGCCGTCTCAGGTTGTGCTCGTTGGATGCGTCAGTACGCCAGCGTGTCCTGGGAGCGGATCTCCTCGACCGTAACCCGGCGCCACATCTTTACATAGGTCCAGGTGGTATAGGCCAGGATCAATGGGATGAAGATCACCGCGGCCCAGAACATCACCGTCAGCGTCAGATGGCTGGAGGTCGCGTCCCAGGCGATCAGGCTGCTGTTGGGGTTGCTGCTCGAGGGCATGATGAACGGGAACATCGCGGCGCCGGCGGTCATGATGATGCCGGTGATGCCGAGTCCGCTCATGATCAGGCCGAGCCCGGCCCGATCACGCATCGATAACGAGACCGCGAAGCCGAGCCCGGCGAAGCCGAGGATCGGAAACAGGAGCGTGAGCGGGTACTGCTTATAGTTGGTGAGCCAGCCGTAGGGGTCGACGACGACCTCCTTGGTGAGCGGGTTCGAGATCGCATCGAGCGGCGGCATGCTGACCACCTTGTAGCCGTCGACGAACAGGGTCAGCCAGATCCCGGCCAGCGCGAAGCCGACGATGGTCGCAAGCCCGATCTTCCGCGCCCACTCCTTGGCGCGCCCGGCGATCGGCTCGCCGGTGCGCAACTGCAGCCAGATCGCCCCGTGCATCGTCAGCATCCCTAAGCTGATCAGCCCGGCCAGCAGCGCGAACGGGTTCAGCAGCGCGAAGAAGCTCCCGGTGTAGTACGGCCGCAGCAGCTCGTCGAGATGGAACGGTACCCCTTGGAGCAGGTTGCCGAACGCGATGCCGAACACCAGCGCCGGCACCGCGCCGCCGATGAACAGGCCCCAGTCCCAGGCGCCGCGCCAACGTTTGTCCTGGATCTTGTTGCGATAGTCGAATCCGACTGGCCGGAAGAACAGCGCGAACAGCGCCAAGAGCATCGCGAAGTAGAAGCCGCTGAAGGCGGTGGCATAGACCAAGGGCCAGGCGGCGAAGATCGCGCCGCCGGCGGTGATCAGCCAGACCTGATTACCGTCCCAGTGCGGGCCGATGGTATTGATGATGACGCGACGCTCGTCGTCACCCTTGCCGAGGAACGGCAACAGGGTGCCGACGCCCATATCCATCCCATCGGTCACGGCGAAGCCGATGAACAGCACGCCAACGAGCAGCCACCAGATGAGCTTGAGGACTTCGTAATCGACGATCATGATCAGTCTCCTTGATGCTGCCGGGCCGGGGCCGTTGCCGAGGGGGCGCCGCCGCTGCTGTGGTCGCCCTTGTCCGAACCCTGAGTCTCGAAATGGTACTTGCCGGTGTGCAGCGAGCTCGGACCCTGGCGGCCGAACTTGAACATCAGGTACATCTCGATCAGGAACAGCAGGGTGTAGAAGATGATGAACGCGCTCAGGCTGATGACCAGATCGTTCGCGGTGAGGCTGGACGCGGCGACCGTGGTCGGCAGCACTTCACCGATCGCCCAGGGCTGACGGCCGAACTCGGCGACGAACCAGCCGGTCTCGGCCGCGATCCAGGGCACCGGTATGCTGTAGAGGAACGCTCTCAGCAGCCAGCGCTTGTCCTGGATCTGACGCTTGGCGTTGTAGTAGAAGCCGAGCGCGAACAGGAACAGCATCCAGACCCCGGCGCCG
Organism: Halochromatium glycolicum; assembly: GCF_016584085.1. Classification (GTDB taxonomy): domain Bacteria; phylum Pseudomonadota; class Gammaproteobacteria; order Chromatiales; family Chromatiaceae; genus Lamprobacter; species Lamprobacter glycolicus. The sequence goes on along the minus strand of NZ_NRSJ01000012.1, from coordinate 76,618 downwards.
ACCATGATCCGGAAGGCCCAGAACAGTGGTGCGACCTCCGGGATCGAGTCCTTGACCGCCATCTGGATCTGCTCCTCGGTGGCCTCGGCCGGGTTGTCGGTGTAGGCCTTCAGCAGCAGCCCGTAGCCGAGGTCGTCCATATGGTCGGCGAACATCCCACGATTGGCCTCGGTGTCCTCGCCGTTGCGCAGCCGCTGCAGGTATTCGTAGGCGATCATCCCGGAGCGGATGCGGATCTCGTGCTCGCGCATCAGGTCCTTGAGTCCGACGACATCTTCATCCAGCGAGCGGGTCGCGATCAGCCCGAGCGCCCAGGGGATCTTGATCGCGTTGTGGGTCTCCTCGTCCTCGTTGCTGGGCATCCCGAATGCGGTGAACGCGGCGGGCGCCTCCTCGGTATGCCATTCGGCCTCGACCGCGGCGAGCTTGACCTTCTGCACGTCGCCGACCTCGTAGCCGGATTCGTCGCCGAGCAGGATCACCGACAGGATCGAGGCCATGCCAAAGCCGACCGCGACCGAGAATGAACGCTTCGCAAAGGGGAGATCCCGGCCCTTGAGCATGTAGAAGGCGCTGATGCCGGCGACGAACATCGCCGCGGTGACATAGCCGGCGGCAACCGTATGGACGAACTTGACCTGGGCGACCGGGTTGAACAGCACCTCGGAGAAGCTGACCATCTCCATGCGCATGGTCTCGAAGCTGAATTCTGCACCGACCGGGTGCTGCATCCAGCCGTTGGCGATCAGGATCCACATCGCCGAGAGGTTCGAGCCGACCGCTGTGAGGAAGGTGACGGCCAGGTGCTGGCGCTTGGTCAGGCGCTCCCAGCCGAGGAAGAACAGGCCGATGAAGGTGGATTCGAGGAAGAAGGCCATCAGGCCCTCGATCGCCAGCGGTGCGCCGAAGACATCACCGACGTAGTGCGAGTAGTAGGACCAGTTGGTGCCGAACTGGAACTCCATCGTCAGTCCGGTGGTGACGCCGAGCGCGAAGTTGATGCCGAACAACTTCCCCCAAAACTTGGTCATGTCCTTATAGATCGCGCGTCCCGTCATCACGTAGACGCTCTCCATGATCACCAGCATCCAGCTGAGCCCTAGGGTCAGCGGGACGAACAGAAAGTGATACATCGCGGTGATGGCGAACTGCCACCGCGATAGCTCGATCATTGCGCTATCTAGCATGGTTCGAATTCCGAGTCAGCTTGAACCCTTGAGATCCCGGCCTTGGGAAGCCGGCATCCACCACTCCCGTCGTCGCCGTCGCCGCGCGGTTGCGGCACGGTGTCTCGGTCTTCGCGCCGTCCTGATAGACGGCGTCTTCTGATAGCGAACGCAGCGGTAGCATGCGTCCGGCCCAGCTCCATCAGCCGGAGCTTAATTGCGAATTCTCACCGGCGAGAATGCGAATCCTCAATCCCGAGCGTTTTACTCAAGGTTTCAGGGTGGGGCGATGATCGGGGTCAAGGCGAACGCCAAAGACCAGCCCGCCGGTTCGAGGTGCTGTTCGACCTAGTCGGATAACGGCCTTGGGGGCTCTAGCAGAATGGCTCCTGTGGCTTTGAAATCAGGAGCTTGCGCGAGTCAGGCGGCCGTTTTGATCGGGTCGCTCAATGCTCGTGCGGCTCGGCGGGCGGCAGCGGTTCGCCGGCGGCGATCGCCTTCAGTGCGGCCTCGATATCGGATTCGGCGGTGGTGATCACCTCGATGCCCTGGCGGTTCATCCGCTCGACGAACTTCTCGCCGGCGCTGGCGGTGAGTACGGCATCGAGCTGACGCTGATAGAGGGGATGGTCCGGGCCGTGGTATGCGTGCAGGGTGAGGTCTTTGGGGAGCTCGAGCCGCTCGATCTCGGTCGGCTCGCTGTCGGGCGCGAGCGCATAGATCAGGAAGCGTCGAGTCTTGCCGGCATGGCCGGTGATGGTCCGGAAGTTCTGGCTGGAGACGGCGATGCGCATTGAACTGGCTCGGCGGCGGGTGGGTAGGGAATTGGCTGCAACGAGGGCTGAGTCGGCTGCTCAACGGTCGTCTGAAATCGAGGTTGCCTCAGCGAAGTGTTTGTTTACGAGAAGCGCATGGCAGCTAAGACCGGATTTCCAGACGGCGCCTCAAAATCCGCTATGGGCGGCTACTCGATGGGTGCCTGCAGCCCGGGCTCCGCTGCCGATGGGCTCGCTTCGCCCGACCCCTGGCGCAGCCCGAGCGCCCAGTCTTCCATCGCGGCGTTGGCCACCGGCATCGGGGTCTCCATGAAGCTGATGACGAACTGATCGGCGAGCTCGGCGACGCCGATCGAGCGCGGCCGCAAGCCCAGGATCTCAGGGTTCGGGAGGGCGAGGCCGAAGCAGAAGAGCACATTCTTGGCCGCCTGGATCGCACTGTCGACCTCACCGTCGGGCAGCGCGCAGGTATGGGCATAGTGGTCGAAGATCGCGATGAAATGACCGCAGGGGTGGGCCTCGATGCAGCCGCGAAAGTAGTCGCAGATCGCATCGAGGCTTTGAAAGCGGGTCTCGCCGCGCTCCAACCTGAGCACGAAGAGCGGATAACGTTCGTTCAACAGGAATTGCTTCATGGCTCAGGACCTCCGGCGGACGACGCCGATGAGCCGAGGCGTCGAACAAGACTCAAAGATGCGGGACACAGATGCTCCGGCTGCCGACCGCCACTGCGGTGCGGTAGAGCAGGAAGATCACCACCAGGGTCACCAGGCTGAGCAGGGTCCAGCCGATGACCGCGAAGGCCAGCAGCCCGGTGATCTCGAACATGATCAGCGTGGCGATGGTGACCGCGGCGAGCGGGAACGAGTACGCCCACCAGGAGATGAAGTAGTGCAGACGCACGAAGCGCCCGACCTGGGTCAACAACAGCAGGGTCAGGAACAGGCTGCTGTAGTAGAGCACACGCGCGAAGCCGTCGAGGCCGCTGCCCTCTGCCAGCCCGGCCAGCTCGATGTAGGCGATGAAGCCGACCGCCGGCGGTGCGATCAGGATGAAGAAGGTCGGCATCAGCCGGTCCGGGAGCGGCTGATGGAACAGCATCCGGTAGATGATGATCGTGAACAGGATCAGCCAGAACAGCATCGCGATGCTGAAGAAGAACCAGGACAGCTCTGTGTAGCCGAGCGGCACGCCCGCGATCGGCACCAACGCGTTGCCGACGATCGGGATGAACCAGGCCGGGTTGATGTGATGGATCTCGAAGCGGTCATGATGGATCCAGATGCTGACCACATAGAGCGTCAGCAGCAGGTGCAGCGCGCTGCCGAGCATCCAGAACACCGCGGCAACCCCAGGGAGGCTGGGCAACAGGGCGATGCCGAGCAGGATCATGCTGATCGAGATGGTGGGGAAGAAGTTGAGCTGGATCGGGTGCTGCCATTCCTTGACCACCGCCTCCGAGAACAGTACGAGCTTCGCGAGATACATCACCAGGATCAGCCCGAACAGGCCAAGGCCGAACCAGCGCAGCGCCCCGCCCATGTCGAACGCCATACCGAAGGTCTCCTGGGCCCGGTCCCAGGCGATCGAGAGGCCGATCAGGCCCATGATCATTGCGAAGAACGCGACCGGAAAATGCTCGATCCGGGGTTCTCGGTTGGCAGCGGATGGAGTGTTATCGGACATGATCGTCAAGAGGATATCAACCGGCGCAGCTTAGCCAGCTTGCTAAGGTATCAACATTGAAAGCCATCAATCATCGGGCAGACCATCCTGTCGGCAGCGGCAGCGGCAGCGGCAGCGGCAGCGGCAGCGGCAGCGGCAGCGGCAGCGGCAGCGGCTTGGGCTGCCAAGCGCGGTTCCGTTGCGGCAACGAGCTGATCGACCGGATGGCAGCCTCGCTGCAGGTTATAGTCAACCGCGCTGATATCCGTACAGACCCTTTTGGTCTTTCTGCATCACTGCTGCCAGAATCAAAGGGGTCAGCGCTCGCATCAGGTTGGATGGCTACAGCGTTAGCGCTCGTGCACGACAGCGCAAATCCCGAGACCGATTGTCGCTACCCGCAATGGTGGTGAGGTAGGAGCCCGCTTGCGGGCGATCTTCGCCGCCGCCAGCGCGGTGGGGTCGCGTACCGCGCTGAGAGGCCTGGCCTAACGCGCTGACAGTGGTCGCCCGCGGCGCTGAGAGGCGTCGCCCGCAAGCGGGCTCCTACAGCGCAGAGAGCCGGGTGGCGGGAACAGGCCCTAGGGCCGGTTAGCCCATGCCGGTTAGTCCCCGCAGGTTGGTCCCCGCCGGTTACCCCCGCAGGTTAGTCCCCGCCGGCGAGTCCTCGCCGGCGAGTCCCCGCCGGGTCGGCTCAATCCTCGGCGATGCGGCGCAGATTGGGGATATCGAGCAGGAAGCGGTTCGGGCGCGACTCGACGATCAGGCTCTCGCGCTTGAAGCCGGCGATGGTGCGGCTCGCGGTCTCGGTGGTGATGCCGAGCATTGCCCCCATGTCTTCACGGCCAAAGAGCTGGCATTCGCTCGACTCGCGGTCGCGGACCAGTCGCAGCAGCAGACGGGCGACGCGCTGCCGCGCCGAGCCGGTGGAGAGCTCGGTCAGCCAGGCATCGGCCTCGTTCAGGGCGCGCTGCCAGCGCTGCAATAGCTCGTCGTGCAGGCTCGGGTTCTCCTTGCTCAGCATCTTCACGACGCGGGTTGGGAAGCGGCAGATCTCGGTCGGTGCAAGCGCGACCGCATCGTGCTGATAGGCGTTGCCGAGCAGGGCCTCGAGGCCGAGCACGTCGGTCCCGCGCGCGATCCGCACGATGCGCTGGCTGCCATCGGGCAGATACTGGACTAGTTTCAACGAGCCCGAGCGCACCGTGAACATGTGATCCCCGACCTCGCCAGCCTGGTACAGTGGCGTGCCCGGCTTCAGGTTGAACTGATCGATGGGGTCGTGGATGCGGTCGAAGTCTTGCTCGCCGAGTCCGGCGAAGAGCACCGACTCACGCAGCGTGCAACGCCGGCAGTCGGCTTCGCCGGCCCAAGCCTCACGCAGTGTCACGGATTTGACCATGCCTCTCGCTATCTGTTGGCGGCTGTCAATGACGGATGCGTTGCAAGTGTACAGGATTTTTGCGCTGCACAATGCCCTCGACAACCCGGACCGCGGGTCGGTTCGGGCAGTATCATGCTGCCATTGCTTCTCTCCAGTGCTTCTGTCTCGAGGATCGGATCTCACGCATGTCCCTGCTCTCGCTCCGCGGTGTCTCACTGTCCTACGGCCAGCCGCCGTTGCTCGATGGGGTCGACCTCGATATCGGTCCCGGCGAGCGCGCCTGTCTGATCGGCCGTAACGGCACCGGCAAGAGCACCCTGCTCAAGCTCATCGCCGGCGAGATCGAGCCGGACTCGGGCGCGCTCTGGCGTCGCGACGGCCTGCGGGTCGCCCGGCTCGCCCAGGAGGCGCCGCTGAGCGACGCGCACCGGGTGCTGGATGTGGTCGCCGGCGGTCTTGGCGAACTGGGCGCGCTGGTCGCCGAGTATCATCACCTGAGCCATCGGCTCGCGGCGGGCGAGGGCGGCGCTGTGACCGGGTCCGGAGCTGGGTCCGGAGCCGGGGCCAGGGCCGGGGCCGCAGCCGGGGCCCCAAACGGGCCTGCAACTGGGCTCGATCCCGATCCCGAGCGGGATCTCGCCCGACTGGCGGCGATCCAGCAGCTCCTCGAGGCCGAGGGCGGCTGGGAGATCGAGCAGCGCGCCGAGCGGGTGGTCTCGCGGCTCGGGCTGGATGGGGAGGCCGTCTATGCGACCCTCTCCGGCGGTCTGCGCCGGCGCGTGATGCTCGCGAGGGCCTTGGTCACCGAGCCGGACCTGCTGCTGCTCGACGAGCCCACCAACCATCTCGACATCGAGACCATCGAGTGGCTCGAGGAACTGCTGCTCGGCTTCTCCGGATCGCTCTTGTTCATTACCCATGACCGTCGCTTCCTGCGCCGTCTCGCGACTCGCATCCTGGAGCTGGACCGCGGCCGGCTCAGTGACTGGCCGGGCGACTACGAGAACTATCTGCGCCGCCGCGAGGAACGGCTGCACGCCGAGGCCAAGGAACGCGAGCGCTTCGACAAGCGTCTCGCCGAGGAGGAGGTCTGGATCAGGCAGGGGATCAAGGCGCGCCGCACCCGCAACGAGGGCCGGGTGCGCGCATTGCAGGCGATGCGCGAGGAGCGCCGCGCGCGCCGGGAGGGGCCGGGGCAGGCGCGGCTGAGCCTCGACAGCGGCGAGCGCAGCGGCAAGCTGGTGGTCGAGGCCGAGGCGGTCGCCTTCCGCTATCCCGGCGCCGAGGCACCGACCATCGCGGGGCTCAGCACGCTGATCCTGCGCGGCGATCGGGTCGGCATCATCGGCCCGAACGGGGCCGGCAAGTCGACCCTGCTCAAGCTGCTGCTGGGCCAGCTCGCCCCGGATCAGGGCCAGATCCGGCACGGGACCAACCTGAACATCGCCTATTTCGATCAGCTCCGGGCCCAGCTCGAGCCCGAGCGCAGCGTCCGCGACAACGTTGCCGGCGGCAGCGACCAGATCGAGGTCGGCGGCCGCAGCCTGCATGTGCTCTCCTATCTGAAGGAGTTCCTGTTCCCGCCGGAGCGCGCGCAGCAGCCGGTCGCGGCCCTCTCCGGCGGCGAGCGCAACCGGCTGCTGCTCGCCAAGCTGTTCACCCAGCCGGCCAACCTGCTCGTGCTCGACGAGCCGACCAATGATCTCGATGTCGAGACCCTCGAGCTGCTCGAGGAGCTGCTGAACGATTTCGACGGGACCCTGCTGCTGGTCAGCCACGATCGCGATCTGCTCGACAACGTCGTGACCTCGAGCCTGGTGCTCGCCGGCAACGGCCGGGTCGACGAGTACGTCGGCGGCTACAGCGACTGGCTGCGGCAGCGTCCGTCCTCGCAGGCAGACGGACAACCGGCGATGAAGCCCAAGGTTGGCGGCGCGGCCGGGGCCGCAACCGGGACCCGTGGCGCGCGGCCGAAGGGCGCCCAAGCGACCGAACAGCGCGCCGGGAAGGCGCGCGCCAACAAGGGGGCGCCGAAGCCGGCCAAGCTCAGCTACAAGGATCAGCGCGCGCTCGAGCAGCTGCCGCAGCAGATCGAAGCGCTCGAGGCCGAGGTCGAGCAACTGCATGCAACGCTCGGTGATCCGGCGCTCTACCAGGGGCCGGCGAGCGAGGTCACCGCGACCCAGGCGCGTCTGGCCGAGGTCGAGGCCGAGCTCGCCGAATGCTACGATCGCTGGGAGGCGCTTGAGGCCGCGCAGGAGGCGCTGCGGTGAGCTCAGCCCTCCCACATCCTGCTGATCTCAGGGCCGTCCAAATGGCTGATACCATGCTTCAGATCGAGTCGCTCAATCAGTTCTACGGCGAGAGCCATACGCTCTGGGACCTCGACATCGGCTTCGCCGAAGGCGAGTGCACCTGCGTGATGGGCCGGAACGGGGTTGGCAAGACCACCTTGATGGGCTGCATCATGGGGCTGCTGCCGATCCGCAGCGGCCGCATGACGTTCCAGGGCGAGGACCTGGCCCGGCTGCCGGCCGAGCGCCGTGCCGGGCTCGGGATCGGCTATGTGCCGCAGGGGCGGCAGATCTTCCCGCTGCTGACGGTCGAGGAGAACCTGCGCATCGGCCTGCCCGCGCGCCGGGATCGCAGCCGCCAGATCCCGCGCTTCATCTTCGAGCTGTTCCCGGTGCTCGAGCAGATGCGCGGGCGCCGGGGCGGCGATCTCTCCGGCGGTCAACAGCAGCAGCTCGCGATCGGCCGGGCGTTGGTGCTCGATCCGACCCTCTTGATCCTGGACGAGCCGACCGAGGGCATCCAACCGAATATCGTCCACGAGATCGGCGATATCATTCGCCGGCTGATGGACGATCTGGGGCTGACGGTGATCCTGGTCGAGCAGAAGCTGCCGTTCGCGCGCCGGGTCGGCGACCGCTTCGCGCTCCTCGATCGCGGCCGGCTCAAGGCGCAAGGACCGATGGCCGATCTGGGCGAGGACCTGGTGCGCGAGTATCTGACGGTCTGATGTCCAGGGCCGAGGGCTGGGGGGCGCAGCTCGCGCTCGAGTTTGCGCCGCGCGCTGGGCGCACCGTGTTGGCGCGCAAACGCCAGCATGGCCCCCTGACGGTGCAGCGCGCCTTCTATCCGGAGGGGACGCCCTGTCATCTGTATCTGCTGCACCCGCCGGGCGGGGTGGTCGGCGGTGACCGGCTCGAGATCGCGGCGCAGCTCCAGCCTGGCGCCCATGCCCTGATGACCGCCCCCGGGGCGGCCAAGTTCTACCGCAGTGCCGGGCCGGTCGCCTCATTGCAGCAACGGCTGCAGGTCGACGACGGCGCGGTGCTTGAGTGGCTGCCGCCCGAATCGATCCTGTTCCCGGGAGCCAGGCTCCGCCAGCGATTGCGGGTCTCGTTGCAGGGCAGCGCGCGCTTCATCGGCTGGGAGCTCGTCAGTCTCGGACGGCCGGTGATCGGCGAGCGCTTCGAGGGCGGAGCGGCGGATCTCGGCCTGCGCATCGAGCGCGACGGCCGGCCATTGCTCAGTGAGCGCTTGCGGGTGGGTGCTGACGATCAGCTCGGCGCGCCGCCCCGAGGGATCGAGCGCTCGCGGCCATGGTTCCGCGCGCACGCCCTCGGTTCAGGGCCGGTCTCGGGCGCTCGGGACCGAGCGTGCGAGGGGAGCGCTGGGCTCGACGCGGCTCCCTCACTCGATGCAGCGACAGGAGGCGTTGCAGCGACAGGAGTGGATGCGGCAACCTCAGGCGACGCGACAATCGGGCTCGACGCTGCGATCGGGCTCGATGCGGCGACAGGGCTGCGCGGCTGGCCGGTGACCGCCACGCTGATCGCCGTCGGCGCCGATGCCGCGGACCTCGCCGCCGCCCGCGCCGCGCTGCCGTTGGACTCCTGCGGCTGGCCGATCGGGATCACGCTCCTTGACGATCTGCTCATCGCGCGGGCGCTCGCGCACCGGGTCGAGCCGGTGCTGCATGCCTTTCGGGCGATCTGGCAGGCACTGCGTCCGCGTCTGCTCGGATTGGAGGCGTCGGCGCCCCGCATCTGGGCGACATGATCGGCAGGGACCCAGCCTGGGGCGCGCTGCGTGCTCTGAGCACCCCCGCAGACGGCGGTCGCGCCCTTGTCATGCTGGTAACCCTTGGAAGCTGTCCGGCTGCCCGTTCTGCACGCGCCGGTCTAGCGGTTCGACGTCAGCATCTTGACGTCGTGCGTACCGGGCATGACGCGGACGATCTCCACGCCTTCCGTGATCTCCCGGTACAGGATGAGATACCGTCTGACGGGTAGGTCATGGCGAGCGGGCGCGACATCGGGCCGAGCTGGTCCGAGCTGGTCCGAGCGGGACCGATGCAAGATTTCGACCCCGACTTTTCGGCTCAACGGTGCAACCGGCAACAAGGCTGGCGTAAACTGGCCCGCGGTGCGGCGGTCAGCATCCGCCGTGCTCCCGTCCTGTAACGCGATCCGATGAGGCGTCGACCATGGACCTGAACCCCCGCGAGAAAGACAAGCTGCTCCTATTCACGGCAGGGCTGCTCGCTGAACGGCGCAAGGCGAAAGGGCTGAAGCTGAACTACCCCGAGGCGGTGGCCTACCTGAGCTGCGCGATCCTCGAAGGCGCGCGCGAGGGCCGCAGCGTGGCCGAGCTGATGGACTATGGTCGAACACTGCTGACCCGCGAAGATGTGCTGGACGGGATTCCGGAGATGATCCCGGATGTCCAGGTGGAGGCGACCTTCCCGGACGGCACCAAGCTGGTGACCGTGCATGATCCGATCGTCTAACGATCATGGCGGCCAGCCACCCCGAAGAATGAGACGATCCCCCGTTGTTTCACGGTAACCCCGGCGAGGTAGGCATCATGATCCCTGGCGAAGTTCTTCCGGCGGCTGGCGAGATCGAGCTCAATGCCGGCCGCCCGGTGCTGACCATCGAGGTCGCGAACACCGGCGACCGGCCGATCCAGGTCGGCTCCCATTACCACTTCTTCGAGACCAACCCGGCATTGCAGTTCGATCGCCCGGCGACGCGCGGCCAGCGGCTCGACATCCCGGCCGGCACCGCGGTCCGCTTCGAGCCCGGCCAGTCGCGCACCGTCGATCTGGTGCCCTATGCCGGCGCGCGCGTCGTCTTCGGCTTCCGCGGCGCGATCATGGGCCGGCTCGATCCGGCGCCAGCAGCCGACACCGACACGGCAACCGACCAGGGTGGAGACGCCGAGCAGGAGACCCAGCCATGAGCAAGATCAGCCGGCAGGCCTATGCGTCGATGTACGGCCCGACCAAAGGGGACAAGCTGCGGCTCGCCGATACCGAGCTGATCATCGAGGTCGAGGAGGACCTGACCCAGTACGGCGACGAGGTCAAGTTTGGCGGCGGTAAGGTGATCCGCGACGGTATGGGGCAATGCCAGCGCCAGTCCGACGAGGTCATGGACCTGGTCATCACCAATGCCCTAATCCTCGACTTCTGGGGCGTGGTCAAGGCCGATGTCGGCATCTCGAAGGGGCGCATCGCCGCAATCGGCAAGGCCGGCAACCCCGACACCCAACACGGGGTCGATGTGCTGATCGGCCCCGGCACCGAGATCATCGCCGGCGAGGGCCAGATCCTGACCACCGGCGGCATCGATGCCCATGTCCATTTCATCTGCCCGCAGCAGGCCGATGAGGCGCTGATGTCCGGCATCACCACGATGCTCGGCGGCGGCACCGGCCCGGCGACCGGCAGCAATGCGACGACCTGCACCCCCGGGCCTTGGAACATCCGCCGCATGCTGCAGGCGGCCGAAGGCCTGCCGGTCAACATCGGTTACCTCGGCAAGGGCAACGGCAGCCAACCGAACGCACTCGAGGAGCAGGTGCGCTCCGGCGCGATGGGGCTGAAATTGCACGAGGACTGGGGCACGACGCCGGCGGCGATCGACTGCGCCCTCGGCGTCGCCGAGAAGATGGATGTGCAGGTCGCGATCCATACCGACACCCTCAACGAGTCCGGCTTCGTCGAGGACACCATCGCCGCGTTCAAGGATCGCTGCATCCACACCTATCATACCGAGGGCGCCGGCGGCGGCCATGCGCCCGACATCATCAAGGCGGCCGGACTGGCCAATGTGCTGCCGTCGTCGACCAACCCGACCCGGCCGTACACGGTCAATACGGTCGATGAGCATCTGGACATGCTGATGGTCTGCCATCACCTGTCCCCATCGATTCCGGAGGACGTCGCCTTCGCCGAATCGCGCATCCGCCGCGAGACCATCGCCGCCGAGGACATCCTGCACGATCTCGGCGCCTTCTCGATGATCGCGTCCGATTCGCAGGCGATGGGCCGGGTCGGCGAGGTGATCAGCCGCACCTGGCAGACCGCGCACAAGATGAAGGTGCAGCGCGGCCATCTGGACGCGCCGGACTGGGCGGGACCGGTCGACCGCGGCGACAACGACAACTACCGCGCCAAGCGCTACGTCGCCAAGTACACGATCAACCCGGCGATCACCCACGGCATCGCCCACGAGGTCGGCTCGGTCGAGGTCGGCAAGCTGGCCGATCTGGTGCTCTGGAAGCCGGCCTTCTTCGGCGCCAAGCCGAGTCTGATCTTGAAGGGCGGGATGATCGCCGCGGCGCCGATGGGCGACCCGAACGCCTCGATCCCGACCCCGCAACCGGTCCACTATCGGCCGATGTTCGGCGCCTTCGGCGGTGCGCTCGGCGAGACCTGCATGACCTTCATCTCGCAGTGGGCGTTGCAGGCCGGCGAGCCGCAGAGGCTTAATCTGAAGCGGCGGGTCGGCGTGGTGCGGGACGTGCGCCAGGTGCGCAAGATCGACATGATCCACAACTTCTGGCAGCCGACCATCGAGGTCGATCCGCAGACCTATGAGGTCCGCGCCAACGGCGAGCTGCTGACCTGCGAGCCGGCCACCGAGCTGCCGCTCGCGCAGCGGTACTTTCTGTTCTGAGGCCCTAAGCAGCGTCGGTATGCGCCGCGGCTTTGCCATGAATCACACGAGATTCATGGTCGTGGGGTGACATCGTTCCCATGAGCGTGAGGCGTATCAATGCCCCGAATTGACCATCCAATGCTCTACCTGCTACCCGCAGTTCAGGAAGTGCAAGCCAACGGCATGATGTTTCGATAGTCAACATGGCATCTCTGCGGGAATCAAGGGGCTTTGGTCGCGACGATGAGCAAGGCCCAACGTCCGATGCCAACCGCCATCGGCCGCAGCCTGCGGCAGGCCGTGTCATGTCCGGGGATAACGCCCGCGATGGACAAAGGCTGAAGGCAATGAGCGAGCGTATCGCGGATGCGCTGTCGGCGTTGTCAGAGGATCTGTGCTGCGCCTATCTGTTCGGGAGCCAAGCGCGCGGGCGGGCAGGACCGGCAAGCGATCTCGATCTTGCGATCCTGCTTGCAACCGACCCGCCGCCGACGTTGCAGGGGCTGCACCTCGATCTTGCCGATCGGTTGGGCGCCGAACTCGGATGTCGGGTCGATCTGGTGGTGCTGAATCGGGCGCCGGTCGATCTGATCCACCGCATCTTGCGCGAGGGCGAGCTGGTCTTCGAGCGCGATCGCGCAGCGCGCGTCCGCTTCGAGGTCCGCGCCCGCAATGAGTACTTCGATCTGCTGCCGCATTTGCAGCGCTATCGGCATATAGAGCAGCGCCGGTTATGACCGATGCCGATTTGGTCCGCAAGAAGCTGGCATTCATCGAGACCTGCCTCGGTGACCTGCGGCGCCTCGCGCAGCCGGAGGCGATCACGTTGGACCTGCGCGAAGAGCGGTTCGCGGCCTATACGCTGCAGATCGCGATCCAGGCGGCGCTGGACGTTGCTTCACACATCGTCTCCGACGATCGGCTCGGGGAGCCGAGCAGCAATCGCGCGCTGTTCGAGCTCCTGGTCAAGTGGGGCTGGCTCCCAGGCGACCTCGCTGCGCCTTTGAGCGAGATGGTCGGGTTCCGCAACATCTTGGTGCATGGCTATCAAGCCGTGGACCCGCGCATCGTGCGCGATGTCGTCGAACATCGGCTCGATGACCTGAAAGGCTTCGTCAGCGCCATTCGCAGCAGGCTGCCGCAAGATGAAGACTGACGGCGATCTAGCGCTACGGCTGACCCAGCGGCTCGATGGGGCAACGGTTGCGCGGCCGAGTGCTGTGCTGCCGTTGACCTACGAGCAGCGCTCGCGCTCGCGGCTGCGTGCCTATCTGGATGACGGCCGCGCGGTCGGGGTTCTGCTGCCGCGCGGCGGCGAGCCGCTGCGCGACGGTGATCGGCTGAGCGATGAGCAGGGCGTCATCGTCCAGGTCCGGGCCGCACCGGAGCCGGTCTCAACGGCTGAGTCGGCTGATCCGGTGCTGCTTGCGCGCGCCGCCTATCACCTCGGCAACCGGCATGTCGCCTTGCAGATCGAACCGGGCCGCCTGCGCTGGCTGCAGGATCATGTGCTCGATGCGATGGTGCGCGGCCTCGGCCTGGCGGTGGTCGCGGAGGAGGCCTCGTTCGAGCCGGAGCCCGGTGCCTATGGCGGTAGCCGTCATGCAGCGGATGGCATCGGGCACGGGCATGGACACCGACACGATCATGACCACTGATGCCTCGCTGTCGTTGCTGCGGCTGCTGCAGCTCGTCAGCCCGTCACTGCCGGTCGGCGCCTTCGCCTACTCGCAAGGGTTGGAATGGGCGGTCGAGGCCGGCTGGGTCTGCGATCAGCCGACGCTCGAGGACTGGCTCTCGGATCAGCTTGCGCAGTCGCTGACCTGGGTCGATCTGCCGCTGCTGCTGCGCATGCTGGACGCGGCCAGCCGCGGAGACATGGCGGCGATGGCGGCCTGGATCGACGAGCTGATCGCACTGCGCGAGACCGCCGAGCTGCGCGCCGAGGAGGCCAACCGCGGGCGCGCGCTGGCCGAACTGCTGGACGGTTTGGGGCTGCTCGACACATTCAACGCGGGCGGGGCGACGCGCATGCAGCCAGCGCCTCCGACCAGTCTCGGCCCGAGTTCACCATCGCCCGCACCGGACTGGAAGTCGCTGCTGAGCCGGAGCCAGCTTGCCGGCTTTGCGCTCGCGGCAACCGTCTGGGAGATCGATCAGAGCGACGTGCTAGCCGGCTATGCCTGGTCCTGGGCCGAGAACCTGACACTCGCCGGGATCAAGCTGGTGCCCTTGGGTCAGACCGCCGGGCAGCGCATCCTCACAAGGCTCGCCGGGCGGATTCCGGCTGCGGTGGAGCAGGCCCGCGACCTCCCCGATACCGAGATCGGCGCGAGCATGCCGGCGCTGGCGATTGCGAGCAGCCTGCACGAGACCCAGTACACGAGGCTCTATCGCTCATGATCGCGGCCGTTTTTCGCGCAATTCCTGTTCGCCTGGCGGCCAGCCTCGCGCTGACCCTCAGCATCGCCTACTTGTCTCTGGTGCCTGGCTATCCAACCGAAGACGACCCCGCGCTTGTCCGAACCGTCGCGCTCGTGCCGTCGCTGTTGCAGAACGCGATGCATTGCGCGCTCTATGCGCTGTTGACGCTGCTGTGGGCGGCCGTGCTGGTGCGCTGGAAGCGGCCGATCCTTTGGGCGGCCTGCTTTGCGATCGGCTATGGGGTCCTGTTGGAGTACGCCCAGCGCTTCGTGCCCGGGCGCTATCCTGGGCTGCTTGACATCGGGCTGAATACCCTCGGCGTGGTGATCGGGGCGGCACTCGCCGCCTCGCTGCTGCATGACCGGAACCGGACGGCGTAAGGGTATGGGTTGCTGCCGGAATGCGTCGGAAGCCCTACCAAGACCCGCGTTCTTATTCGACCCCGGATGCATGTCCGCGCGGCCCTTGGCTTCGTTACAACTCGTTGGAATGGAGCGATCATTCCGACTCGCTGTGCCTCGCCAGGAACCACGCGGGACGCACCGCTGGGGCCTTTCAACTGCTCTTGCTAGGATGATCTATGCGCAACGAATCCAGTAACCCGCTGCGCGTCGGCGTCGGCGGTCCGGTCGGCTCCGGCAAGACTGCGCTGCTCGATGCGCTCTGCAAGCGCCTTCGTGAGCGCTATCGGATCGCGGTGGTCACCAACGATATCTATACCCGTGAGGACGCCGAATTCCTGATCCGCAGCGAGGCACTCGCCCCTGAACGGATCATCGGGGTCGAGACCGGCGGCTGCCCGCACACCGCGATCCGCGAGGACGCCTCGATGAACCTGACCGCGGTGGCCGATCTGCAGCAGCGCTTCCCGGACCTCGATCTGATCTTCATCGAGAGCGGTGGCGATAACCTGGCCGCGACCTTCAGCCCGGAGCTCGCCGACCTGACGATCTACGTGATCGACGTCTCCGAAGGCGAGAAGATCCCGCGTAAGGGCGGCCCCGGGATCACCCGCTCCGATCTCCTGGTGATCAACAAGATCGATCTGGCCCCGCATGTCGGCGCCTCGCTCGAGGTGATGGAACGCGACGCGAGACGCATGCGCGGCGAGCGGCCCTTCGTGATGACGAATCTACGCCAAGGCGAGGGGCTCGACGCGATCATCGAGTTCGTGGTGCGCGAAGGCATGCTCGTTTAAGCCGGACTTCAGCCTCAAGGGGTCCGTCCGCAGCGCTTCATGCTTCCTGATGCGAGTCGGTCGCGAAGCCCTCCGCGGCTCAGGCACCGCAGTGGCGGCAGGCGGCCCTGCCGCGACGCAAGGGGCGCGAGCCCCGGGGACTGAGCTTTTTCGACTGTGACCGGGCTGCGCGGTTGAATTCGTCGCTTGGTTTCCTCAGGGTCGTTGGGGTTGGGGGCCAGCCGGCTCTCGGCCTCAATTCTCGCAATCCCCTCTGGAGGTGCAATCATGACTCTGAGCGTCCTGCGTCAAACGGCAGAAGCGATGGTCAAGCCCGGTCAGGGCATCCTGGCCATGGACGAGAGCACACCCACCGTCGGCAAGCGGCTGAAGGCGGTCGACGTCGACAATACCGAGGAGAATCGGGTCGCCTATCGGACGATCCTGCTCGGCACGCCCGGGCTCGGCGATTACATCAGCGGTGCCATCCTTTACGACGAGACCATCCGCCAATCGACGAGCGACGGCGAGCCGTTTCCGGAGCTGATGAAGCGCCAAGGCATCATGCCCGGGATCAAGGTCGACACCGGCGCCAAGGAGCTCGCGCTCAACGCCGGCGAGAAGGTCACCGAAGGGCTGGACGGGCTCCGTGAGCGCTTGGAGGAATACGTCGGCTTCGGCGCCAAGTTCTGCAAATGGCGCGCGGTGATCACGATCGCTGAGGACAAGCCGAGCCGCGCCTGCATCGAGGCCAATGCGCATGCACTCGCGCGCTACGCAGCGCTGTGCCAGGAGGCGGGGCTGGTGCCGATCGTCGAGCCCGAGGTGCTGATCAACGGCGCCCACACGATCGAGACCAGCTACGAGGTCACGGTTGAGACCCAGCGTCAGGTGTTCGAGCAGCTCTATCGGCAGGGCGTCCAGTTCGAGGGCATGATCCTGAAGCCGAGCATGGTGATCTCAGGGACCGATTGCCCGCAGCGCGCCGGTGTCGAGCAGGTCGCCGAAGAGACGCTGCGCTGCCTGCAGCAGACCGTTCCGGCCGCGGTGCCCGGCGTCGCGTTCCTGTCTGGCGGCCAGAGCGATGAGGAGGCGACCCAGCACCTGAATACGATGAATCAGATGGCCGCCAGGCTGTCGCTGCCCTGGCAGCTGACCTTCTCGTATGCGCGGGCGCTGCAGAATCAGGTGCTCGAGACCTGGCGCGGGGATGCCGCGAAGGCGGAACAGGCGAGCCAGGCCCTGCTGCATCGAGCGAAGCTGAACTCGCTCGCCAGCCTGGGCGAGTATGCGCCCGATATGGAGCGCGAGGCGGCCTAGAGCGGCTGCTTCCGCGCTGACGGCCGGCCGCGACCTTAGCCCGCAGTCCAGGTAACCGGGTCGCGGTCGTCTAATGCGAAGTCAATGAGGCTCGTTGATGGATTCAATCGAATTTCAGGCCGTCGCGCATGATGGTGTGCTCGACATCCCCGCTGAGCATCGTCAGCGGCTTGATGGCAAGAAGGTCCGTGTTCTGCTGGTGGATGCTGAGCCTCAAAAGGGCGACATCAACGAGACGCTCTTTGCGCGGTTACGACGGGTAAAGACGCAGGGGCCGGCGGACCTCTCGACGCACCATGACGCCTATGTCGTCGGCGAGCCGGATGCCTGAACCCGTTTTCATCGATACTGGCTACATCCTGGCACTGGTCAACGAAGCCGACCAGCACCACGCCGAGGCGCTTGCGTTCTCCGAGCGGTTCGACGGTCAACCAGTTGTCGTCACCGACGCCGTGCTTCTGGAGATCGGCAATGCCCTCTCGAGGATTGATCGCGGTGCCGCTGTCGAGATCATCCGGGACCTCCGCGAGTCACCGGAAGTGACCCTTGTCCCTCTTACGCCTGAATTGTTCGACGCGGCCTTCGACCTTTATCGGAGCCACGCTGACAAGCGATGGGGCCTCGTCGATTGCATCTCCTTTGTGGTTATGCGCCGCATGGGCTTGTCGACGGCGCTCGCTTTTGACCAGCACTTCGTTCAGGCCGGCTTCCTCGTGCCTCAACGCTAAAGGCGAGCACATAACCGGGAATAGCGCGCCTGATGATAGACCCTTACGCTGCACGGGCATCAGCAGCCCGTGATCTTATCCCGCGGCCCGGACGCCCGGGTCGCGGTCATCGCCGCGGCGCCAGATGTAGAACGCCGGGATCGCGAGCGTGGTCAGCAGCGTCGACGAGATCAGGCCGAAGAACAGCGAGGTCGCGAGGCCCTTGAAGATCGGGTCGACGATGATGAACAGTGCCCCGATCATCGCCGTGACCGCGGTGAGCAGGATCGGCTAGAAGTACATGGCCCCAGCCTTGATAGTAGCGCGGGCGTTTGGAGACACTTATGCTTTCTAGCGTCGCCTGATCCCAACCGAAACGTAAAGTTTTCCGACGGTTAATCGGGTCGGAGCAGACTCTCACCTTGGAACGGCCGTCCACGCTGGTATTGCTGTTAAACCAGACCAGAAGAACAGCGGGCTCGTGGTTAAGGTCAGCTGCTGGCCGCTAGTATTCTGATTTAACTGCGCTTCCGGCATCCCAGTGCCACATCAGTAGATACAGCTAGGACGGAGCTAACGGCTGCGGCTCACGGGGCTCGCGAGTATACAACCCAAAAATTGTCGAGGCTTTTTACATTGGCCTTTCATGGTGGCCTCTTCAACCGTTGTCTCTGTTATTACTGTCTGATAGTACGACTATTTTAGACGCTGGCATGAGATGTGCTTACTGCCTTGGTCGGGCGGATTCAAGTCCTAAATTGATCGATCTAATTCTGGATCGTGTCGCCATTCGGCATTTCGTGCTGCCGCCTTTAATACTGCTTTCAGAGTAACGTGCACACAGAGATTGGCGTGAGATTTTCGCGCCATTGCAATATGGAGTTGATCGTCATGTTTGAATATAAATCATGGTATTCCGCTTTGGCCGGAATCCCATTCGCACTCGCATCGTTCACCGTCTGGTCTTCACCTATTGGGGGCTTGATTGATACAGATCGATTTGGATATAGCGGAACGATTAGTCGATACGATACGCGATCTGACGCTGAAAATGGAGTTAATCCTATAGATACCATCAGTATTGGCGATCGCGATCTATCCCTGTATATTGCAGATAACGATCAAGTTGCGCCAAATTTTAATATGATGATGGGATCCTGGTGGTACACAACAGATGATCAAGGAAGATCAGGCTGGGGAAATACACGGGGCAATACCGGTGTTGGCTTCCTACAATTATACGACAATGACAGTTCGACAGATTCTAGTTTGTCAATGATGTTTGATGCTTTTGATGGTACTTATTATACTGAGTTTGAGATGGACTTAGAGGGATCGGATGCGGGCAGTAGCGACTACGCCCGCCTTAGTGCCTATGATAATGTCAATGATGGGGGTGTTTGGCATAGCTATTCCTTGAACCTCACAGCTACTGGCCTGCAGGGTGAAGAAATCGCGCCTGGCGTCATTGAGTCAACTGTGCAGCCAACGGGGGTGACCGGTAGTATTGCAGGTCTATTTGAGATTACCGAGAATGAAACTAGTCCTGATAGGCTGGGTTTCTATTCTGTGGACTTGGGTTTGTCGATGACGAATTGGGCCTGGAGTAATCGCGACAGTCTTAAAACACAGGATAATGATGGTAATGTGATTGATGATGAGTTCTCGCCAAGCGTTTTTCGCACGGTTAGCGAAGTGCCGGAGCCTACCATGCTTAGCTTGCTAGGGATCGCAGGACTTATGGCTTCCTTCACCTACCGTCGGCGTAAAAGCACTACTAATAACATTACAGTTTAATCGGTTAGAGCTTCTCTAACACGATGATATTATGGGGTGTAGCTAGAAGCTGCATCCCATTATTTGCTGGCCGAGTCGCCACGGGTGAGTACTCACCCGTGGCGACTCGGCCTATTTGCTTTGCTTTTTTGGAACCGCGCAGGGTGTTGCGGCGGGTGGAATGGAAGCGGCGAAAGCTGGTGAGTCAGTCCAGTGAGGCTGCGATTATCTGCGGTGCCAATCAGCCGCCCCCCTCAGCCGCGGCGCGGGCGACCGGGTCGCGGTCATTGCCGCGGCGCCAGATGTAGAGCGCCGGGATCGCGAGCGTGGTCAGCAGCGTCGACGAGATCAGGCCGAAGAACAGCGAGGTCGCGAGGCCCTTGAAGATCGGGTCGACGATGATGAACAATGCGCCGATCATCGCCGTGACCGCGGTGAGCAGGATCGGTCGGAAGCGCACGGCGCCGGCCTCGAGCACCGCCTCGCGCACCGGGGCGCCGGCCGCGCGCCGTGCCTCGATGAACTCGATCAGCAGCACCGAGTTACGCACCACGATACCGGCGAGGGCGATGAAGCCGATCATCGAGGTCGCGGTGAATTTGGCGCCGATCGCCCAATGGCCGAGCACGATCCCGAGCAGGGTCAGCGGCACCGGCAGCATGATCACCAGCGGCAGCTTCAGCCGGCCGAAATGGCCGACTACCAGTGCGTAGATCAATAGGAAGGCGCCGATGAAGGCCAGCCCCATGTCGCGGAAGGTGGTGTAGGTGATCTCCCATTCCCCATGCCAGAGCAGCACCGGTCGCTCGGGCGCAAGCGGTTGGCCGCGCAGGCGGATGTCGAGATCGGCATTCGCCTTCTGCAGTGCATCCTGCACCTGCAGCATGCCGTAGATCGGCGCCTCGCGCGCGCCGGCGAGGGTCGCCTGGACCATCACCAGGCTGCGACCGTTGCGCCGGAATACCGGCCGCTCGGTCTGCAGTGACTCGACCTCGACCACCTGGCCGAGCTCGACCAGACCGTCCGCCGCCGGCACCGGCGCCGACAATAGTGCCTCCAGCTCGCCCCGGTCGTGCCGCGCTAGCTCGATCACGATGGGCCAGGCACCGCGTGCCGGCCGGTCCGCGGTCGGCTCCAGGATGCGGCCGCCGAGCAGCAGTCCGAGCTCGTTCAGCACCGCGCGCTCGGAGACGCCGAGGCGCTCCAACGCCGCCTGATCCGGATTCAGATGCAGGCGGTCGCGGCGCACGCCGATGGTGTCGTCGACATCGACGATGAAATCGACATCGGTGAAGGCTGCACGGACCTCGCGGGCGGCTTCACGCCGACTTGCGGCATCGGGGCCATAGACCTCGGCGAGTAGGGTCGCGAACACCGGCGGGCCGGGCGGCACCTCGACCACGCGGATGGCGCTACCCTCGGGCGCCGGGACCTCGGCGATGCGCTCGCGGATCGCCAGCGCGATCGCGTGGCTGCTGCGCCTGCGCTCGGCGGCTGGGGTCAGATTGACCTTGATGTCGCCCTGGAACGGCAGCTCGCGCAGATAGTATTGCCGGATCAGGCCGTTGAAATTGAACGGCGCCGAGGTGGCGGCGTAGCGCTGCAGGCTGGTGATCTCGGGGACTGGCGCGAGGCGCGCGCTGATGGCGCGCAGGACGCGGTCGGTCTGCTCGACGGTGGCGGTCTCGGGCAGATCGACGACCACCTGGATCTCGCGCTTGTCGTCGAACGGCAGCAGCTTGACGGTCACCGCAGCGACGGCGAACAGGGCGAACGAGGCGACCGTCGCCAGCAGCACGACCAGCAGGAAGAGCGCGGCGCGGCGACGGGTGCGCAGCACCGGCTCGGCGATACGCCGGTAGAGGCTGCCCAATGGGCCGCCCGAACCGCCGCCCGAACCGCCGCTGCTGCTGCTGCCGGTGCCAGAGCCGCTGCCAGAGCCGGTGCCAGAGCCAGAGCCGTTGCTGTGCGGGGCGCTGTTGGGGGGATCACCGTCCTGCCCATTGTCCCACCTCTGGCCCCTCCCTTTGTCCATGCCTTCGCGCCACTTATCCTCCTGTCGGCCGGCTTGCCCGTTGCGCTGCCTGTCGGCTTGTGCGTTCCGCTCGTCTTTCGCTTGCCGGCCGAGCAGCTTCGGCAGCGGCGTACGCAGCCCGCGCAGGCGCAGTAGCAGCCAAGGGGTGGCGGTCAAAGCCACCGCGGTCGAGAAGATCACCGCGGCCGAGGCATTGGCCGGGATCGGCGCCATGTAGGGTCCCATCAGCCCGGTCACCGCCAGCATCGGCAGCAGCGCCGCGATGATGGTCAGGGTCGAGATCAGGGTCGGGTTGCCGACCTCGTCGACCGCGCGCACCGCGATGGCCGCGGCCCGGCCGCGCGCGTCGGGCGGCTCACCGGCCCAGTGCCGGGTGATGTTCTCGACCACGACGATGGCGTCGTCGACCAGGATGCCGATCGCGAAGATCAGCGCGAACAGGCTCACTCGGTTGATGGTGTAGCCGAAGGCCCAGAGCGCGAAGAAGGTCAGCAGGATGGTGGTCGGGATCACCAGACCGACGACGATCGCCTCGCGCACCCCGACCGCGAGCGCGATCAGCACGACGATGGTCAGGGTCGCACCGACCAACTGCCAGAGCAGGGCGCGCGCATTGTCGTTGGCGCTCTCGCCATAGTTGCGGGTGACGGTCACCTCCATGCCGGTTGGGATGATCTCGTCGCGGGCGGTCTCCAGGACCTGCATCGCCGCCGCGGCGACCTCGACGCCATTGGCACCCGGGCGCTTGCCGATCGCCAGCACCGCTGCGGGTCGCTCGGGCTCGAGCCCGCCGTCGCGGTCGGCCTGCTGATGCCAGACCAGCGGCCCCGGCTGAGGCGGGGCGACCAGGGTGCGGGCCAGGTCGCGCACATAGACCGGGCGCCCATCGCGGGTGGTGACGACCAGGTTGCCGATGGTGCTGGGGTCAGTGAGGCCGCCGCCGAGCTTCAGCGCTTGACGTCCGGCCTGCGGCGACAACAGGTCTCCGGGCGAGAGGTTCTCGTTGGCGGCGGCGACACGCTCGGCGAGCGTGCTGGCGCTGACGCCCCAGCGCGCCAGTGCGCTCGGGTCCGGCTCCACCCGCAGCTGGGTGCCGCCGGCGCCGACCAGGTAGGTCAGGCCGGCGCGGTCGATGGTGGCCATGCGCCAGCGCAGCGCCTCGGCGACGTCCCAGGCATCGGCGCGGCTGTAGCGCTCGGCGGCCTTGGGAGTCGGGGCGACCGTCAGCGTCACCACGGCGACGTCCTCGATGCCGCGGGCGACGATCAGCGGCTCCGGGATGCCGGGCGGGCGGCGCTCGCCGTTGGCGCCGATGCGCTCGATCACGCGCAGCGCCGCGTCATCGCTGCTGGTGCCGGGGTAGAAGCGCGCTGAGATCACCGCCTGGCCCTCGCGGCTGCGCGAGTAGACGTGGTCGACGCCCTCGATGCCGGTGACGATGTCTTCGACCGGTCGGGTGATGGTCTCGACCACGTCCTGGGCCGAGAGCCCCGGCGCCGGCACGAGGACCTCGACCAGCGGCACCGGGATCTGCGGCTCCTCCTCGCGCGGCACCAGACTGATGCCGACGATACCGAGCAGCACCGCGATCAGGATCAGGATCGGTGTCACCGGGTTGTCGATGAAGAGCGCGCTGATCCGTCCCGCCAGGCCCAGCCGACCCCCTGCCGGCTGCGACTGGTTCGGTCCCTGGTCCTGTTCTGGGGCCTGCGCCGGGTCCTGTTCCGGGTTCTGTTCCGGGTTCTGTTCCGGGCTCTGTTCCGGGCTCTGTTCCGGGTCCTGCCTCGGCTTTTCTCCTGGGTCGCGTTCCGTCATGGTGCGATCAGCCGGTCGCCGGCGCGCAGCCCGGAGAGGACGATGATCCGATCCCCCCGACGCGCCCCCAGCTGGATCAGGGTGCAGCCAGCCTCGGCGCGGTAGACGAAGGTCAGGCCGTGGCGCTCGGTGGTCAGCCGCTCGGGCACGAGTAGCCGCTCGACCTGATCCAAGGCGAGCCTGACCGCGACCCGGCGCCCGACCGGCAGCGCCGGTTGGCCTGTTGGCAGGCGCAGGTCGGCCTCGACCCGGCCTTGGCGCACATCCGGATAGAGCTGCAGGAGCTCGGCCTCCAGCAGACCCGAGGCCGTCTCGAGGGTCAGCGCCGTCGCATCCTGAAGCCGGCCCAGGTGGCGCTCGGGGACGGCGACGCGGATCACCGCCGGCGCGGCGGCGATGCGCGCGACCAGGCCGCCGGGCTGCATTGGACTGCCGTTGGCTGGCAGCACCTCGATGATCCAGCCCTTGGCCGGTGCCGGGACCTCGCCGCGCTCGCGACGCGCGAGCAGGGTGTCGACCTCGGATGCGGCGGCTTCCACCGCGTTGCTGGCCGCAGTGGCCGCCTCGCGGGCATCATCGAGATCGGCCTGACTCATCACGTCGTCGGCATGGAGCTCCTCGGCGCGGGCCAGGGCTTGAGCGGTGCGGCGCTGACGGGCCTCGGCTCGGGCGCGCTCGGCCTTGGCCGTCTGGATGCGGGCCTCGAGCTTCGGCGGCTCGACGCGCGCGATGATCTCGCCATCCGCGACCGCATCGCCCTCGTCGACAGCCAGATCGCGCAGCAGCCCGGCGATGCGCGCGCGGGCCTCGGGGCGCTCCACGGGTCGCACCTCGGCATGCACGACCCGGGTGACGGAAACGGTTTCCGCCTCGACGACATACTCTGGCGGATGGCCGGTGCCGCCGGAGCCGGCATCAGTGCCGGTCTCGCTCTCGGCGCTTGCATTCGCATCCGCTGTTGCGGCCGTCGCCGTGACGAATAGCGCGACCAGGGCTGCGAGCAGCAGCGTCGGTCCAGGAGGACGTAACACTGACGCGCAGGGTTCGGCCCCGCGAAGCCGCGCTGCGGAAGGTTTGGCCGTGCGAGGCTGGACCTTCCCTAAGGAGGCAGAGGGTGTTGGCCGCAAGGGACGCATCGGTCGGAGAAGAATCGGGGTGCTCACGACCCGCTTCGTAAGCAAAGCCTGTACCTTGTCCCGTGCAGCCGCTCGAGCGGGGCCCGCTGTCTTCGTCCTCTCGGACTGGTCTCTCCCTCACGATCATGACGGCGTGCGACCTCGAAGAGGGAAACGCTTGCTGCCGTTGTTGCATGGTAGCGTTTACGATCGGAGTGCCATCCCGAACGATGAGGTTCGCGTCATTCACAGTAAGCGGTGGAGGGGGGCGAACCGCAAGCGGCTGTCGAGCCGGGCCGAATGCCTCTTACCCTGAATGCTCGAGGGGTTACCGTACCGGGTGGCAGCGTGCCATCAGCTTCAAGCGAGCGTAGAGGGGCAGGCGGGGCAAATGCCCCGCCGGTGCGGCAGATGCACCATCTTCGCAGCTTGGGCAGCTTGGGCAGCTTGTTCAGGCGCTGCGGTACCGCCTCTTAGCCGGTGCGGGTCACGGTCAGCCGCACATGGCCTCGATTGTTGCCGTAGAAACGCCAGGCATCGTTGGCGAAGCAATAGAGGTAGCCCGAGCCCTGTCTTGGTGTCCAGGCCTCGAGCCCTGCACCGATGACAAGGGTCTCATGCGGTAGGGGCGAGCCGTCTTGCTGCGTCTGCAGCCGGCCGTTTGCGACGACTCCGATCAGCGCGAACCAGGGTGCGGTCTCGATCCGCCGGCTGCCGATGAAGTTCACGCGCGGATTGCCGGTCATCCGGGCGAAGCGCCGCTCGGCGTTGCCGACCCAGGTGCCGAGCCGATGGGCAAGGCCGCCCCAGAATCGCCGCGGCTGGCAGTCGCCGGCCGGGCTGCAGGGAATCGCTGCATCCAGCCATTCGCCGTCTGCCTCGAACCGATAGGTCGCATCGGCTTCGAGATAGAGGCCGGTATCGTTCCAGCGTTCGGCAGCGAAGACATCCAGGGTTTGGGTGTCGTCGACACCGAGCAGTCGAGTCGGACGGTAGGGGGCCTGGGTGAGGGGTGGCCGCTGCTGGCGAGTCAGCGCTGACGGATGGAGCGAAATGTCTTGAGTGGCTGGAGTGACTGCAGTGACGACCGCTGGTACCGTCCGCGGTTGATGGAACAGTCGCCGCCAGAACCCATTCAGCGAGTCATGCATCAGGCCCTGCGGATCGGGCGAGAGTTGGTCGGTCAGATCGGGCACCAGGGCCAGTCCGAGCGCCGAGGCCTCGTCGAGCATCCACTCGAGCGCGCCATCGGAGAGACCGGTCTCGATGTGGCCGCCGCCGACATCGCCATGGCAACCCGGGAACCACTGCTGCTGGACGCTGCTGCGGCCCGCGAGATTGCTCCATAGGGTGGGGCTGAAGCTGCCCCGGCGCTCGTCCAATGCCAGTGCATGGCGGGCGTTCAGCACATTCGGATTCAGCTCGGTGTCGTGGAAGCGGTAGCGGGTGGCATCGTCGAAGAGATTCAGCACGCCATAGTTGTCCGGGATGCCGAGCGCGCCGACCGTATCCCAGACACCGAGGAAATGGACCTCATCGGCCGGCATGCCATTGCCGCGATGATGA
The DNA here is from genome assembly GCF_016584085.1 of Halochromatium glycolicum. Taxonomy (GTDB): domain Bacteria; phylum Pseudomonadota; class Gammaproteobacteria; order Chromatiales; family Chromatiaceae; genus Lamprobacter; species Lamprobacter glycolicus. Next base: position 50,736 of record NZ_NRSJ01000012.1, on the reverse strand, counting down.
AAGGCGAGGCCCTGCGACCAGGCTGCCGGGTCCTGGCGTTGCCGGTAACCTAGCTCGTAGACGCGCTCGACCGCCGCCCAGGCATCATGGTCGCTCAACCCTTGCGTCTCGATCAGCCCGCAGCGGGTGATCAGGCCGGCGAGGCTGCGCACGGTGTAGGCGCCGCGGCTGAAGCCGAACAGGAAGAGGCGATCATCGGGCTCGTATTCATCGCTGAGCCAGCGGTAGGCGCTCATCACGTTCCGGCCGAGGCCGATGCCGAGCGCACCGCCGGCCAGCCGCCGCAGCAGCCCTCCGTCGGTACCCAGTCCCGGGTGGTAGTAGCGCAGCTGCGGCTCGTCGCCGGGCCCCTTGTCCGCGAGCGCGCTATAGAGTCGCACCACGTTCGTTGGCCGCGGGAGACCGTCGGTCTCTTGCTCGGCGGTGCTCCAGGTTCCATCCGCGCAGACGATCAGGTTTCGCATCTTGGCGGTCCCGGGTTGGCTGATTTCAACCGCAGTCTAGTCCCGCTTCGAGGGCTGAGCCAGTGATTTGTCAGCGATGCCGCTGGCGACCGCGCTTGCACAGGCGCTATCCGGTCTCCTCGCGCTCCAATAACTTAGCCCGCACCTCGGCGTGACGTTCCCGCGAGACCGGGAAACCCCGGAGGAAGAGGGCGCCGGCGGCCATCATCAGCGCCGGGACGCCGCCGTAGATCAGCATCAGCCGGGCTTGAATCTCTGCCGATGTCGCATCCGTCGAGGGATCATAGCCGACGGCCGCCGGCAGCAGGGTCCCGAGCAGCACGCCGAGGGCGAGCGCGAGCTTGGTCGTCATGCCCCAGACGGCGAAGAACAGGCCCGAGCGCTGCTCGCCGGAGTCCAGGGTGTCGACATCGATCACGTCGGCCGCGATCGAGTTCGCGAGGAACAGGATCGACGCGAAGCTCGCACCACGGATCGCGATCAGGATGATCAAAAGGGTCGCATCGCCTGCACGCAGCAGCATCAGCGGCAGACTCAGCGCCGCGAGCCAGAGCGCCGCGGCGATCAGCGCCTGATGCTTGCCGATGCGCACCGACAGCCAGAGCCAGGCCGGCACCGCGGCCAGTGTGGCCAGATTCTCGATAAACAGCATCAATGGGAACAGCGATTCGTCGCCGATCACATCGGCGAGCACCATCCGATGCAGCGTGCCCTGGATCGCGATGCCGGAGACGAACAGCAGCACACAGCCGACCATGCGTCCGAACGCCGGATTGCGCAGCAGGATGCGCAGGCCGGCCCGCCAACCGCGGCGCGCATGGGCGAAGCCACCGGGAGACCCCTCGGGCACGGTCAGCACCGCGATCGCGACGAGCAGCGGCAGGCTGATCAGCACCAGCCAGGCGATCCCGCGCAGCTGCTCGGCACCGGCCTCGAGCCCGAGCATCGTCAGCACGACGAGGAAGCCGAGCAGCGCGACCTGGCCGGCCATCGACAGGGCCTCGCGGATGCTGGTGATCCGGGAACGCTCGTCGTAGTCGGTCGACAGCTCGGCACCCCAGGCCCGGTGCGGCAGGTCGATCAGGGTGAACCCGAGATAGAGCAGGGCCGCCCACAGCAGCAGCCCGCCGATCGTCGCCGAGTCGCCCGGCACGAAGACCTGCCAGATCGCGACCAAGAACAGCGGCGTGCCCAGCAGCATCCAGGGCTTACGGCGGTCCCAGCGGGTCGGCAGCCGATCGCTGAGGGTGCCGATGAGTGGATCGGTCACGACATCGAAGATTCGGGACGCCGCGATCGCGGCGCCGACCGCGGCCAGCGGCAGGCCGAGTTCGTCGGCGTAGAAGGCCGGGATGAAGAGCGCCATCGGCAGGGCGGCGACCGAAGTGACCAGCGAGGGCAGCGAGTAGCGCAGCAACCGCGAGCCGGGCAATCGGGAGGGGCTTGATGACATGCGGAGGAATCCTGACGACCGGGTTGACTGCGGGGGCGGTGGGCATGATCTTAGCGATCGAAGTGGTAGCCATCCGCTGCCGGACAACCATCCAGACCCAGGCTGCAACTAAGAATGAAGAACCAAGTCCTCGAATCCGTGATCGCGATCGTCGCGGCGCTGCTGGTCGCCGCGGCGGTGGCCTGGGCCGGCAGCCAAGGCGGCGTCACCGTTGCCGGCCTCTCGTTGTTCGCGCTCGCCGGCATGGTCGCGTTCGTGATCCAGTGGGCGGTCTTCGTGCCGTCCTATCGGGCGCAGACCGAGCATTGGTACGACCTCACCGGCAGCCTGACGTATCTGACGGTCACCCTCGGCACCCTGCTGCTGGCCGCTCGCTTCGATCCGCGCTCACTGATCCTGGCGGCGCTGGTCGCGATCTGGGCGCTGCGCCTCGGTACCTTTCTCTTTCGCCGCGTCCGCAAAGCCGGCCGCGATAGCCGCTTCGATGACATCAAGCCGTCGTTCACCCGCTTCCTGATGGCCTGGACGCTGCAGGGGCTCTGGGTCTTCCTGACGCTGGCCGCGGCGCTGGCGGCGATGACCGCCGCGAGCGCGCCGGCGTTCGGGCTGCTCGGCTGGATCGGCCTCTTGGTCTGGGTGGTCGGCTTCGGAATCGAGGCAGTCGCCGATGCGCAGAAGCAGGCATTCCGCAAGGACCCGGCCAACAAGGGACAGTTCATCCGCTCCGGCCTCTGGGCCTGGTCGCGCCATCCGAACTATTTCGGCGAGATCACCCTTTGGACCGGCGTCGCGCTGATCGCGCTGCCCGCCCTGTCGGGCTGGCAGTACCTCACCCTGATCTCGCCGCTGTTCGTCTATCTGCTGCTGACCCGGATCAGCGGCATCCCGATGCTCGAGGCGAGCGCCGAGGAGCGCTGGGGCGATGACCCGGCCTATCGCGAGTACAAGGCGCGCACACCGGTGCTGTTCCCGCGTCCGCCGCGTTGACTCAGGCGAGAGACCGAGCCGATGCACGCGACCATCGCCGAGAAGCGAGACCAGATCGCCGCGATCTGTAGGCGCCTCAACGTGACGCAATCCCTACCCGCGCAGGTCGATCGATCAGAATCGGGAGCTTGCCGATGGCGAGTGATCCACGAGCGCTGTGTTCTCAGTCTAGTGCAACGGCTGCTGTGCTCGGCCGCGAAATGTTGCTAAGCGGCTGCTTGAAGAGGATCAGCGGCCGGTCAATCGAGCCCGGTCGTCCAGATCCTTCTCGCGCTGCTGCACCCGACGCTCATAGCTGGCCTGGTTCTTCTTACAGACGAGGGTGTAGGGCCGACCAAGCTTGTTGGTCGTGCAGTCGAGATCGCACTGGCTGCGTTGGATGCTGTGCTCCACATGCCTACGGCTCTGCTCAGCTGCCTTGAGGCGCCAGGTCGATTCCGTCGGGGAAGCGAGGAAGCGGTTCAGATTGCGGCAATCGGTGCAGGTGCATTGAACCGTCGCCGGGCGCTCCCAATCGGCCGGCGGTGCCAGCGGCTCGGCGATGCGCTGCTCGAGGTGCTGCAATACGGCATTGCGGAGCCGGTTGGCGGCGGTGCCTGGGGCGTCCGAGTCAGCATTGGGGAGCGCCTCGGATGCGCCGGGGCGATCCTGCTCCACCAGATGCAAGGCCGCTGGCAGCAGGACGCTATCTATCGGGTAGCGCTCATGATCCTTCAGGAACAGGGACAGCGCCTGCTCGGCCAGTCCTTGTCCAGCGTGTTCTCGTTGAGCCCGTTCTTCTTCCGCCCGCTGTTCTTCGACCCGGACTTGTTCGGCCTGTGCGCGTTCGGTCCGTGCTGGCTCGGCTGGGGCTGTCTCAGCTGGGTCCGGGTCGATGCGGCTCAATGCGGTTAGCGTATCGGCGACCAGCGCCGCTGAGGGCGGTTCGTGCCGATAGCGCTGTTCGGGCGGCAGCTCGGCCGGCGTTGCGGCCGAGCCGGGCAGGGCCGCGAGCAGGGCCTCGGCCGCGGGGCGGAGGGCGTCGCCAGCGTGGCCGGGATGAGCCGTGTAACGCGCGAGCAGGTCGGCGCAGGCGGCCGGCTTGACCAGCGCGTTGCCGCTGATGACGGCGCCGAGCAGCTCGGCGGCCTGCGCCTTCGATAACTCGGCCAGTACCTTGACGAGCTGCGCATTGTCGGCCGCGTCATAGGTACCGGCGGCAATCTGGTCGAGGATGAACTCGGCGGCAGCGGCATGATCCCCGATCTCGGCGAGCGCGGCGATCAAGTCCCCTTCCTGCGCGTGACCGCTTGCCCACCAGGGGCGCGATACCTTGTTCGGCCAGTGATCGCGGATCGCGAGCGCCAGTGCATGGGCCTCCTCGCGCAATGCATCCCGGTCGCTGGCCGCGGCCTGCCGCCAGCGATCGAGCAATGCGGATAGGTAAGGCATGCTGACGCCGAGCCCGCCCGCGGCCAGCACCGCGCCGCGATGGCTGCGCGGCCATACCACCAGCGCCGCGCACTGATAGGAGCGCTCATAGGACGCGCCTTCGTTCCCGGTGGCCTCCTGAAAATCGGGCTCGATGTCGTCGAAGCCGGCGAAGGCATCGGGCGGGCTGAGCTCGTTGTCGTCGATGTCGAGCTCGCCGATCGCCGGCGCGCTGCCGTCCGGCAGCCGCCAGTGGCGGATGACGCGGCCTTCCTCGGTCGCCTCGATGATCTCGAACTCCTCGTCGGCGTCGTCATCGCGCCAGCCGCGGCGCCGGCCCCAACCACCGTAGTACCCGGTGTGCTCGGCGAGCCCGTACTCGTAGACGCTGACCAGCCCGAGATGGAGGTCGCAGCCCGCGGCCTCGGCCGCGGCGCGGACCACCCCGGCGACGGCGGCATCGGCGCCCTTGAGCGTCTGGAAGCCGAGCTCGGCCTCGCTGTAGGCATGCTCCAACGGCAGCACGAGCTTGTTCGGCTCATCCTGATCCGGCTGCTGCTGGTTCGGCCCCTGGCCCCAGGCGCGCAACAGGTCGGTCACGACGGCGCAGACGCTGTCGTGATCGGGCGGCTGCGGGATCGGCTCGCCGTGTGGTCGGATCAGGTTGTAGATCAGCGCGAGCCGATACCCGGAGGCGATCGGCAGGACCTCGTGCCGGCAGTCGGCATAGAAGGCGGCCCAGGCGACCTCGGAGGGCTCGTCGCGGCGCAGGTCGAGCCGCGCCTCGTGCCCCTTGTGGCGGATCACCAGCTCGCCGCCGGTGAAGGGCGAGGGCAGCACGACCACCATGGTCGCGAACATTCCCGGCGCCTTCTCGGTGTCGCGATGCGGCACAAAGAAGCTGCCGGTGTCGTAGACCAGCAGCTTGTAGAGCTCGGCCTCGACCGCGCCGGAGACACCGAGCCCGTCCGCCGCCTGCTGGACGATCTGCCCCAGGTCCTCGGCCCAACGGCGGCCACAGATCTGGACGCTGGCCGCATCGAGCTGCCAGGTGCGACGCACCTCGGGATCGACCAGCGTCTCGCTGCCGCGGCCGCAGGGCGCCTGCTCGGCCTGAGCGATGAGCCGCTCGGCCTGACCCGGCAGCAGCGGCAGCGCGATCGGCCCGACACCCTCGGCCTCGAGCCGCAGCGGGTGCATATCCAGCGTACCACTTGCGTAGAAGTCGCCGGGGCGCTCGGCGGCCTTCAAGGCGTTGGCGAGGTCGTGCGCGAGCTGGGTCATGGCGAGGCTCCGGTGATCGTCGTTCAGGCGCGGTCAAAGAGGATACCGACTCAGGGCCCGCCTGGGGGAGCGATCAGTCTTGCGCGATGCCCCCGATGGCCAAATGCTTGTGGTCTGGTGCCGGTTCATAGAACGGATGGCCTTCCCGTCGGATCTTGTCCTTCAGCCGTGCGTTGGCGAGGCGGTCCCAATGCAGCAGGTCCACCTTGAACACCAGCGGCAGGTCGTCGATCGCGTTCCAGAGCTGGGCGAATTCCAGGTCGGTCATCTGCGGCGCGCACACCGCGAGATCGATGTCCGAGCCGGGTCTGGCGCTGCTCTTGGCCCGGGAGCCGAAGATCAGCACCCGCTCGATCTGTGGATAGCGCTCGAATATCTGGATGAAATCGTCCCGGATGCGCGCGGACAAGCCAAAGGTCAGCGGGTCTTCCATGCGTTGGCCTCCTGCGCCAGCCGCTGGAATCGCGGTAGCGCCTGTTGGCCGATGAAGGCATAGACCTCATCGGCCAACCGCTCGTTGTAAGTGTGACTGGTGAGGTTACGGTAGCGCTGGATCTCGCTCCAGGCATTGCCGTCGTCGATCAGCGCGACCTGCAGGGCCTCCTGCAGCGCCTGTCTCGGCGTTCGCGCATCGATGCCCTCCCTTTCGAGCTTGAGCTTGAGCAGCTTCCAGGCCAGCTCGTAACAAAATTCGAAGCGTTGGATCGTTGCGTCGCGCGTGAACTCGTTGAACGGCTGGGCGACGGCGCGCTCGAGTTGATGCACGCCCTTGAGGAAATCGACGATGCGTTCGTTCAGGCGTTCGCTGTCCATTCGGGTCACACCGGGGCGTCGCCGATCACAGGCGCTGCTTGTGCTTGCTCTTGACGCGGCGATAGAGCTCCTCCATCACCGCGATGAACGACTGCGAGCGGTCCCAGAACGGCGGGAAGTCGCCGCCCTTCTTGACCAGCATGGCCGGCACGCTGGCCGCTTCGCCCGAGTGCGCCTTATCCTCGGGCAGCGGCGCGGGCGCATGCCAGAAGGCGCGCGCATCGACGGCCGCTGCGCCTGCCTCCACACTCGCTGCCGTCCCTTGCGGCCGCGCCGCTTGCGGCTGCGCGTGCGGCAACAGGGGCGGATAGAGCGACTCGACCGGTTCCGGCGGCGCCTCGTCGTCCTCGCTCATCAGCGGCGCGAGCGCCTGGCCGAGTGGCGTCTTCGCAAGCTCGGCGCGCAGCCGGGCGCGCCCGAGCCCGCGCAGCTCGAACAGCAGCAGCGGGTCCTGGTCGAGCTGATCGGCGAGCCGATAGTAGACGCCGGCGATATGCTTGCAGGGATTGGCGTAGTCGGGACAGGAGCAATCGGTGCGCGCGAAGTCCTGCGCGCTGTGCGGCAACAGCGTGAAGCCCGAGGCCGCGAAGGCGGCGTCGATGTCATCGGGCATCTCGTTCATCAGCAGCCGGCTGACCAGATCGGCGCGGCTGCCGAGCTGAGCGATCAATGCCTTGCGTGCCTTGGCCGGGATCGGCGCGAGCTGCAGTTCAACCTGATAGCGGGGCTCCTTGGTGACCCCGAAGTACGGATTGACGTTGCCGCGCACGGTCGCGCTGACCTTGCCATCAGCCCCGATCTCGAAACCGAGAATCCGGCTCGGTCCGCCATAGGAACGCCCCCGCTGCAGGCGCCCGGCATCCATCTGCTCCTCCAGCGCCGCGATGAAGCGCTGCCCCCACCAGGTCTTGCCATGGCTGCTCATATTGAACCTTCACCCTTCAAACTTCTCACTTCAAACTTCACACTTCACTCCCCAACCGCCTCCCGATTGAGCCGAATCAGCGCCTTGAAGCGGTCGTTGTCCAGATCGGTGAGCCAAGACTCATCATCACCGATGATGGCGCCGGCCACCGCCTTCTTCTCTTCGATCATCGCGTCGATGCGCTCCTCGAGCGTGCCTAGGGTCACGAACTTGTGCACGAACACGGTCTTCTCCTGGCCGATGCGGTAGGCGCGGTCGCTGGCCTGGTCCTCGACCGCCGGGTTCCACCAGCGGTCGAAATGGAACACATGGTTGGCCTTGGTCAGGGTGATGCCGACGCCGCCGGCCTTGAGCGAGAGGATGAATAGCGACGGCGCGCTGGCCGGGTCCTGGAACTCGGCGATCATCGCCTCGCGCCGGCGCTGCGGGGTGCCGCCGTGCAGGAAGAAGGTGTTGAGGCGCCAGCGCTGGCGGGCGAGCCGCTCGAGTTGCTCGCCGATCTCGGTGAACTGGGTGAAGACCAGCACGCTGTCGCCCTCGCTCATGGTCTCCTCGAGCATCTCCTGCAGTCGTTGCAACTTGTTCGAGCGCTGGGGGGTGAAGGGGCTGCCGTCGTGCAGGAACTGCGCCGGGTGGTTGCAGATCTGCTTCAGCTTCATCAGGGTCGAGAGCATCAGGCCGCTGCGCTCGGACCCTTCGACCTGCTCGAGCTGCTGCTCGACATCGCGCACCAGGCTCTCGTAGAGGGCGCCTTGCTCGCGGCTGAGCTGGCAGTATTGCGGCGCCTCGAGCTTGTCGGGCAGGTCGCTGATGATCGCCTTATCGGTCTTAACGCGCCTAAGGATGAACGGCTGCACCAGCTGCTTGAGCGTGTGGGTCTGGACCGGGTCCTTGTCGCGCTGCACCGGCAGCTCGAAGGTCTTGCGGAAGCGCGCCCGGGTGCCGAGATAGCCCGGCTGCAGGAACTCGAACAACGACCAGAGATCGCCGAGCCGATTCTCGACCGGGGTGCCGGTCAGCGCCAGCCGGCGCGGTGCTGGCAGCTTGTAGACCGCCTTGGTCTGCGCCGCCTTCGGGTTCTTGATGTTCTGCGCCTCGTCCAGTACCACCCGGTGCCAGTCGAGGCTCGATAGCAAGGCGGCATCCTTGCGCGCGAGCGCGTAGGAGGTGATCACCAGCGCGACCTGCCCGGCCTGGGCGGCAAAGGCCGTCTTGTCCTGCTCGCGCGCCGGACCATGATGCAGATGGGTCGAGAGCTGCGGCGCGAAGCGCTGCACCTCGCGCTGCCAGTTGCCGAGCACCGAGGTCGGGGCGACCAACAGGGTCGGACCCGGCTCGGGGACCGGCGCTACGGCCGGCTCGCCGCCCGGCTCGGCACCCGGCCCGGCATCCGGCTGAGCGTCCGACTCGCCGCCCGGCCTGGCACCTCGCTGGGCGCCGTCTTCTCGCTCGCGCACCAGCTGCGCGATTACCTGCAGGGTCTTGCCGAGGCCCATGTCGTCGGCGAGACAGCCGTTCATCCCGAGCTGCTCCAGATAGCCGATCCAGGACAGGCCGCGGCGTTGGTAGTCGCGCAAGGTGGCGTTGAGCGCCGCTGGCGTCTCGGCCAGCTCCAGGCGGCTGTCGTCGCTCAGGCGCTCGAGCATCTCGGCCAGGGCCGAGTCGCGGTCGATCTCCAGCGTCTCGTCCTGAGCGGTCTGCTGCAACAGCTCGGGCAGGCTGAGGCTGACGGTCTCGTCGCCTTGGCGCTGCCAGAACGCGAGCATCTCGGCCATACGCTCGCGGTCGAGCTCGACCCATTCGCCGCGAAAGCGCACCAGCGGGGTCTTGGCGGCGATAAGTGCTTCCCATTCCTCGGGGCTGACCTCCTCGTCGCCGATGCTGAGCGCGTAGCGGTATTGCAGCAGCTGATCGAGGCCGAAGCGGCGGGTGCCGGCCGCGGTCTCGCTGCTCGATGCGCTCGGCGCGCTCGCGCCCTGCAGGCGCAGTTTGGCCCGGCGCCGCCCGCTCGGCGTCCACCAGGCCGGCACCACCACCTTGTAGCCGGCGCTCTCGAGCACCCAGGCCGAGTCCTTGAGGAAGTCGAAGGCCTCGTCGATGCTCAGCGCGAGCGCCTGCGGCTCAGCGGTCGCCATCCCATCCCAGAGCTTGGGATAGATGCGCGCGGCGAGCCCGAGATCGAGCAGCAGATGGCGCTCGAAATCGGCATCGCCGAGCCGCGCGCGGAAGGCCTCCTGCTCCTCGCTCAAGGCATCCCAATAATCGGCCAGCGGCAGCCGCTGAGAGGGGTCGTCGCGCGGGATCACGATCAGCTCCAGGGTCCAGTTGCTGGCCTGGGGGTCGGCGTCGGCCTCGGCCTGTTCGGGTTCGGCCGGGTCGGGCTCGAGCAGGCGGAAGCCGAGCGTGAAGCGCGCCGCTTGCTCGCCGCCGTCGATGGCCTGACGCCAGCGGCGCCACTCCCGATACAGCGCCAATCCGCCCTCGGTGGCAGGCAACGGGTGCTGACCGGGCTCGACCTTGAGCCCGAACGCGATGAGGCTGCCGTCGATGCGCTTCTCGAAGGTGGCCGGCAGCGGCGTCGTGCGCACCAGCTCGTCGAGCAGGACTGCGGCACAGTGTGCGAGCACGCTGGCCGGGTCGAGCGGGGTCTCGCTGCCGGCGGCGCACGCTGCTGGCATTGCCGGCACCGCCTGTTCGATCAGCTGCTCATAGGCACGGCCGGCCCATTGCCAGACCGGGTGCAGCTCGCCGGGCGGGGCGCTCTTGCGCCTCGGGAGCTTCGGTGGCTGGCGATAGCGCAGGCCGGGCAGATACTGATCCTGCAGCAACAGCTGCTTGAGCGCTTGCGTGAGCCAATGCCAGAACAGCAGATCGGGGCCGGCGCGCCGATCGCCGAAGGTGTCATCGGTCAGGAAGCGCAGCTCGCGGAATTGGCGCAGCGGCGCCTCGAGCGGGAAGGTCTCGACCTGCCAGGGGCGCCGCCTGATCGTATCGGAATCGGCATCTGGGTCAGCACTGGAATCGGCGTCGGCTTCCGCATCCGCCAGGCCCGTGACCGGCTCGCCGAGGCGATGGGCCAGCTCGGGCGAGGGCAGAGGCCGATCCGGGCTGCTCGGCAGCCAGACTGGGCAGGGCTGCAGGCGCCCCTCGGCCGCGTCGCGCGTGGTCGCCGACCCGAACGTCTCGAGCAGCTCCGGCCAGCGCGCCTTGGGCAGCGCGAACGGGTGCGGGGCCGGCTGCTGCGCCTTGGGCTGCTTGGCCTTGCGGGCCGCTGCTGGCTTGGGCGGCAGGTCGGTCTCGACCCAGAGTCGGAAGCGGCCGCCGCGGGCGAAGGCATCGGTTGGATCGGGGTGCCAGAAGGCGTGCAGGATCTCCATTGAGGCGCGCGATCGTGAAGTTCGGTGTAGCTTACCGGTCAATCGCCGAACACATAGTCGAGATCGATCTCGGTGTCGGCAAAAGGCGGGATTCTGGACTTGCCGAGCGACTGATCGACGCCCGACTCCACAGCAAAGGCAACATGGTAGGTCTCTGCAAGCAATTCGTAAGCAATCAGTGTCTTGTCTTCCGGGGAGATGACCCAGTAGTAGGGCACCTGGTTGCGCTGCAAGAGCAAGAAATGGTGGAACAGGTCCTTTCGTTCGTGTCCAGGTGAGGTGATCTCGCACACCCAGTCGGGGAGGATGGTCATGATCCCCGAGGGACGGCCGGGGACGCGTTCTTTGCGCCATCCTGCCAGATCATGGCTGGGGCATTGGTGCTCGGCATACTCGACGCTGATCTCGGGCATGATCCACCAGCCGCCAGGGCCGTCCTTGCGCTTGAACAGCGAGACCTCGTCGGAGAGGCCGGATTGGATCAGCGCATGCTCGGAGCGCGCCATCGGGCGCTTGACGATTTCACCGTCTATCAGCTCGACACGCTCCTCGCTGGAGCGCAGCAGATCATCGACGGTGCTTAGTCGTCTCGCTTCCATGGGGGAGGACCTCGCGACAGGACAGAGGCGTTAGGCTATCTCTATGCGGATACCTCGCGCCAGTGGGGACTGTCGTTGACGGTAATGCCTCGCGGCTCGCGGCCGCTCAACCCACGCTCGGCTCCCGCGCCGGTTGCGAGCTATCCAGACGCCTCACCTGTTTCGAGGCCACCAGCACATACATCGCCGGCACCACGAACAGCGTGAAGAAGGTGCCGATCCCGAGCCCGGTGGCGATGACCAGACCGATGTCGAAGCGGCTCACGGCACCCGGGCCGCTCGCGAGCAGCAGCGGGATCATCGCGACCAGCATCGCGACCGTGGTCATCAGGATCGGCCGCAGCCGGATCTGCGAGGCCTGCTCGACCGCCGCGCGCTTGTCGAGCCCTTCCTGCTCGCGCAGCTGGTTGGCGAACTCGACGATCAGGATGCCGTTCTTCGCGATCAGCCCGATGAGCGTGATCAGCCCGACCTGGGTGTAGATGTTGATGCTCGCGAAGCCGAGGAACAGGAAGACCATCGCGCCGGCGATGGTCAGCGGCACCGACATCAGGATCACGAACGGGTCGCGCCAGCTCTCGAACTGGGCCGCGAGCACCAGATAGATGACCAGGATCGACAGGAAGAAGGTCGCCTCGAGCGCGCCGCCCTCGCTCTTGAACTGGCGCGATTCGCCCTTGTAGTCCCAGCGCACGTTGCGCGGCAGGATCTCGGCAGCGGTCTCCTCTAGATAGGCGAGGGCATCGCCGAGCGTGACCCCAGGCGTCGGCACGCCGGAGAGGGTGATCGCGTTGAGCTGCTGGAACTGGGTGCGCTGCGAGGGCTCGACCGTCTGGCGGATGCTCACCAGCGTCGACACCGGCACCAGCTCGCCGGTGTCGGTGCGGAGGTTGTAGTCCTCGATACGCTCGATCGCGTTGCGCGCCTCACGATCGACCTGCGGGATCACCTTGTAGCTGCGACCTTCCAGACTGAACCAGTTGACGTAATCCTCGTTCAGCATCACCCCGAGCGATTGCCCGAATTGCTGCATATCGATACCGAGGTCGCCGGCGAGGTCGCGGTCGACCTCGATGACGGTGCGCGGGCGCTCGAACTTGACGTCCTTCTGCAGGAACATGAACTGCCCGCTCTGCATCGCGCGCCCGACCAGCTCGTCGGCGAAGCGCGCCAGCTCCGGATAGCTGGCATCGGAGACGAGCACGAACTCGACCGGCACGCCGCGCCCGGGCGAGGGCAGGCTCGGACGCGGGAAGAGCACGGTCTGGAAGCCGGGGATACGCGCCAGCTTGCCCTGCAGCTCGGGCTGGATCGTCATCTGCGAGCGCTCGCGCTCGGACGGCTGGGGCATCTTGAAGCCGCCGAAGGTCGTGGCCGGGCTGCCGCCGAAGCCAGCGATGATGAAGCTCTCCTGATACTCGGGGATCTGCTCGAACAGCTCCAGCATCTGGTCGATGTAGCGCAGATCGTAGTCGATGGTCGCGGTCTCCGGCGCGGTCGCCTGGAAGAACAGGATGCTCTGGTCCTCGGTCGGGGCGAGCTCCTTCTCGGTCATGGTGTACATCGCATAGACACTGGCGACGACCGCGACCGCGACCAGCACGGTCACGCTGGGGAAGCGCAGCCAGCCGTGCAGCACCTTGCCATAGAAACGCGCGAGTCCTTGGAAGAACTGCTCGACCAGATGCTCGAAGCGCCCTTCCTCCTTGCTCGAGTGCAGCACCCGCGCCGAGATCATCGGCGAGAGCGTCAGCGCGACGACACCGGAGACCAGCACCGCGCCGGCGAGCGTGAACGCGAACTCGACGAACAGCGAGCCGACCAGCCCGCCCATGAAGCCGATCGGCGCATAGACCGCGACCAGGGTCGTGGTCATCGCGATGATCGGCCCGGCCAGCTCGCGCGCGCCCTCGAGGGCGGCCTGCATCCCGGTCTTGCCCATCTCGATGTGGCGGTGAACGTTCTCGACCACGATGATGGCGTCGTCGACGACGATGCCGATCGCCAGCACCATCGCCAGCAGGGTCAAGAGATTGATCGAGAAGCCGGCGAGCAGCATCAGGAAGCCGGCGCCGACCAGCGACAGCGGCACCGCGACCGACGGCACGATCGCCGCGCGCAGCGAGCCGAGTGAGAGGAAGATCACGAACAGCACGATCAGCACCGCCTCGGCGAGGGTCTTGAAGACCTCCTCGATCGACTCCTGGATGAACTCGCTGGCGTCATAGGGGATGTGCGCCTCGAGCCCCTCCGGGAACTGCGCTCGGAGGCCGGGCAGGGCGTCATGGACGCGCTCGGCGACATTGAGCGGGTTAGCGCCGGGCGTCTGCTCGACGCCGATGAAGATCGCCGGGATGCCCTTATAGAGGGTCGCCGAGTCGTAGTTGGCGGGGCCGAGCTCGACCTCGGCGATGTCCTCGAGGCGCACCAGGGTGCCGCCGGTCTCGTGCACGACCAGCTTGCGGAAGCTCTCGACATCGCCGACATCGGTGGTGGTCGAGAGGTCGATCTGCACCGTCTCGCCCTTGATCTGGCCGACGCCGGCGAGGTAGTTGTTCGCGGCCAGCACCTGCGCGACCTGCTCGCCGCTGACCCCGAGCGAGGCCATCCGGTCGGGATCGAGCCAGACCCGCATCGCGAAGGTCTGGTTGCCGAAGATCTCGGCCTTGGCGACCCCCTCGAGCGCCTGCAGCGAAGGCTGCACCACCCGGATCAGGTAGTCGGTGATCTGCGGCAGCGTCATCTTCTCGCTGTAGAAGGCGAGGTACATCAAGGCCGTCGAATCACCGGTGGTCGAGTCGATGACCGGGTTCTGCGCCGCTGCCGGCAGCACGTTGCGCTGGCTGGCGACCTTGGCCTGGATCTCGGCGACCGCCGCATTGGGGTCGTAGTTGAGGCGCATGTTGGCCTCGATGGTCGAGACGCCCTGGGTGCTGGTCGCGGTGAGATAATCGATGCCGTCGGCCTCGGCGATCGCCTGCTGCAGCGGGGTCGTGATGAAGCCCTTGACCAACTCGCTGCTCGCGCCCGGGTAGGCGGTGGTCACGGTGACGACCGTGTTCTGGGTCTCCGGGTATTGGCGGATCTCGAGTCCGGCGAGCGCGCGCAGCCCGAGGATGAAGATCAGCAGGCTGACCACGCTGGCCAGCACCGGCCGGTGGACGAAGAGGTCGGTGAATCTCATTCGGCGGCGTCCTCGACGATCTCGACCGCCGCGCCGTTGCGCAATTTGACCTGGCCGGCCGAGACCACGCGCTCACCGGCCGTCAGCCCCTCGACCACCTCGATCTCCTGACCGCGCACCGCGCCGGTCTGGATCTGGCGGCGCTGCACGACGAGCTGGCCTTCCTGCTCGCCGCTGCCGGGCTCGATCACGAACACCGAGTCGCCGTAGGTGTTGTAGGTCACCGCCTGGCGCGGCAGCGTCAGCACCGCATCCTTGGCCGGCAGCAGGGTCGAGACCTTCGCGAACATGCCGGGCAGCAGCCGCTGGTCCGGATTGGGCAGTAGGGCGCGCACCTGGATGTTGCGGGTCTCGGCGTTCACCGCCGGACTGATCGCCCGGATCTCACCGGCGAAGGTTTGCTCGGGATAGGCGCTGACGCGCACCTCGATCGACTGGCCGACGGCGATCTGCGAGAGCCGGCGCTCGGGCAGTGTATAGTCGACATAGACCGGGTCGAGCGCCTCCAGCTCGACGATCGCCGAGCCGGCATCGAGGAACTGACCGAGGTCGACGCGGCGGATGCCGAGCTGACCGTCGAACGGGGCGCGGATGGTCTTCTTGCGGATCAGGGCCTCCTTGGCCTCCACCTGCGCCATCGCCTGCGAGACCTGGGCGCTGAGCTCGTCGACATCGCCTTGAGAGACCGCGCGGTCGCGCAGCAACTTCTGATTGCGCTCGAGCTGCAGTTTGGCCAGGTTCAGGCCCGCCTTGAGGCCGACCAGATCGGCCTCGTCGACCTCGGTGTCGAGCTGCACCAAGGCTTGGCCGGCGCTGACCCGGTCGCCGGACTCGAACAGGATGCGCTCGATCTGGCCGGCGACCTGGTTGTTGACCAGCACGCCCTGGACCGCCTGGACGCTGCCGACCGCCTCCAGCTGCGGCTGCCAGGTGCGGGTCTCGACCGTCACCGCCGAGACGGTCGAGGGCGGCTGCGGCTGCGAGAAGGCCGCCATTTGCTGCTGGATCTGCTGGTATTTCAGCAAGCCGAGCCCGCCGGCGAGGGCCAGCAGGATCAGGAATACGAGCAGAAAGCGCAGGATCATGGGTCTCGTCCAGTGGCCAGAGGAAGGGGCGGAGCGCGGTCGGTCTGACCCGTTCGCCGATCGGGGAGGTTGGTGCGCCGGCGCGCCGGTTCAAACGGTTGTTTCGTCAATGCTAGGCGCAGTATAGCGGCTCGTTGGGAGCGATGCCGAATTGTGGCCGCCAGGCAATGGACGGCCCAGGACGCGCAGCGAGACCGGTCGATGCCCCGATCCGCTCGAAATCGTCAGTGCCAGTGGAGTCCAGTTCGCGGCCTGGCGCCTATGTCATGCTAAGGCCCTCTTCGGGCAACGGTCGTGCGTCCCATGGAATTGCTGTTCATCCTGTTGTTGATCCTGACCAACGGCGTCTTCGCGCTGTCCGAGATCGCGGTGGTCTCGGCGCGGCGCTCAAGGCTCGAGGAGCTGGCCGAGCAAGGCCGCAGCGGGGCGCGGCGGGCGCTCGCGTTGCAGCAGGATTCCGGCGGCTTCCTGTCGACCATCCAGATCGGGATCACGCTGGTCGGGGTGCTGATGGGGGCGCTCGGCGAGGCGGCCCTGGCCGGGCCGGTGCGCGAGACATTGGCGCTGGTGCCCTGGCTCGCGCCCTCGGCCGATGCGATCGCGCTGGTGCTGGTGGTCGGCGCGATCACCTATCTGTCGGTCGTGGTCGGCGAACTGGTGCCCAAGCAGCTCGCATTGCTGGCGCCGGAGACGGTGGCCGCGCAGGTCGCGCGCCCGCTCGGCCTGCTCGCGCGGATCGCGTTTCCGGTGGTCTGGCTGCTATCGGCCTCGAGTGCCGCATTGCTGCGCCTGCTCGGCGCGCGCCGCGGCGAGGCACCGCCGGTGACCGACGAGGAGATCCGGGTGTTGATGGCGCAGGGTGCCGAGGCCGGCGTCTTCCATGCCAGCGAGGGCCCGATCGTCGCCAATGTGCTGCACCTCGACGAGCAGCGCATCGGCGCCATCATGACACCGCGCAACGAGATCGAGGCGCTGGACCTGGAGCAAGACCCTGAGGCCTTGCGGCGCGCGCTCGCCGAGCTCGAGCACACGCTGGTGCCGGTCTGCCGGGGCGGGCTCGACGGGCGCCTGCTCGGCGTGTTGAAGGTGACCGAGCTGCTGCCGCAGGTGCTATCCGCCACCGAGCGCTCGGCCGAGACGCTGTCCGCCGAGCGGCTCGAGTCCCTGCTGCAGCCGCCATTGTTCATCCCGCAGAGCCTGAGCAATGCGCAATTGCTCGAGCGCTTGCGCGACAGCCGCGTCAATCTGGCGCTGATCGTCGACGAGTATGGCAGCCTCGAGGGCCTGGTCACGTTGGCCGACGTGCTCGAGGCGATCGTCGGCGCGCCGCTCGGCGAAGACGCCGCGAATGACGAGATCGTGCGCCGCGACGACGGCTCCTGGCTGATCGACGGCAGCCTGCCGCTCGAGCGCCTGCGCGCCGAGCTCGGGGTCGAGGCGCTGCTGCCAGGCGAGGAGGGCGCCCACTTCCACACCGTCGGCGGCTTCGTGATGCATGTGCTCGGGCGGGTGCCGCAGGCCTCGGACCACTTCGAGACGGCGGGACTGCGCTTCGAGGTGGTCGACATGGATCGTCAGCGGGTGGACAAGGTCTTGGTCGAGCGGCGTTGCGGCGCTGCGCCCGAGCGGGATGGCGAGACCGGTGCCGACGAGGCGCCATGAGAAGCTGGGGCTTGCCAAGGCCGCGGCGGCGCGATCCTGATCCGATGCGCGCCCCGCGTCCCCTGCTCGTGCTCGCCTCGGGCATCTTCGCGCTGCTGATCACCGAGCAGCAGCCGGCGCTGAGCGGGCAGGACGGGCTGATGTGGCTGCTGGTCGGGTTGGCGGCGGCTCCGGCGCCGCTGCTCTGGGATCGGATCGCGCGGCGCTAAGGCTATCTGCGCACGCTGCAGGTCGCCTAACTGCTGCAGCTCATCGGCATCCTACTGCCGGTGTTCAGCGGCACCCTGGCGGCGGCCATCGCCAGCGCGCTGCTATTCGGTCTGACCTTCATCGGCATCGTCTCGCTGGTGCTGACCATGGTCGGGGTGCGCTACCCGGCGCATCCGGCGCAGATCATGGCGCGGTTGACGGTCGGCTACGGCATCGCGCAGATCATCGCGCCGGTGGTGGCCGGCGAGCTGGCCGAGCTGCGCGGCACCTTCGACGACTCGCTGCTCCTGGTCGGCGCCATCATGGGGCTGGGGCTGCTGTGCCTGGTGGCGATGGAGCGGATGGCGGGGCGCGGAAGTGGTCGCGAGAGCGCGTAATGCTATCGGCCAACCGGGCGCGCTGCCTGTATCCGAATCATGGACAACGGGGCAATGCCCTGTCTAAGGTAGCCATCTTGATGACCATCAGGAATCTGAAATCATGTCCGATACCCCCATCGCTGAAGCCAAGACCCATCTAACGCAGCTCATTCAACGTGCTGAACGGGGCGAGGCGATTCGGATTACGCGACGGGGTAAGCCGGTTGCGGTGCTGGTCTCCGAAGCCGCCTATTCCAGTCTTTGTCAAGGCGGAGAGCCGCCGAGTTTCTGGGAGCGTCTTCAGGCGATGCGCGCCGAGCCGCACTTCCAGCCCATCGATTGGACCCCGGAGGAGATCGACGCTTGGCGCGAGCGCCAGCCGCCGCGGGAGTTCGCATGGCCGGAGTGACCTATCTGCTCGATACCAACATCCTCTCCGAGCCGCTCGTGAAGCATCCCAATGCCGGCATCCTCGAGGGTCTACGCAAACACAGCCGCGCTCTGGCCCTTTGCGCCATCACCTGGCAAGAACTGCTCTATGGGATGTTTCGATTGGCCCCGGGGCGGCGTCGCGATCAGATCGAGGACTACTTGTTCCGATGCATCAGACCGACCTTGCCGATCTTGAGCTTCGACGAGCGCGCCGCGCACTGGCAGGCAGCGGAGCGTGCGCGTCTGGGCAAAGTGGGCAAGATTCCCTCGTACCCGGATTCCGAGATCGCAGCCATTGCGGCTGTCAACGACTGCGTCCTGGTCACGCGCAATCTGGCGGACTTCTGCGATTTCGATGGCTTGCGCGTCGATAATTGGTTCGAGAACCGAAAGGATGTCGGCGCTTGATCGCCATCCCGCAATGCGCGGTCAAGGGTTGGCCTTGGCCTGCGCGGTTCGGGTCTCCTGCATGACCTTGACCCACATCGCGGTCGCACCGGCGACGGCGGCGGGCATCGCGATGAAGTTCAGGATCGGGATCATCGTCAAGCCGGTCGCGGCGGCGCCGAAGCCGATTGCGGTGAAGCGCCGTTCGCGCAGACAGGCGCGCTGGTCGCGAAACAACAGCCCGTGGTTGCCCATCGGGAAGTCACTGTATTGCACCGCGAGCATCCAGGCGCTGAACAGGAACCAGATCAGTGGACCGATCAGCGGGACCACGAAGGCCAGGATCAGGAATGGGATGGTCCAGACCAGCGCATAGAGGACCTTTCTGACCTCGTCCCAGAGCGTCTGCGGCAGCTCCTTGATCAGCTTGGCGGTGTCGAGCGGCTCATCGACGGCACGCCCGGTCAGCAGGGCCTCGGCCTTCTCGGCGAGCAGCCCGTTGAAGGGCGAGGCGAGGAAGTTCGCGACCAGCGTGAAGCTGTAGAAGACGATCACCAGCAGCGCGAGCACGAACAGCGGCCACAGCAGCCAATCGAGCCACTGCAGCCAGGTCGGCAGTTGCTGCTCCATCCAGGCGACGGCATCGCCGAAGCGGGCGAGGCCGTACCAGATCGCGCCGGTGAAGACCAACAGATTGACCAGGAACGGGATCGCGACGTAGCGCTTCAGGCCGGGCCGGCTGAGCAGCGTCAGCCCATCGAGCATGAAGGCCGCGCCGCGAACGGGGTTGGAAGACATCGGAACCTCGCGGGGTTTGGTTGCGCGTGCGGATGCCGCATTCTATTAGGCTCGGTGGGCCGGCGCTCAGAACGCGAGGCGGGGCTGGTGGTGTTGATGAGAGGAGGGGCGCTATGAATCAGGCACAGCAGGCGTTCGTCGAGCTGGCTCGGCATCCGGACGAGGGCATCGATCTGGCCGCAGGTGCGCTCGCGGTCAGCGGGCTGTTCCAGCGCGAACTCGCCCAGGGCGATGCGCTGGCCGAGCTCGACGCGCTGGCGAGCGAGGTCCGCGGGCGGATTCCGGACGATGCCGATCTGTTCGATCGGGTGCGCGCGCTGAATGCGGTGCTGTTCGAGGAGCTCGGCTTTGCCGGCAATCAGGAGGACTTCTATGATCCGCGCAACAGCTTCCTGGATCAGGTCTTGGCGCGCCGGCTCGGCATCCCGATCACGCTGGCGGTGGTCTACATCGAGGTCGCGGCGCGGATTGGCCTGCCGGCGTTCGGGGTCGGCTTCCCGGCGCATTTCCTGGTCCGCATCGGGCGCGGCGATACCGCGCTGATGCTCGATGTCTACGCCGGCGGCGTGGCGCTGCCGGAATCCGAGCTCGATCAGCGCCTCGCCGATCTCTATGGCGCAGGCACGCTCAGCATCCGCAGCCACCCGGCGCTGCTGCGACCGGCGACCAAGCGCGAGATCCTGGTGCGGATGCTGCGCAACCTGATCGGTATCTACCGCGATCGCAACGAGCCCATCAACCGGCTCGAGGCCCTGACCGCGGCGCTGACCCTGGCGCCCGATCTGCCCGACGAGCTGCGCGAGCGCGGTCTGCTGTATCGGGACCTCGAGTACGTGCCGGCCGCGCTCGGCGACCTGCGGCGCTTCGTCGAGGTCTCCGACGATGCCGAGCAGATCGCCGCGGTGAGCAAACTGATCGATGAGCTCGGCGGGCAGGACGGCGGGGTGCGCCTGCACTGAGCTCGCCGTCGAACCCGCCGCTCGTCTTCCGACCTGCTCGTGGGCACGTCTGCGGAAGGCAGCCAGGACCTTGTCGTCGAGCATGATCGTGATCCGGGCCTTGCCGGCGCGAAGCCGCCCTGACCGCAGCATCGAGCCCGCGCAGCGATGGCCAACTCGGGCTCGCCGACACACATCGCCGCCACGCGCGCGTCGACGACCAAGTCGTGGTCGATGTCGTAGCGCACGGAGGCGCGTGCCAGCGAGGGAAATGGCGGTAGATGACCCGACTGTCGGGTCTACCCCTCAGTGGAGCATGCGGCCAGGCTCGGCGCGATACTTGACGGTCTTCACCGCGGTGTCGTCGGCCTGGATGATCTCGAGCGGGTGGTCCTCCAGCTTCAGGCTGGTGCCGGGCTCGGGGATGGTCTCGAGGTAATCGATGATCAGGCCGTTGAGCGTCTTCGGGCCGTGGGTCGGCAGCGACCAGCGCATCGCGCGGTTGAGCTCGCGGATGGTGATGGTGCAGTCGATCAGCAGGCTGCCGTCCTCGGCGCGGTGGATATCGGGATAGGCGTCGGCCGGGTCGGTGGTGAACTCGCCGACGATCTCCTCGAGCAGATCGGCCAGCGTGATCAGGCCCTGGAAGTCGCCGTACTCATCGACCACCAGCCCGACCCGCTGCCGGACCCGCTGGAAGTTGACCAGCTGCTGATAGAGATGGGTCCCCTCGGGCACGAAGTAGGGCTCGCGCGCGATCGAGCGCAGATAGTCCTTATCGATCTGGCCGCGTCCGAGGCCCTGCTCCAACAGGGCGTGCATCGCGGTGCGCGAATGGATCATCCCGATGACATTGTCGAAGTTGCCGTCGAACAGCGGCAGCAGCGTGTAATTGGCGCGCCGGATCGAGGTGATGAGCTCGTCCGGCGGGTCCTGCAGATCGATGCCCTCGACCTCGTTGCGCGGGATCATGATCTCCTCGACGGTCGCATTCTCCAGGTCCAGGATCGCGATCAGCATGTCGCGGCTGCGCTCCGGGATCATCGCGCCGGCCTCGTTGACGACGGTGCGCAGCTCCTCGCGGCTCAGCGCGTTGTCCTGGCCCTCCTGCGGGCGGACGCCGAGCAGGCGCAGGAGTCCATTGGTGACCACATTGACCGACACGACGATCGGCTGCAGCACCTTCAGCAGCGGCGTGTAGGCGAAGGCCGCGGGGTAGGCGAGCCGCTCCGGATGCAGGGCCGCGAGGGTCTTCGGTGTCACCTCGGAGAAGATCAGGATGATCAGGGTCAGCAGGCCGGCCGCGATCGCGATCGCGCCCTCGCCCCCGATGCGCAACGCGATCACGGTGGCGAGCGAGGAGGCGAGGATGTTGACGAAGTTGTTGCCGAGCAGGATCAGGCCGATGAGCCGGTCCGGGCGGTCGAGCAGCCGGCGGGCGAGGATCGCACCGCGCACGCCCTGATCCGCCTGATAGCTGAGCCGATAGCGGTTCAGCGTCATCAACGCGGTCTCGGAGCCGGAGAAGAAGCCGGACAGCAGCAGCAGCACGCCGAGCGAGGCGAACAGCGCGGACAGCGGGATCTCGTTCACGATGGTCGTCGGTTACCGTGAAGCAATGGGGGGGATCGTTTCATGCTTTGGGGCGGCTGGCCGCCGTGCTCGTTAGGCGTGCTCGCCGAAGGACTCGGTGCGGTAGCGGGCGACCTGGATCTGGTCGGACCAATAATCGGGCGGCAGACCAGCCTTCTGCTTGAGATGGCGCAGGAAGGCCTCGCGGCTCGGCAGCTGCGACCAGACCGAGGGCAGGAAGGTGCCGCGACGGTGGCCCTCGCTCAGGATCAGGCCGTCGATGCCGGGCTCGATCTGCGCTAGCAGCTCGGCCTCGCTGGCGAACGCGAGCGGCTCGGGCGGTGTCAGGACCGAGATCGCGATCGCGACGCGCGCGAGCTCGGGCTCGCTGAGCGGCGGGAAGCGCGGGTCCTGAAAGGCGGCGGCGAAGGCGTTCTCGGCGACATCGGTCGCGAGCGGGCCGACGGCCTCGAGATGTCCGATGCAGCCGCGCAAGTTCCCGCCCAGCTCCAGGGTCACGAAGCTGGCGCGGGTCGCGTGGAGCGGTGCTGGCTCATCGGCGAGCGCGATCGGCAGCGGTGCGCCCTGCGCCAGCCCGTGCGCGATCGATGCGCGCGCGATCGCGAGCAGCCGCTGCCGCTCGGCGCGGCCGAGCGCGCCGCGATCCTGGTCGGCCGACGCATCCGCCTGTTCCGGGCGGGCGTCCGCTGCGGGCTGCGCTGAGCGCTGAGCCGGCCGCTGGGCCGAGGGCTCGGACAACCGCTCCGCTGGCTGCTCGGCTCGGCCGTTCGCTGGGCGCTGGGATGGATCAGGGTCAGCTGAATGCATAGGCGCCATAGCCTACCACGCGATCGCGCGGGCCGGCGGTGTCACCCGAGTTGCGCAGATCGAGCACACGGCCGGTCGCACCGCGGGCGGCGGCGAGCTGCAGCAAGCCGGCGATGGCATCGTGGCCGCAGGCCTGCTCCGGCGCGAGCCGTTCGGGATGCAATGTGCGAATGGCCTCGGAGGTCTTGCGGTCTAGGGCCTGCGCGCTGGCATAGTCCAGATAATGGCTGAGATCGGAGCTGATCACGATCAGGGTCGCGTCGCGGTCCCAGTGCGGTTCCAGGATCGCGGCGACCTGCTGCGCGCTGGCGGCGCCCACCAGCAAGGGCACCAGTGAGAACCGCTCGAGCAGCACCTGCAGGAATGGCAGTTGGACCTCGATGCAATGCTCGTTGTCGAAGGCGGCATCGAGGCGGCTGATCCACGGGTGTGCGGCGAGCATCCGCTCGACCTCGTCCTGATCCACCGGCACTCGGCCCAGCGGGGTCTCGAACGCGCTGGCGCTGCTGGCGGCGAGGCCGCGCACCGGCACGCGATGGGCCGGGCCGAGCAAGACGACGCGATCGAAGCGGGCCGCGTCATCGGCGATCGCGGCATAGGCGCTGCCGGCGACGGCGCCGGAGAACACATAGCCCGCGTGCGGGGCGATGAGCGCGCGCGGGTGGGTGCTCGGGCCGTCCCCAGTGCCAGTGTTCGCGGCGCCGCGCCCCTGAGCGCCCTGGCGTCCAGCGGCGATGAAGCCGCGGACCTCGGCGTTCAGCTGCACCGGGTCTCCGGTATAGAACATGCCGGCGACCGCCGGCCGTTGGATGGACGGGTTGGTCATGGTGAAAGCCCTCCTGTGTGATCGGACCAAAGGTCGCTGCGGTCGGCGACCCTTGCACTGACGTCTACAATTTTAGTCAAGGATTCGCAGCGGGTTGCGATGGACTCGAGCCCGGTTTCTTCGCCAGCCCAGGGCTGGGCTCAGGGCTGCGCCCAGAGTCGGACCCGGGGTCGGTCCCGGAATCGGCCTGACCGCCGGTGTCATCGCCAAGCTCGGCGCCCAGTTTCGCCTGCGCGCCGAGTTCGAGCCCGATGCATCGCTCCGATGCTGCGATCACCGCCGCGATGCCGCGGTCACCACTGTTTTCGAGGTGATGATGATGACGATCCGACAACCCAACCCCGCGCCCAACGCCACCCCCAGTCCGGCCCCGGCCGAGCCGCCGCGCAGCTGGCCGACCCAGCTCTACCACCGGCTCGATGACGGACGCGTCCAGTGCGATGTCTGTCCGCGCGCCTGCGCGCTGCGCGAGGGCCAGCGCGGCCTCTGCTTCGTGCGCGGCCGCGAGCAGGATGCGATCGTGCTCTACACCTATGGCCGCTCGAGCGGGTTCTGCATCGACCCGATCGAGAAGAAGCCGCTCAACCACTTCCTGCCCGGCACCCCGGTGCTGTCCTTCGGCACCGCCGGCTGCAATCTGACCTGCCGCTTCTGCCAGAACTGGGACACCAGCAAGTCGCGGGCGATGGACAGCCTCGCCGATGCGGCCGCGCCGGAGCAGATCGCGCAGGCGGCCGAGCGGCATGGCTGCCGCAGCGTCGCCTACACCTACAACGATCCGGTGATCTTCCTCGAGTACGCGACCGATACCGCCGTCGCCTGCCATGAACACGGGCTGCGCAATGTCGCGGTCACCGCCGGCTACATCTCGCCCGGCGCGCGCGAGGCCTTCTTCGCACCGATGGACGCGGCCAATGTCGACCTCAAGGGCTTCACGGAGCGGTTCTACCGCAAGCTCTGCAGCGCCAGCCTGGCGCCGGTGCTCGAGACCCTCGAGTACCTCCGCCACGAGACCAGCGTCTGGCTGGAGCTGACTACTTTGCTGATCCCGGGCGAGAACGATAGTGACGCCGAGCTGAACCGGCTGAGCGCCTGGGTCGTCGAGCATCTGGGGCCGGACGTGCCCTTGCACTTCTCGGCCTTTCACCCGGACTACAAGATGCGCGACCTGCCGCCGACACCGCCGGCGACGCTCGCCCGGGCGCGGCGCATCGCGCTGCAGAACGGGGTGCGCTATGCCTATACCGGCAATGTCCACGACGGGGAGGGCGGCAGCACCTGGTGCCATGCCTGCGGCCATCTGCTGATCGAGCGCGATTGGTATCAGCTCGGCCGCTGGGGGCTGACCGCCGACGGCCGCTGTGAGCAATGCGGCACGCCCTGCGCCGGCGTCTTCGAGGCCCAGCCCGGCAACTTCGGCGCGCGCCGGGCGCCGATCCGGCTCGCGCACTGATCGAGGCCCTTGCACCCGCGCGCCCAGCGGTCATAATGCGCGGCTTTTTGCGGGGGGTCCGCCGTGTTCAAGAACGCGAGGGTGTATCGGCTGCAGGTGCCGTTCGAGCTGGATCAGATGGCGCTGCATGCGCGCCTGCAGGAGCGCGGGTTCCGCCCGTGCGGGCCGGTCGAGACCGCGACCATGGGCTGGACGGCACCATTGGGTCCGAAGGCGGAGCTGTTGGTGCACACCGTCGGACAGGTGCATCTAGTCGCGATGCGCCGCCAGGAGCGGCTGCTGCCGGGTTCGGTGGTGACCGAGGCGGTGGCCGACCGCGTCGCCGAGATCGAGCAGGCGGAGATGCGCGAGGTCGGCCGGCGCGAGCGCCGGGAGCTGCGCGAGGATCTGCTCGCCGAGATGCTGCCGCAGGCGTTCACCCGCTCGCGCGTGGTGCGCGCCTATATCGACGCCGGCGAGGGCTGGGCGGTGGTGGATGCGGCCAGTGAGAAGGCGGCCGAGGAGCTGATCGCGCTGCTGCGCGAGAGCCTCGGCAGCTTCCCGGTGAAGCCATTGGTGCCGGAGGTCGCACCAGCCGAGCGTCTGAGCACCTGGCTGCTGTCGGGACAGCCGGCCGCGGGCTTCGCGCTCGAGGATGCCTGCGTCCTGCAGGACCCGGAGGACAGTCGCTCGACGGTGCGCTGTCGCGGGCAGGATCTCAGCTCGCCCGAGGTCCGCAACCACCTCGACTCCGGCAAGCGGGCGGTCAGTGTCGGCGTGAACTGGAAGGAGCGCCTGTCGCTGCTGCTCAACGAGGACCTCAGCCTCAAGCGCCTGCGCTTCGCCGACGAGGTCACCAACGAGCTCGACACCGGCGAGGCCGATGACGAGGGCGCCCGGCTCGATGCCGAGCTGGCGCTCTTGTCGCTCGAGCTGCGCGCGCTGCTGGCGCGGCTGTGTGAGGAGTTCGTCGTGAGCGGGGCCGAGCCGACCGCGGCGGCCGACGCGGCGAGCACGCCAGCGGATCAGGAGGGACGAGCTGTCCAGGCCCCCGCCTCCGACAGCGGCGCGCCGCAGGTCGATGAGCCGGTGCCAGCGGCTGACCAACCGCCTTGGCGCTGAGCGGCCTAGCCCGAGGCCACGAACAGCCGTAGCGCCTGCGCGATTGTCGGCCTGCCAACTAAACCGGATGCGCGAGGTCGTGCTTCAGCGCCCGCGCGTCGCTGCTCAAACCCCGTAGTAGTCGCGATACCAGTCGACGAAGCGGGCGATGCCGTCCTCGACCGTGGTCGAGGGTTGGTAGTCGACCTGCTCGACCAGATCGGTGACATCGGCATAGGTATCCGGCACATCGCCGGGCTGCAGCGGCAGCAGGTTCTTCTCGGCGGTCTTGCCGAGGCAGCGCTCGAGCGTCTCGATGTAGTGCATCAGCTCGACCGGCTGGTTGTTGCCGATGTTGTAGAGCCGATAGGGGGCGTTGCTGGTCGCCGAGTCCGGCTCGGCGCCGGTCCAATTCGGGTTCGGCTCGGGCACGCGGTCGAGCACCCGGATCACGCCCTCGACGATGTCGTCGACATAGGTGAAATCGCGCCGGTGCCGGCCGTAGTTGAAGACATCGATCGGCTCGCCGGCGAGGATCGCGCGGGTGAACAGGAACAGGGCCATGTCCGGTCGACCCCAGGGGCCGTAGACGGTGAAGAAGCGCAGCCCGGTGGTCGGTAGCTGGTAGAGATGGCTGTAGGTATGCGCCATCAGCTCGTTGGCCTTCTTGCTCGCGGCATAGAGGCTCAGCGGATGGTCGACGTTGTCGTGCACCGAGAACGGCATGCTGGTGTTGGCGCCGTAGACCGAGCTGCTCGAGGCGTAGACCAGATGCTCGACCTCGTTGTGGCGACAGCCCTCGAGGATGTGGCCGAAGCCGACCAGGTTGGTGTCGATGTAGGCGAGCGGGTTCTCGATCGAATAGCGCACCCCGGCCTGGGCGGCGAGGTTGACCACCCGCTGCGGACGGTGTTCGGCGAAGGCGCGGGCGATGCCGGCGCGATCCTCGAGATCAAGCCGCAGGTCGGTGAAGCCGGGCTGGGCCTTGACGCGCTCGAGCCGCGCCTGCTTGAGCGTGACATCGTAGTAGTCATTGAGGTTGTCGACCCCGATCACCTCATCGCCGCGCGCGAGCAGCCGCAGCGCGAGCGCGGAGCCGATGAAGCCCGCGCTCCCTGTCACCAATACCTTCATCGCAACATATCCTCTCGATCACGTTTCTGGCGGCCATCGGCTGCGGCCGAACAGAGGCTGCTAGCCGCTTCTCGTCTGGTCTGCAATCAGCCCTGCTGCTTACGCCAGGCCTCGGCCTCATCCTCGCTTAGCGCGCGCGCTTCGTCTTCGAGCATGACCGGGATGCCGTCACGGATCGGGTAGGCCAGCCGTGCGGCGACGGCGACCAGTTCTTCATGTTCCTTATCGTAGATCAGCGGTCCCTTGGTGACCGGGCAGACGAGGATATCGAGGAGCTTCTTGTCCAACATGGTGTTCTCTCGGGCAGGATAGGTCGGTCTCCGATCGGCCCGCTACCGGGCCGAATCCAATGCGAATGCTACCTTAGCCTGGCCGGTCATGCCCCGGGAAACGTCTGGTTGGTCGGTGTGCATTTCCGGGTGTGCAATCAAAAACGGCCGGATGAGCCATGCTCATCCGGCCGTTTCGGGCGCCGCAGCAGGCCGTGCTCAGCACGGCCTGCTGGTCCTGGTGTCAGCCCCGATCAGCCCTTACCAACGGCGACCGCCACCACCGGCGCCGCCGCCGCCACGGCCGCGTTCGGCACGCGGCTTGGCCTGATTGACACGGACCGCGCGGCCCTTCAACGGCTGTTCGTTGAGGCCCTTGATCGCGGCGTCCGCCTCACTATTGTTCGGCATCTCGACGAAGCCAAAGCCCTTCGATTCGCCAGTGAACTTGTCCATGATCAGGTTAGCGCTCTCGACTTCGCCAAAGGCGGCAAAGGCCTCACGGAGCTCATCTTGGGTGACGCTGTAGGCCAAATTGCCAACGTAGATATTCATCAGTCTCGTCTCTCTGGAAATACACACCGTAGAAAAGTGGACAGCCGCTGACCAGTGTGCCAATCGGGCGGCCGTAGCAGAGATTGAAGGGCCTTCCCTTCAGGCTCGTAAATGGCGGAGTCGGATATGGAGGCGGGTTTGCACGGTTCTGTCGTTGAGAGAGCCGCACAATATTAAGATTGATGGCGGCAGCATACACGGCTGTGAGGGCCGTTGAAAGAGAAATATTGCGTCGGCGCGGCGTTGTCTCCGTTGCCTCAAGCGTCTGGCTCGGGGCGAGGCCCTTTTTGCGGGACGTTCTCGCAGTCCGGGTCGAGCTCCTTGGCTCGCCGCTCGGCACGGGCGATGTCGAGCAAGAGCTGGATTTTGCGCTCGCGCCGGCTCGATTTTAGGGGTTTGTCGCGCGCGCGCTCCCAGGCCGCGGCGATCTCAGGGTAGAGGGCCTCGGCGGCTGCGGTGTCGCCGCGGTCCCGCAGGATTGCGGCCTTGAGCAGCAGCCCGCGCTCGACATGATCGGCGTTGTCGCTCGCGATGGCCTGCTCCGCGAGCATCAGGGCCTGATCGTAGCTGCATTGGCCGAATGCGACCAGCGCGAAGCGATTCTCGGGTCCGAGCGGGTCCTTGCCACAGCCGAGCAGTAGGGCGCTGGCACACAGGCCGGCAAGCAGAGGCCGGCGTAAGCGCGGTCGGGATTCGATCGGTCTCATCGATTATGAACCTCAGCGGTGAACCTCAGCGGGGTGATCCCCGGGGTGATCCCTGGGGCGATTCTCAGGGGGATTCTCAGGGGGCGCTTGCTGCACCAGTGGCTTTGCGGCTGCGTCGGTCGGGTCGGTATTCGACGCACGTGTGCTCACCGGCGCGCTGCCCATTCTAGCGGAAGCCGCGCCCTGCTCGGTGAGGGTCAGGAAGCCATCAGGATCAACCCACCCGCGGTCGTCAGTTCGGAGCCAAGGCCGGCCGTCGAGCTCGACGATCACCTCGGCGGTGCGCTCGGGATCGCCGAGATAGCCTTGCATGATCGGCACGCCGCCGATCAATACCTGCCCTTCACCGCCACGCGGCTGTTCCTTTAAGGTGACCGGATCGACAATGCGAAAGCAGGTTCCGGGCAGCGGCATCCCGACCGTGCCTGGCTTGCAGCCCGTCTGGATGGTCCAATGCCGGGTCTCAAGCACATCGGGGATGTTCACGCTCGCGAGCGGGGTCGCCTCGGTGACGCCGTAGCCCTCGAAGATCGGCTTCCTGAAACGCAGCGCGAAGCCTTCGCGCAGCGGCGAACCGAGAGGCTCGGTGCTGGTGACCAGGAGGCGCAGCGGCTCCAGCATCAACGGGTGGATGCGCGGCTCGGCCAAGAGCAGGCCGAGTAAGGTCGGGGTGCTGAAGAGGAGGGTGGCGCGGTAGCGGGCGATCGTCTTGGCGGTGCCGAGCGCGTCGGTCGATTCCGGATGACAGACCATCGGCACCCCGGCGAGCAGCGGCAGACAGGTGGTGACGGTCAGGCCCATCGTATGGGATAGCGGCAGATTGGCGAGCATCACGTCATCCTGCTCGATGTTCAGCACATCGACGATCTGTTCGATGTTGGCGACGAGATGCCGATGGCTGAGCGCGACGGCCTTCCCCGGGCTGGTCCTGTCGCCACGCACGACCAGGATCGCGGCTGTCTCCTGCGGGTGCGGGCGCTGGCGGGCGCTGAGGGCGACGAGCAGCCAGGACGGTAGCAGCAAGGCCCCGCCCAGCGCCAGTAGATGCTGCCAGCCGACGCCATCGCCGTGCAGGTCGGCGGCGTCGATCAGCGTCCGTTGCGCGAACAGCCGCTCAGGCTCGAGACCGCGCTCATGCAGCCTGTCCAAGAACCCTGGCGCGCTGACGAGCTGCGCGATGCCGGCCTGGCGGCAGACGGCGATGAGCGTGTCGGTGCTAGCCGTGGCATCCAGGTGCACCACCTGCTTGCCGGCCATCCAGGCGGCGAGATTGGCGATGACGGCAGCGCGGCCCGGCGGCAGCAGGATGGCGAGGCGCGCGTCGGGACAGCGGTGGCGCAGACGCTCGGCCGCGATCAGCACCGCCGCGATCAACCGGCGATTGCTGAGCCTGTAGCCGTCGGCGTCGATCACCGCGGTCGCGGCGAGGCGGCGCTTGGCGCGCCTGAGCCAGGCGACGGGCAGGGTCGGCAGGGTCGCCGCATGCCCCTCCCACGAGCTAATCGAGAGCCCGAACACGGCCTGCTTCACGGTCTCGGCGTTTGCCGTGATCGGCAGCACCGGGCCGAAGGCGACGATGACATCCCGCGGCCGCCCCGCTGGCTGGCTGCGCTTGAGCTTGGCGCTGGCGTGTGAGAAGCGGCTGCCCCAGAGCCCGCGCAGATAGAACGGCAGGATGCAGGCCTCGGCACCGGGGTCGACGGCCGCCGCGGCGCGCTCGAAGCCGCGCTTGAACGCGCCGAGCTGGGCGTTCTTGCTCATGGTCCCCTCCGGGAACAGGCAGACCACCTGGCCAGCGTCCAGCAATCGGGCCACCTTCTTGAGGGCGCCGCGCGGGCGGCCTTCGGAGATCGGCACCACGCCGAAGGAGTCCAGAAACCAGCGCAGATACCAGCGCTCGTAGATCCCGCGTTCCATCACGAAGCGCACCGGCCGCGGGCTGGCCAGCTGCACCAGCGCCCAATCGATCCAGCTGATATGGTTGCCGAGCAGCAGCACGCCGCCTTGCGCCGGCATGTGATCGAGCCCGCTCACCTCGAGTCGGTAGCGGCTGTGCATCAGGCGCGCGAGCAGGAAGCGCAGTAGCGATTGCGGCAGCTGGACGATGGTGTACAGGGCGCCGCCGATGGCGACCAGGCTCAACGCCACCATGATCACCCGGCTGCCGGCATCGGCGAGCGCCGAGGCCAGGGTGATGGCCAGCGCCGCGAGCATCACCCAGTTGAGCACGAAGTTCTTCGCCGCCAACACGCGGCCGAGCTCGCGTTCACCGGCATTGAACTGGATCAGGGCATTGAGCGGGACGATGAAGAAGCCGGCGAGGACGCCGAGCGCCAAGAAGTTCAGCGCGTGCAGCCATTCGATACTGATTTGCGGCAGCAGGATTAGCACCAGCGCGATGCCGACGGCGCCGACCGGGATCAGCCCGGTCTCGACATGATCGCGCGAGATGCGCCCGGCGATCGCCGCACCGAGGATGATGCCGATGCCGGAGAACGCCATCACTCCTTGGATCATCACGGTGTTGTGCTCGCCGAAGCGGTCCTCGACGAAGGCTGGGAAGGCTGCCAGCAGCACCTGGGCGATGCCCCAGAACACCCCGAGCCCGACGATCGCGAGCCAGATCACCTGGTTGTCCCAGGCCGCATGCAGGTTGTGCTTGAGGTAGCGGCCGCTGAGATAGTCGGCGCGGTCGAAGCGGAGCGCCGTTTGGCCGGGGTGATGCTCGGGCAGCCGGAAGGTGAGCAGGGCCTCGATCAGCGAGGCGAGCACCAGGCACCAGCCGATCGGCGCGATGCGCCGCAGCAGCTCATCGGGCGGCAGGCCAGTGCCGCCGATCGCCCCCGAGTCGGTGCGCAACAGCGCCTCGAACAGCACCGAGAAGACCAGGGTCCCGGCCAGGATCGCGGTGCTGGTCGCCGCCTGCACCCAGCCGTTGGCGGTGGTCAATGCCTCGTTGCCCGACAATTCCTTGATATAGCCGAACTTCGACGGTGAATAGAGCGCGCTCTGCACGGCGAGCACGAAGGTCATCGCGAATGCGGTCCAGAACCAGCCGAGGTAGTAGCAGGCAGTGATCGCCAGCGTGATCGCGACCGCGACGAAGGCGCCGATGCGCATCACGCGCGGTTTGGGCCAACGGTCGGCGATGAAGCCCGATGGTGTGAACACCAGGATGAACGGCAGCAGGATCAGGGCATTGACGAAGGCCGTCAGCCAGATCTGCTCAGGCCCATCATAGGCCTTGAACAGCGCGTTCTGGACGATGATCTTGTGACCAAGATCAACGAAGCTGTTGAGGAAGACGACCGCTACAAACGGCAGAAAGCCGGCGATCTGCGTAAGGCGGGTCATGCCGCGCGAGTCCCCTGCAAATGGCCCAAGCCGCCGGGCGCCTCGGTCGGTTCATGCCCGGAGCGCTGGCGAGCGAACGCGGATTCTAATCCTCAGGCGCGAAGATCGAACAGTCCGTCATCGCTCGTGCAAGACAGCGGAAATCCCGGGACCGATTGTCCCTGCCCGCAAGGGTCGTGCGGTAGGAACCAGCTTATGGGCGATCTTCGCCCGACATCCATTGCGTGCAGATGGCCCTTCAGCGCCTCGATCCGCTTCTGGTACTCGTCTTCGGCTGCTGGCATGATCCAGAATTTGGGGTCGATAGCGAACTGGAGATCGGCGCGTTTGAGATCGAGGTTCTCGACAGATTGGGTCTGCGCTCGGCTGAAATCGTTGCGCAGCGCGCGCAGTGCGTCGCACAGCGCCATGATCACCCCGCATTTGCAACTCGGTCCGAAGAGCATCTAGAGTCCGAAGACGTGGATCACACCGAACACCCTAGGGACCGCCTGAAGGCCACCATTGCGGCGGCCAACCAGGCCATCCCGTTCGAACCGGCCGAGCACAGGCTGCTCGAGGCCCTGTGCGAAACCCTCGTGCGCGGTGCGGAGATCGTACTCGCCTGGGTGGCGCTGCCGAGCGCGAGTGGCCGGCTCGAGAGCGCTGCGGCCGCGGGCAGAACAGACTGCCTCGATGAGCTTGTCCTTGCGCCGCATGGCGAGCCTTCGCTCGCCCAAGGACCGCATCTGCTGGCCTATCGCAGCGGTCAGACCTATCTCGATAACGATGTGCTCGACTCGGCGCCTGCCGATCCCTGGGCCGAGCCCTGGCAAGAGCGCGCCCGCGCGAGCGGGGTCGCCGCTGCGATTGCGCTGCCGCTGCGCTCCTCGGAAGGGGTGCTCGGCACGCTCAACCTCTGTGCCGCGGTTGCCGACCTCTTCGGTCAGGACGAGGTGCTGTTGCTGGAGGTCACCGCGAATGCGCTCGGGCTCGCACTCGAGGCGCGCCGCAACGCGGCGGTGCTCATCGAGAGCCAGGGGCGTTATCGTCAGATCTTCGAGCAGAGTCCGCTCGGCATCGTCCACTATGACGCGGACGGGACCATCGTCGACTGCAATGCCGTCTATCTCAGGGTTCTCGGAGCGGATCGCGAGCAGCTCATCGGCGCCAACCTGATCCATGACATCGATGACCAGCGGGTTGTCGATGCCGTCCGTCGCTCGCTGACCCAAGGCCAAGGTCACCTCGATATCGTCTACCGGTCCGCGGCCTGGAATCAGTTCCTACCCGTGCGGGCCGTCTTCACCGGCGTCCGCGATGGCAGTGGGAGGATCGTCGCCGGCATCGGTTTGCTCGAGGACTTCACCGAACGGCGCGAGATCGCGGCGCGACTCCACGAGAACGAGCAGCGGCTGCGCCTTGCCGTCGATGCCGCCCGGATCGGGATCTGGGAACTGGACTTGGAGCAGGGTACGCTGCACTGGGATGGTTGGATGCGCCGCCTGCACGGCTTGAACGGCGACGCCATGTTGACCAGTGTGCGCGAGTGGCGCGAGCGGATCGTGCCGGATGACCGATTCCGCGCGACCCGCGCCTTGCTCTCGGCCGCGCGCTCGGACCAGCCGCGCAGCGCGCGTCTGCGCATCGTGCTGCCGAACGATGAATACCGCTATCTGCAGCTGCACGCCTGCCGGTTTCGGGATGGGAACGGCCAGCGGCCGCGGGTCACAGGCGTCTGCTACGATGTCACCGAGCAGCACCTGGCCTCTGCGCGGATCGAGCAGCTCGCCCTGTTCGACGAGCTGACCGGATTATCGAACCGCCGGCTCCTGATGGACCGGCTTAGTCAGGCGATCAGGCTCACGCAGCGCCAGCATAGCTACCGGGCGCTGCTGCTGCTCGATCTGGATGGGTTCAAACGGGCGAACGATACCCGCGGCCATGCTGTCGGGGACCGGTTGCTGATCGCGTTCGCTGATCGTCTCCGCCATGCGCTGCGGCGCACCGATACGGCCGCGCGGCTGGGAGGGGATGAGTTCGTTGTTCTGTGCGGCGGGCTCAGCGCGTCGGCTGAGGATGCCACCCAGGAGGCGGCGCGGATCGCCTCCAAGCTCGTTGAGATGGCGGCCGAGCCTTACTGGCTAAGCGGTGCCGACGAGGTGCCGCTCTACTGTTCGGTGAGTATCGGCATCACCCTGTTCAACGATGAATCCTGCAGTGCCGATGAGCTGATGAAGCAGGCCGATATCGCGATGTACGAGTCCAAACGGACCGGTCGGGATACTTGGCGCTTCTTCGAGACCTCGATGCAGCGCGCGATCGAGCAACAAGAGGCGAAGACGCAGGCCCTGCGGCAGGCCTTGCATGAGGATCGGCTGGTGCTGCGTTACTTGCCTCAGGTCGATCAAGAAGGCCAGTGGTGCGGCTACGAGGCGTTGGTGCGCTGGAACGCCTCCGGGCACGAGCTGCGCCGTCCGGACGAGTTCTTGAAGCTGGCCGAGAGCAGTGGCTTGATCCAGGCGATCGACGACTGGGTGCTGCAGCGAGCCTGCCGTGACTTCGCCGACCTGACCGCCCACCAGCCGCCGTCTTACCTGCATCTGGGGGTCAACGTCAGTATCCGCCAACTATTGGATACGGAGTTTGCCGAGCGCGTGATGCAGACGGTGCTCGAAGCTGGGCTGCAGCCCCACCACCTCCGGCTCGAGGTCACCGAGCAAGCCTTGTTCGTCGATGTCGAGCAGGCGCAGGCGGCCATCGAACGACTTCTAAGCCATGGCATTGCGATCGTGCTCGATGATTTCGGTACCGGCTCCTCGTCCTTGTTACAGCTGCAGCGGCTTTCCTTGCAGGCGGTCAAGATCGATCAGGGACTGGTTCGGGGCATCGAGAACAGCCCGACCAAGGTGGCCATCGTGCGCGCGGCGATCAGTGCGGCCAAGGCGTTATCTTTGGCGGTGATCGCCGAGGGCGTCGAGAACGAGGAACAATTCCAGTTATTGCGCGCCGAGGGATGCAGTGTCTTTCAGGGCTACTATTTCGCTGAGCCCATGCCAGTGGAGGCGCTCTCTCAACATCTGTCTGCTCCAGGTTAGTCTCCATGGCTTGGTCCGCTGATGCCGTCTTTTCCGAATTACCCGCGCCTTGAGCCGGGCGATTGCGCAGGTCTCGATCGTGTATCTCAACTATTTCGGTCTGAGCGAAGCCAGTTTCTCGATCACGCCTGATCCGCAGTACCTCTTCCTGAGCGAGCAGCACCGTGAAGCGCTCGCGCATCTGCTCTATGGTGCTGGCGAGAACGGCGGTTTCGTGCTGCTCACCGGCGAGGTCGGCACCGGCAAGACGACCATTTGCCGAGCCTTTCTCGAGCAGACGCCGGAACAGGTCGACGTCGCGCTCGTGCTGAATCCGGCGATGACAGCGATCGAGCTGATGCACGCCATCTGTCAAGAGTTCGGTGTCGAGACCCCGGCGGATAACGACTCGGTCAAGGGGCTGGTCGATCGTCTGAACCGTTTCCTGCTCGATGCCCATGCCTGCGGCCGTCACCCGGTGTTGATGATCGACGAGGCGCAGAATCTCTGTCCGCGCGTACTCGAGCAGGTGCGATTGCTGACGAATCTGGAAACCTCCAAGCACAAGCTGCTGCAGATCTTCCTGATTGGACAGCCCGAGCTCAGGGAGACCCTGGCAACGCCCGAGCTGCGGCAGTTGAATCAGCGCATCACGGCGCGGTTTCATCTCTCGCCGCTGTCGGCGCGCGAGACCGTTGCCTACGTCGAGCACCGGCTCGCCGTCGCCGGCGTTGAGCGGCCATTGTTCACCCCTGCCGCATTACGCGAGGTCAATCGGTGCACTCAGGGGGTCCCACGGCTGATCAATCTGGTCTGCGACCGAGCGCTGCTCGGTGCCGCCGTGACGCGGCAGATGCTGGTCTCGACACGCATCGTTCGCCGTGCGGCTCGGGAGCTGCTCGGCGACCAGCCCCGGGCAAGGACGCAGGCCCAGCGTCCGCAGTTGCTTGGGGCCGTCGCGGCTGGCGTGTTTGCGCTGGCCTTCGGTGCATGGCTCGGGACGAATGGTTTCGTCGATGGAGCGCTGAGGCAGGTCGATCGGACACGCCAGCTTTGGACAGCACTGAAGGAGCCACAACGAGCACCCGAAGCCCTGGCTGCGAGCGGTAGTGAACCGGGTCGTAAACCGGTCCCGAATGACGATGCGGACGGCCCGTCGGCGGCTATGGCTGTGGGTACCGCAGACAAGGTATCGAGCGCTGGAGCTGAGGAGCCGACCACGGTGGGTATTCCGGCTGGTGCTAACGACGAAGGTGCGGGTGCCCCCCTTAGCTCGGGGAGGGTCGTCGCGGAATCCGAGGGCGGGGAGGCCGACGACGCCGCGCCGGCGAGCTCGACTGAACGCGATGAAGCGACCCCACGGGTCGCATTGGCGCGAGTCGCGACCCGGGTTCCCGAGGTCGCGGTCGCAGAGCTGCCGGAGCTGACTCTGGATGACGGCGAGCCGGTTTCGGCACTGATGCACAGCTGGGGGTATAAGGTCGAGGAGGGATTGGGTTGTGACGGTCTGTCCGATTTCAGCCTCGGTTGCGAGCGCGCTCAAGCGCGCTGGAGCGATCTGCGGCTCTTTGACCGTCCGGTTGCACTGCGGTTGGTCGTCGAAGACCAAGAGCGTTACGCACTGATTACGGCGCTCGATGAAGAGTTTGCGATCCTCAAGCGCGGAGACAACAGTGGCCGCGTACCCATTGCAACCCTGGATGAGCGCTGGTCTGGCGATCTGTTGATGCTCTGGCGAGTGCCGCCCCACGGCGTGCGTCTGATCGGACCTGGCACCGCTGGCGAGGCGGTTCTCTGGCTGCGTGAGCAGTTGGCTGCCTTACCCGATGGCGTCCTGAGCGATGTGACCAGTCCCAGCTACGATGACGGGCTCCGCAAGGCGGTGCGCACATTCCAAGCCGGCCGCGGCTTGGTCGCCGACGGGATCGCCGGGCCTCGCACCCTGATGATGCTGAACAACGCCTTGTCGGATCGCACGATCCCCCGCTTGAGCCAGTCGCAGGGGCGCTAGGGTCATGCGATTCATGCGACCCCCTCGATCGGGAACCAGAAGGCCGGGAACCAGAAAACCGGGAATCAGCAGGCCGGTCTTCTCGAACCCGAGCCGCGCAAGCGCCTGACCTGGGCCGGGCGTTCGACCATGTCCTATATCCTGGAAGCGCTCAAGAAGTCACAGCAGGAGCGAGAGCTCGGCCAGGTGCCGCGGCTTCAGGCGCCGATGTTCGAGGAGCCGTTGGAGCCCGCGCGGGTCCAGCCTTGGATCTACGTCGCGCTCGGCCTCGCAATCATCGCAGTGATGTTGGCGAGCTATGCAGCGCTGCGCCCGCCGGTGCTGGAACCGGCGGCCGATCCAGTTGCGGTAAGCGATGTGGATACCGCTGCCGGTGATCAGGGCGCTGGGGCGATGATCGCTAGCGCCGAGCCGGAAGCCAAACCGGCAGCCAAACCAGGCGCCAAACCGGGAACAGGCGCAAGCGGCATGACTGGACCAACTCGCAATGCAGGGGATTCCGGTCCGCAGTCAGCACCTGCGTCGAGCGGGACTGACTCGCCGCTGGCCGCCACTGATCCGGATGATCTCAGCGTCGAGCCGCAGGTGCTGGTCGTGCCTGCTCCGCCGAAGCCCGGCGAGCGGTTGCCGCGCGGCGCCGATGAGCTCCGACGCGCGGTGCTCGGCCCTGAGGCGTCTTCGTCGATCAGGCGCCGGGAACAAGGCCCTGTGCGGGCGCAACCGGCGCCGGATCATGTGCCGGTGCCGCCGGAGTTGATCGCCGAGATCGAGCAGTTCAAACGGACGGTCCAAGCCGGTGATGGCCCGGCCGCTGAAAGCGACGACGCAACGGCAGCGGATCAAGATCGGGTCGCTTCGCGCGCGGCCACTTCGGACGCCAGTTCAGGCCGCCCGCCGCCACTGAGCTCATCGCTGCGGCGACAGTTGCCCCCGTTCTCGATGACCGTGCATGTCTATGATCCGAGTCCGACTCGTCGCTTCGTCTACCTGAATGGAAACAAGCTGCGAGAAGGGGAGCTGAGCCGGGACGGATTCATCGTCGAGCAGATCGTTGCCGATGGCGCAATCTTCCGCTATGACGAGCATCGCTTCTTCCAGTCCCCTTGACCTGCGCTGACTGTTCTCGGCGGCGTGACAACTCGTTGGAATAGGATGACGAGTTCGCTTTGGATTGCGCTGTTGGCCGGCGTGCAATCGGGGCTGCGGCGCGCGGCCGGAGCGCGGTCGAACCGCCGTTTCGCTTTCCTCGCGCGGTCGTACCGACAAGACCTTAGGCGGCATCCAACGGCCACGCATCGGGACAGCATTATGCGAAGGCGATGACGCGCAGGGCGTCGAGTCGCAGCCGGCTGTTTGCGAGGGCTTCGGTCAGCGCATCCCGCTCTGCCTTGAGGGCTTCGATCTCTTCACTGCGAACCGCTGGGTTACGCTGCGCGAGGGTCTCGAGTCGGACCAGCTCGCCGTCGAGCTCGCGCCGCATCAGCGCAACGGCCTGATCGCGCAGCTCGGCTGTCTCGCGAGCAGCCTGCTGTTCGGCCAAGGTCACCATCGCATCGAGGATCTTGCGCTTGGCCTCGAGCAGGGCCTTGGCCAATGGGCGCCGGCTGCGCAGACACTTGCCGCCGAGCGCGTCAGCGTCGATCTCGGTGCTGCGTTCCTGGCCGTGCTCGTCGATCAGCATCCGCCGCGCTGTCGGCGGCAGAAAGCGCTGGGCGTTCAAGACCGGCGGGGCCGGGCATTCGGCGACGTAGACGGCTTCCAGCAGCACGGCGCTGGAAGGGAAGCGCGGGTCTTGGGTCAGCACCAGCGCACTGGTGCCGAGATGCGAGCCGGTGACGAGCTCGAGTGCCGCACGCGACAGCGGATGCTCGCGCGTCAGGAACTGGCGCTCCTCATGGGCCAGCGCATGGGTGCGGCTGAAGGTCGCGGTCAGCCCTTCGTCGGGCAGCTCGGGGAAGCGCTCTTGCATCATGTGGGCGCCAGGGCGGACGACGATGCTGCCGCTCGGCCCTGGCTCGCGCTCGACGCCGAACGCATCCCAGAGCCCGGTCAAGAAGGTCTCGATGGCTGGATCACGGTCCTCCGCATCGATTGCCTCCGCCAGCGCCCGACCGACGGCGGGCCGATGCGAACTGAGCTCGAGCAGGCGGTCGCGCCCCTGGGTGAGCTGGGCGTCGAGCTCGGCCCGTCGCGAAGCGGCCTCAGCGACCAACGCCGCGATCTCGTCGGCCTCCGGCGCCGGGTCGAGCAGCAGCTCGCCGAGCCGTTCCTGCTGCTCCCAATAGACGGCCGGAGCGGCCGGTTGGTGTGCCGAGAACGCATCCAGACCCTCGTGATACCAACGGAACAGCACCTCATCCGCGGTACCGGTGCGGTAGGGGACGTGGATAGCGACCGTTTCGGTTTGGCCGATACGGTCGAGCCGACCGATGCGCTGCTCCAGCAGCTCGGGGTCCTCGGGTAGATCGAACAGGATCAGATGGTGCGCAAACTGGAAGTTGCGTCCTTCGCTGCCGATCTCGGAGCATAGCAACAGCTGGGCGCCTTCCTCCGGATCGGCGAAGAATGCGGCCGCGCGGTCGCGCTCGACGATCGGCATGCCCTCGTGGAAGACGGCCGCATGGATGCCGGCGCGCTCGAGCAGGAAGCGCCGGAGATCGAGCACGGTCTCGGCCGCGGCCGCAATCAATAGGGCCTTGGCCGGGCTGAGCGCGCGCAGCTGCTCGATCAGCCAATCGACGCGCGGATCGGACTCGGCCCAATCTGGATCATCCAGCGCCGATCGCTGAGGATCGAGGGGGTCTATATCGGCGATCGACTCTGTCGCGCTCGGCTCGAGCGCAGCCGGATAGAGCTGGCGTTCGGGAAATCCACTGATCGCAGCGCGTGTGTTGCGGAACAGCACCCGGCCGGTGCCCTGTAGATCGAGCAGCCGGTCGATCAGTGCCTGGCGTCCGGGTGGGACCGCATTGTCGGCCTCCTCGCTGCTTGACTGGGCTTCGGTTGCGAGGGCGCCTGCTTCCAAATCCGGGTCGGGACCCCCGCCATCCTGAGGGCCGACCAGCTCCTCAAGGCGCTGCTGCTCGTCTGCATTGAGCGGGCTTGGGTCAAGCAGGCGGGTCACGAGCTCGGCGACGGGAGCGTAGCGCGCCTCCTCGTTGAGGAAATCCTGATAATCGCCGAAGCGTTCCGGGTCCAGCAGCCGCAGTCGGCCGAAGTGACCGGCGCGGCCGAGCTGCTCTGGCGTGGCGGTCAGCAGCAGCACTGCGGGGGTCTGCGCAGCGAGACCAGCAACCAGGTCGTAAGCGGGGCTGGCCGAAGCGGGCGTCCATTCCAGATGATGCGCCTCATCGCAGATCAGCAGATCCCAACCGGCTTGCATGGCCGACTCGGCGAGCCCGGGGTCATCGCGCAGCAGCTCCAGACTGCAGAGGATCTGCTGTTCCGACTCGAATGGGTTACCCGCGTCGGCAGCCTGCCCACGCCCGCGCAGGCGCTCGCGATCGAACAATGCGAAGCGGCGATTGAAGCGGCGCAGCAGCTCGACCAGCCACTGATGCAACAGCGGCTCGGGCACCAGCACCAGCACCCGGCGCACCCGCCCGGCCAGCAGGAGACGGTGCAGGATCAGACCCGCTTCGATGGTCTTGCCAAGGCCGACCTCATCGGCCAGGAGCACGCGTGGTTGATGGCGGTCTGCGACCTCGGCGGCGATATGGAGCTGATGTGGGATCGGGCTGATGCGGGCGCCGATCAGGCCGCGCGCAGGCGCAGTCGCCAAACGCGCAGTCTGCTCGAGTGCCTGCACCCGCAGCCGGAACCAGGTGTCGGTATCGAGGCGGCCGGCGCGCAAGCGCTGCTGCGGCCTGCTGAGGCGGAGTGTCGGATCAATCCGGGTCTCTGGTAAGGGCTCCTCGTTGCCGGCGGTGTCGCGCACCAGGTAGGTGACGAAGCCATTGTGCTCGAGCAGGTCGACCACAGTCAGGTCGCGCCCCTCGAGATCCCGCAGCAGCTCGCCGGCCGCCAACTGGGCGCGCCATAATGGGGTATTGTCGGCGGCATAGGTGCGGCGCTCGCCGGTGGCCGGGAACAGTACCGTGACGCGGCGGTGCTCGACGTTCTCGACCATACCCAGGCCGAGCTCGGGCTGGGTCTCGGAGAGCCAACGTTGGCCGACGGCGAAGGCAGAGGCGGGCTCAGACATAAGGACTGGGGGCAGATTGCAGGACTGTTGGACGCGAACGCGCTGATGAATCGGTTCCAAGAGCGCGATTATCCGGACTTTTGCGCTGTTGCGCTCGGGCGCGTGCGTCGATTCGGCCTCGCCGCTGTTTATCTCGGGGCGGCAAGCTGCGGACACAGCCGTTGTGATCGACCGACGCAGCCGATGGTTTTTCGGCTCAGGCCAGGTCGTTATAGTGACGAGACGAGGTGTCCTTTGACACGACGACAGAGGAGACAGCATCGATGCACGCCGCCGAGAAATTTCCATGCCCGTGCTGCGGCCATCTGGTCCACGATCAGGTTCCCGGCTCCCATCAGGTCTGTCCCATCTGCGGCTGGGAGGACGATCTCTCGCAGCTGCGGTTCCCAGAGATGCCCGGCAGCAGCAACACCGTCAGTCTCGCCGAGGCCCAGCAAAACTATCAAGACTACGGCGCCTCAGAGCGCCGTAATCGCGGGGCGACCCGGAAGCCGGTTGACGGTGAGCCGGTCGAACAGGAATGGCGGCCCTTGGATCGGGCGCAGGACAATGTCGAACAGCCGCGGCGCGGTGTTGGCTATGGCGATTCGTATCCATGGCCGGATACGACTGTCCTCTACTACTGGCGCAGAACCTATTGGCGACGTCTCGCGAGCTAAGCAACGAACTGTCAGTGCAGCCTTTTCGGGAAAAGGGATCGCATCCCCTGACGCTGGTGATGGCCCCGAACGCGCTGAAGGGAAGCTGCACCGCGGGCGCAGCGGCGGCGGCGCTGGCCGCCGGTGCCCGGCGTGTCGCGGCCGCTGCAGAGATTCGCCAGGTCCCGGTCGCCGACGGCGGCGACGGCCTTGTCGAGATCGCGCTCCAGTGGCCGGGTGCGGAGCCGCGGACCTTCCGAGTCACCGACCCGATTCAGCGCCCGGTCGCAGCGACCCTCGCCTGGCTGCCGGTACAGCGCACCGCCATCATCGAGATGGCGCTGGCCAGCGGTTTGGCGCTCTTAGCGACGAGCAAGCGCGATCCAGCGCGCACCACGACCTTCGGCACCGGCGAGCTGATGCGACATGCGCTCGAGCTCGGCGCCGAAACCCTGATTGTCGGTCTTGGCGGGAGTGCCACCAATGATGGCGGCATCGGCATGGCGGCCGCACTTGGCTATCGGTTCCTCGACGCGACCGGGTGCGAGCTGGAGCCGGTCGGTATGGCGGTCGGGCAGATCGCACAGATCGATTGCTCGGGGTGTGATCCTCGTCTGCAGCGGGTCAAGGTGCAGGCCGTCTGCGATGTCGAGAATCCGCTCACCGGGGCGAGGGGTGCAGCATGGGTCTACGGTCCGCAGAAGGGGGCGACCCCGGCTCAGGTCGCCGAGCTCGACGCCGGCCTTGAGCGGCTTGCGTCGCGGATGCGCGAAGACCTCGGCTGTGATCCGAGCGCGATAGCTGGCGCCGGTGCGGCCGGGGGCCTGGGCGCTGGCCTGCTCGCGTTCTGTGCCGCCGAGCTGCGGCCGGGAGCCGATGTGATACTGGATCTGATCGGATTCGATACCGCGCTCGCGGGCGCTGATCTGGTGTTGACGGCAGAGGGGCAGATCGACGGTCAGACCGCATACGGCAAGGCGCCGGCCGCGGTGGCCGCGCGCGCAAAGCAGCATGGCGTCGCCTGCTTCGCGATCGCCGGCGGTCTCGGCGCTGGGCGCGAGGCGCTGCACCAACTCGGTCTCGATGCCCTCTTTAGCCTGTGTCCGGGCCCGATCAGTCTCGATCAGGCCGAGCAGCGCGTCACCGAGCTGCTCGCCGATGCTGCCGAGCAGGCCGTCCGCGCATTCCTGGCCGGTGTGCGCGCTCAGTCGTCTGCAGGCGAGGGTCGGTATAGCCATTTCGCCTGATCGCCGGACAGAAAGCGCCGGAACAGTCAGCACCGATGGGCTCAGCTTGTCTGGAAACCAGGGCGAGTGACTATAGTAGGGTTCGCTTGGTCTCTACGATAAGCGTTTAAACACGGTATTCCGGGCTGCATTGGTAGGTTTTGGGTGAGACGGTGCTCTAAGGTCGAGCGGCCGTCACGCGAGCTGGTATAGCCAACGGGT
Organism: Halochromatium glycolicum; assembly: GCF_016584085.1. Classification (GTDB taxonomy): domain Bacteria; phylum Pseudomonadota; class Gammaproteobacteria; order Chromatiales; family Chromatiaceae; genus Lamprobacter; species Lamprobacter glycolicus. Next base: position 7,234 of record NZ_NRSJ01000012.1, on the reverse strand, counting down.
TACAAAAGGGCCTTGCGTGCCCGGTGTTAATGCTGGCAGGCCGCGCAGTAGAAGCTCGAGCGTTGGCCGATACGGCGCTGACGGATGGGTTGGCCGCAGCAGGGGCAGGGCAGATCGGCGCGGCCGTAGACGCTGAGCGATTGGGCGAAGTAACCGGGATGGCCGTCCTCCTGAACGAAGTCGCGCAGGCTGGTGCCGCCCTGGGCGATGGCCGCGCTCAGCACGAGCCGGATCGCCTGGGCCAGTGCTTGATAGCGTGGCCGGGCGATGCGTCCCGCAGCGCGATTGGGGTGGATACGGGCGCGATGCAGGGCCTCACTGGCATAGATGTTGCCTACACCGACGACCACGTGGCTATCCATGATGAAGCTCTTGACCGGCGCGCGCCGTCCGCGTGAACGCTGGTAGAGATAGTCGCCGCTGAACGCCGGCCCGAGGGGCTCCGGACCAAGATCGCGCAGCAGTGGATGCGCCTCGGCCGGGCTCGGCGTCCATTGCAGCATCCCGAAGCGGCGCGGGTCGCGGAAGCGCAGGCAGTCTCCGTTCGCGAGTACGAGATCGACATGATCGTGTAGTGCCGGCGGGGTCGCCGCCGGCAGCACGCGCAGGCTCCCCGACATCCCCAGATGGAGCAACAGGCAGCCCTCCTCGAGCTCGAGCACGAGATACTTGGCGCGCCGGCGCAATTGTTGGATGCGCTGATCGACGACTCGCTCAGCGGTATCGGCTGGGATCGGCCATCGCAGGCGGTGGTCGCGGACCTCGAGCCGTTCGATGCGCTGTCCGCTCAGATGCGGCGCGATGCCGCGCAGACTGGTTTCGACCTCGGGAAGCTCGGGCATGCAGGCGTTGACTCCTCGGCAACAGTTTACGGGGGAGGCGGTTACAGAAAGCGCCTGTGGGCAAGCTTGCCGGGGGGATTTTGCCGGCTCGGCGGAACGTCTCGGACAGCTGGTGTCAAATCCCTGATCGGAAGTGCTGCATTGCAAGCGCCGGGTCCAAATCGCAAGCGCCGAATCCCATCGCCGCGACCTCCACTTAGCCGGAATCTCTCATGACGCTTTACGGATTGCTCAATCTGCCGGCCTGGCAGGTGGCCCTGATTACCCTTGGTCTGACACACATCACGATCGTTGCGGTCACCCTGTTCCTGCATCGGGCGCAGGCCCATCGCGCCCTTGATCTCCATCCGATCCCGGAGCACTTCTTCCGGTTCTGGCTCTGGCTGACCACCGGCATGGTGACGCGCCGCTGGGTGGCGGTGCATCGCAAGCACCATGCTCGCTGCGAGACCGCCGATGATCCGCACAGCCCCCAAGTGCTCGGTCTGAGTAAGGTCTTCTGGCAGGGTGCGGAGCTCTACGGGCTGAGCGCGAAAAACCCGAGCATCGTCGAGCGATTCGGGCACGGCACGCCGGATGACTGGCTCGAGCGCCACCTCTACAGCCGATTCGCCTGGCAAGGGTGCGCACTGATGCTGATCATTGATCTCGGGCTCTTCGGCGTCTACGGCATCACGGCCTGGGCGGTCCAAATGCTCTGGATTCCGGTTTTGGCGGCCGGGGTGATCAATGGGGTTGGTCACTATTGGGGCTATCGCAACTTCGACACGCCGGACGCTTCTGCGAACGTGTTGCCCTGGGGCATCGTGATTGGGGGCGAAGAGCTCCACAACAACCATCATGCCTTTCCGGCCTCGGCGCGCCTATCGATGCGCCGCTGGGAGCTCGATATCGGCTGGTTCTATGTGCGTCTACTCGAGTTACTGGGGTTAGCGCGGGTCAAGAAGCTTCCGCCACGGGCAACCGTTGTTGAAGGCAAGCAGCATGTTGATATGGATACGCTCAAGGCAGTGCTGGTCGCCCGCATGCTGGTCATCCGTCGGTACTCGAACGAGGTCTTGCGTCCGGTGACACGGGCCGAGCTCTGTCAAGGCAGGCGGAAATGCCGGCGGATCGCACGCCAGGCCCGGAGGCTCCTCGTGCGAGAGCGCCTCGATGAGCTGAGCCGTTCGAACCTCGAGCAGATGCTCTCGCGCAGCCAGCAATTGAAGGTCGTCTATCAGTTTCGCGAGCAGTTACGCCAGATCTGGGAGCGCAATGCGGCCTCCCAGGAGGCGCTGCTCAAATCGCTGCAGGACTGGTGTCAGCGCGCGGAAGCGACTGGTATCCAAGCCCTGGAAGGGTTCTCACGCAACCTGCGGGGATTGTCGCTGGTCAGCGCCTAGCGCGCGCTTGGATCGACTGGAGCCAGTCCGATGCCCTGGTGATCGAGCGTACAAGCAAGGGGGCGTGGCTGGCTTCAAGCCGGCTCAAGGCTCTGCGGTCAGATAGCAGATCCAGCCGGCGTCCGGGTCCGCTCGCTGCACCGGCCTGAAGGTCCCGTCCGGCTCGCCGTCCTCGGTCCAGCCCTGCCAGTAGACGCAGAGATTGCTGAAGCCTGCCTCCGCCAGAAGCTCGCGGAGCTCGGGTAGGGTCCACAGTCGCCAGCTGTAATTGAAGGCCCGGTCGAGCCGGGAGCCATCAGGGAACACAAAATGGATGGCGCAGTCCATGTGGCCGCTGATCGGATCATAGTCAGACTGCTCCCAGACATAGGTGAAGGGCGAGCCGCCGTCATCGATCTCGCGCTCCTCGGTGATCACCCGGAACGCGTCGTAGCCGCCGTAGGCATCGAGCATGAATAGGCCGTCGGCGCGCAAACGCTCGCGCACGCGCTCGAAGTACCGTCGCAATCGGCGCCGGTTGGTGATCAGCCACCAGCTGAAATTCATCGCCAGCACAAGGTCGACAAGCCCGTCTTCAGGACTCGAAGACCAGGCCGGTTCGATCTCCAGCACATCGGCCTCGACCAGGCTCAGCCTGGCGCGTGCCTCTGGGCTGAGCATGGCGAGCTTCTGATCCGATGCCCAGGCCAGGACATCCGGATCATTGTCGAACCCGACCGCCCGATGGGACGGATCACGCAGAACCCACTCGCAGCAGACTGCCGCCGTCCCGCAGAAGTCTTCGGCCAGCGTTCGTGCAGGGCGCCCGCGGTGCGCCTGAAAGGTCTCCGCGATGAAGTCGACCTCGGCTTCCGGACACTGAACCGCGCGCTCATAGAGCGCATACCGGTCGGCTCGATCGGCCATCAGCGAAGGGCCTTGGGATGGTGCTGAGAGAGGTGGATCAGGGATGCGGCTCATCGGCGAGCGTCGTGCTCCGTTTGCAAGCAAAGGCGGCTTCCCTTAAGCTTGCAGGCTCGCTGCGCATCGGTGCAAGCGTCGGAGCGTTTGCTACTGCAACGGTGGCCTTGCCCGACTGCATTCCGGAGAGGTGTCCGAGTGGCTTAAGGAGCACGCCTGGAAAGTGTGTATAGGTTAATAGCCTATCGTGGGTTCGAATCCCACCCTCTCCGCCATACCTTAGGCGATTTCTGTCAAAGCTCATACCGCCTTGCTGGTCTTTTCGCTCGCCTTCTTCGTCGCGCCGCCGGTCACATAGCCCGGCTATGCTCCCGGCGACGCTCCTCGAAGGCAAACGAACATCCTGCGCAATTCGGTACGAGCTTTTCCGGCAATCGCCTTACGCCGAGCGGCCTCGAGGCCTTCGAAGCCGTTGACGGGATAGCTGGGCACGTACTGACAGGTGCGAAACAGTGCCTCGGAGAAGGCATTGTCATCGCTCACCCGCGGGCGGCTAGAGGAGGGGGTAATCTTCAGCGCCCGCAGCGTCGCCAGCAACGTGGCGCCCTTGAACGGGCTGCCGTTATCGGCATGCAGCACCAACGGCTGATCGATCACGGCCTCGGCCGGCACCTCGCAGCGGATCATCCCGCTTGCGTTGGCCGCCGACTCGGCCTCGAACACCTCCCAGCCCACGACCTCACGGCTCAGTGCCATCGGGCCGTATCGGGTGGGGCGTCGGTTCGGCGCCATGGCCGGACGCGCACGGGTTGATGAGCGGTTCTTCGAGCCGTTGCCCGAGGATCAGTTGAGCGCTTGGGAGGGATGACGCATGCGCTTGTTGCTCGATACGCATGCCCTGCTGTGATGGCTTGATGGGGACGCCAAGCTATCTCTGACCGCGCGCACCGCGATCGGGAATGAGGCCCATCCGGTGTGGGTGAGTGCGGCGACGGTATGGGAAATCGCCACCAAGGTTCGGATCGGCAAACTGCCTGAGGCCGTCGAGGTGGCGGCACGCCTGCCCGAGATCTTGTCGGAGCAGGTCTTCACGCCGCTGGCCACCCGTGTCGAGCATGCGCGCCAGGCTGGCTGTTGCAGCATGCGCATCGTAATCCTTTCGACCGAATGCTGATTGCTCAGGCGCAGATCGAGGACATGACGCTGGTCAGCAATGAAACCCTATGCGATAGCTTTCAAGTTCAGCGGCTCTGGTAGGCAATGAAGCTCAAATTCGGCGACACCGCCTTGGTCTCCTCCTTCGAGCATGGCGTGACTGAGGAGCGGGTCAAGGTCCGTCAGCTTTCGCCGATCACCGAGGTCAAGTCGCTTGAATCGGCATGTCTGAACCGCTGACTAAAGCGTTGATCTCGGCCTCGCGTGTCATCGCGAAGGGCCGGCGCATCTGCGACGTAGATCGGCTCGTCGCGACCTACGGTGGGAAGGCGTCGAAGTGGGTCAAGAAGAGTAGCCCTCCGTTCGAGGATCAGGGCGAGACCTGTGAGTACCACTGGTACGAACACCAAGGCTTGGGTCGATTTGAAACAAAGATGAAGAGGCTCTGATTGCGATGATTGTTCGTCTAACCACAACGCAGCCCGAGTATCCAGATCTGTCCGCGAATCAGCCTTACTTCGTGATTGGCATTGAGGCCGACGATTTTCGGATACTCAATGATTCCGGCAAGCCCTATCTGTATCCAGCCGCCTTTTTCGAGGTGATCGACAGTCAACAACCAGCTGATTGGCTCACCGAGTTCGGCGATGACGGTGAGCGGTATGCCTATCCCGCCGCCTTGAACGCGCCTGGGTTTTTCGAGGACTTTTTCGACCAGAAGCCTGAGCAGACCGCGATCTTCTGGCATGAGCTAAACAAGGTGCTATCTCAGGCCGCTTGAGCGTCTTAGTGGTGTCCATGATGTTGGAGAACAACGATGCAGCTAACCTTGACACTGCCCGATGAGCTTGCGGCCAATTTTCAAAGCGAGGACGAATTGCGTCGAACGCTCTATTAGGATTTCATCATCGAGCAACGCCAGGTGGGGGCAGTCAGTTTGAGCAAGGCCGCTGAGCGACTCGATCTGAGCTATCAGGAGTTCTTCGTCCTGCTGGGACAAAAAGGCCTGAGCTTCGTCAATGTCTCAGCGGAAGAAGCGGACGCCAGCTATTGCGCCTTCGAGGCATTGATGCAGCATCGATGATCGTCATCACCAATGCAAGCCCACTGATCGCGCTTGGGCAAACGCAGCGCCTGACGATACTCCGCAGCCTCTTCGGTCGCGTGCTGATGCCCGACACTGTGTATCAAGAAACGATGATGATCATGATGACTGAGTTGAACCTGTTATGGAATCTACGATGACGATCGCCGAGAAAGTCTACGAAGCTGTCAAAGGCCTCCCAGAGTCGCAGGCTGCTGAGGTTCTTGACTATGCGGAGTGTCTAAAAGCGAAACAGCTTGAGCTTTCAGCCGCCTGTCCAACTGACGTTGCACGGCAACACCGCGCTGAATTGCAGGCTTGGGTTGCCTCGCAACCAAAACAGTCAGAGAGTGCGGGTGAATTTGTTCATCGCTTGCGCCATGAGGCCAGGTATTGATGACCTATGTTGATACGAGCGTGCTGCTTGCGATGTTCCTCAATGAGTCGAAGACAGGGGATACATGGGGCTGGTTCAATCGGCAAGCGCCAGGTTCTACCCTGATCAGCAAGTGGACGCTCACGGAGATAGCAAGTGCTTTAGGGGTGAAGCGGCGCATGCAGGTGATCAGTGACTCGCTGCATGACGAAGTCTTGTCAAAGGTCAGACAGTTCGTGCAGAGCGACTTTGTCGTCTTGATACCCGATGCTGCTGACTTTGATGAGGCTGCCTCGCTGTGCGATCAGTGGCAGTCAGGGTTGCGAGCGGGCGACGCACTGCATATCGCGATTGCCGAGCGTCGGGGCATGTCAATCTGTACGCTGGATGGCGTGATGAGCGATGCTGCGACTCACCTCGAAATCGTCGTTCATGCGCCCTGATGTTCTGTAGGATACTGACGTCTCCGGTATGAAGCTCAAGTTCAAAGTCCAGCCTTAACAGACCAACGCCGTCGAAACGGTCGTCGATTGCTTCGCCGGTCAGCCGATGACCTCCGGCCTTACGTACATCGCACCTAGCACCACCGCGTGCACCGGCTCGAAGCGCTCGATGCCTTCAACCAGAAGCTGGTGAAGAAGATTGCCGTGCGTGGCATCCAGACCCGCGGGCTGGCTGGGACCAACGCCTATCTCTACCTCGAAGGCATCGACATCTCCAAGCAAGCGCCCGTCGCGCGCATCGAGCTGGAGGTCAAGCTCAAGTCTGGCGAGATCAAGCGGCAACTGCGCCGGCTGCGCTTTCGCGACGATCTGTTCATCGCTTCCGGCGAGCTGGACCAGTACCAAGGCTTCACCATCAGCCAGATCGACGCCGTGACCGACACGGTCGAATTCACCAACGGCGAGGTGCTGAAGGTGGGCGAGGCCAACGGCGACGTCTCCGAGAGCGATATCCGCCGCATCCAGATCCGCGAGACCATCAAGGCCCATCTGGACAAGGAAAAGCAGCTCTTCGCCCAGGGCGTCAAGGTGCTATCGCTGTTCTTCATCGACGAGGTGGTGAAGTACCGCGACTACGCTCAGGCCGACGAGAAGGGCGAGTATGCGTGTTCACCGCCAGCCAGGCCGGCCATGATTTCTCCAGCGCCACGGAGAAGCTCAAGAACCATGTCTACGACTACGCCATCGTCGACTCCAATGTTGAGCGGGACTTCGTCAACGACTTGGAGACGCGCCCGGAAGTAGTCGTCTACGCCAAGCTGCTACGCGGCTTCCTGATCCCGACACCCGTCGGCGACTACAACCCGGACTGGGCGATCGCGTTCACCGCCGGCAGCGTGCGGCACATCTACTTCGCTGCTGACAGCAATTCCCGCCATCCTCGGAGATGGCAGCTGACAAGACACGGAGACCGGCATTGAAGATCTCTGGACGCATGGACGCCTCGCTGCAGAGCAACGCTTTGATGAAGCTGGCTTGTTCTCCCCTCA
>NZ_NRSJ01000011.1 GCF_016584085.1 Halochromatium glycolicum | reverse complement strand
CAGGATTGTCGTTTGCCTTCGAGGGGCGTCGCCGGGAGCATAGCCGGGCTATGTGACCGGCGGCGCGACGAAGAAGGCGAGCGAAAAGACCAGCAAGGCGGTATGAGCTTTGACAGAAATCGCCTTAACAGGTGAATGAGGTCTAAGTTAAACTCGGGCGATGAAGCTTAGACTCGGCGTTGTGATGGACCCGATCGGGGCCATCAACATCCTCAAGGACAGCACCTTCGCGATGCTGCTCGCCGCTCAGCAGCGCGGCTGGACCCTCTACTACCTGGAGATCGCCGACCTGTTCCTGGCCCAGGAAAGGGCTCAGGGACGGATGCGCCGGTTGGAGGTCGAGGATGACCCCGCGGGCTGGTTCCAGCTTGGAGCGCCCGAGGCTCAGGACCTAGCGCAGCTCGATGTTCTGCTGATGCGCAAGGACCCGCCTTTCGACATGGAGTACGTCTACGCCACCTACCTGCTCGAGCTTGCTGAAACCGCTGGCTGTCTGGTCGTCAACGCTCCGCGGACCCTTCGTGATGCGAATGAAAAGGCCTTTACTGCCCATTTCCCACAATGCTGCCCCCCGCTGACAATCACCCGCGATGCGACCGTGCTGCGTGCCTTCCTCGAAGAGCAGGAAGAGATCATCCTCAAGCCGTTGGACGGAATGGGCGGACGCTCGATCTTCCGGCTCGCACAGGGTGATCCGAATACCTCGGTGATCATCGAGACGCTCATCGGCGCTAGCCGTGGTCCCGGCCAGCGGTTCTGTATGGCCCAGCGGTTCCTGCCCGAGATCGCCGATGGCGATAAGCGCGTGCTGATCGTCGACGGTGTGCCGGTGCCCTATGTGCTCGCTCGAATCCCGGCCGCCGGCGAGTCGCGTGGCAACCTCGTTGCCGGCGCCCGCGCCGAGGTGCGCCCGATCACTGAGCGCGAGCGTTGGATCGCGGCCCAGGTCGCCCCCGCCCTCCAATCACGTGGGGTGCTCTTCGCCGGTCTCGATGTGATCGGTGACTGGCTCACCGAGATCAATATCACGAGCCCGACCTGCATTCGTGAGATCGACCGGGCGCATGACACGCGCATCGCCGAAGACCTCATGGAAGCGATCGAGACCAGGCTCGGTGCGCGCTAACCGGCCACGCCCTGCCTTTGGCCGGGGCTCCCGAGCGAGACGCCTCTGCACGCGCGGCCTCGCCAGTGCAGCACTGCTGCTCGGTTTGCTCAGCTGCCGCAACACCGAGGTCCCGGTCTATACGACCCAGTTCAATGCCTTCGGCGGCGCCGTCGACCTGAGTATCGTCGGCATCCAGCGCGACCGTGCTGCTACTGCCGCAGAGGCCCTCGAGCGCGACTTCGAGTTCTTCGACCGTGCATTGTTTCGAGATGAGTCCGACCGGATGGTCAGGATCAATGAGGGGCTGGCGGCCGGCGAGCGATTCGCCGCACCGCCGTCACTGATACCGCTGATTGCGCGGACTCAGGATCTGTCAGCACAGAGCGGCGGGCTCTTCGATCCGACGATCGGCCGGCTGACGCACCTCTGGGGAGTGGACGTCGTCCAGCCTGCCGCCCATCGACCACCGGACGACACAGCGATACGCCAGCTGCTCGAGACCGAGCCGAGCATGGCTGACATCGATCTGGACGGGATCGAACTGCACAGTCGGAACCCCGCGGTGCAGTTGGACTTCGACAGCATCGCGTCGGCCTATGCGATGGACGTCGCAATCGATTCCCTGCGCAGGCAGGGCGTGCGCAGCGCGATGATCAACGCTGGCGGCGATGTGCGCGTCATCGGTAACCGGTCCGGGCGTCCCTGGCGTGTCCCGGTCCCGCGCGCGAGCGGTACCGGCGTCCTCGGCATCCTCGATGTCCGCGGCAACGTCAGCCTCTACACCGCAAGCGCCCAACGACGCAACTTCGTCTATCAGGGTGAGGTCTATCATGCCGTGATCGACCCGAGGACCGGCTATCCGGCAACTGCCGCCGCATCCGCGACCGTCCTCTATGAAGGCGATGCACTCACTGCGGCGGGGGCCGCGCATGCGCTGATGATCGCCGGTCCCGAGCAATGGCCCAGCATTGCGGAGCGCATGGGCATCGACTATGCGCTCGTCACCGACCGCGATGGCAACCTCCATTTGTCGCCTGCTATGGACCGTACCCTCAACCTGCTGGACGCCAATACGGAACGCAGCATCCACCCGCTTTCCAAGGAGCAAACGCGGCCAAGCGACCCAAGACGATGACTGCTGGCGTGCGCTTCGGTCCCGTTCCGGCGATGCCGATTGCCGTCCTGATCGCATGCGCCGCCCATGCTATGTTGATCGTCGCTGTCGGGGCGCGATGGCCGGAGCTCGAGGCGCCTTCCGCGAAGGCTCTCGAGATGATGGTCGTGACTCAACCGAGCGTGGATGCGTCAGCCGCGGTCCCCGCAATCGTGACAGCCCAGACCGAGCGGCGCGGCGAGACCGCAGCACGCCTGCCCGAGCTCGCCGGTTCGTCCGCAGAGCCCAACCAGGCTGAAACGACCAGTCACACCGACATAAGCGGTGGCCCGGAGCATCAGTCAACAACACCCGATGAGCAAGCGGCAACCGAGCAGACCAGTGCCCTGAACTCGGCTGCCGACCGCGCCGAGCCAGCTGCCGCCTTAGAACAGCCAGCACAGCCCCAGCAGGCCGCGCCGATCGCCCCGATCACCACCGTATCCGAACCACTTGCGACCCCCGCAGAGGACGCCTTTGAGGCGCCAGACGCGCCTGTGCCTAATCCCGACCCAAACGCTCCACCCCGGGCCATGGCCTCGACCCAACCAGGGCATCGCGCCGATCGGACGATCTCGACTGCAGACATCTTCGCCAGCCGCGATGCCGAAATGACCGATCTTGCCGCACGCATCCAGGAGCAGCGCCAAGCCTACGCCAATCGCACGCGCCGCAAGGCCATCAGCACGGCCACTCGGGAGTACATCTATGCCAATTACATGGAGGCCTGGCGGCGCAAGGTGGAACGGATCGGCAACCTGAACTACCCGCGCGAGGCACGCGAGCTGGGGCTCTTCGGCAGCCTGATCCTCCACGTCGCCGTGCGCTCGGACGGGTCCCTCGAGGGCGTCCGCGTGGTACGCTCGTCAGGGCATGAGGTACTGGACCAAGCGGCGATTCGGATCGTCGAGCTCGCTGCACCCTTTGCACCGTTCCCGCCCAGCATCAAGCGCGAGGCGGATGTGCTCGACATCACCCGGACCTGGCAGTTCCAGCGCAATCACCAACTCGGGTGGAACAACTAAGGCCCACGACCAAGCGATTGCGCGGCGTCATTGCCGCGGGTTGCCAGGCCGCCGACCCGGCTGGATACTATCATCATGACGAGCGCGACTTCGCTAACCAATCACTTCCTGATCGCGATGCCGGGTCTGCAGGACCCGAATTTTTCGCGCACGGTCACCTACGTCTGTGAGCACTCGGAAGAGGGTGCCATGGGCATCATCATCAACCGGCCCATGGAGATCCAGCTCGGCGAGGTGCTCGAGCAGCTGGAGATCGAAGCCGAGAGCAGCGAGATCAACCAGGCGCCGGTCTATCTCGGCGGCCCGGTCCAGACCGACCGCGGCTTCGTGATCCACGACGGCGATCTGAGCTTCGACTCAACGCTGAAGGTGACCTCCGACATCCGCGTAACAACATCCCGCGACGTGCTCGAGGCGATCGCCAGCGGCCGCGGCCCGTCTAACCGCCTCATCGCGCTCGGCTACGCCGGCTGGTCCGGGGGACAGCTCGAGCAGGAATTGATCGCCAACGCCTGGCTCAGCGGCCCAGCTGATTCGGAGATCCTGTTCGCTAAGCCGTCCGCCGAGCGCTGGCAGGCCGCGGCCAAGCTCCTCGGCGTCGACCTCAACCTGCTCAGCGGCGAAGCGGGTCACGCTTGAGGTAGCGGAGAAGGCAGCAGCAGCCAGGTGGCGACCTTGCTCGGCTTCGATTTTGGCCCCCGCAAGATCGGTGTCGCCGTCGGCCAAACCCTGACCGCAACGGCAACGGCGCTTGAGACCATCCGGGCACAGGGCCAGCGGCCAGACTGGAAGCGCATCGAGACCATCATCCGGGAATGGCAGCCGAGCGCAGTGGTCCTCGGCCTTCCGTTCAACATGGATGGGAGCGAGGAGGACTGGAGCGGGTCCGTGCGTCGGTTCGCCCGCCAGCTGCAAGGCCGCTTCGGGCTTGAGGTCCACCTGGTCGACGAGCGCCTGAGCAGTCTCGAGGCGCGCAGACAGCTTGGAGTCGGTCGCGACAAACTGGATAACCGGGTCGACGCTCATGCAGCCAAACTGATCCTCGAGACCTGGCTGGCCGACCAAGCAGCCGCTGCATCAACGGGCGGCCCACCCTCCGGTCCATCCCAAGGCAAGAATGATCCATGACGACGATGCATACCTGGCAATCGACCGAAGAGGTCGAGGCCGCAATCGCAAAGATGGCCGACAAGCTCGGCTCCTTGTTGGCCGAACGCACGATCGACCGGCCGCTGATGGTCGGCATCCATAGCGGCGGCGTCTGGGTCGCAGAGCGGCTGCACCACCGGCTCGGTCTGCAAGAGCCGCTCGGGCAGCTCGATATCTCGTTCTATCGCGATGATTTCACCCGCATCGGCACCCATCCGCAGGTCCGCCCATCCGACCTGCCAGTGCCGGTGGACGACCGCCATATCGTCCTGATCGATGATGTGCTGCAGACCGGGCGCACCATCCGTGCTGCACTTAACGTCCTGTTCGACTATGGGCGGCCGGCCTCGGTCGTGCTTGCAATCCTTGCCTGCCGCGACGGGCGCGAGCTACCGATCGAGCCCAACGTCGTCGGCCTCGACGCCCAGCTGGAGCCGGGGGAGCAAATCAAGCTCAGTGGACCTGACCCGCTGACGCTGCGCCGCGGGCGAGTCGATCCGGACCCACCTCAATCCGGTGGTGAGCATCCCGAGGCCGATTGATGGACCCAAGGCATCTGCAATTGGACGATGAGGGCCGGCTCAAGCACTTCCTGACAATCGATGGCCTCGACCGCGCCCTGCTCACCGAGATCCTCGATCGCGCCGAGGGCTTCCTCGGTGTCGCCCGCCAAGCGGTCAAGAAGGTGCCGCTGTGCCGTGGCAAGATCATCGCCAATGTGTTCTTCGAGAACAGCACCCGCACCCGCACCACCTTCGAACTCGCGGCCAAGCGGCTCTCGGCCGATGTGCTCAATGTCAACATCAGCACCTCGGCGACCTCCAAGGGTGAGACCCTGCTGGACACCTTGCGCAACCTCGAGGCGATGCACGTCGACATGTTCGTCGTCCGCCATGCCGACAGCGGCGCGGCGCAGTTCATCGCCGAGCACGCGGCCCCGTTCGTCAGCGTCATCAATGCCGGTGACGGCAGCTACGCCCACCCGACCCAAGGCATGCTGGACATGTTCACGATCCGCCGGCACAAGCGCCGCTTCGAGGGCCTCACTGCAGTGATCGTTGGGGATATCCTTCACTCACGGGTCGCGCGCTCTCAGATCGGGGCACTGCGCACCCTGGGTGCGGCCGAGGTACGGGTCGTCGGTCCGCGCACCCTGATCCCGGCCGACGCCGAAGAGGCACTAGGCGTACGGGTGTTTCAGGATCTGCGCGAAGGTCTGCACGAGGCCGACGTGATCATCCTGCTGCGGCTGCAGCGCGAACGGATGAATGGCGCCTTCCTGCCCAGCGAGCATGAGTTCTTCCACCTGTTCGGCCTGACCGAACAGCGTATCGACGGCGCCAAGCCGGACGCGATCGTGATGCATCCGGGGCCGATCAACCGCGGTGTCGAGATGGAATCCGGCATCGCCGACGGCCCGCGGTCGGTGATCCTGGAACAGGTCAGCAATGGGCTCGCGGTGCGGATGGCGGTGATGTCGATGTGCATCGGGACCCAGAACCTTGCAATGGCCAGCGCTTCTCGCTCCGCGCAGCCCGATCAGGATGCCACGGCGGACCTGTTAGCGCAGGAGTTGGAGCGTGGCTGAGCGCAGATTGAGCCTCCGCAACGGACGCGTCCTTGACCCCGCTAGCGGACTGGATCAGCTCATGGACCTCCACCTGAGCGACGGCCGAATCGTTGCACTCGGCCCACCGCCGACAGGCTTCAGCCCGGAGCAGGTGATCGATGCGGACGGTCTGATCGTCTGTCCGGGCCTGGTCGATCTCTGTGCGCGGCTGCGCGAGCCGGGTCTCGAGCACAAGGGCACCATCGCCAGCGAGACGCGTGCCGCAGCAGCGGGCGGCATCACGACGCTCTGCTGTCCCCCGGATACCGATCCGGTCGCCGACACGCCAGCCGTTGCGCAGCTGATCCGTCGCCGTGCCAAGACCCGGGGATTCGCCCGGGTGCTGCCGGTCGGAGCGCTGACCAAAGGCCTCGCTGGTCAGCAGATCACCGAGATGGCGGCCTTGAAAGAGGCCGGTTGTCCCGTCGTCGGTCATGGCGACAAGCCGATCCGCAATACTCGGGTCCAGCGTCGAGCGCTCGAGTATGCGGCCACCTTCGGGCTCACGAGCTTCCTGCATCCGGCCGACCACGACCTCAGCGAGGGCGGACTTGCACACGAGGGGCGGGTCAGCACGCAGCTCGGTCTACCGGGCATCCCGGAGGCCGCTGAAACGGTGGCCGTCGCGCGTGATCTCGCGCTCGCCGAGCAGACCGGCGCCCGTGTCCACTTCCGCGGCCTCTCGACCGGGCGGGCCACGGAGATGCTCGCCGAGGCACGCGAGCGTGGGATCGCGGCCAGCGCCGATGTCAGTGTCCATCAGCTCTTTCTGACAGAGGAGCATCTCTACGGCTTCGACGCGAACGCCCATCTGGTCCCGCCGCTGAGGACTGCCCGGGACCGCGACGTGCTCCGCGAGGCCGTCGCAAGCGGCGCGATCTCGGCGATCTGTTCAGACCATCGGCCGCATGAGCCGGACGCGAAGCTCGCGCCATTTCCACAGACCCGCCCTGGTATCTCGGCCCTGGAGACACTGCTCGCACTGGTGCTGGAACTGGCCCGGGATCACGTGATGGACCTCGGCACCGCATTGGCCAGGGTGACCTGCAATCCGGCCGCAATCCTGAATCGATGCATCGGACAGATCGCAGTCGGCGCCCGCGCCGACCTGTGCGTATTCGATTTGAACGAACGTTGGCGGCCAGGCCCAGAGAACTGGCTCAGCCGCGGCCAGAACACACCGTTCTTCGGCCGTGAGATGCAAGGACGCGTCCGCTATACGCTGGCGAGCGGTCGCCTCGTCTATGACGCTCGAAACGGCGGTTGACCGCTGCCCAGATCCGGTAACAGCTTCGATTGACTCGGGCTCTGAAGCCGCCTGATGCTCGCCTGTTGATGCCGGCCGCTAGGGGGCCGAGATCCAGCTCAGTCGAAGCTTTCCTTGTTTTGGGCCTTGCTGCGCGCATCGGTCTTCGAGATCAGGCCGCGTTTGAGCAGGTCAGCGAGATTCTGATCGAGTGTCTGCATCCCATGCGCCTGGCCGGTCTGGATCGATGAGTACATCTGCGCAATCTTGTCCTCGCGGATCAGGTTCCGGATCGCCGGGGTGCCGATCATGATCTCGTGTGCGGCGATACGCCCGCCCCCGGTCTTCTTCAGTAGTGCCTGGGAAACGACCGAACGCAGGGATTCCGAGAGCATCGAGCGGACCATGGTCTTCTCTGCCGCCGGAAAGACGTCGACGATCCGGTCGATCGTCTTTGCAGCGGAGCTCGTATGCAGGGTCCCGAACACCAGGTGACCGGTCTCAGCGGCGGTGAGCGCGAGCCGGATGGTCTCGAGATCGCGCATCTCACCGACCAGGATGATGTCCGGGTCCTGGCGCAATGCCGAGCGCAGGGCCTCGCTGAAACCGAGCGTGTCACGGTGCACCTCGCGCTGATTCACAAGGCAGCGTCTGCTGAGATGGACGAACTCGATCGGGTCTTCGATCGTCAGGATATGCGCATGCTCGCGGTCATTCAGATAGTCGATCATCGCAGCAAGCGTGGTCGACTTCCCGGAGCCGGTCGGCCCGGTCACCAGGACCAGCCCACGCGCCACATCGACGATGCGCTTGAAGATCTCGGGAGCCTGGAGATCATCGAGGGTCAGCACCTGCGACGGGATGGTCCGGAACACCGCCGCGGCGCCGCGCTTCTGGTTGAAGGCATTGACACGAAAACGGGCGATGCCCGGGATCTCGAACGAGAAGTCAGTCTCGAGGAACTCCTCGTAGTCCTTGCGCTGCTTGTCGTTCATGATGTCGTAGATCAGCGCATGCACGGATTTGTGCTCGAGCGGCGGCAGGTTGATCCGGCGCATGTCGCCATCGACCCGGATCATCGGCGGCAAGCCAGCCGACAGATGCAGGTCCGACGCGTTGTTCTTGACGCCAAAGGCGAGCAGCTCGGCGATATCCATCGGGTTCCCCTTCAAGGCCCAGGACCACTGCGGTAGCTGGTGGCCCCCGGGTTGGCTGACTTTCAGGCTGTGCGCTCGCCTTCCAGGTCGCGGACACCCGCATGGTGCCTCGCCTCTGCGCGCCGGGCTCGGATGAGCGCCCGAGGCGGTAGGCGCCACGACGCGCCATCGCGTGTCCGTTCAGAGGATCATCGGCTCTTGGCCGCTCGCACCGTCTCGGCGGTGATCTCACCGGCCTCCAGCCGCTCCACCTTTTTCAGCACCTCGGCCTCCAACGCCTCCTTGAAGACCCGGATGCGCTCTCGGATGACCAGATCGGTCACGCCGAGGATCTGGGCCGCAAGCAGCCCGGCATTGCGGGCACCATTGATCGCAACCGTCGCGACCGGAACACCTGCGGGCATCTGCACGATCGACAGCAGCGAGTCCTGACCGGACATCGCCGAGGTCTTCACCGGGACGCCAATCACCGGCAGCGGGGTGATCGCTGCAACCATACCCGGGAGGTGCGCCGCGCCGCCGGCGCCGGCGATGATCACCTTGAGACCACGGTCGGCAGCCTCTTCGGCATAGCTGTACAACCGCCTCGGTGTCCGATGCGCCGAGACGATACTCAGCTCATAGGACACCTGAAGCTCCTCGAGCACATCGGCAGCGGCCTGCATCACCGGCAGATCCGAATCACTTCCCATGATTACACCAACCTGAGGCTGGGAACCGACACTGCTCAAGGGTTTTGACCTCCAATCGCGAGCAGCGCGCGCACCTGCTCTGCCTTCTCGCGCGCGCGATCGATATCAGCGTCGAGCACGGTCACGTGCCCCATCTTTCGAAACGGTCTTGTCTGGGCCTTGCCATAGAAATGGACCGAGACCCCCGGGATCGCGAGCGCCGCGCGCAGCCCCTGGATCACCGGTGCCCCGGAGGCGCCCGGTGCGCCCAGCAGATTGATCATAGCAGCGGGCAGCATCTGATCGGTCACGCCGAGCGGCAGCCCAGTGATCGCACGCAAGTGCTGCTCGAACTGATCGGTGATACAGGCCTCGATCGTATAGTGACCGGAGTTGTGCGTCCGCGGCGCGACCTCGTTGATCAACAGCTTGCCGTCGACGGTCAGGAACATCTCGATGCCGAAGATACCGACCCCACCAAGAGCGGTCACCGCCTCGGTTGCCAAGCGCCGTGCCGCTGCCGCGGTCTGCGGTTCAATCCTGGCCGGTGCGAGCAGCATGTCCAAGATATTCTCGCCGGGCCGGAAGCACATCTCGACCGGGGCATAGCTGCGTACCTCGCCATCCTGCCCGCGCACCACGATCACGGCGAGCTCCTTCTCGGCCGGAACGAAGCGCTCGAGCAACGATGGGACCGGCAGCACCTGCCCGGCATCGGCGGCCGACTTCATCACCACGACACCGCGGCCGTCGTAGCCGCCACGGCGCGCCTTCTGCACCAATGGGTAGCCAAAGTCGGCGAGCTGCTCGGTATCGACCTGATCGGCAGCAATGAAATCGGCTGTCGGGATGCCGAGCCTCGTCAGCAACCGCTTCTGGCGGAGCTTGTCCTGGATATCGGCGAGCAGCTCGCAGGACGGCAGGATGTGGTGCCCCTTCGCAGCGATCTCGGCAAGGATTGCGACATCGATATCCTCGATATCGAAGGTAATCACGTCGACCTGCTCGGCGAGCTCGAGCAGCGCCTGCGGATCATGGGAGTCGGCGACGATCTGCTGGCCGGAGACCTGCCCGGCCGGCGAACCAGGGGTCGGGTCGACTACGATACAGCTACAGCCGAGTTGTTTTGCCGCCTTGACCAACATGCGCCCCAGCTGGCCGCCGCCGATGATCCCAACACGGGCGACTGGAAACGGATAGCGGTCCAATGCAGTCGATGCTGCGGCCATCGTGCGACGCCTCTTAGGTGGAGTGCGATCGCGCGCTGAGCCGATCGCGCATGCCATCGAAGTTGGCCTCGGCCTCAGCCAGCCGGGCACGGATCTCCGGCTCGTAGTCGATCGCGAAATTGAGGAAGGTGCGAGCCACCAACGATAGCTCACGTCCCTTCGAGTAGACCAGATGCCAGCGCCGCATGATCGGAAAGCCCTCGACATCGAGCAGCGCCAAGCGGCCGCCACCGCTCTCGAGCGTCAACGAATGCAGCGACAACGCGGCGATACCCAGGCCGCCGACAATCGCACGCTTGATCGCCTCGTTGCTGCCGAGCTGCATCCGCACTCGGGGCGTTAGCCCCGCAGCAGCGAAGTGCGCGAGCACCGCATCGCGGATGCCCGAGCCCGATTCGCGCAGGATGAAGCTCTCCTCAGCGAGCGCTTGCAGCGGGATCGACCGTTCACCAGCAAGCGGATGCTCGGCGCTTGCGACAATCACCAATGGATTCGGCGCGAACGGGATGGTCTCGATCTGGTCGTTCGCTTCCCGCGGCTGCCCCATCACGTAGAGATCGTCATCATGGCCCATCAACCGCTCGAGGATGTGCTCGCGGTTGGTGACCTTGAGTGACACATCGATGCCCGGATAGACGCGGCAAAACGCGCCCAGAATCTCGGGGGCGACATACTTGGCCGTCGTGAGCACACCGAGACGCAGACGGCCGCGCTTGAGACCTTTCAGATCGGCGAGCTTGATCTCGAGGTTAGAGAGGGTGCTCAGGATGTCGCGGCAGGCCGCGTGAACCTCACGGCCGGCGTCGGTTGGCTCGATGGTACGACCGACATGACGGAACAACGGGGCACCGATCGCCTCGGACAGCTTCTTGATCTGCATCGAGACAGTCGGCTGCGTCAGGAAGAGCTCTTCGGCCGCTCGCGTAAAGCTCCCCAGGCGGACGATCGCCTCGAGCAACTGCAGCTGTCGCAGTGTCGTGTGCCGAATCAGGTAATCGGAGCCGTTGCCGCCAGACTGGGTGCGCGCTTCGGCCGCATCGGGGGCGGCATCCTGCGGCATCGCACTGTGTCGACTGCTACCCGCGGGCACACCCTTCGGCTTACGCCCGACCATCGATCGACACCCTCAGGCCGGTTGGCTCGACGACCGGATCGGTGCTGCCATTCATCGTCGGACGCACGAACACCCTGTCGCGTCAGACCCGCTGCACCGATGCTTAGGCAGACAGGCTAGCTGAAAGCGGTCGTCATGAACAACGCTCGACCGAGACAACAGCTTCACGAAAGGATGAGGTCCAGGCCGAAGACCGGCTGGCCCTTGGCATCTGGGCATCGCTCGGTCAATCAGGCCAGATGCGTTGCCCGCTTTGATACGGATCATCGCCCAATGAGGGGTTCTGCGCACGGGCTTGACTCGCGAGCGCCGGCTCGCCAAAGCCCGAGGTGGATGCCCCGGACGCGCCTTGCGCCCGACCGCGGCGCGCCGACGACGCAGCGCGGGCACCGGTCTTCTTGCGGGTCGAAGCAGCACCGCTGCCCGATGAAGCGCCGGGGGCAGCGGCGTCATTCGATGCCGTCAGGGTCTTTTCTTCGCTCATTGTTCATCCTCCAACGCCTATCGGTATTGCCTAAGCCCTCGTCCGCAACGGAGCCTCACCGTATCCGAACCGATGCATCAAGCGGCCGGCCCAGCGAGCAAGTCATCGACCCGTTGCGCGAAATCCTCGTGCTCGCGACCGAGCGTTTCGCCATCCTCGTCGGCGAACAGGGTCAAATTCACATAGGTTCGGCCAAAGCTCAAGTTCGGATAGAGCCCGGTTTCCTCTGACAGGGCTGCGACCTTGTCTAGGAACTCCCGCAATGCCTCGTACTCATCGAACTCGACCCGGCGCTCCAACCGCAATGGTCGAGCGCGTTCACGCCAAGGATGTCCACCGGTCTCGGTCATCAGAAATAGGCACGCTCATCAGGCCGAGCACGGGGGACGCCCAGCGCCTCAAGCCAGGTCTCGATCTCAGCGGCGTGATGCAGCTCGTCCTGAAGCAGCCCGTTGAAGAACTCGCCGTTCTCATGATCGCCAATGCGGCGACAAAACCGGGTCGCCTCGTCATAGAGCGCCACGATCTCCGCCTCGAGTACCTGATCCTGGCGCAGCAGATCGACCAGGCTCCGTGCGACACCGGCTGGCCGTAGCTGCGATGCATTCGGCGAGACGCCTAACCCCAGCATGCGCTTGACGAGACGCTCCGCATGCTGCATCTCCTCGACCGTCTCGCGGCGGAAGCGGTCGGCTGCCTCCTTGAGCCCCCAGGCCTCGGCCAGCGCAGCCTGAGTCATGTACTGCTGAACGGCCGAGTACTCGAGGCTCAAGGCGCGGCCGAGATAACCCAGCGTGCGGGGATGAACGGTTGCGTGACGCATGCGATGCGTGGATTTCCAGTACGTCTCGATTTGCCTTCATCGTGCAGACCGCCGCGGGTACCCGCGCTCGGGTTCTCAGCGGTCGGCCAAGCTGACATCGCCGGTGCCCGCAGCCGAATTGACCCCGGCGCGGGGACCACGCGCTGACTTCGATGCACCGATGCCCTGCGGTTGCCAGACCCCGTCGTTTAATCGCTCGCTTGGCGACCGGTCGGCAGCACCGGCTCCACCTCGCGGTGTGGGCGGGCGATGATATGAGCGGCGACCAGCCCATCACCGACGCGCTCGCACGCATCGGCCCCAGCGCGCACGGCCGCATTGACCGCACCGGTCTCGCCGCGCACCAGCACGGTGACATAACCGCCGCCGACGAACTCCCGCCCGATCATCCGCACCTCAGCCGCCTTGGTCATCGCGTCGGCTGCCTCAATGGCCGGCACCAGGCCGCGCGTCTCGATCATCCCGAGGGCAATGCCCATCGTCTCGTTTGCCATGGAACTTCTCCCAGTGTTGACGCGCCGGGTCCCGACGGCCCGCTTCGCGATCTTGCTCAGTCTTACTCAAGGCCGACCGCTGCCTAGACCAGAAATCCTCCAGCCGAGTCAGCGGACGCCGCCCTGGGCCTCGCGCTTCAAAGGCTTGCGCTCGCCTCGCCCAATCAGTCGGACGAGCTGCTACCGGTCGGCAGCACCGGCTCCACCTCGCGGTGCGGGCGGGCGATGATGTGGGCAGCGACCAGACCGTCACCAACGCGCTCGCAGGCATCGGCTCCAGCGCGCACAGCCGCATTGACCGCACCGGTCTCACCGCGCACGAGCACGGTGACATAACCGCCACCGACGAACTCACGGCCGATCATGCGCACCTCGGCCGCCTTCGTCATCGCATCGGCCGCCTCGATTGCCGGCACCAAGCCGCGCGTCTCGATCATGCCAAGTGCAATACCCATGGTCTCGTTCGCCATCTGTCTTTCTCCGTCTGTCTACAGTCTTGGATTTGTGGTGTGCTCGAAGGCCCTATCGCAGAGGACAGGGCGCTCCGTCACCTTCATCGAAGCCGGGAAGCTCAGCGCCCAGGCTGCCCGGGCTTGAAGCCGTCACCCGTGTTTTCCAGCACCGGCTCCACCTCGCGATGCGGGCGGGCGATGATATGCGCCGCGACCAAGCCGTCGCCGACGCGCTCACAGGCATCGGCACCAGCCCGCACGGCGGCATTCACAGCGCCGGTCTCACCGCGCACCAGCACGGTCACATAACCGCCACCGACGAACTCGCGGCCGATCAGCCGCACCTCAGCGGCCTTGGTCATCGCATCCGCAGCCTCGATCGCCGGCACCAGACCACGGGTCTCGATCATGCCGAGCGCAATGCCAACTCTTTCGCCTGCCATTTTGTGTCTTCTCCGTCAAAGACCTGATGCCGCGTTGGTCGCGGTCCGAATCGATTCAAACGAACCCCTGTCCGGCCCTAGGCAGCCTTGTCGCGCGGCGTTGCGGGCGACGCGCTGCTGCTGGCCTCCGGCTTGGCCACCGTCTCCGGCGCCCAAGCGTCGATGATCCCGCCGATGGTCAGATCGGTCATGATGTTCGGGTCGCCCATCGCGTAGCGCCCGGCAGACCCGCTGACCGTGAACACCCAGTTGCCAGGGCGCGTCCCGACCGGATCGGTCGCCACCAGCAGCTTGCCCTTCTTGTCCTTGAGGATGCGCAGGCTGCAATGGCGCAGCCCCTCGATGCGCTCGGTGCAGTACAGCGTCCCGACGACCTGATTGATCTCCATGCCGCACCTCAGTGCTCAGCGTCCGGGTCCCAATCGTCGATGATGCCGACGATGGTCAGATCGCTCGGGTAGGCCTTGCTGCCGGCGGCCTCGCGCGCCGCGGAGCTGCCGACGCAGATGACCCAGTCGTCCGGCTTGCAGCCGACCGCATCGACCGCCACCAGCTGCGAGCTGCCGTCCTGCACCACCTGCAGATGCTTGTGCTCGAACTCCGGGATGCGGTAGGTCGAGACCAACGGCTTGAGGACCTTGCAAATCTTCATCGGGCTCTGGCGCCTCAGTGACCGCCGCTGGCGGCAGGATCGAGCGACGAGCCGACGATCTCGATCGGCGCGGCGGCATCACAATCACGCACCGCGCGCAGGCAATGCAGCATGCCGTCGGCGCAGAGCTGCGGGTAACGCGCCTTCAGGGCGGCGGCGATGCGCTCGCAGTGCTCGACCGCGCGCTCACGCGCGCCCGGCACGCCGCCGTGATAGTCGTAGCGGACGATGATCGGCACCGGCAGCCCGCGATTGACATTGAGCCCGGTGAAGATCTTGATCCCGACATCGAGATCGGCAGCGCCCTCCTCGACCGTGCTCAGGTAGGCGAAATAGGTCAGGTTCCGCAGCTGGATCTCCTCGAAGCCGATGCCGGCGCCGATGAACCGCTCAGCATGGCCGATGTCGGCGTAGCCGCCGCCGTGATACTGGCGGACGTAGTCGATCTGCGAGAGGTTGCGCTCGATCAGGCCGCCGATCAGACGCACCATCCCGTCCGGCAGGGCGTCCCCGGCGGCCTTGCCCGGCGCATGCGCACGCACCAGCTCGGCGATGCGGGTGCGCGCCTGGGCCGGCGTCATCCCGCGGGTGATCTCGTAGACCTTGGCCGCATCGAGCCAATGCTCGAGGTCGCAGTAGCCGTCGGCGTCCGGCACATGCACCCGGATCGCATCGGTATCGGTATCCAGGCCGACCAGCAGCAGATCGACCGAGGCGCCGCAGCAGAAGCTGTTCTCGATCGCCTGGCGAAACGCCTTCAGGCGCTCCAGTCCGGCGCGCGCGGCGGCGGCATCATCGGAGCCGTGCGCGGCGCAGCCCTGGTGGGCCGGATCGACCGAGCTGCCGTGGTACATCACCACCTTCAGATAGCGGGTCGGCGCGTCGGCGGTATTCGGGAGGCCCTCGCGGAAGCGCATCAGCTCGGTCTCGACCCACTTCTCGACCGTGTTCTCGATATCGAACAGCGAGCCGGCGTAGGACTTGCGGCGCACCCGGCCATAGGGCAGGCGTAGCACATAGCTGATCGCATGCGCCAGCCGGCCGTCGGCGCAGGGGGTGACATCCATCAGATGGAAACCGCACTCGAGCAGGAACTGCTCGAACGCCTCACCGCCGCGCCCGCCGAGCGGATCGGCGGTGAAGAAGGCATCACTCATCCGGTGATAGGTCTTGAACACGCAGGCGGCGAACAGCCGGCGCATGTCGAGCCCGGTGATCCAAGCCGTGTCGAGGATCTCATCGGGCAGATCGAAACCGAGCTCGGCTCGGGCGATCTGCTGCGCCCGATCGACGAAGTCCGGCTCGCAACGCTCGGCGGCGATGCGTTGCAGCACCGGCACCAGATTGTCGAACGCATGCTTGACCGAGGACTCATACTCATGCAACTGCGCATTCGCGGCCGCGTCGGTCAGCGGGTGCAAGCCCGAGCCCGCCCCGAGGGCGGGCGCAGACACGGCCTCGGCCGGCGCGGGCTGGCCGAAGCCGAGGCTCGGACGCGCCACCTTGGCCGCCTGCTTGACCGCGGCACGCCCCGGCGGTGTCGGCCGCGGTGGACGGGTCGGCCTTGTCGGCCCCCGGCCGGCCGCTGCCGGACGCTCGGCACTCCGAGTCGTTGCGCGCCCAGAGACCGCCGGACTGGCCTTATCCGCTGCAGCGGCAGCATCGCGTTCCAGCTTCGGCGTCGGCGAAGCGGGCGCGGTGGCCGGTTGCGGCGCAGGCGTCACGCTGCGCGGGCCGGGACCCAGGCTACGCGAACGGGGCGATTTGAGGTTGCGCAGTGGCATGAGAGGAAGCGATCGAACTCAGCGTGTCGGTTCAACAATGGCGAGCGGTCGAGTCATGACGCAGCCGGGCGATCAGCCCCGCGCGCCCCCTGAGTAGGTGATCAAGGCGCCGCGGTCAGTACTGCCGGCACTCCCGGTGACGCGGCTGGTCGGCGCTGGCGTCTCCTCGTTGCGCTTAGTCTCGACCGGCGGCATCGCGCTCATCGGTCCGGGGCGGGTGGGGTTGCGACGTCGTGCCGAGCTACCCTCGGTGCCGGTGACGCGCTCACCACGCTCCCAATCATCACCGGTGATCTTCGATCCAGCCGTCTGGCCTTCGCCAGTAACGCGCCAGCGCTCTGCCGGGGTAGACTGCACCGCGGATTCGCCACCGCCCGTCACGCTCGCCTGATTGAGGCTGTCGCCGGTGGGCTGAGGCGTCAGCAGGTCCGGCCGCGCCCGCTTCGCATCGAAGCGAAACTGCTCGGTGCCGGTGATCTTGCCCGTGCCCATCCCGAACGGACCGGTGATGTGCTGGTTCGTCTCGTAGCTGGTGCCGGTCACCCCGCTGGCCCGATGCTCCTCGAATGCGGCCCGCGCCGGTGAGGTGACACTGAAGCCTTGCCCGATTGCCTCGTCGAGGGGCCGCGGGAAATCGGCCTGACCCGGCTCAGCGGCATTGCTGGTCTCGGCGCCACAGGCGCTGGCGTACTGATCGGCGCCGATATAGGGCGTGCCGGTCAGCGGCTCGCAGGCCCCCTTATCGGCCCCCGTCATCACCCCGCCGATCCCAGGTTGGATGCCGCTCATGCGCGGGCCCGGCGTGGCCGCCATCACCGGGGTGCGCGCCTTGATCTCGTGCTGCTGGTTCGGGGCACAGTAATCCGCGGCCTGCTCGAGCCCGGCGTAGGGCGTGCCAGTCACGGCCTTACAGGTACCCGGCTCATCGCCGGTGACCCTGCGCGAGCGGCCGGTCTGGGTGCCCGAGACGCGATGGCCCTTGTTCGTGTTCGAGTAGCCGACCTTGGGCGGCTCGGGCTGCGGTTTGGTCTCGCAGAACTGCTCGTATTGGGACAGGTCGACGTACTCGTCGCCGGTGATCGCGCGGCAGCTGCCGGGTTCATCGCCGGTGACCGCCGCCGAGCGACCGACCCGGGTGCCGGTGACACTGCCCCCGGACAGGGTAACCGAGGTGCCGACCTTCGGCGGCACCGAGCGATCCGAAGGGATCTCGGAGGCGGCCGTGTACTGGGTGCCGGTCGGCACCACGCCCGCGCCTTGCTCGTCACCCGTCACCTTGGGCGAGTGCCCGACCAGGGTCCCGGAGAGCCCATGCCCGTGCAACGTTTGGGTCACGCCCGTCTCGCGCGGCTCCGGCGCCGGCTGCGTGTTGCAATAGGTCGCGTACTGCTCCGGCGACAGGTACTGGGTCCCGGTCACGTTCTTGCAGGTACCCGGCTCGTCGCCTGTGACCCGCGGGGAGCGGCCGACCTCGTTACCGGAGACCTGGTTGCCGTAGCCCGTATGACTGACACCAATCTTATTGATCGAGGGTGAGGGCTCGCTCTGGCAGAACTCGCGGAAGATGTCGGCGCCCATGTACTCGGTGCCGGTGATCGTGCGGCAGGTGCTCGGCTCGTCACCGGTAGTCTTCTCGCTGCGGCCGACGCGCGTGCCGGTGACCGATTGCCCGTGTGTGGTCTCGCTGACGCCGACCTTCCACGGCTGATCCGCGGCGGCCCCGGTGCGCGAGCGCCGCATGCGGCCGGACGGTGGCGACTTGCGCTCACCAGCGCCCCCGTTAGTGCTGCGCTGCGCTCGAACCTGCTGCGCGAGCTCGCGCCCGCTGAGCTTCGGGTTCGCCTGACGGGCGATGCCGGCAACCGAGCTCGGGACATTGGTCGCATTCTTGCCGCGGCCGCTCAGCGCTGCGCGGCGCGCCTGAGCGACGGCGCGGCCGGCGGGCTTGACCGCCAGCGCCGGGTTCGGCTTGCGGTTGCGATTGCTTGTCGCGGACCCGTTGCCGTTACCGTTTCCGCCGAGGCTCGCGGTCGGCGTC
Organism: Halochromatium glycolicum; assembly: GCF_016584085.1. Lineage (GTDB taxonomy): Bacteria > Pseudomonadota > Gammaproteobacteria > Chromatiales > Chromatiaceae > Lamprobacter > Lamprobacter glycolicus. Next base: position 120,923 of record NZ_NRSJ01000011.1, on the reverse strand, counting down.
GGCAGAGACAACGATGGCGCGCCCCCGGTGCCGAGGTTCGCATTGTTGGCCCGGGCCTGCTTGCATTGGCCGCCACACTGGCACTCGCCCTTGCCCGGCTCGTTGGTCTTGGCCGGTGCCGAGCGCGCGCCCGATTGGTCCGCGCGCGGATCACGTACACGATCCGTGCTGCGCTGTGCACGCCGGCCATCACGCGCCAGCTTCGCCCGGCGCTGGCGGGCCAGCTCGCGGCTCGACTGCGAGGGGCTCGGCGGCGCGACTTGGCGGCGAGGCGCGGCGGCCGATGGTGACAGATCCAGGCTCGGCCTTGCTCCCTGAGACTGAGACGGCGCGGCCGGCGTCGGCGCTTGGGCTGGCGACGATGCTGCGCTCGACGGCTGCGGCTTCGAGCGCGGCAACCGCTGGGCGCGGGTGCGCTCGGTCGTCGTCTGCGCCAGCCCCTGCTTGCCCTGGGTCGACAGGGCACGCCGGCGGGCCAGGGCCGCCTCGCGGCCACTCGATCTCAGGTTCGCTTTGCTTGCCATGGGTAATTCCGTGGGGCTCTCGGATTGGCTGTCCGGCGGCAACACATGCGCGGACAGCTCTGGATAGTGCATCGCTTGCCGATCCCCGGCACCCGCCAAGTGCTGAAAGATCGGGAAGGCGTAGATCGACATCGTCGACGCCTGCCCTTCACTGAGCACCGGCTCACGGGCTCGGCACCCGGACCCGGCTCAACGCAGGGCAGAGGTCAGCTCACGATTCAGCCGCGGCCTTGGAAGACGACGAAGGCCGACCCTTGGCTCTGCGTGTAGTTGTCGTATCCGGTCAAGCGAACGTGATGATCCGGATAGGACCGATGACAGGCCTCGAGCTCGGCAGCGACGTTACCCAACTCCTGCTCACCGAAGAACGGCAGCTTCCACATCGTCCAATAGTCGTCCATGGTCTTGGACGGATGGACATGCTCGATCGCGGGCGTCCAGCCCTGCGCGATGATGTACGCGATCTGGTCGTAGATCTCCTGCTGCGAGAGCGGCGGCAAGAAGCCGAAGGTCTCCAGCGTCTGCTTGGTCTGGTAGTCGCCCATGGTGGATTGCAAGGACATGGCGAGTGCTCCTGATTAGTGCGTATCGGTCGTATGTGGCTAAGGCGGGCCGAGGCGATCGCGACCGGGGCCGAACGCACCAGGCGCTCCGATGCCCCGGGGCGTCAGCCGATCAAGCGTCGAGCTTGTCGACGGTCTCGAACTCGAACTTGATCTCCTTCCAGGTCTCCATCGCGATGGCCAGCTCGGGGCTGTGCTGGGCGGCCTCGCTGAGGATGTCACGGGCCTCCTTCTCGATCTCGCGGCCCTCGTTGCGGGCCTTGACCGAGGCCTCCACGGCGACACGGTTGGCGGCTGCACCGGCCGCGTTGCCCCACGGATGGCCCTGGGTACCGCCGCCGAACTGCAGGCAGGAATCGTCGCCGAAGATGGTCACCAGGGCCGGCATGTGCCAGACGTGGATTCCTCCCGATGCGACGGCCAGGACGCCCGGCATCGAACCCCAGTCCTGATCGAAGAAGACACCGCGCGAACGGTCTTCCGGCACGAAGGACTCGCGCAGTTGGTCTACGAAGCCGAGCGTCGAGGCGCGATCGCCTTCGAGCTTACCGACGACGGTACCGGTGTGCAGGTGGTCGCCGCCCGACAGGCGAAGACACTTGGCCAGCACGCGGAAGTGGATGCCGTGCTTCGGATGACGGTCGATGACCGCGTGCATCGCGCGGTGGATGTGCAGCAGCATGCCGTTCTCGCGGCACCAGTTGGCCAGGCCGGTGTTGGCCGTGAAGCCGCCGGTCAGGAAATCGTGCATGATGATCGGCGAGCCCACCTCCTTGGCGAACTCGGCGCGCTTGTACATTTCTTCCGGCGTCGAGGCGGTGACGTTCAGGTAGTGTCCCTTGCGCTCACCGGTCTCCTGCTGCGCCTTCTGGATCGCCTCGCCGACGAACTCGAAACGATCACGCCAGCGCATGAACGGCTGAGAGTTGACGTTCTCGTCGTCTTTGGTCAGGTCCAGACCGCCGCGGAGGCACTCGTAGACCGCACGGCCGTAGTTTTTCGCCGAGAGGCCCAACTTGGGCTTGATGGTGGCGCCGAGCAGAGGCCGACCGTACTTGTTGAGCTTGTCGCGCTCGACTTGGATTCCCGACGGTGGGCCGCCGCAGGTCTTGATGTAGGCGATCGGGAAGCGGATGTCTTCCAGGCGCAGATGCTTGAGCGCCTTGAAACCGAACACGTTACCGACCAACGACGTCAGCACGTTGACGACCGAGCCTTCCTCGAACAGATCGATCGGGTAGGCAACGAACGCGTAGAACGACTCGTTATCGCCCGGCACGTCCTCGATGCGATAGGCGCGGCCCTTGTAGTACTCGAGGTCGGTCAGCAGCTCCGACCAAACGGTGGACCAAGTACCGGTCGAGGATTCAGCGGCGACGGCGGCGGCAACCTCTTCACGCGGGACGCCGGGCTGCCCGGTGACCTTGAAACAGGCCAGCAGGTCAGTGTCCAGCGGGACATAGTCGGGGGTCCAGTACATGTCCCGGTATTCTTTTACACCGGCGTCGTACTTCTTGCTCATGCTCAGCTCCTGTGGGTCTGTTCTGCGTCTGCGTCGCTTGATCCGGGTTGCCTTAACTCGGGATCCTGCTGGGAAGGCTCGGCAACTGCCGCTGAAAACCTGATAACCATACGCCGCACGTAGTCTTAACCTGAAATCAATTGTTTCGATCGACCAGATCGATTTCAGTCTATGCTGAGAGCAGCCGGCGGCGCCGTTTTAGTGCGCCCGGGACATTAAACGAGCCGCAACGGTGCAGCAATAGCTGCTATTGAGCGGCGCTCGTCGCATTGACCCAGATCAAATAACCGCGTAGTCGATAGGGAACGTCGCCGACCGCTGCTGTGCCCGCTATGACGCGCGTCATCAGGCCGTAGCAGCATTTCCCGACCGGCATGCCGCGAGTCGCTCGGTGCTTCCGATCTGGACTGGGCCAGCCTGGGCCAGCAGCAAAAGGGCTTCAGAAGCGCACTCGGACCCGGTAGCTCAACCGGGTCTCGCCCTCGGCTGGCACCTCTAGGTCCCATATCGCTGTATTGGCATTGCCCTGCTCATGGGGGGCGCTCTCGTCGAGCATCGTCCAGTCGCCCGGGATGCGCTCCTGCACGGTCAACTGTTGGGCCTCGGGCTTGGCGTTCTTGATCCGGATCGCGTAGGCCCCTTCGAACTGGTACTTCCAGGGTCCGCTGCCGGAGAGCTTGGTGAACTCGGTCTGCTGGCGCTCAGCCGTCACATCGAAGGATTGCCCGAGCTTCAGCCGCAGCGACTCGTTCTTGGGCGTATGGTCGATCCGGTCCTCGCCGATGAACTGCAGATTGCCCTCGCTGTCGCGCTGGTAGATGCGCACGATACCCGCGGGCAACGGCAATCCGAGGTTCGACGCCTCGTCGTTGGTCGCATTCAGATACACACTGACATCGAGGTCCTGCCAGAGCTCACCGCGCGGCTCGCGGTAGGCGCGCTGATCGCCCTGCACGATCAGCTCCTTGTCGACGACGACATCGGCTGCATCGAGCAATGCCACCTGCTTGGTCTGGTTGTCAGCGATCGTGGTCGGGTGCGACAGGGTGTAGAGGTGGTATTCGAACAGGCCCTCCTCGCGCATGTTCGGTGTCGGCTGCGCGGCACGCGTCGCCATCGCCTCGTACTGCGGCTGACGCATGTCCTCCTCGACCTGATTCACATCACCAGCGACCAGCTGCAGCTGGGCGTCGCGGTAACTGCTGCCGCTGCGATTCTCGAGCGTGACCCAGCCGGCCAGGTCCAGCCGGTCTTGTCCCGGCGCGAGTTCGCCGACATAGTCCGCCTTCCAGCTCAGGCCGCGGCTCAGATAGCTGAGTTCGAGCAGGCGCTCGCCACTCTCGTCGCTGTCGAGGGCCAGCACCAGGGTCGGGCGGTCACGCAGGTTCGGCGGGATATCTCGATAGACGATGCGGCCAGGGGTCTGGCCGGAGCCGAAGGTCTCGATCCGGTCCCCGACGCGCAAGACCACGCCGTCGCTGGCAGCGAGCACGACGGCCGGCTCCTCGGTCTCCTCACCGGTGGTCGGGTGCCTGGTGACTAGGCCAACCTCGCGCCCGACATATTTCTCCAGCAATGCGCCCGGGGTCAGCAGGTCGAAGTCGAAATTCTGCTCGATCAGGCTCGGCGGGATGCCCTCGATGGTCCGCAGCAACGCGGTCTCGGGGCGGATCTGAGCGCTGACGTCGCGGAAGGCCAGCTCGGTGCGCCCGGCCGGCAGGGTCACGCGGCGGCTGTCCTTGATCAGTGCCAGATCGTCGTTGTAGATCGTGACCGCCACCGCGGCCTGATCCTCGAGTGTGCTCCGTTGCTTACTCGCTTGCGACAACGCAGCCGCATCCATCGCGGTCTCGGCCATCAGCCCCTCCAACGGGATCGCACACAGCAGTAGCGCCGACGCAGCGGCTAGGACAGTCCTCATCGCCTGATCCTCATGGTTCTTGGTCACGCAGGACATCCAGGGAGTCCGGCTTGATCCGCCCGGCCTGGGAAACGGGCGCGGCCAGGATACGTGATCAGCAGCCCAGAAGTGCAACTCCTGCGAAAGCCAGGCAGTCAAAACGGCCCAGCAGCAGTCGTCAAGTCGTCGTTGCTTCCATCGGCCTCTTCGAGGCAGTTCGGTTCGGCATCGAGGCCCGAAAGCGACGCGCCGCTTCTCTTACTGCCGACAAGAATACTTGGACAAGGGCATCGCACTGCCTACCCAAGCCTAATCGACCGGCCGGATCGAGCAACCCGTCGAGAAGATCGCCGCGACGCAAGAATCGATGACAGCGATTGTGTTCAGGCGCGCGGCCAGCATGTCCATCGAGAGAAAGTCAACGGCAACGACTTGAGCCGCTCCGTTCGCCTAGAAAGGTCTTCGCCGAGGCGCTCGGCGGGCGCTCGGCGGCTGGCGGAAGCACTGAGGATCAAGCGATGGATTTCGACCCGATCACCCTGTCGCGGCTACAGTTCGCGTTCACGGTCTCGTTCCACATCATCTTCCCGGCGTTCACGATCGGGCTCGCGGCCTGGCTGGCAACGCTGGAGGGTCTGTCGCTGGCCACCGGCCGCCCGGTGTTCCGCCGTCTATTCGACTTCTGGCTCAAGGTGTTCGCGGTCGCGTTCGGGCTCGGTGTCGTCTCAGGGCTGGTGATGGCGTTCCAGTTCGGTACCAACTGGAGCGAGCTCTCGACCCAGGCCGGGCCGATCCAAGGGCCGCTGCTGGCCTATGAGTCCTTCACCGCGTTCTTGCTCGAGGCGACCTTCTTCGGCGTGCTCTTGTTCGGCCGCGAGAGGGTGCCGCGCTGGGCCTACTTCGTCTCGACGCTGATGGTCGCGCTCGGCACAACCTTCTCGGCGTTCTGGATCATGGCCAACAACACCTGGATGCAGGTACCAGTCGGCTATGAACTGGTTGACGGGCGCTTCGCACCGCACGATTGGGCCGAGATCCTGCTCGATCCGGTACTCTGGGTGCGCTTTCCGCATATGCTGCTCGGGGCCTACCTAACCACCGCCTTCTGCGTCGCCGCGACAGGCGCCTGGTACCTGTTGCGTAACCGGCACGCGGCAGAGGCGCGGGTGATGCTCCGAATGGGGCTCGGCATCGCTGCGGTGCTGACGCCGGTGCAGATCGGCTATGGTCACTCTAACGGCGAGTACACCGCCGAGCACCAGCCGGGGAAGTTTACGACTATCGAGGGCCGCTGGCAGACCGAGCAACCGGCTCGCCTCGTGCTCATCGCCTGGCCCGACAGCGCCAACGAGCGCAATGCCTTCGAGATCGCGCTGCCGTTCCTCGGCAGCTTGGTGGCTCAAGGCAACCTCAGCAGCGAAGAGCCCGGCATCGTCACCGTGCCAACCGACGAGCGGCCGCCGTTCCTGATCCCGTTCTATGCGTTCAGGATCATGGTCGGCCTCGGCCTGATGATGCTCGTGATCTCTTGGAGCGGGCTCTGGCTGATGCTGCAGGGCCGATTGCATCCGCCTGCGGCGAGCGCCAAGGCGACAACGTTTGGATCGGGCGATCCACGCCAGACGGAGGCCTCCGTCAGCAACCTGCCGCGCTGGTTCTTGTGGTCGACCTTCCTTGCTTGGCCCAGTGGATTCGTCGCGGTGCTCACCGGCTGGCTCACCGCCGAGGTCGGCCGCCAACCGTGGGTGATCCACGGGCTCATGCGCACCGCCAATGCGGTGACGCCGAGCCTCTCCAGCGGCGCGGCGCTGACGTCGCTCTTAGCCTATCTATTGGTCTACACGTTAATCTTCTCGGCCGGCACACTCTACTTGCACCGGCTGCTGCGCGAGGGCCCCGGAGACGAGCGACCGGACCCGAGTAGCACCGAGACCGGCAACGAGCGCACACCGCGTCGCGAACTGGCGCCTGGTCGACCGCTGGCGGTGGGCGGCCCCGACCCAGGGCTTGGCAGCCAGCATCCGGCACCCGAGCGGTCCAGCGACGATCTCAGCCCCGGCACCTATGGAGGCACCGCATGATCGAGCAGCTCCCGTTCTCGCTGCCCCTGTTCTGGGCTGGCGTGCTTGCCTTCTCGATCCTGGTCTATGTCCTGCTCGACGGGTTCGATCTCGGCATCGGCATCCTGTTCGGGCTCAACCGCAATGAAGCGCACCGTCAGCAGATGATGGGCTCGATCGCACCGGTCTGGGACGGCAACGAGACCTGGCTGATCATCGTCGGCACGGTATTGTTCGGTGCCTTCCCGATGGTCTATGCGATCTTTCTCTCGGCCTTCTATCTTCCAGTCGCCCTGCTGCTGGTTGCTTTGATCCTGCGCGGCGTTGCCTTCGAGTTTCGCTATAAGGATCACCGTCACCGCTGGCTCTGGGACCTCGGCTTCATCGCTGGCTCGGTCGTTGCCGCGTTCGTGCAGGGCGCTGCGATCGGAGCGATGGTCGCCGGGATCGCCGTGGAGGATGGCCGCTTCGCCGGCGGGCCGTTCGACTGGGTTGCGCCCTTCCCGATCCTCTGCGGCATCGGCCTGGTGCTCGGCTACAGCCTGCTCGGCGCCGGTTGGCTGGTGCTCAAGACCACTGGTCGCCTGCGCGACTGGGCCTACCGGTTGCTACCAAGGCTGATGTGGGGCGTGATTGCGTTTGTTGCAGCCGCGCTCCTGCTCACCTTGATCGACAACTTTCGCGTCGTCGATCGCTGGCTTGCGCAGCCCTGGCTTCTCGGCTTTCCGTTACTCGCCAGCGCCGCCGCCTGGGGCCTATTCCGCGGTGCCGAGGCGCGGCGCGATTGGCAGCCTTGGCTGATGGCCTCGGTACTCTTCGTTACAGCCTTCGCGATGCTCGCCGGCAGCTTCTGGCCCTGGATCCTGCCCTACCACCTGACCTTCGATGAGGCCGCAGCGCCGGAAGCCAGTTTGAGCTTTCTATTCTACGGGGTCGGACTGGTCGTGCTACCGGTGATCCTGGTCTATACGGGGGTGGTCTACTGGATCTTTCGCGGCAAGGTGTCGCCTGAAACGAGCTACCATTGATCATCCCACCAAGTCGGCACGATCAGCGACGGCCTTCCAGTCAGTCGAGCCTCAGGGCTGGCCTACGATCACGGCAGCACCCCAATCCGGAGAACGAAGTAATCGCAGCCGCGGCCGTTGTTTCACGACCGGAACGAGCCCGACCGCCGCTGTCAGTGGGCGCCGCGACTGCGTCAAGGTCACCTCAGGTCTTGGCCCACTTGCGACGGCTTTGCCGCGGTGCCTGCTAAGGGATGCGACAGCGTAACCCCTGACTAGACGGCTTCTGGCAATCCAGGCAGAAGCGCGGAGAAGTCTGGGACCGCATCGAACTCGTCGCAGGTTCGCACGGGCTGCGCCGAGTCCGGTGACAGGATCGCGAGCAGCCAGTGGAAGCCGTATTCGCGGGCGGCCCGCAGCACCGGCAGACTGTCGTCGACGAACAGCGTGCGCTGCGGATCAAAAGGCTCGACCTGCTGCACCCGCGGCCAGAACTCCGGCGACTCCTTCGCCGCCCGCAGGTCGTGGGAACAGACGATGTGCTCCAGATGCCCGTCGAGGCGCGTCTTGCTCATCTTGAGCTCGATCGACTTCTGATGGGCATTGGTCACCAGCACGCGCCGCTTGCCGGCAGCGGCCAGTGCCTCGAGGAACGCCAGTACATGCGGATGGACCGCGATCAGGTGCTCGACCTCGGCCTTGAGCAGCGCGATGTCGAGCTCGAGCTCCTGCGTCCAGTGATCGACGCAGTACCACTGCAGCGAGCCCAGCAGCTCCCGATAGCGGGCGTAGAGCCTCTCCTTCGCCGCCGCCAGCGAGATCCCGCGGGACTCCGCATAACGCAGCGGAACATGCTCGAGCCAAAAATGGTTGTCGAAGCGCAGGTCCAGCAGGGTGCCGTCCATATCGAGAAAGACGGTGTCGATCGCGTTCCAGTCCAGCATCGGTCAGCTCAGTTCAGTGGCGGGAGTTACCTTTTGCGGCATAAGAATGGGGACGGTGCCATCCCGCGTCAGGCGAATTGACGAATTTCGGCTCGCCGCCGGAAGGCACGGTTGCCGAGCGCGAAGCCGATAACGCGCCAGGATCGACCTTGCCGATCCGTTGAAGCGGCGTCCGGCTTATGGAGCCGAGACCGGCGGTACGCCGCCTGATCGACGTTCCCGCTGAGTCAGCGCAGCGGCATCGCGCTACCGCACGCCAATGCGATACCCTGCTCGATCTTGGGGTCGTAACCTGAATCGAACCGGGCGGTATCGATGCCGAAGCCACTTCGCCTGCTTGCCGGACTCGTCTTATGCCTGTGCGCCGGTCTGGCCGCCAGTGCCCTGGAGAACCGTGTCTTCGAGTTGGAGCACCAGCGTGCGGACGCGGTCGTTCCGCAGCTGCAAGACCTGTACGGGGGTGAGATCCAGCTCTCAGCGACGGGCCAGACCCTCGTCGTCAGAGCTCAGTCCGAGCGGCTTTCCGAGATCGAGACCCTGCTCCGACAAATCGACCGACCGCCCCGGCAGGTGACGCTCTCGCTTCGCCATCGCAGCACGGCCAAACCCAATGGGCGCGATCGCTATTCCGCGGGGGTCTACAGCACCGGCCGGGACTCGACGCGCAGTCTGACGGTCCTGGACGGACGGGTCGCGCAGATCACCTCAGGCCGGATCGCCCGAGTGCCGATCGCCGAGCGCAGCGGCTGGCGCCCCGCTGTCTTGCTCGAGGAGATCGAGATGACCAGCGGCTTCCTGATCCAGCCCTCGGTGATCAACGACGATCAGGTGGAACTGCGGATCACCGCGGTCCAAGACGGGCCGCTTCGGGGACGAGGCGATTACGAGACCGCGGATCTGACGACGATGCGCCGCGTGCGATCGGGGGAATGGGTGGAGCTCGGGGAGGAGCACCAGAGGCGCAGCGCTCGCGGCACCAATCGAGTCTATGGTTCCCAGTTGCACGACAATCGACTCTGGGAAGTCAAAGTGGACGTGCTTCCGGCGCCATGATCTAAGAGGCCCTATAAGGTTATTCTTCTCGGAAGCGGTCAACTGCCGATTCTGGATTTCACTCTAAATGAGCCACTGAGACCGCAGGACCCGCCTGCGCTGCACTGGATTCAGCCATGCCTGTCTACGAGTTCTATTGCCCCGATTGTCACGCGATCTACAACTTCTTCTCGCGCAAGGTCGACACCGAGACGATCCCGGCCTGCCCCGACTGCGGGCGCTCGCCGCTCGAGCGTCAGGCGTCGCCATTCGCGATCTCGAAGGGCCGCGGCGACGAGGAGTCGGACGAGGAGGGCCTGCCGGCCGGGATGGACGAGGAGAAGATGATGCGCGCGCTAGCGTCGATGGAGGGCGAACTCGAGGGCATTGATGAGGATGACCCGAAGCAGGCGGCGCAGATGATGCGCCGGCTGTTCGACGCGACCGGCCTGAAGATGGGCGACGGCATGGCCGAGGCGATGCGCCGAATGGAGGCCGGCGAGGACCCGGACGCCATTGAGGCGGAGATGGGCGACGTGCTCGAGAACGAGGACCCCTTCGCTCTGAGCGCCAAGGGCGGCGGCGGAAAGCTGCCGAGCCTCAAGGACCTCCGCCGCGACCTGTTACCGCCGCGGCGCGTCGACGACTGGTATCCGTTGAAGCGTGATTGACTCGCTCGGTTCGCCGGAGGATGTCTCGCCGCTCAACGGTTTGAACGAGGGGTCGGTCTCCTCGGCTTCCAATCGCGGTATGCTGCGAGCCGAGTTGCGGTTCTAACGCCCATGGCACGGTGCCACCCCGGACGATGAATCCCGCGTCATTGACGGTGACGATGCAACCGCGACCTGAGGTCAGTGAGCAGACCTTTCCAACCACCACGCGGTGGCGGGCAAGCGTGCGCCTGCACGCTTGGTTCAGCCGTCGATGCATTTGGGTCAGCGATCGGAGGCCCAGCGATCGGGGGCTCAGCGATCGGAGGCTCAAACGGCGAGGGCTCTCGGTGAGCTTGAATCAGCCCAAGCAACGCCTTGGCCAGCGGATCGTGCTGCAAGGACAGGGCACAATGCAACGCCTGCTCGGCCGTGGCCGTGTCGTTTACCGCGAGGGCGGCGACAGCGCGGCGCAGACAGGCATCGGCAGCGCGCTCGGCGGCCAGCAGTCGACTGTGATCCATGCCGCAGCGGCGGCAGCTCTCGCTGCCATCGCTACGGGCGCGGCAATTGGGGCAACGCTCCATTGCGACTCAAGACTCGTAACGAGCCGAGCAGGCGGACGACTCCCGAAGAAGTGCTCGTTCTCGAGCCTGCTTGAGGGCGCCAGATGCCTGCAAAAGGCTCAGATTGTGTGTGCGTTGCAGCAAAACCATCGCTCGTCGTTCCGAGGCGCAGCCTCGCTCGATTGAGGTCTTTAGGCGATTGCCGGAAAAGCTCGTACCGAATTGCGCAGGATTGTCGTTTGCCTTCGAGGAGCGTCGCCGGGAGCATAGCCGGGCTATGTGACCGGCAGCGCGACGAAGAAGGCGAGCGAAAAGACCAGCAAGGCGGTATGAGCTTTGACAGAAATCGCCTTAGGCTCTGGTTGCGGGTTCCCAATGGCCGAACTCCGGTCGCCGCAGCTCAGGTCTCCAGGTAATAGATCAGGTCCGATAGCGCTGCCACCGAGCGCTCGAGCCCGGCCATGTCGTCCGCCGCGAGGGCATCGCGGACCGACTCGATCAGATCGATCAGGTCCTCCTTGTCCTCGGCGCTCGCGGTCTCGAACAGCCGCTCGCCCTTCTCGAGCAGGGCGCGCGCCTGCACCACCTCACGGCGGTCACCGGTCGCGGCATCGGCCGCCTCATCGACCTCCTCGGCATCGCCGTCGATCAAGGCCGACAGCCGCTGACGGGCCGCATCGAGTTGCTCGGATTCGAAGCGCGCGGTCGCGTTGTCGATCGCGATGTGCTTTTCGAGGCCAGTACGCTTCTCAGTCGCGGTGACCTTGAGGATGCCATCCAGGTCCAGCTCGAAGCGCATCAGGATGACGTTGCCGGACGGCACATCGCTGAGCCCTTCGACCTTGAACGAGCCGATCTCGGTGTTATTTAGCGCATCGCGGTCCTCGCCCTGATAGATGCGTACGTCGACCGCCTGCTGCCCGTCGACCATCGTGTAGAAGCTCTCGCTCTTTACGGTCGGGATCGGGCTGTTCTTACGGATCAGCGGCACAAAGCGGTGCGGATAGGGCACCCCACCCATCTCGCCGACGGCACTGGTGCCGAAGGTGTAAGGCGTGACATCGACCAGCACGCCGCGGGTGGTCTCGCCGGCGGTCACCCCGGCCTGGATTGCGGCGCCGGCGGCGACGCACAGGTCCGGATCGATCTCGGCACGCGGCTGCTGCCCGAGGGTCTCCTCGAGCCGCTGCTGGATCAGCGGCGTGCGGGTGGCGCCGCCGACCAGCACGACCTCGTCGATATCGGCGACGGTCAGCTCGGCCCCCTTCAGTGCCGTATGCACCGCCTCCAGGGTCTCGTCGATGTAGCCATCGATCAGCGCCTCGTAGTCCTCGCGACTGACCTCGAGTGAGAGGTTCACCGGCGGATCGCGATCCGGGAGCAGATATTCCTCGTCGATGCGCGCATAAGGGGCATCGCTGAGCGCGATCTTCGCCGCCTCGCAGGCGCGGTTGATGCGAGCCATCGCAGCGCGGTCGGCACTCGGATCGCAGTCGTGCTCGCGCTGCAGGTACTCGCGGACATGCTCGATCAGCTTGGCGTCGAAGTCGTCACCGCCGAGGTGGTTGTTGCCGTGGCTGGCTAGGACCTCGGTGACCTCTCCGCCGGCGCGAACCACCGAGCAGTCGAAGGTGCCGCCGCCCAGATCGTAGACCAGGATGGTGCGCGGCTGAGTGGCATCGACCTCGTAGGCCAGCGCCGCGGCGGTCGGCTCATTGATAATGCGCACCACCTCGAGCCCGGCCAGCTCGCCGGCATCGCGCGTCGCCTGGCGCTGCGCGTCGGAGAAGTAGGCCGGCACCGTGATCACGGCCTTACCGACGCTCGCGCCCAGGTGCTCCTCGGCGGCGCGCTTGAGCCGCTTCAGGATCAGCGCCGAGACCTCCTGCGGGCTGTAGGACTGCTCGCCCATCGGCAGCTGCACGTCTTCGCCCATCCGCCGCTTAACCGAGCGGATGGTGCGCTCCGGATAGAGCGCGTATTGGTTGCGGGCGGCCTGGCCGACGAGCAGGTTGCCGTCGTCGGCGAGGCCGACGATCGAGGGCAGGATGCGGGCACCATCGACCTCGAGGACCTGCGGCTGGCCGTCGCGGATGAGGGCGACTTCCGAGTTGGTGGTCCCGAGATCGATGCCGATGATGATGTCGCTCATGATGAATCCTTGGTCGAAGACGGCGGGGTGAGATCAGGCCGATCGGGCCGATTGACGACCACCTCGGCTGAGCGCAGCAGCTCACCGTCGAGCAGGAAGCCGGCGCGCTGCTCAGCGAGGACCTCACCGACCCGACGCTCCGGATCGGAGGCGAGCTCGGCGGCGTGCATCCGGTGCGGATCGAACAACCGCCCAAGCGCCGGCAACGGCTGCACACCGCGCCGCGCCAGGGTTTCGTCGAGCCGGCGCAGGTTCATCGCCAGCCCCTCGGCCATCGACGCGGCAAAGGCACGTGCCTGGCGCCGACCGAACAGACCGCGCGGACGATAGCCCGCCGCGGCCTCATGCCCGGCCTGCAGCCGGTCGCGCAGGTCCAGCAGCTCCAGCAGCAGATCCTTGCGCTCGCGCGCCCGGTTGGCCTGCTCCTGCTCGCGGCGGCGCTGCTGCTCCTGCTCGGCGCGGCTGTTGGCGGTCTCCAACGCCTCGAAGACATTGCGGAACTCGTCGAGGGCGGTCTTGACCTGGCGCGCCTCGAGCTTGACCTCGTTCTTCAGCGCGGCAAGCTCGCTGAGCAGGCTGAACAGATCGGGCGCCGCGGCCTCGTCGGCCGCGGGCGCGGAGGAGGGGTCATCGGCCCGATCCAGATAGTCGCGCAGGCGCGCGAGCAGATCCTCCTTCGCGGTCTCCGTCACTGCAGGCTCCATCAGTCCTCTCCGCGCAGCAGCGCCGCGAACAGCGCCGGGTCGGGGCGCCGCGGCCTTGCCTCGTCCTCCCTGCGGCCCTGCGCCTCGGCGCGGCGCAGGATATCGATCGGCTCAGGCGGCTCGGTCTCGAACAGCGCATAGGCGATCCGGTCGCGTTGCGTGCGCACCCGCTCATAGGCCGCACGCACGGCCTGGAAACCGGCCGGATCGCGATCGGGCGGACAGCGCTTGATCGCGGCGCGATAAGCAGACTCGACGACATGATCGTCGGCATCGGGATCGATGCCGAGGGTCAGAAAGGGATCGGACATCAGAATAGATCGAACTGTTTCGGCGGGCCATCGGGATCATCGGCCGAACGCGCCTTGCTACGGCCACCACCTCCCTGCGGCTTCGGCAGCTCGCCGGCCGCTTCGGCGGCGCTGTAGATCATCGCCTTGAGCATCTCGACCGCAGCCTCGTCACCCTGCTCGCGCGCGATCCTCATGACCTGCCGACGCATATCCTTGGGCATTCCGGTGACCTCAAGCGCCTGCTTCAACGGCATCTGCTCGAGCACCTGCAAGAGCAACGCAATGCCCTCCCCGAGGTCCTGACCATCGTCCTTCGGGTCCGGAGGGAATGGATCATCCCAAGGATCATCATCGAAGCCCGGCGGGCCTGGCATCCGTCCAAAGGGCATGAACTGCTGCAGCAGCTCGCGCAGCCGCTCGGCCGCGCGCATCTCGCCGGCCTCTCGTGCCCGCGCCAAGGCGCCTTCCATCTTGTCCAGCTCCGACATACTCGGGAAGCCGCCATCGCTGTAGCGGCTATCGAAATCATGGTATTCGAGCATCGGCGTACGCGGCCAGCGATTGAGCCCGGCCCGCGCGGCCTCGCGCCGCGCCGCGTTCAGCCGGAACGCACGCAAGGTCTCGCAGGCGTGCTCGAGCTCGTTGCGCTCGAGCCGCTTCCAGGGCGCGCCCTTGAGCGCCGCCGCCAGCCGTTCCAGCAGGCTGCGCCGGAAATGGCCGACCTGGTCGGCATGGCTGCGCAGCTGACCGATGATCGCGCGCAGGTCTTCGGGAGCGCCCACCTTGATCCGCTTGAGCCCGAGCCGCTTCGCGATGTCGTCCTGCTTGAGCGTGAGCCGATCGACGGCGAGCATCAGCTCCACCTGCGCCACGACGCCGCTGCCGCGCTGAGTGAGGCATTCGTTCAACATCGCCTTGCCTTGGTCGGCGTCCTCCAGCGCCAGCACCACGAGGCCTTCGAGCAGATCGAGCTGCGCGCGCACCGGCTCCAGACCGCTACCCCGCCCGGTCCAGTTCCGGGCCTCGGCGAGCTCCTTGCGCGCCAGGTCGCCACGCCGCTTCGGGATCTGCTTGGCAGCGTGCTCGATATGGGCCTCGACCAGACGCCGGCGCGCACTGCTGTTGATCGGGTCGATCGCCAGCATGCGCCGGGCGATGCCGGCCGCCTTCTTGAAGGCGTTGCTCGCCAGCGCCGTCTCCATCGCCGCTTCCAGCAAGGCCATATCCTGCGGCCAGCGCTCCTGGGCCTGGCCGAGGACGCGGCGGGCGTCCTTGAGTCGGTTCGCGCGCCGGTACCAGGTGATCAGCCGCAGATAGGTCTCGCGGTGGTCCGGGTCCCATTGCAGGCTGCGCTCGAGCTGCTCAGCGGCGATGGTCTCGGGGGAATCCAGATCATCCTCGGGGTGCTCGGTCTCGAGCAGCTTGAAGCGCCTTTCCCCGCGCCGCAGCACCATCGCGATCTCGAGCGAATACGGTGCATCTCGGCGGCCGCGCTGCTCGGCGATCAGCCCCTGTGCGACCATCTCCCAAGCGTCGAGCACATCCCAAGGATCGCCCTCGGGCTCGGTGCCCCAAGCCTTGATCAGAGCGCGCTCGTGCCCGCTCAGCGCGTTCCAGCCCGGCGGATGCGGATCGAGCAGCCCGGTCCGCCGTGGCATCAACCGCAGCGAGGCCTGCTGCGCCCAGTCATGGCCGAGCAGATCCCGATAGCGTTTCAGCAGCGGCTGCAATGTCTTCTGCTGCCGGCCGCTGTCGCGCTGGAACGATGCCAGCGCCCGCGCCAGCTCCAGCTGTGCGTTGGACCAACCGCGCAATGCCGCGACGAGCTCGGCTTGTCGCGGTCCGGCCCGATCCAGCTCGGCCAGGAGCTCGGCATCGGGCAGGAGCGCAAGCTCGGCCGCGCGCCGCAGCGGCGCGAAGGCCGAGGCGTCATCGATACGCGCGAGCATCTCCCGAGCGGCGTCGGGCTCGGTTTCCGCGCGCACGAGCGCCTTGAGCAGGATTGCCAATGCCCGATACGGCGAGCGGAACGGCAGCTCGGCGAGCGCCGCTTCCATACCGTTCTGATCCGCGTTGCAATAGGCGGTGAGCGCCATCTGCGCCGGCTCGGCATGGCGGCGGATGGGATCATCCTCGGCGAGCTGCTCGAGCAGCGCGGTATCACCGCCGACGAGCCGCTCCGACAGCACGGCTGCCGCGAGCTGCTCGCCGACGCGCTGGCGCTCCTCGCGGTTCAGCGCATCAGGGTGAGCCCAGGCTGCGATCAGCGGCTGCGGATCACCGAGGCGCAGTCGCAGGATGCCGTGATCGAGCGACGGCGGGATATCGGCGCCGAGCGCGGCCCGGTTCTCCCAGATCACCGCCGCTTCCTTGAGCATCCCTTTGGCGGTCAGGTCGCGCGCGCGGCCGGCATAGGCGTCGGCCAGCGCGCGCCGACGGGCCGGTGTGCGCTCGCTCTCGGGGTCGTCCTTCAACAGCGCCTTCAGCGCCTGGATCGCATCGCGCCAGTGACCGCTCTCGAGCGCCTGCAGCGCCTCCCGCTCGCGGACCTCGGGGCGCTGTTTAGCGGCCGCAGCGGCCTTGGAGCCGCCGTGACTCGATTGTTTCTTTCGCTTGCGTGCCATGCACTCAGGTTACCCGATCGTCGCATGGAGTTCGATAGGGTATTGCAACCGTCTCGGGCGCTTGACCCACTTCGGAAGGGCCGACTCGCCTCTGCAGCGACGCAGAGCCGAGGATATTGATTCCGCGTCCAGCTCTTGGCCTGAGCTCGGCATCATCCTGACCATGGCAATGATGATGGTCGCCTCGGCGGCGATCGTCCGCGAGGCCGAGCGCGGCAATATCCAGAGAGTTAGGGCGCGCGTGGCACGGCCTAGGCTCCCATGAGAAACACTCGAGATAGGCGGCCTGCTCTTGCGTCGGGTGAAGCGGTCATGGTCGGCGGACGTGCTCATTGCGCCTCAGGATAGAAGTCGTCGTCGAAGACCTGCTCGCGGCTATAGGGGCAGACCTCCGGGAAGGTCGTCTTCGGCAGCCGGGTCTCCTTGTGGGCGAGCCGCACCGCGACCGGGTAGGCGTCGGCAATCGCCTCATCGACGGCGGACTGGAGGCCGGAAGATTGGCGCAGCAGATCGGCGAGCTGCTCGCGCTGCTCGACGATGGTCGAGCGCCAGCTGCGCCCATCGAATTCGCGCCAGCGATCAGCGAGCAGGGGATACTGAAATTCCCACTTCAAGAGATGAGCCAGCAGCACCAGCAACCGGCTGTGCAGCTCGCGGCGGTCGCTCTTGCTCATGTCGCTGAGCTCCTCCAGCAGATGGGCAATATCCAGTTCCTCGAAGCGTCGCTCGCGCAGCAGCTCGGCATTGCGTTGCGCCCATTGGGCATAGTCGGTGTCATACAACGTGGCGAGGTCCGTCATGTTGGCGCCTCCAGGTTTGACGACTAGGCATCCGGATGCAGCAGTGGATGCCGACGGTGAGGATTATGAGTCAGGGCCGCAAGCAACAACTCCAGATTTGTCCCTAGCCCAGGCGGCGCGACGACACGGCTTCTTCGGTTCATAGCTGCTGCCCACTGAGACTGATCAGCTGAAGATCCTGGGGGTAGCGCCAGCTTAGGGACGGAATAGCCGGCACGGTCTAGGCGTCTGACCCAACCGAGGCAATCGGCGCGCGTTGCCCAAGCGGCGAGCCATTGCGCACCGCGATCAGCTCGGCGATGGCCGAGACGGCGATCTCGGCCGGAGTGCGGCCGCCGATCGCCAGCCCGATCGGACCGCGCAGGCGCGCCAAGCGCTCCTCGGAGACCCCGAGGGAGACCAGCCGCTCGCGCCGCTGGGCGTTGCTCGCGCGCGAGCCGAGGGCGCCGACATAGCCGGTCTAGGCGTTGATGGCCTCCAGCAGCGCAGGCTCCTCGCCGGCGAGCCGCTTGGCAAGCACGGCCGCCGCGAGCTGCTCGCCGACGCGCTGGCGCTCCTCGCGGTTCAGCGCATCAGGGTGAGCCCAGGCTGCGATCAGCGGCTGCGGATCACCGAGGCGCAGTCGCAGGATGCCGTGATCGAGCGACGGCGCGATATCGGCGCCGAGCGCGGCCCGGTTCTCCCAGATCACCGTCGCTTCCTTGAGCATCCCTTTAGCGGTCAGGTCGCGCGCGCGGCCGGCATAGGCGTCGGCCAGCACGCGCCGACGGGCCGGTGCGCGCTCGCTCTCAGGGTCGTCCTTCAACAGCGCCTTCAGCGCCTGGATCGCATCGCGCCAGTGACCGCTCTCGAGCGCCTGCAGCGCCTCCCGCTAGCGGACCTCGGGGCGCTGTTTGGCGGCCGCAGCCGCCTTGGAGCCGCCGTGAGCCGAGTGCTTCTTTCGCTTGCGTGCCATGTTGTTCAGGGTACTCGATCAGCGAGTGGAGTTCGACAAGGGGCTGCGTCCGCTCGGGACGCTTGACCCGCGTCGGAAGGCCCGACTAGCCTCTGCCGCGACCAGGAGCCGAAGAGATCGATCCGCGTCCAGCCTTTGAGCCTGAGCGCGGTGTCGACCGGCCTCTAGCCCTGGCGATCACGAGAGCACAGAGGAGGCCACTCAGCCATGCCCCGTTCCAGGCCCGCCGTCGCGCTCACGCTCCTCCTCGTGGCCCTGCTCGCGGGCTGCGCCGACGCCGAGCCGCCGCTCGCCCTCGGCACCCTGGAGCGCGATCGGGTCGCGCTGACCGCGACCGCCGCCGAGATCCTCGTCGACCTGCCGGTAGCCGAAGGCTCGCCGGTCAGCAAGGGCACACTGCTCGCCCAGCTCGATGACCGCCAGCAGCGCGCCGAGGTCGCCCGCGGCAAGGCGCGGGTGGCCGAGGCCGAGGCCAATCTCAAACGCCTGCGCAATGGCCCGCGGCCGCAGACAATCGCCGCGGCGCGCGCGCAGGTCGCCGGGCGCGAGGCCGATCTGCGCGAGGCCGGGATCAGCTACGAGCGCAATCGCGAGCTGCTCGCGCGCAACGCCGTCAGTCAGGCCGAGGTCGACCGCGCCAAGGCGTTGCGCGATGCGGCCAGCGCCAAGCTCGACGAGGCCCAGGAGCACCTCGACGAGCTCCTCGCCGGGACCCGCCCGGAGGAGATCACCCAGGCCGAGGCCGAGCTCGAGGCGGCGCGCGCCGAGCTTACCTATCAGCAGGCATTGCTCGCGGAGCTCTCGATCACGGCCACGCGCGACGGCGTGCTCGACAGTCTGCCCTGGAACCTCGGCGAGCGCGTCACCATCGGCAGCCCGGTCGCGGTCCTGCTCGCCGGCAAGGCGCCCTATGCCCGTGTCTATGTGCCCGAGCCCTATCGGGTCAAGATCAACCAGGGCGACACCCTCAGGGTCCGGATCGACGGGCTCGCGCAGGGCTTCGACGGTACCGTGCGCTGGATCAGCTCCGATCCGGCCTTCACGCCCTACTACGCCTTGAACGCCAGCGACCGCGCCCGGCTGATGTACCTGGCCGAGGTGATGCTGCCCGACAGCGCCGCCGACCTGCCGAACGGCGTCCCGGCGCAGGTCGAGCTGCCGTGACCGCTCCGCTGCCTGAGTCCGTCACCCTTCCCTGGAGCTACCCTCATCGCTCGCTATGAGACCGACCCGAAGCCAGCGCCTGCGCAAATGCCCGAGCCATTGTCTGAGCAAGCAACGGGACCAATGACCGAGCCGGTCATCGAGGCGCGCGGCCTCACGCGCCGGTTCGGCGAGCTGACCGCGGTCGATGCGCTGGATCTGAGCGTCGCCCCCCAGACCATCTATGGCTTCCTCGGACCCAACGGCTGCGGCAAGACGACGACGGTGCGGATGCTGACCGGCCTGCTGACGCCCTCGGCCGGCGAGGTGACGGTGCTCGGCCACGCGCTACCGCGTGACGCCGAGCGGCTCAAGCGCCAGATTGGCTATATGACGCAGCGATTCTCGCTCTACGACGACCTGAGTGTGTCCGAGAACCTGCGCTTCGTCGCCGAGATCTACGGCCTTGGCCGCCGCGCCGCGCGCCGGCGCATCGATGCCCTCTTGGCGACCTACGCGCTGGAGCCGATGCGGCATCGCCGCGCCGGGCAGATGAGCGGCGGTCAGCGCCAGCGTCTCGCACTCGCAGCGGCGACCCTGCATTCGCCCTCGCTGCTGTTTCTCGACGAGCCGACCTCGGCCGTCGACCCGGAGAACCGGCGCGACTTCTGGGAGCGGCTGTTCGATCTGGTCGAGGGCGGCGCGACCATCCTGGTCTCGACCCACTACATGGACGAGGCCGAGCGCTGCCACCGGCTCGCGATCATGGAGCGCGGCCACAAGCGTGCCGACGGCTCGCCGGCCGAGCTGATGGCGGCGATGGGCGCCCGCGTGGTCGAGGTCGAGGGGCGGGATCTGCGCCGTCTCAAGCCGCAGATCACCCGGTTGCCGGAGGTCATCTCGGCGGCGCAGCTTGGCAGCCGGCTACGGGTGCTGGTGCGCGACCGGGTCGCCGACCCGGTCGCCTGGCTGCAAGCGCAGGCGCTCGACCCCAGCCCGACCCGCCTAACCCAGGTGCGCCCGAGCCTGGAGGACGTCTTCGTCACCAGCACGGGCCGCCGCATCGAGGCCAGCGCTGACGATGGCCGCGAAGGCAGGACTGGCAGCGGCCCCGGTAGCAGCGGCCCCAAAGGCAGCGGCCTTACTGGAAGCAGCCCAGGAGGTAGCAGCTCTGGCGGGTGCGGCCCGGATGGGAGCAGCCCAGATGGGAGCGGCTCTTCTAAGAATGATCATGCCGGGAACGGAAAACCAAGCACGCTTGCCAGCGCCACGCCGGCTGTCCGCGACGACTGACCATGGCCATAAGCGCCCTGCTGCAATCCGCCCCACTGCAATCGGTCCGGCGCATCGGCGCGATCCTGCTCAAGGAGCTGACCCAGCTGCGGCGCGACCGCACCACGCTCGGCATGGTCATCATGATCCCGCTGATCCAGCTGGTGCTGTTCGGCTACGCGATCAACACCAATGTGCGCGATATCCCGGTCGCCTTGGTGGACCAGGCCAACAGCGGCATCAGCCGGGTGCTGGCGCAGACGGTGCAGGCAACCCAGGTGGTGCGCTTCACCGAGCAGCATCCCGACATCCCCAGCGCGCGCGACGCGATCACCGAGGGACGGGTGCGTGCAGCGCTCATCATCCCGGCCGACCTCAGCCAGCGCGTCGCCCGCAGCGGTAGCGTCGGCGCCGGGCTGGAGACACCGCCCGCGAGCGACGTCCAGACCAGCCGCCCAGTCGCGCAATGGATCGTCGACGGCTCCGACACCATCATCGCGTCGGCGATCAAGGGCTTGCGTGCGATGCCGCTGACCGAATTGCTGCGCCGTCCGGCGAACCGCAACACCCCGACCTTCGCGGTCGCGCTGCTGTTCAACCCCGAGCAGCGCACCGCGATCAACATCGTGCCTGGCCTGATCGGCATCATCCTGACCATGACAATGGTGATGTTCACCTCGGCGGCGATCGTGCGCGAGGCCGAGCGCGGCAATATGGAGATGCTGATCAACACGCCGGTGCGCCCGCTCGAGCTGATGCTCGGCAAGATCGTGCCCTACATCGCGATCGGGATCATCCAGACCGCGATCATCCTGCTGCTCGGACACCTGATCTTCGGCGTCCCGCTGACCGGCTCGCTCGCGGCGCTAGCCGTGACCACGCTCGCCTTCATCGGCGCCAGTCTCGCGCTTGGGCTGGTGCTGTCGACGATCGCGACCAGCCAACTGCAGGCGATGCAGATGACCGTGTTCATCCTGCTGCCGTCGATCCTGCTGTCCGGCTTCATGTTCCCGTACGAGGGCATGCCGGCGCTGGCGCAGTACATCGCCGAGGTCTTGCCGGCGACCCATTTCATGCGCACGATCCGCGCCGTGATGCTGCGCGAGGCCAGTCTCGAGGACGTTGCCGAGGATACCCTCTGGCTGCTCGGCTTCATGCTGATCGGGCTGCTGGTCGCCTCGCTGCGGTTCAAGAAGCGGCTGGACTAACTCGAACTCAGCGCGCAGAGCGTGTTGGCCGGCGTTATTGCCACCACGATGGCTCTGTGACCGGGATGGCTCATCGAGCCCGAGCGTCTTTCCGAGGCCGCGATCGGCCAGCGAGCATGAGCAGCAGCAAACAGGCACCGACCAGCACGAGCTGGTCGACACTCGGCTCATCGATGGGCGTTGCGCTCGAGGCCGGAACGAACCCGCTGAACGCGTAGTCGTTAATCTGTCCGGCGTCCCAGTCCTGGTCTCCCGTTCCCGGTTGGCTCGCGGAGCCGGCATTGAAGCTGCCGACAATGAAGTTGCCGTCGATGTGCCCGTTGTAGAAGCGGGTCGCGGCGTGCGGAGCGAGGATGCTGCCTTTGATTCCGACGCTGTAGAGGTCGAGCGTCGTCGCCTCGACAAAGTTGAACAGGATGTTGTTGCTCAGAGCGCCGTCATGTCGGCTGTCAGGCGTGTTATCGGGGAACTGGCGATTGCCGCCGTCGAGCGCGGTATGAAAGAAGCCGGTATCAAAGAGCTCCACCTCCTCTCCAAAGACGTTGACCAGTGCCACAGAAGCGTCGGGAATATCGAAGGTGATACTCTTGTCTCCTTTGGAAAAAAGCTCGGCGGACACGGTAAAGATGTTGAGGTCGCCATCTCCACTGAACGTCAGGTTGCCCCATTCGGTCAGCGTCTCTCCAGTGCTCTCGAGGGCGCCCCAATCTACGGACCGGTTGATCAGATCGTTCGCGAGTGAACCGAAATCGATGATTGACTCCGCTTCCAAAAGCGACCCGTTCAGTGTGTGCGGATCATCATCGCTGTAGAAGCCGACGGTCTCATGGCCGTCCTGATCGGTACCGATCGTCGCGTTTCCACCAACGACCGCATTGCCGTGATGGATCCTCGAGTTGCTGATCTCGGCGTCGCCACCGACGATCAGGTCGTCGCGACCGCCGTCCGAGTCGTCGAGCAGCAAACCAACGGAGTAATCACTGATTTGAAGATCGCCCGCGACCGCGAGCCGACCTTCCACATCGGACCTGTAAGCCGCCATATCGCCGAGGATGAGCGCATTGAACTGCCCGGCGTCCCCGAGGGTGATCGGCATCGCCGACAAGGCCGGAGCTTGAAGAACAAGCACAGCAAGGACGGTGAGATAGCGTGTGGACGGCATCCTGAGCATTCGAGTCACACCATTAGGCGCTGTCGCAAGACCAGGCTTGCTGCGCGCCGCAGGGTCACATCTCCCGGGGCTTGTTCAGCAGGCATAGCCATGCTGTAAACCTAACCGTCAACCCGGCGGTTTTCTGAGAAATGCCTCGCAACCGGCGATCACGATCCCGCCGCCAACCGTTGCACGAGCGCTGGGGAGCCGCCCTCGCGCCGCGCGACCGAAGCGATGCATGCAGCACCGTCTCGCGGCAATGATCAGCGGGGAGGGCTCGGCTGCAGGTGCCGCGGGTCATCGACGTCGCGGATGACGCCAGGGTCGGTGCATGGGATCTCGACAACATGAACGGATCGCAGCAGATGGCGTGCACCGTTGTCGCCGTCGAGGCGTTGCAGGTCGCTACCAAACGGAGCGCTGAACCCGACTGGATGCCCATGCCGGCCGGTATAGCAAGGGCGCGCAACGGGTGCCCCCTCGGCTAGGGCCGCGGCCACCGCGGCGATGCTCTCCGGTCGCACCCAGGGCATGTCGCCGAGCGCGATCAGCCAGCCGTCGGCCTCCGCGCTCGCCGCCACCCCGCAGGCGATGCTGTGGCCCATCCCTCCCGCAGCGGCCGGACAGCAGATCACCTCCACCCCTTCCCTGGCCAAGCGTTGCGCAACCTCATCCGCCTCCCGCACCACCGCCAGCGTCCGTGGCAGCGCGGCGCTCAACGCCCGCGCGGCAGCAACGACCATCGGTGTGCCATCGGCGAGCGGATGCAACCGCTTGTCGCCACCGAAGCGCCGGCCCTTGCCGGCCGCGAGAAGTATGCCGACCGGCACGGAATAGCCGGACACCGCCTAGGCGTTTGACCCGACCGAGGCAATCGGCGAGCGCTGCGCGAGCGGCGAGCCATTGCGCACCGCGACCAGCTCGGCGATGGCCGAGACGGCGATCTCGGCCGGGGTGCGGCCGCCGATCGCCAGCCCGATCGGGCCGCGCAAGCGCGCCAAGCGCTCCTCGGAGACCCCGAGGGAGACCAGCCGCTCGCGCCGCTGGGCGTTACTCGCACGCGAGCCCAGGGCACCGACATAGCCGGTCTCGGCGTTGAGGGCCTCCAGCAGCGCCAGGTCGTCCAGGCGCAGGTCATGCGCCAGGCTCATCACCGCGCTGCGGGGATCGGTGGCATGCACCCGCACGGCATCGTCCGGCATCCGGGTCTCCAGCCGCACGCCGGGCAGTGTCCAGCCAGCCGGGTCCTCGATGCGTGGATCGCAGAGGATCACCTCGATATCCAGCGCCCGCGCCATCTCCGCCACCAGCCTCGCGATGGCGCCGTCGCCGATCAGCAGCAGCCGCCAGACCGGGCCGAAGACCCGCGTGACCGTCTCCGCATCCTGCTGCACCGCTGTGCTGTCGCGCGTCGCCGGCGTCAAGCGCACCGCGCCGCTCGCCAGCTCCACCCGGCGGGCGATGCGCTGGCGCTCGGCGAGCGCGGTCAGGATCGCCGCGAGCGGTTCCGGATCATCGAGCCGCTCAGCCAGCAGTTCCACCCGGCCGCCGCAGGGCAGGCCGAAGCGCCGCGCCTCATCGGCGGTGACGCCGTATTCCAAGATCTCGGGTCGGGGCAACAGCCCAGCCGCGCCGAGACGGCGCGCCAGCTCCGTCTCCAGGCAGCCGCCCGAAACCGAGCCGATGCTAGCCCCGTCCTCAGCCAAGGCCCAGAGCGAGCCGACCGGGCGCGGCGAGGAGCCCCAGGTGCGCAAGACCATCACCAGATGCACGCCGCGGCCGGCCTGCAGCCAGCCGACCGCGGCCTCCAGCACCGCCTGATCCGCCGGGGTCATGGCCTGAGCATCACGCGCAAGCGTTTACCGTGAAACAACGGCCGTACCCGCTTCATTCTCCGGGGTGGCGCACCGTCATAAGCGTTAGCCGGAATCGACAGCCGCAAACCCTCGATCCGCTGCTGCAAACCCACAATGCTTCCGATTGGCGCTCTGTGAGGCTCGTGACACTGAGCGAACGCGCTCGCCCTTCGCGGTGGCACCGCAGCCTCAATGCCAGCCGGCAACCATCGCTGCGGCAAACCCATCGCAGCAGCGCCTTCAGATCGACGGCGGATCATCCCAGCCGGATCGGCAGGCGCCGCACCGGCTCGCCGGTCAGCGCGAAGACCGCGTTGGCGACCGCCGGCGCGATCGGCGGCGTGCCCGGCTCGCCGACGCCGCCGGGGGAGGCATCCGACTCGAGGATACGGACCTCGACCTCGGGCATCTCGGCGATGCCGAGCAGCGGGTAGTCGTCGAAGTTGCCCTGCTGGACACGGCCGTTGCCGATCGTGATCTCGCCGTTGAGGGTGGCGTTGAGGCCGTAGGCGATCCCGCTCTCCATCTGCGCCTCAATGATCGCCGGATTGACGATCTGGCCGCAGTCGATCGCGCAGACGACGCGCTTGACCCGGACCCGATTCTCGTCCAGCTCGACCTCGGCGACCTGGGCGCAGTAGCTGCCGAACGACTTGGCGACCGCGATCCCGCGGGCGCGACCCGCCGGCAGCGGCTCGCCCCAACCGGCCTTTTTCGCCGCCAGCTCGAGCACGCCGCGATGGCGCGGCTGATCGGCGAGCAGTTCGAGGCGCAGCTCGTAGGGATCACGGCCGGCCGCGCGGGCAACCTCGTCGAAGAAGGCCTCGGTGACGAAGGCGTTCTGTGAGCTGCCGACCGAGCGCCAGTAGCCGACCGGGACCGGCGGGTTGACCATCGCGTAGGTCACGTCCAGGTTCGCGATCTCATAGGGCATATTCTCGGCCCCCTCCACCGAGGAGCCGTCCATCCCGCTCTCGCGCACCTGCTCGGAGTTGCGCGCGCGGATCGAGGGACCGGCGATGCGGTGGCGCCAGGCCAGCGGCTTGCCGTCGGCGTCGAGCGCCGCGGCCAGCCGGTTGTAGGTCGCCGGGCGGTAGTAATCGTGCTGGATATCGTCCTCGCGGCTCCAGATCACCTTGACCGGGCGCCCGGTCTGCTGGGCGAGGCTCACCGCATCGCGCACGAAATCCTGCTCCGAGCGCCGCCCGAAGCCGCCGCCGAGAAACAGCGTGTGCACCCGCACCTGCTCCTGCGGCAGCCCGGTGATCGCCATCGCCGTCTGCTGGGTGCGGGTCTGGGCCTGGGTGCCGACCCAGACATCGCAGCCGTCCTCGCCGACCTCGGCGACGCAGGTCATCGGCTCCATGCAGGCATGGGCCAGATAGGGCACCTCGTAGGTCGCCTCGAGGGTCTTGCCCGCCTGGCCCAGGGCCGCGGCCACATCGCCCTCGCTGCGGGCGCTGATGCCGGCGTCGACCGCCTGCTCGAACCGGCGGCGGATCTCGGCGCTGGAGAGCCCGCCGTTGCCGGCGAAGTCCCAATCGATGCGCAGCTTGTCGCGCGCCTGCTGCGCCGGCCACCAGCCCTCGGCGACCACCGCGACCGCATCATCGGCGAGCGGCAGCACATCGACCACGCCCTTGACCTGACGGGCGCTCTCGGCGTCGAAGCCCATGCGCGTGCCGCCGAACACCGGGCAGCGCTGGACCACCGCCGTGAGCATGTTCGGGCGCGTGACATCTTGCGCGAAGACCGCGCTGCCGTCGCACTTGGCCGGGGTATCGAGGCGCTTCTGCGGAGTGCCGAGCAGGCGGAATTCGCCCGGCTCCTTCAGGAACACCGCCGCCGGTACCGGCTGCTTGGCGGCATCGCCGGCCAGTTCACCATAGCCGAGCCGGCGCCCGCTCGCGGCATGGATCACTTCGCCGTTGCGGGCGCTGCAGGCGTTCTCGGCGACGCCCCAGCGCTGCGCCGCGGCGGCCAAGAGCATCATTCGCGCGGCGGCGCCGGCCTCGCGCACCGGGGTCCAGTAGCCGCGCACCGCGGTGCTGCCGCCGGTGAGCTGCTGGCCGATGATCGGGTTGGTGTAGGCCCTGTCTGCCGGCGCGAACTCGGCCTGGATGCGCAGCCAGTCGGCCTCGAGTTCTTCGGCGAGCAGCATCGGGATCGCGGTCATCACGCCCTGGCCCATCTCGGAACTGGCGACCACCGCGGTGATCCGACCATCGGGATCGATGCGTACCCAGGCATTGGGCGCGAACTCGTCGTCGGCGACTGGCGCGGTGCGGGCCTCGGCGGCCGAGAGCTGAAAGCCGAGCAAGAACCCGCCGCCGGCGAGCCCGCTCACCTGCAGGAAGCTGCGTCGGGTCATCTTCATGACTGGGTCTCCCCCTCGCTGGCGAGCTCGGCGGCGCGCTTGATCGCGGCGCGGATGCGGTTGTAGGTGCCACAGCGGCACAGGACGCCGCCCATGCCCTGGTCGATCTCGGCGTCGCTCGGCGTCGGATGCTCGCTGAGCAACGACGCCGCGGCCATGATCTGCCCAGACTGGCAGAACCCGCACTGGGGCACGTCGAGCTCGATCCAGGCCCGCTGCACCGGATGCTCGGCCTGCGCGGACAGGCCCTCGATGGTGACGATCGCGCGCCCGGCGACCGCCGAGACCGGGGTCGAGCAGGAGCGGGTGGCAACGCCATCGACATGCACGGTGCAGGCGCCGCACTGGGCGATCCCGCAGCTGAACTTGGTGCCGGTCAGCCCGAGCTGGTCGCGCAGTACCCACAGCAGCGGCGTCTGCGGATCGACGTCGACCTCGCGGGCCTCACCGTTGACGGTCAGTTTGAGCATTCAGGATCCCCTTTGCGTGACGCGCCCGAAGCCCTTCTGCAGCAGCCGAAATGCGGCTCGGGCCGGATGGTGGGACAAGGATTAGGCATCATCCGCCGGGTTGCAACCGCTGCAGCGGATTGTCGGAGCAAACACGCCGGTTCGGTAGCAAGGCCTCGGTGCTCGGAAGCCTTCGCGGTGCGAGCCTCAGCGTTGCAAGCCTTGCCGGGAAACGGCCGCCGCACGGATCGCATTCTCCGGGTCGGCGCACCGGCATCATCGCCGCGGCTTGAGAAAACGCACGCTTGAGAAAACGCACTCATCGAGGGCCGGAGGTTGTGCAGCCGTTCCAGGTCTTTGCAGCATTCGGCGGCTATGCTCACGGTTAGGCGTTGCGCTCGAGCGCGCCGGGAGGAATCCTGTCATGAAAGGGACGAGCCTGCCGCGGCGTCTGACAACCGCGGGCCAGCGGCGATGGCGCCGCACCGGACTGCGCGCCCGCTTGGCCCTGGCGCTGACCCTGGTCGCGCTGCTGCCGCTGCTGACCCTGTACTGGACGATACATGAGCGCATCGCCTCGAACGCGACGACCGCGGTGCGTGGGACGCTGGCCCTGATCGCCAACGCCCAGCAGCGCCGCATCAATACCGAGCTGCAACGCCTTCAGGACCTGACCAAGCTCGTCGCCAGCCGCACCCAGTTGCGTCTCAGCCTCAGGGCCTACCGCCAGGATGACGACCCTCGGCACCTCGCGCTGATGACTCGCATCCTTCAGGACGTGGTCGATTCGATGCCGCAGGTACGCGGGGTCTGGGTCCGTGATCTCCAGGGCAGCATGCTGATGCGGGTCACCCGCGGCCGAGCCGCAGCAACGGCCTTCGACAGCGCCGCGATCCCGGTCGACGAGCCGGCCCCGATCCTGTTCCGCCAGCTCGACACGCCCGACCCGCAACTCTGGTTGAGTGACCCGCTGATCCTCGACGAGGTCGCGATCGGCAGTATCCACCTGCTGGTGCGCCTGGACGGCATCGATGCCGTCCTGCAGGACTTTTCGAATCAGCAGACGGGTGGGCAAACCCTGCTCTTGGTCCGCGATCCGCGCACCGACGCCCTGTTCGCATTGAGCGGCCACACCGGGGGCTGGCAGCCCCATCGCGCTCATCCCTCCGCATTGAACAGCTTGCTCCAGCATCTCTACCCGCCTCCGGGACCCTGCACCGCGATCGCCAGCGCCCAGACCCAAGACTGGGCGCAAACCCTGCTCTACACCCAGCGCGCGGTCAGGCTCGACTGTTCGAGCCTGCTGGTCGCCATGAGCCTGGACAGGGTCACGCAGCGCATCCAGGCCGGCGTGCATCTCCTGCTGCTCATCACCACCACCCTATTCCTGCTCGCCCTGCTCACCGCCATCGCGCTCTCGAGCGCCATCGCCAAGCCGATCAGGACCCTGACGGCGGCGATGGAGCGCCTTGCCGACGGCGATTATCAGACGCGGATCAAGGAGCGCAGCTGGGGCGAACTCGCGCTCCTCAGCCGCGCCTTCAACAGCACGGCGAGCGCGCTGCAGCGCGAGCATCAGGCACGGCGGCGCTCGGAACAAGACCTGCGCAATCTGGCCAACACGGATGCGCTGACCGGCCTGAACAACCGGCGCCACTTCCTCGAGATCCTGACTCGGCAGCTCGAGCAACAGCGCCATCCCGACGAGCAGGGCGCCCTGCTCTATCTGGACCTCGACGGCTTCAAGCCGATCAACGACGAGTACGGTCATGCGGCCGGGGATGCGGTTCTGCGCATCGTTGCCGAGCGGCTGCGCAACACCACCCGGGATCAGGACCGGGTCGGTCGGCTCGGAGGCGACGAATTCGCGATCCTGCTCGACAGGATCGCTTCCAACGCCGAGCTCGAGCAGCTGCTCGAGCGCATCAGGCAGGCCTTGAGCCAGCCAATCCAGGTCCAGGGCCATACCATTCGGGTCGGCTGCAGCATCGGCGTCGCGCCGATCCGCCCAGAGGCGACACCCGCCAGCCTATTGCAGGAGGCCGATGCCGCGATGTACCGTATCAAGGTCAGCAGACGCGACCGACAGCGCGGCTGATGCCAAGCGCGGTCTCCTGGCGCCCGCGGTCATCCCGGCGCCGAACGCGCCTTGCCGCTCGGACCATTGCGCCCGAGCCGGCCGATTGCCGCCCGGAGCGAGGCTACATCGCTTCGGCGAGATAGCGACCCATCGCCATATCGGTGCCGTAGATATGGCCGGTCAGCCAATGCTCGAGGGACTCGATCTGTTGCGAGGAGAGCGAGGCGCCGGACTGCCTGAGTCCCTGCAGCAGCGCCCGACCACTCTCGATCAGTTCCGCATGCTCGGCGCGATGCGCCGGCAGATCGGGATAACAGTGCTGCTCCATCAGCCGTTCCTCGTGCTGGAAGTGCCAGTCGGTGCAGCTGATCAGTTCATCCAGGGTCGCCTCGATCCGGGCCTGCGGCTCGCCATCCTCGACCGCGTGACCGAGCCGATTGAAGAGCTCAAGCAAGCGGCGATGATCGGCATCGATCTCCGGCACGTCGACGCTCAGCGTCTTGTCCCAAATGAGGTCTTTCATGGCGAGGCCCCCAGCTTAGTCCACCGATATTGTGCGGCTCAAGCTTGGCGCGCGGCGGCTCGGGCGTCAATCGGCTCGGTCTGCGACAGCGCCGCTCCGGCGCCGCACCCGAGGCAACGTGCCAGCCCGGCTCGCCCGCGCGAAGCCACTGTAGCGGGCGCGCTCCGCTCGGGATGACGCGGCGCGCAACTGGCCGGAGACGTCCTTCGCCGGCGCGCCCAACCCGCCTCGTCACGCGGTTGTTCTAGCGGATGTCATCGTCGGCAGCCAGGCAGGCTGCGATAAGATCCTGTCCAACAGTAGCTGCATAACGGTCTTTCATGCTCGATCCAGCCCAGCCCACCCCTGACACGCCCCTTCCGTCCAACCGCGACCCGGCCCAGTCTGAGACCCAGTCCGAGGCCCAGCTCGAGGCCCAGTCCGAGACCGGGCTGGAAACAGGCGAGCTGGCGCCAGGCACGCACCGCCTGCGCGAGATCCCGTACAACTACACCTCGTTCTCGGATCGCGAGATCGTCATCCGCTTCCTCGGCGAGGCGAACTGGCGGCTGATCGAACGTCTGCGCGGCTCGCGCCGGACCGGGCGCTCGGCGCGGATGCTGTTCGAGGTGCTCGGCGACATGTGGGTGGTCACCCGCAACCCCTATCTGCAGGACGACCTGCTCGAGCAGCCCAAGCGCCGCCGGCTGCTGCTGCAGTCGCTGCAGCACCGGCTCGAACAGTTCGAGACGCGCCTGAACCAGAACGCCGAAGCGGCCGCATTGCTCGGCGCCGCGCGCGACGCGGTCGCCCGCTTCGATGCCCAGCTCGACGCCGACCGCGCGCTGCGCCAGCGCCTGCGCAAGCGCCTGAGCGGGATCACCCGCAGCGACAACATCGACTTCGGCGGGCTCGCCCGCGTCGCCCACGCGACCGACGCAACCGACTGGCGCGTCGAGATGCCGTTCGTCGTCATCGCCCCGGACACCGAGGAGGAGGTCGCCGCGGTCGTCGGCGCCTGCATCGACTGCGGGCTGTCACTGATCCCGCGCGGCGGCGGCACCGGCTACACCGGCTCGGCGGTGCCGCTGTCGCCGCGCTCGGCGGTGATCAACACCGAGAAGCTCGAGGCCCTGTCCGGCGTCGAGCGCATCGCGCTGCCCGAGGTCGACGGCGCGGTGCCGACCGTGCGCTGCGGCGCCGGCGTGGTCACGCGCCGGGTCTCGGAGCTGGCCGACGCCAACGGCCTGGCGTTCGCGGTCGACCCGACCTCGCAGGACGCCTCCTGCATCGGCGGCAACGTGGCGATGAACGCCGGCGGCAAGAAGGCGGTGCTCTGGGGCACCGCGATCGACAACCTCGCCTCCTGGCGCATGGTCACCCCGGATGCCGACTGGCTCGAGGTCGAGCGCGTCGGCCACAACCTCGGCAAATTGCAGGACACCGAGGTCGCGCGCTTTCGCATCACCCGTTTTACCCGAGACGGCACCATGCAGGTCGGCGAGCCCGAGCTGCTCGCGATCCCGACCGCGCAGATGCGCAAGCCCGGGCTCGGCAAGGACGTCACCGACAAGGCCCTCGGCGGGCTACCCGGGGTGCAGAAGGAGGGCTGCGACGGGCTCATCACCTCGGCGCGCTTCATCCTGCACCGGATGCCGGAGCAGGTGCGCACCGTCTGTCTCGAGTTCTTCGGCACCGATCTCAATCAGGCCGTCCCGGCGATCGTCGAGATCAAGGACTTCGTCGAGGCGCGCGACGACGTGCAGATCGCCGGCCTCGAGCACCTCGACGAGCGCTATGTGCGCGCGGTCGACTACTCGACCAAGGCCGCACGCCGCGAGCTGCCGAAGATGGTGCTGCTCGCCGACCTGGTCGCGGACGATGAGCACGCGGTCGATGCAGTGGCCCAGCAGGTGGTCGAGCTGGCGCAGGCACGCGACGGCGAGGGCTTCATCGCGATCAGCGCCGAGGCGCGCAAGCGCTTCTGGCTCGACCGCGCCCGCACCGCGGCGATCTCGCGCCACACCAACGCCTTCAAGATCAACGAGGATGTGGTCATCCCGCTGCCGCGCCTGGCCGAGTACAGCCGCGAGATCGAGCGCCTCAACATCGAGCAGTCGATCAAGAACAAGGATGCGATCATGGCGGCGGTGCTCGACTACCTGGCCGGGCCGCTGCGCGAGGCGCTGCCGCCGGGCGAGTACGCGTCCAGCGACGAGGCCCTGGCGATCCTCAAGGCCAAGTGCGACGCCGCGCGCGATGCGGTGCGCGTCGCCCGCCGGCGCTGGCAGCACATCCTGGCGCGGCTCGATGAGCCCGCCGCCGAGCACACCGCCTTGCTACGCGACCCGGAGCGCCAGCTCGTCCGCGATGGCGACAGCCTGCTCGACATGATGCTGCGGCGCGACCTGCGCCAGACCTATCGCAAGGAGGTCGGCAACCGGCTCGCCGAGATCTTCGGCGGCCATGAGCTGACCGGGGTGCGCGATCGCCTCGCCGAGATCCACCGCGAGGTGCGCAATGCGCGCCTGTTCGTCGCGCTGCACATGCACGCCGGCGACGGCAACATCCACACCAATATCCCGGTGCACTCGGCCAACTATGCGATGCTCAAGGAGGCCGATGTCCTGGTCGATCGGATCATGGCGATCGCCGAGCGCCTCGATGGCGTGATCTCGGGCGAGCACGGCATCGGGCTGACCAAGGTGCAATACCTCGCGCCCGAGAAGCTCGCTGCCTTCGCCGACTACAAGCAACGCGTCGATCCGCAGCAGCGTTTCAATCCCGGCAAGCTGATGCCCGGCTCCGGGCTCGACGGCGCCTATACCCCGTCGCTGCAATTGGTCGAGCAGGAGGCGATCATCCTCGAGGCGACCGAGCTCGGCGCGCTCAATGACGATGTGAAGAACTGTCTGCGCTGCGGCAAGTGCAAGCCCAAGTGCATGACCCATGTGCCGCGCGCCAACCTCGACTATTCGCCGCGCAACAAGATCCTCGGCACCGGCCTGATCATCGAGGCCTTCCTCTATGAGGAGCAGACCCGGCGCGGGCTCTCCGAGCGCCACTTCGACGAGATGAACGACGTGGCCGATCACTGCACGATCTGCCACAAGTGCCTGAACCCCTGCCCGGTCGACATCGACTATGGCGATGTGACCATGCGCATGCGCCGTATCCTGGTCGAGCGCGGCAAGAAGCGCTCGAGCCCCGGCGCCAAGGCGGCGATGGCCTTCCTAAACACCCAGAATCCGCAGGCGATCCGGGTGATGCGCAAGGGTCTGGCCGAATGGGGCTTCCAGGGGCTGAACCTCGCCAATGCCGCGGCCAAGGGGCTGCAACTGACCCAGCAGCCGAACCAGCGCCCCGGCAGCAGCACCGGCAACCCGAGCCCGGTCGGCCAGGCGGTGAATCTGGTCAGCCGCTCGCTCCGGGTCGAGCTGCCCAAGCGCACCTTCCGCCAGGTGCTCGGGCTCGAGGACCGCACCCGGGTGCCGATCCTGGCCGACCCGGCCAAGGTCGATGAGGACTCGGATGCGGTCTTCTACTTCCCCGGCTGCGGCTCCGAGCGGCTGTTCTCGGACATCGGCCTGGCGACCCTGGCGATGCTCTATGAGCAGGGCGCGCAGACCGTGCTGCCGCCGGGCTATCTCTGCTGCGGCTATCCGCAGCGCGCCGCCGGGCTCGAGGAATCCGGCCACCAGATCACCACCGAGAACCGGGTGCTCTTCCACCGCGTCGCCAACACGCTCAACTATCTGGACATCCGCACCGTGATCGTCTCCTGCGGCACCTGCATGGATCAGCTGCTCAAGTACGAGTTCGAACGCATCTTCCCCGGCTGCCGGCTCTTGGACATCCACGAGTACCTGATGGAGCAGGGCGTCAGCCTCGACGGGGTCAAGGGCCAGCAGTACCTCTACCACGACCCCTGCCATACGCCGATGAAGACCTATCAGCCGACCTCGGTGGCCGAAAAACTGATGGGTCAGCCGGTGCCGCTCTCGGACCGCTGCTGCGGCGAGGCCGGGACGCTGGGCACCGCTCGCCCGGACATCGCCAACCAGGTCCGTTTCCGCAAGCAGGAGGAGCTGACCAAGGGCATCCAGGCGCTCACCGGCAAGGAACGCGCCGAGAACGGTGAGGTCAAGCTGCTCACCGCCTGCCCGGCCTGTCAGCAGGGACTGGCCAAGTATGCCGACGACACCGGCCTCAAGACCGACTACATCGTCGTCGAGCTCGCCAAGCATCGCTTCGGTGAGGGCTGGCAGCAGCGCTTCCTCGAGCGCGTCAAGGAGGGGGGGATCGAGCGGGTGTTGCTCTAAGAGGGAGGTGTGGGCGCGGATAAGCGCCCGCACGCCGCGCGGCCCATGCCCGCCAATGCGCTGACACCCGAGGAAGAGCAGGCCATTCTCGCGGGCTGTCATCGGCCCGAATTCGCCAGCCTGGCGCCGGAGCAGATCGTCGCCCGGCTGCTCGACGAGGAGCAGTGCTACATCGCTTCGGTCTCGAGCTTCTATCGGGTGCTGCGCCGCCACGGGGAGCTGGCCCATCGCGGCCGCGCCAAGGGCAGCACTGTTACCATGGGTGTTATATCATAAGCATGCCCCTGCGGAGGTAACAGGCACGATGGAGATTACAGGCAAGATTACCCAAGTGCTGCCAGAGAAGAGCGGCACCTCGGCGCGCGGCCCTTGGCGAAAGCAGGAGTACATCCTCGAGACGGCGGGCGATTATCCGAAACAGGTCTGCTTCATGGTCTGGGGCGACCGCATCGATCAGTTCGCAATCAGGGAAGGACAGGAGCTGCGGGTCAGCTTCAATCTCGAGAGCCGCGAGTTCAACGGCCGTTGGTACACGGACGTCAAGGCCTGGCGCGTCGAGCCCGCCGATGAAGGCGGCCAGGCGGAGGCAAGTCCGGGGGCCATGAACCCAAACGAGCCGCCTCCGTTCGATGATGGCCCGCCGTTCTGAAACGGCCAGGCGAAAACCTGCTGCGCTGGGCGGCTGTGCTGGGGGCTGCTTTGGGCGGCTGCGTTGAGCGGGATCGCTCAGCCATGGGGCTGGACCAGCCCAACGATGTCCTGCCAACGATGTCCTGGAGGAGCCCAGCGACAGGCGGGCGCGATGAGTGAGGTAAAGCCATTCCGCCTGATCGCCGGACAGAAAGCGCCGGAACAGGCAGCACCGATGGGCTCATCCTGTCCGGAAACCAGTGCGAGTGACGATACCAATGCAGTCCAAAACCGACCGGCGGGGCGCCGCCTCGCCTTCGGCAGGCTCAATCCGCGGCCGCTGACCCCTCTTCCTCTTCGCCTTCCGGAATCAAACGCTGGGCGACCGATGCACCACGATAGAAGGTCGTCCGAAAGCTCCCGACCAATCGGTTGTCGCTCGCAACCCGCCACTTGATCGCCCCACGGCCAGCTCGCGCCCCGTTGCGTTCGAACACCCAGGCGATGACATACCCCTTGTCAAGGACCGTCTCGACCACCTGCAAAGTGGTCCGTTCCCGAGGCCCTGGCGGGCGACCGTTGACCGACAACGTCTCGCCCTGACCATTGACCGCAATCCCTTCGCCGGAGAGGCTGAGCCGATAGCGGAACGTCCAGCTCTTGTAGGGCCCCCACTGGACCAGGTGGGTCAACAGCCAGTCGCCCTCGAGATCGATCGCCGGAATCGACTCGATCCGGCTCTGGATCACCGCAACCGCGGCGAGGGCGAGAACGATGGCCGCCAAGGCCATCAGGAAAGCAGTAACCGGTCGGACCTTCATCGTTGTGATAGCCCCTCTGATCAACCGCCGCCGGCACCGGCACTTCCAGCATTGTCGTCCCTCAATGTGGACCGCCAGGCGGAGCGTTTACGCTGAAACCCTCTGTACGCGCCGGCCGCTCAATGGTCCTTCTAACGGGCCTGGAACCGAAGTCCGCGCTGTCAAGACGCCCTGAAGCGCCGCCCGCCGTCGCATCGAAACCCACCGATTCGTGCGGGCTGGAAGGCCGGACCGACGGCTGATATGGCTCTCAATTTGCCTGGTTTGAGGGACTACCGTAACGTCGGAACAGGGTTCTTCAGGCAGCCTCAGCGGGCATCGGGCAGCTGCCGGCAGGACCTCGGCACTTGCGTACATCATCGCAAGAGCGGCGTGTCGGTCGAGCCTCGAGCCCGTTTACGTTCGCATTAAACGGAGCCTGAAACAACCGGACAGCAGCATCGGTTAGCGGCACCTGGTTGATAGCCGTCAGGCAGGGTTCGCCGGTTTGTCGCGACGCTTCCTTGCATTGCGCCGAGCCTGTTCTTTAAGCTGCGCACAGCTTCACGCTTGAGTTCTCAGGCAGCTTGGCACAGGACGGGAGGCACCCGTCACCCCAACTCGGCTTGGTCTGATCTGAACCACCGAGCGGGCAGCCAATGCTGGCGGGTCCGGATGATCCGGCGCCACTCAGGCAAGCCCTTTCATTGTTTCCGGCAGGCCCTGAGCCTCGAGTCATCGCTGCGCTGACGCGGCAGATGCATTGTGCGCCGACCGTCAACGACACGAGTGATCTATGTCTCAAGAACAATTCATCCGCCAAGAACTTCCTCACGGGGTCATGCTGAACGCATACCCGGACAGCATCGGAGGAAAGCTCGCCGACATCGTCACCATGCTGAAGCGGCCTGAGTTCCAGGATGCCTTCTCGCTGTTCTATATCCTGCCGACCTTCTTCAACAGCGATCTCGATCGCGGCTTCTCGATCGTCGATTACGGCCTGAACGAAGAGCTCGTAACGCCGGATGACCTCGCCGAGCTGCACAAGCTCAACATCAACTTCAAGCTCGACCTCGTCCTGAACCATCTCTCGGTTCAGTCGCCGCAATTTCAGGACCTGATCGAGCGTGGCAACGAGTCGCAGTACAAGGACTTCTTCGTCGATTGGAACGAGTTCTGGCATGAACATGGCACCGAGGCGCCCGACGGGACGATCATCCCGACGGAGGAGTATCTCCAGAAGCTGTTCATGCGCAAACCGGGGCTGCCGATCCTGAAGGTCCGTTTTCCAGACGGCTCCGACCGACTGTACTGGAATACCTTCTATCAGGATGTCAGCTATCAGGAGATCACACCCGAAGAACTCGCCGAGATCGACGGGATCAGCCCGGATGATGCCTCCCAGATCGCTGCCGTGGTCAATCAGGCCATCGCAGCGAAGACCGACATCTCGAGCATGGAGCTCGACGGCTATACGCATCACCGAGACGCCATCCTCGCCTTGGTCGAGCGTAAGCGAAAGTACCTCGGACAGATGGACTTGAACGCCCGCTCCGAGAAGGTCTGGCACTTCTACGACGAAACCCTGCGCCGCCTGCGCGACTATGGCGCCAAGATCATCCGGCTCGACGCGTTCGCCTACCTGCACAAGGAACCGGGCCAGACCAACTTCTTCAATCGCCCGGGGACATGGGACTACCTGGAGCGCCTGAAGCGGCTCGCCGAGAAGAACGATCTGATCGTCTTCCCGGAGATCCATGCCGAATACGGCACCGGCCTGCATGAAGAGGTCGCGAGCAAGGGCTTCCCGATCTACGACTTCTTCTTCCCTGGTCTCGTCATCGATGCGCTCGAGCGCGGCACCAGTCAGGCCCTATTGCGCTGGATCGACGAGATCCAGGCCAAGGGTCTGCAGACGATCAATATGCTCGGATGCCATGACGGCATCCCGTTGCTCGACCTGCGCGGCAAGGCCTCCGGGGCCGGCAGCTTCCGGGAAGGACTGCTCGACGAGGAGCAGATCGAGGCAACGATGGCGCGCGTGACCGAGCGCGGCGGGCGTGTCAAGAATCTCTACGGCCCGGACGGTCGCAAGATCGCCTACTACCAGGTCAATGCCACCTTCTTCAGCGCATTGGGCGAGGACGAGCAAAAGCTCTTGATGGCGCGCGCGATCCAGCTCTTCATGCCGGGTATCCCGCAGGTCTGGTATCTGGACCTCTTCGCCGGCAAGAACGACTATGCTGCGGCCGATCGCGGCGGTGCCGCTGGACACAAGGAGATCAACCGCACCAATCTGTCGTTGGAGGATATCGAGGCCGGGCTCAAGCGGCTCGTAGTGCGTGACCAGCTGAAGCTCATCCAGCTACGCAACACCTCGCCTGCGTTCCGGGGTCACCTCGAGGTTCAGCCCACCGATCCACAGCATCTCCATCTGACCTGGCGGAATGGGCAGAGCCAGGCCACGCTGATGGCCGACCTGCGCAACAGCAGCTTCCGGATCGCCCTAAGCGACGCCTCTGGCCAGGAACAGTTGTTCACCTACGAGCGCTGACCATCCTGGGAACTGTCGACTTTCGGCGCATCGGCTGCCGATCACTCCGACCGCCGCCCCATCTCAGTAAAACAGCGACGGGGCGCGAGGACCAAGGCAGAAGGCATCGATACCGATCGGGCTTTCGAGCCATCACGGACAGCTAGCCGATCGTGTCGGATCGTGAATGATCCAGGTACTCGGCCTCATGCGATCGACGGAAGATGGGCCGCTCAACCCTTGGTCTCGTGGGCTTCGGCCTTCTGGACCTCGTCATCAGGGATCGAGCCCTCGGATTGCTTGCGCTGCTCGTCGTCCTCACGCCGAAGACGGTCTTGACGCTGATTCCACCAGAAATAGCCGAGCGCACCGAAGATCGCGGCAAACTCAAGGATCTTGAAGGTCTTCATGTCCATCCGCCGTTCCTCCGAGGGGTAGTGTAGCCATTCCGCCTGATCGCCAGACAGAAAGCGCCGGAACAGTCAGCACCGATGGGCTCAGCCTGTCCGGAAACCAGGGCGAGTGACTATAACCCGGGCCGATCAAGAGGTTGCTGAGCGACGTCATGACCGACGCGAAGGGATCGGCGAACGGTGCGCCGACCCCATTACCGTCGGTCCGAGAGGTTTCGGCGTCAGGCCGCTGCCGCGTAACGTTCCTTCATCTCGCGAGCCTCACGTGCTTGCTCCGGAGTATAGCCCTTGCCGGACCAGAGCATCTCGTAGGCGATCTCCTCGTTGCCGTTCTCGCACAACTCCAGCACCTGCTGGAACAAGGGCTGAAAGGTCTCGCTGCGATGCGAGGCCTCATGTTCCTCGAAGCTGTTCCAGAAGGTCACGATCAGCGCCTCGCGATCCTTGAGCCCGCTCTCGACGGCCTGGCCGATGGTCGAGCCCTCGTTCGAGATCTGGCCGCTATTCATCGCCACGAAGCCACCGACGAAGCCACTGTCGGAGTGATAGGTCTTGACGTTCTCGCACAGCATCGCGACCCGCTCCTGCAGATCGTCGACGCTGTACTCGGGCTTCAGGATCACGCGGTTGACGGTCACGGCACCATCGGTCGGAAAGCCAGGAATGAGATTGTTCATCATCAGCTCCTCTATATTAGAGTTTAACGATTTGCTTATGTTTTTTGACGTGGCACCGACGACTGAACCTTCCAACCGCCTAAAACCATTTTTATATCATGGTAACTTTTGAGCAAGGCTCGCCATTGTCATCATGACTGCAGCATCGGCCTTGCCTCAGTCATCATCGCGACAGGCGACCAACTGCACCAGATCACCCTGCATCCCGATCTCGGCTTGGAACTCGATCGGCCGACAACAGACCGGACAATCCTCGATGTAGCGGTGGCTACCGGCCGAGACGTCGACCTCGGCCGTGATCGTCTCGCCGCAATAAGGGCACTGCACCCATCTGTGCTCGAGCATCGATGACCTCCTGCGGTGATTTGACTGCCCCCGACCGATCTGTCGAAATGGCCCGCAACAGCGCTACGACGCGCCATGCAACGACAACGGAGACCCCGCAATGCGAGTACTTGCGACCGATCTCGACCGGACCCTGCTGCCGAACGGGAGCTGGCCCGCCGATCCGAATGCAATCGAGCTGTTCAACGCGCTGACCGAGCGCCAGGGGATCTTCGTGGTCTATGTGACCGGCCGCAACCTGCGCCTGGCCGAGGCGGCGATCCGCGAGTTCGGCATCCGCCATCCGAATGTGCTGATCGGCGATGTCGGCACCTCGAT
This sequence comes from Halochromatium glycolicum, assembly GCF_016584085.1. Lineage (GTDB taxonomy): Bacteria > Pseudomonadota > Gammaproteobacteria > Chromatiales > Chromatiaceae > Lamprobacter > Lamprobacter glycolicus. Next base: position 80,549 of record NZ_NRSJ01000011.1, on the reverse strand, counting down.
CCGGCGCTTCGAGGACGGCCAATGGGCGATGGATCAGGCCTGGATCGAGCATGTCAAGCAGGTCTGCCCGCGCTGGGATGCCAACGCGGTGCGCGAGGCCGTCGCCGACATCGACGGCCTGCGCGAGCAGGAGGCCGAGCATCTGAGCCCGTTCAAGCAGAGCTACTACGTCGACCATGCCAACCAGGACGCGGTCATGGAGCAAGTGACCGCGCGCACGCAAGACCAGTTCGACGAGGTGGCGATCTACAGCTTCGACTCCCAAAGCGGTGACGGGCTGCTCGACTTCCTGCCCAAGGCCGCGACCAAGCAGACCGCGCTCGAATTCCTCGCCGAAGAGCTCGGCGTGCCCAAGCAGGAGGTCGTCTTCTGCGGCGACAGCGGCAACGACATCTTCCCGCTCACCGCCGGCTTCTCCGGGGTGCTGGTGCGCAATGCCGACGAGCAGCTGGTCGCCAAGGTCAAGGAGGCGCAGACGCAGAATCCGGGCCTGCGCGCCTATTTCGCTCAGGGCGGCTTCAAGGGGCTGAACGGCTACTACACCGGCGGGGTGCTCGAGGGCGCGCACCACTATGGCATCCTGAGCGACGACGCCGGCTGAGCCTCGCGGCGCAGCGGCTCGGTCCTCACTTATCGTTCCGCCGGGACCAATCCTAACGGAGGAGCCGCCTATTCCCAGTATCTGGCGGCTTCTTGGTGTCCGGACCACATCAGTCGGGACGATAAGTCCACAGTGGCCGAGCGCTCGCCGCCTAGCCGCTGACCGAGCAGGGTCCTGCCCCCTCGGGCTGATCACCCTCGGGGCCGATCGACCCGGCTTGCACATGCACAAGATCGAATATAAGAAATCGAATATCTGTTTGCCTTGGGTTCAAAGATCGCGGAAGCCCTGCCACCCGGTACGCCGCCGCAACTGACCGTGGAGCCCCCTTGTCTGATCCCTTTGCCTGGCTCGGCGACCTCGTCGCCTACTCGCTACTCGGCCTGAGCCCGAATTCCGCCGCAGGCTCGGCGCTGCAGTTCTTCGTCATGGATGTGACCAAGATCTTCGCGCTCTTGGTCATCATCATCTATCTCATGGGGCTGCTGCGCGCGCTGGTCTCGCCCGAGCGCGTGCGCGAATTCGTGCGCGGCCGGCCGGATTGGCAGGCGCGCGGCATGGCCGTGGGCCTAGGGGCGGTGACGCCGTTCTGCTCCTGCTCTTCGGTGCCGCTGTTCATCGGCTTCGTTGAGGCCGGCATCCCGCTCGGCGTGACCTTCTCGTTCCTGATCGCCTCACCGATGATCAACGAGGTCGCGGCGGTGCTGCTGATCGGCATCCTCGGCTGGAAGCTGGCGTTGCTCTATCTCGCCGCCGGGCTGAGCGTCGCCTGGCTCGGCGGCATCGTCATGCAGCGCTTCAAGCCCGAGCGCTGGGTCGAGGACTACGTCTGGCGGATCCAGATGGGCGCGGTTGCCGCTCAGCGCCCGGATACCAGCCTGCGAGGCCGGCATCGCTTCGCCGTGGCCGAGGTCCGTGAGATCCTGCGCCGGATCTGGAAGTGGGTGTTGATCGGCATCGGCGTCGGCGCCCTCTTCCATGGCTTCGTGCCGACGCAATGGGTGGTCGACAACCTCGGCGATGGCCAATGGCTCGCGGTGCCGGGCGCGGTGCTGGTCGGCATCCCGCTGTACTCCAACGCGACCGGCGTGATCCCGGTTGCCGAGGCGATGCTCGGCAAGGGTGTGGCGGTCGGCACCGTGCTGGCGCTGATGATGAGCATCGCCGCGCTGTCGGTCCCGGAGATGCTGATCCTGCGCAAGGTCATCCGCTGGCCCGCGCTGGCGCTGTTCGCCACCGTGCTTGGGGTGTCCTTCGTGCTGGTCGGTTGGACCTTCAATCTGATGACCTGAACAGAAGTTTGAAGGGCGAAGGGTGAAGTTTGAAACGCCCTTCACCCTTCACCGACCCTTCAAACTTCACCCTTCGAACTTCAAACTTCAAACTGGTGGCTCCGTCATGAAACAGATCAAGGTCCTGGGCACCGGCTGCCGCAATTGCGAGATCACCGCCAAGATCATCAGCCAGGCGGCGGCCGAGGCCGGTGTCGAGATCGAGCTCGAGAAGGTCACCGATATCGCCGCGATCATGGGCTATGGGGTGATGTCCACGCCCGGCGTCGTGGTCGATGGCGTCGTCGTGCACTCCGGCGGCGTGCCGGGGCCGGATCAGGCGCGTGCCTGGGTCCGTGAGGGCGCCGACAGCGCCGGCTGATCAGCCACTCCGTATGCGTCGCTCTGGAGATGGCGATCGGTTGCACATCTCTTTGCGAACGCGCGTTGAGCAGGATCATCGTCAGATCGCGCCTCGAGAGCCGCGGCACTCCCTCGCCGCCGTGATCACCTTCCTGGCGATCGGGCCTCGACCAATGGTGGATGTCTTCTTCGACGCTGTTCTTTTTGCCATAGGCGGATCCGCTTTCTACGTTGTTGGCCCGAATCGCTGCGGGCTGGAAGATGCGCGCGGCGCAGCAATGCCGGAGAGCCGGCAGCCGAAGGATTCTCACGAGCCCGGGGCAACGCTCAGGTGTCAATGCGGCCGCTCGAAGGCGCCGCGGCTGGCAGGGCTGCTCAGGGTGCGGCTGTAAAAGGCCTCGAAGTGTCTCTCTACGTCCTGCCCAGAAAACCGAAAGATGCGATCGACCAGTGTGTCGATGACCTCGGGCGGTGTCATCGCAGGATCGTCGGCCTCATTCAGGGCCTCGCGAAGACCTTCCCGGCCCAGGCGATGTGCGATCCCGGTCAGTGCCCAGGACGCATCCGCACGAAGAGACTGCGGACCATCGAGCGTCACCGCCAACAACGGGAGAACCGCTCGGCGGTCACCGCTACGGGACAAGAATCCGTAGCGCTCGTAGAACACCCGCTGGCCAAGCAAGAGGTCCAACAAAGCGTCCGCAGCGCGCGCGTCCGCGAAGTCGATCAAGCCCCAAAGCGGGCCGACCCAGTGTGTGGTCGAGTCGGAGTGCGTACGCTCGAAGAAGGTCCATAGTCGGTCAGCAGCCGAGCGCGCATCGAGCAGGCCCAGCGCAACGCAGGCCAAGCTGCGTCCGTAGTCGTCGAACGCGTCCCAGCCATCGATGAGTGCGTCGGCGCCGGCGTCGCCGCACCACCGCAGCGCGCTGATGAAACGCTCCTGAATGCCGGTGAATGCCGGTGCGCGCCTGCCGCTGCGAGCGCATCCAGTCGCTGTGCAGCCGAGCGACGATTTCGGGAGCAGCGCTTGCACCCCGGACCGTCACCCGCTTGAGCCAGGCATACTCAGCCAAGCCGCCTGCGATCGGTGCGAGATCCAGTACGGCGCTTAAGTCCGCGGCCTGCTCGATGCGTCGGATCTTGCCGGCGTCACGCTGCACCAGAGACGGCTGAACAGCCATCGTTGTCGCGTGCAACTGCTCTTGGGCGCTGAAGTCCAGGTGTAAGCTTCGCCACAGCGTCTGCGCGCTCGGTAGAGGAGCCATTTCGCGCGGCGTCGGTTGTTTCCTCGTCGAGGCCTGCGCCTGACGGCGCGCCTGTTGCCTTTTGCGGCGGCGCTTTTCTTCGCGATTCTTCGACATATTCAGGTATACGGATGCCCGTGTCTTGAGGAAACGCCGATCGGCCGTCGTTTCCCGCGTGGACCATTGGTTAAGGCGCGCTGTGGGCACCGAACGGCTGTCGATGCCACCCTTAGGGTGCGTCCATACACCCTAGACCATCTGTCGGCGCGCTCGCGGTGCCCCCCTGCCCATGCACGCCCTCAGGACGCTCACCGATGCTTGCTGAAAAAGACTGTCCGGTGCGGTGTGCTTGACCCATTGGGCAAGGGCATCACCGCCCTGGAGCTCGCCCCGCACTCGATCGATGCTGAGCAGGCGTGCTCCGGCATGATGATGGTCCAGGCAAGCCCAGAACCCGGGGCACAAGTCGAAGCCGTAGTAGCGTCGGTGCGCCTCGATGAAGACATTGGCATCGAGCACGAAAGCTTTGGTGGCGCCGACTGTCATCGCAGGTCAACGCCCACCGACTTTGCGAATTTCTCGAATGTAGTGCCCCGCAGCCCAGTCAGCCGGTAGGCATCCCGGTAGAGCAGCCGGCCTTCCTTGGTGGCGCGCACCACCGCAGCGCCAAAGCGTGCTCCAAGCCGCACGTTCTGGGTATTCCAGAAATCGCCACCGTCGGATTTGCTTGATTTGTTGCGGCGTTCATCGGCCTCGTAGGCGCGGTGGAACTGGAGGTACTCGTTACGGGAGATGAGCGCAAGATCCTGCGCCCGCCGCGCCGCCACGATGGGGCTCACCTTGAAGTGCCGGGCGAGGAACTGATAGGGCTCCGCACTGCCCTGTGCCTGTGGCCACACGGACCGCAGCAGCTTCGCCGGCACGAGCAGCTCCGCCTGCCGGTAGCGAAGTTGCCCGGTGCGCTCCCAGGTCTCGACGCGATCCGTTGCGACCTTGAGCTTGTCGGCCAACAGCCCTGCACTGAGCCCGGCGCGTTGCCTGGCCCAGGCCAGCACCTGCGGATTCAGCTCCAGATTCATGGGTGCAATGCTAAACCCCGACACGGTCCCAAGCTATGCGCTGCGCCGCGCAGAGGCGGGCGCGGGCGGCTAGTTGAGCGCGTCACCGGCTGCCCGCTCTGCCATCGCCTCGGCGGCATCCATCAGCTCCGGGTCATCAACGGGCTCCGCGCCGTCCGGGTCCGGCGGCGCGTCGGGCTCGTCCGGCAGCGATGGCAGCGAGACGACGCGCACGTCCAGCTTGCCGGTGACCACGTCAGTGACGAGGCGGGTGCGGTATTCGCGCAGTAGGTCGATCTCGCGCATGGCGCTTGCTCTTGCGATCGCGATCGGAGAAATCTGCTGCTCTACCGATTGGGCGATCGCCACTTGCTCGTCGCGCGGCGGGACCAAGAGAGCAAAACTCAAGGAAAGCAACTTCGTTTCTCGAAGGCCCGTGTTTCTGTCTTTCCTCAGTCGGAAGGCAGCAAACCCCGGTGCCAGCTCCCAATGCGAGGGGACATCACCGAGCCAGTCGAGACCCGTCGATTTGACCCGTGGATAACGCCGCAGTCGGATACTCACGAAGGATTTCCAGCTAAGAAACTGTCCATCAACGTCTTCCCGATTTGAGGGGCACTGTTGGACGATCATCGGGAAGTAGAAAATGGACAGCCACTAAGCGTCGTGTTGGGGGCACTTGAGTCATTCGAGCCATCCTCAGGCCGTTTCATACTTGGCGGCGCCACGACCTGGGGCATTCGAGCCACTTTTGAGGCCTGCTCAAGCGGCGGCGTCGCGCGCACTGCACCGGATGCGCCAAGATGCCGTCAGGCCGCAGACCTCGTGGACACGCCCGAGGCCGGCGTGCTACGTCGGAGCGACGGCGGCGCCCCTCGCGCGGGAAGCGCGCGCCCCATGCCGGGGGCGCAGATCAAAGCCCGGATGCCTGAGGCGATTTCTGTCAAAGCTCATACCGCCTTGCTGGTCTTTTCGCTCGCCTTCTTCGTCGCGCCGCCGGTCACATAGCCCGGCTATGCTCCCGGCGACGCTCCTCGAAGGCAAACGAAAATCCTGCGCAATTCGGTACGAGCTTTTCCGGCAATCGCCTGAGCTTGACAGCAACTCGGCGCATCATATGCTATGCGATATGAGATCGTTGCGCGTGGTCCTCGACACCAATGTCCTGGTCGCAGCATCCCGAAGTCGGCGCGGTGCAACCTTCGCGCTGCTGCGGCTGTTGCGCGCCGGGCGTTTCACCCTGCTTGCTTCCGTGCCGCTGTTGCTGGAGTACGAGGCGGTGCTGAAGCGGCCGGAGCACCTGCGCGTCGGCGGGCGCACGGAGGCGAAGACGGATGCCTTTCTGGACGCCTTGTGTCTGCGCTGCGAGCCTGTGCAGCTTTTCTACCTCTGGCGCCCGCGCACCCGTGATCCGGCGGACGACATGGTGTTGGAAACGGCCTTGAACGGACGGGCGAATCATTTGGTGACCTTGAATACGGCCGACTTTGCAGCCGCAGCGCAATTTCGGCTGAAGGTGCTGACACCAGGCGCGTTGCTGCACCAACTGAACAACGAGGCAAGCTGATGGCCAACTATGCATTGCGGGTACCCGAATCCTTGTTCGCCTATGCACGCAAGGTGGCGGACGAGGAGAATGTATCGATGAACCAGTTCTTCGTCACCGCCATCGCGGAGAAGGTCGCGGCGCTCAAGACCGAGACCTACTTCGGTGAGCGCCGGGCGCGCGGCGATCTCGCCGATTTGGACGCCTGGCTCGACGCGAGCCCGGACAATCCCCCCGAGCCCGGCGACGAGCTGCCCGAGTGATGGCCCGCGACCGACGCGGCTGGGCCCCGGGGGGGTCATACAGGCGTGTTAGCTCCCACACTCATTCACCGTTCTCTGCTCAAGCTATTCCGCGAGCATGAGCTGAGACTGTCCCGGATTGATCACACCGGTGAGAGAAACGGAGAAGGCCGCACTGGTCAGGGCATAGTGCGCCAAGCGATTGACCTGACGCGGCATCCCCTGCGTGGCCTGAAACAACGCCTCCACCGCAGCGGACTCAAATAACGGCAGCTCGCAGCCGGCCAGACGCAAGCGATGGCTGAGGTACGCCGGCACCTCCTCGCGTGTCAGCCCGCTCAAGTGATGCCGCACCACGATGCGCTGCGCCAGTGACTCATGCACCGCCATGCCCAAGCGCCGGCGCAGCTCCGTGAGCCCAACCAAGAGCAGACACAGCCGGTTCTCCGAATCCATGTTGTAGTTCGTCAACAGGCGCAGATCCTCAAGCACCTCATTGCGCAGGTGATGCGCCTCATCGACGATCAGCACCGGGCGCTGCTTCGCCTCCAGCGTCAGGCGCGTGATCTCCAGTCGGATCGAACGAAACGCCGCCGCGCGGTTGCGCTGCACCGGCAGGCCCAGCTCCCAGGTGATGGTCTTGTACATATCCATCACATTGGTGCGACACGAGGTCGCACGTGTATTTATCAGGGAACTTGAAGATCCGGTGTTCTGCCACCGGTACCCTACCGGGCCGTGCGTTGGGGGTAACCCCGGGGTGCGAAGCGTCCGGGACACTGTAGCCTCCGCCTGATAAGCGGGCAACTGAACCACGAGGGGACGTTGTGACTGCCAGCCTCACGGCGGTCGGGAGCTGGGTTGAGGGGTATGGCCAACTCAGGTGAACCGCCGTTGAGCCGTCGTAAGGGATAGCATGCCAAAGAGGCTGTCAGGCATGGACCAACAGGTATGCAGTCAGGTCGAGGAGCCCAGTTTTCTCCTTGCGCAGATGTTGTACTGCCGGCGGAGAGGCGGGGCCTAAGCCCCTCGGGAATGGTACGCGTGCGGAACGTGGTAAGCCCAATCGTCCCCGCAAGGAGGGCGGCAAGTGGTCCGCAAGGGCTCACCGACGGGCGAGTGGGTATAGGAGTTCGGAGGAAGCGAAGGCCGCGCTGTAATCGAGCGGATAGGGGTTCGAACTTTGCCCTACCCCGAAAGGGGGCTGACTTCCGACAGGTCTCGAATCACGAGAAAGGTGCGACAAGGTGCAACCCGGAAGGTTACTTAGACGATGAACGCCATGGGCGTCATTGAAGGCCCCCGGGGCGCGGCGGCACGCTGGTCCTCGATCGATTGGACCAAGATGCGTCGCCACGTCGACCGCTTACAAGCCCGTATCGTGAAGGCGGTCAGGGCAGGCAAGTGGCATCGTGTGCGGTGTCTGCAACGCCTGCTCGCCAACTCGTTTGCCGCTAAGCTCTTGGCGGTAAAGCGGGTCAGCTCCAATCGGGGCAAACGCACTGCAGGAGTCGACGGCATCGTGCTAGAGACCCCTGCGCAGAAGTGGCGACAAGCTCTGCAGTTGAACGCGAAGGATTACAAACCAAAGCCGCTCAGACGGATCTACATCCCCAAGAAGAACGGAAAACGCCGCCCCCTCGGCATCCCAACGCAAGCCGATAGGGCCGAACAAGCCCTGGAATTGCTTGGGCTGGACCCGGTGTCAGAGACGCTGGCCGACAGGTGCTCCTACGGTTTTCGCAAGGAGCGCTCGACGCAGGACGCGATGGCTGGTTGCTTCAACGCACTGTGCCGGGGTAAGAGTGCGGAATGGATTCTGGAAGGGGACATCCGGGGCTGTTTCGACCATCTTGATCACGATTGGCTGGTCGAGCGTCTCCCCACCCACAAAGGACGATTGCGCGCTTGGCTGAAGGCCGGCTACCTGGAACGCAAGGTGTTCTATCCAACGGCAGAGGGGACCCCGCAAGGCGGCATCGTTTCCCCGACAGCGGCCAACATGGCCCTCGACGGCTTAGAAAGGCGTTTGTACAAGCGCTTCAAGAGCCATCAAAAGGTCAATCTGGTCCGGTATGCCGACGACTTCATTATCACCGGCGTCTCTCGGGCGCTGCTCGATGATGAAGTCAAGCCTTTGGTGATGCGGTTTCTGACGGAACGCGGACTGGCGCTGGCGGAGGAGAAGACGCGCATCGTCCACGTCGACGAGGGCTTCGACTTCCTCGGCTTCAATTTCCGCAAGTACAACGGTACGCTGCTCATCAAGCCGGCTAAGTCCAGCATCGCAGCGGTAAAGGAGAAGGCTCGGGACATCTTCAAAACGGGCAGAACCCTGCCTCAAAGCGTCCTGATCCAGCGACTCAACCCCGTGCTCCGGGGCTGGGGCAATTACTACCGCCATGTCGTGAGCAAGGACACGTTCTGCGACATTGACCACGCGATCTGGCGTATGGCATGGAACTGGGCCATACGACGCCATCCCCAGAAAGGCCGTCGGTGGATCAAGGAGCGATATTTTGACCACAAGGAAGGCCGCGACTGGGTGTTCACCAACGGGTCGGTCACGCTCTTTCGGATGGCGACCATCCCGATCCGCCGCCATGTCAAGGTACGGGGCGACGCCAATCCCTACGATCCGGCGGACGCCGATTATTTTGCGGCTCGTCGTGCTCGTCAGAGAGGGCAAGTCCCTGCCGTTCGACCAACATGGCTCACCTGGTGACGCGTCTTAGCCACCACCCCGTTGACCGGCGGATGCTTGACGGCATCTTATCGAGGCTTGAGCCGTGTGCGGTGAAAGTCGCATGCACGGTTCTTAGGGGGCGGGGTGACGCTAACGTCACCCTGCTACCCGACCCGGTGGAGAGCGGGATGTAGAACACCCGATACAGCCCGGGGTGCAGATCCGCGGCCACCTTACGGCACACGGTGGTCTTCCCGGAGCCGGCCTCACCGGTGACCAGACCGATGCCGCGCAACTCCAGGAGATGTTTGAGCCGCGCCTCGGCCTCGCTGAGGCTGGCGGCGGCGAACAGCGCATCCGGTGGCGGGGTCAGATCAAACGGAAACGCCGTCAGGGCGAAGTGCTTGCGGACCATCAGCGTCGCTCCCCAATGTCGTCATCGCCGTCAGCGAACTCACGCAAGCGCAGCGCCGAGGGCGCCGGCTCTGCGACCGGGCCATCGACCGCCACGGTGCGCGACGGGCGATCGCGTTTCACGAAGCAATTGGCGTCGGTGTCCACCGGCCGCGCCATCGCCAGGCGCTCGCCCTGGAAGCAGACCTGGATCGGGCGCTCGGGCGGTGCACTGGGATCGAAGCGCAAGGTCACATTCTCCCCGATGAGTGCGGCCTCGACCTCATAGAGCACCCCGTTGAGGCTCACCGTGCGATCCTTCTGCACCTTGCGCACCGCCTCGAGCAGGAACAGATCGGCCAAATCGACATCGGGCTCGACAAAGCGCACCCCAGAGCCGGTGCGGGCCCACTGCTCCAAGGGTGTGGCGCCCTCCAGGCCGCGATGCGGGCTGTGGTGATACTCGCCCTCGATCCAGCCGGCCAGACGCCGGTTGAGCGCCGTGAGGCTGGCCAGATCGGCCTCGGTGAGCCGGGTCAGCAGCTGCGCGCGCACGGTCTTGAACCAGCGCTCGATCTTGCCCTTGCCCTGCGGTTGATAGGGCCGTGCATGGATCAGCGCGATGCCAAGCTTGGCGCAGACCAAGGCCAGATGCTTGGAGCGGTAGTTCGCCCCGTTATCGACAAAGAGCTTCTTCGGTAAGCCCCGACGCAGGATTGCCTGCTCGAGCACCGGCAGGAAGGTGGCGGTGTTCTCCGAGAGGGCAAAGGCCGCGTGCGGGATCACCCGCGTGGCATCATCGATGAAGGCGATCAGGTAGGTCTTGCGCCTGACCCGCTCACCGACCACCACGCTCGGGCCGTGCATGACATCGCTCATCCATAGCTCGCCGGCGTGCTCGAAGGCAAAGCGGCGTCGATCCTGGGGATCACCGGCTGTGTTGGCGCGCTCCATCAATCCATGACGAGCCAACAGCCGATGCACGGTCGAGGGCGGCAGCGGCAGATCGGGCGGGACATCAGGGCGCTCGCGCACGGCGCGGATGACCGGCTGCACCGAGAGCGCCGGGTTGCCCTCCTTGGTGGCCAACAGCGCCTCGACCACGCTCGGCGGTAACCCACGCACCTGGCCGCGGTCGGCCCGGGGCTTGGGCAGCAGCGCCTCGAAACCACCGCGCCGATAGGCCTTGAGCCAATCGCGAATGGTCTCCGCGGCGATGCGGGTGCGGCTGCTGCCGGGGATGGTGTACTCGCGCGCGGCCTTGGCGGCGATCGCCGCATACAGGCCCTTGGTGTCTGTCGGCCATTGGGCCAGCTCGGCGATCACCCCGTAGCGAAACAGGGCGATCTCTCGCTGACGCTCGGTGTCAGGGTCGTTCATAGCGGCAAAGTCCACAAAACGCAGGCCCGTTGCCTGCGCTCGTGACCCTAGGCCACCAGCCCGGGCGGGTCCGCCCCCGCTCGGTGTTGGCGGGCGCTTTTCAAGCCCGCCCCCCGGCTGACGCCGGGGGCAGAATCCAAACGGCCTTGGCAATTCTTGCAGCCAGGGCGCGGCGATCCCGCGCAGCGCCACCAAGACCTCTGAGACGCCGAGCATGAGGGCAAACGCCAGCAGTGTCGGCACGCAGGCGCCAAAGCGCTCCGGCAGCAGCCCTTTGATCACGACCAAGGCCTGATGCACCGCCTGCACGCGGCGCGTGACGAAACGCTGCACGCCCGGCAGTTCGATGTCTAAGCGCAGTCCGGCACAGGCCGCCGCCTGGCTCGGCGCCTGCTCCACCGCGCGCACCACGGCTTCGACCTCGCTGAGCTGTCCGCTCAGGCGCGCGGCATAGCAGTCCGGCAGCAGACTGAAGGTGCGATGCCCCTCAGGGCAATAGTAGCGGGTGATCAGGGTTCCAGGCGGGGAGACGCGCGCATCGGTGCCATGACGGGCGAAACCGCAGCCGCCGTGCGGATGCAGCGGACAACGATCGAGTGTTGCCTGCTGCCAGTCCCGGCGCTTAACGTACTCCTCGCCGGTGTGCGAGTAGGCAAAACGCAGTTGCACCGGCTCCGGCCTGCCCACGGCTGCAACCGGGGCGGGCCACCTCTTCTGATGAATCGAGCGTCTTGCGATTGTCGCCGATGCGCCCGGCCACCGCTCGGCGGTGACGCCTGTGAGAACCCGCCTTCAACTACCGCCCGCTTTGCTCCACCCGATCCTCAATCCACCGGTGAACCAGTGGCTGCGGTTATTGGCGGTGGTTTGCGGATCAGGGAGGGAAACAACACCCCCTGACGACATGCCGGGTCGCCACGGGTGATTGCTCACCCGTGGCTCCCACAGATCCGGACGAGCCCAATTCGGGCATCCGGCTCCTCGATCGAGACAATCGCTACGTGGCATAGATGCTGTGAACCACACGCGCGGGCGGGAGTGGGTAGCGCTGGGCAAGGCGAGCGAACGCCGCCCAGTTCAGGCGTGTCGCCCGAGAGCGACGGTTCAGCCACTTGCGCCAAAGACGACGGACCTCATGACGGAATCGGGCGAGCGCTCGCGCGTTGCCGGTGATTCCGTAGTAGGCATCGTGGCCTCTGAGCTTGCGGCTGAGCACCTGCTGCTGTTCCGCCACCGGACGGTGACGGTTGCGCCGGCACCAGTCGCCGATCTGCCGCAGGGCGCGGCTGAAGCGGGTCTTGGCGGTCTTGCGTTGCACGACCCAGTGCCCCTTGCGGGAGCGCCCCCAATAGTGGCTGAAGCCGAGTAGGTCGAAGCTGCGCTCACGTTGTGCGCGCGGCTCCTGTCCTGCCCTCGGTGGGCTGCGAAAGTCCACCAATCGGGTCTTCTCGGGGTGGAGGGTCAACCCAAAGCGCGCGAGGCGCTTAGGCAGGACCTCCAGTACCCGCCGAGCGTCGTCTTCCCGCTCGAAGGCCAAGGTCGCATCATCGGCAAACCGCACCAGAAAGGCGCGGCCGCGCAGACGCGGCTTGACCTCGCACTCGAACCAGGTATCGAGCACCTCGTGCAGGTAGAGATTGGACGCCAGTGGGCTGATCACCGCCCCCTGCGGGCTGCCCCGCTCGGGATAGCGGATCACCCCTTCGTCCATGACCCCGGCATGCATCCACTTGCCCAGTACGCGGCGGATCACGCCGTCACGCACCCGTTGGTCGAGAAAGGCGTTGAGATGTTGTCGTTCCATGCTGCCAAAGAAGTCTTGGATGTCGAGGTCGATCACCCAACCACCGCCGATGTCCATGAGCCCCTGCCAGAGCGCGTCGAGCGCTTGGTGGGCACTGCGTCCGGGCCGGAAGCCATACGAGCAGTCCAGAAAGTCCTGCTCGTAGATCGGCTCCAGCACCCTCAGCACCGCGCGCTGGAGCACTTTGTCTTCCAGTGTGGTGATGCCAATGGGACGGGTCTTCTTGGTGCCGTCCTTGGGGATGTGGACACGTCTGACCGGTGGCGCCCGGTAGCGTCCGCTCTTGAACCGTTCGAGCAGGTCGCTCAGGTTCGCCTGCAGATCGGCTTCGTACGCCTCGGCGGTGACGCCATCCACCCCAACCGCGCCGTCCTTGCGCGTGCGCCGGTACGCTTCTTCCAGCCACATCAGGTCGATGTGGTGTGCCAGCGTGGTCAGCACCCTCTCGGGTGCCTCGCTCGCCAAGTTCGCGATCTTCTGTTGTGTCGTGGAGATGATCTCGCGCTCCGATGTTCGCGTCATCTTGCCCTCCAGAAGGTGTTTAGACCGACCGGCCGCTTCCCTCGAACGGGTCCGCTGGGGTGCGTTCCCCGCCGTCATCAGTCGTATCAGCCGGCTCCGATTGCTCAACCGTCATCGCGCCGCACCTCTGGCCTTCGCTTGGCGCTACCTCGTCGTCGGTCCTGTTCGCGCCCGTCGGCTGGACCAATGCCGACGGTGACCTGGGCGGCTTCTACTGCGGCGCCCGCACCGCATCGTTTGACGAGGAACGTCTGAACCCTCCCAGGTTCCTGGGTGACCCTTGCGACCATGCCCTGCTCTCCGACCCCGGTGGAGTGCGCGCATCAGGCCACTGTCAATGCGCTCACTGTTGCCTTCCGCCTTTTCGACAACGTCGGCTCCACGTTCACTCTTTCGAGGCTCTATCACACGGCCTAGCCGCCCCCTGTGTACGCTTCGCAGGCAGGGTCGCCCCTGCACCGCGCAACACTCGGTTCCGGTGGATGGCCAACCTTACCGGTTCGGGACTTTCACCCGGCGGGTCACAAGCAGCGCGGCCAGCAGCACGGCCGCGCCACCATGTTCCTCCTCCAGATCGAGCGCAAATTCGGCCCCCGAGCGAGCCAATCCGCGCCAAGGTCACACAAACCGACCCCGACACCCTGCTTGCCTGGTCCGAGCGCATTCTCGACGCCCAGAGCTTGGAGGAGGTACTGTATTGAGGGGCTGGGGGATAATGAGCGGCCTGTAGGCGAGCGGGAGCGCGGCGTCAATCGCCCCCAAATGCATTCCTGCATCGCAGTCAGGCGCCGCCGCGCGAATAGCGCCGACCGATGCCGCCGGAACTGCCCGCCACCGCTTAGACGACGTCGGCCGAGCCCCTCTTCTCCTGCACCGTTGTCTTGTACTCGCCCTTACACAGCGCCTTCTCCTTGAAGTAGCCATAGGTGCCGGAGATCGTGTTGCGCCCGAACAGCTCGATGCGCCGCTTCGACCAGGCGTAGAGCAGCTTCAGGTCACCCCAACTGAAGATGTCCCGATTCAGCCCGCAGCCGCGCGTCGCGGAAAAGATCGCGTCGACCTGTTTCATGCTCAGACCCTTGATCGGCTTGTCCCGGCTCACGTAGACCGCAAGGGTGTCGATCGCCACCGGGATCGCCGTCGACTTGTAGCCGAAGGTGCCCTCGAACTGCGCCTCCTCCGCCTTCTTCATGACGCGGCTCATGGGTCCGAGGTTGGAGGGACCGGCAATGAGGGCCGGAGGCGCCGTCGATGAGCCAGCCGCCTGGATGTCGATGCTCACGCCCGGGTAAATGCGCTTGAAGGCATCGGCCCACAGCGACATCAGGGTCGCCAGCGTGTCGGAGCCGACGCTCGAGAGATGACCGGAGATACCGTCGGCCTTCGTTTAGTCGGGCAAGCCCGTGTCGGCTGTGGCGGGAGCGGCCAAGGAGCCAAAGGCCAGCAACAGACCGGCGGCCAGGGAAGCGAGGCGCTTAAGGGCAGGACGCATGGCTTGTTCTCCTCTGGAGTAGTTGCACGCCATGTCGGATAAAGGGTAGCGGCCGGAACCGCCTGATACCGCGACGCCTCTCAGCGTCGCAGCTCGAAGCGCAGATCCTCGAGCTTGTAGCGGTAATCGGCGATCGCATTCTCGATCGCCACCGCGCCGAGACCGGTGAGCGGCTCGTGCTGCTTGAAGGCATCCCAGAAGCCTTTCTTCTCATAGCGCTCGAGCAGCTCGGTGTTGACCTGGAGCAGCTCCTTGTTCTTGCCCTCGCAGTCCTCGATCAACCGCTGACGCTTCGCACTGACGTCCTCGAGCTCGGCCGTCTTGCCGCGCAGACCGCGGATCATCACCGCTGCCTCCTGCAGCCGCCCGTTGTATGTATCGATGATCTCGCGCGTGCGATCCTGGCTCTTCTGCAACAGATCTCGTAGCTTGGTGTCGGTCTCCTTGTAGCGGTCGAGTGCATCGCTGGTGCGCCCGAGCTTGAGCTCCAGCTGCTTGGCACTCGATTCCACTCGCTTGAGGTCGGACCCCAGCTCTACGATCTCCCTCTCGAGCTGGGCGTTGCGCGCCTGCAGCTCCGCCTTTTCCTTGGAGAGCTGGCGCATGAGGAATTGCATCTTGGCCATCGCCTGCTGCTCGCGGCTGCCGCCACCGCCGCCGCGGGCACTCTGCGCGACCGTGTCGCCAGCAAGTCCAACGAGCAGGACGGCTAACAGTGAGGCACAAATACCGATTGCGCTAAGACTCTTCGGTTCTCGATGCATTGCGCTCCCCATCGTCTTGCCGGTATCAGAACTTGGCGTTCAGATCGAGCTGCAGCACGTCCACACCCAAGGGCGGTCCGTCGATCTCATTTGCGCTAAGCCAACGCAGACTCAACCAGGTGTTGTCGTCCAGCCCGTATTCGCCACCGAGAATGAATCCCTTGGCATCGGTGCCGCCGAGGTGGAAGTCGGAATCGGTGAAGGCGTCGAGCACGGCATCGCGCTGCAGGGACTTGTAGGCACCAAACAGTCGCCAGTTACCGCGACGGTCGATCTTGGGCCAGCCCACGGACAGCCCTAGCTGCCAGCCATCTCTGCGCGCTTCGATGCGGGCGCCCGTGCGGCGCTCGATCGCATTCTCATCAAAGCCGATGTTTCGGACGTAGTCGCCGAGCAGGACCACGTGGATCGGGGCCAGCTGCGCGAAATCGTACTCGGCGGTCAGGTTGACCAGCTCGTAGTCCGCGGCCAGGGCGTATAGGTTTGTGCTCGGATCAAGGTCGTTGCGGATGTCGAACATGGAGTTGCCCTTCTGCACGAACTCGGGCGCTGTCCAATCGTACTCGGTCGAAAGGTACTCGTTGCGCCTTCCGGCGATGTTCTGATAGCTGTAGTAAGCCACCCCGGCCTTGAAGGCCGACTGATTCTCGAACATCAGCTCGGTACCGAGCTGCGCGCCGTAGAGCCACTTGTCATGAGAAGACAGCTCGACCTCCTGAAGAGGGAAGGCGCCCAAAGTCAGGAAGGCCGTGTCGGTTCGGTCTTCCATGGCGAACAGGTTGCCCGAGCCCTGCAGGTTGTAGCGAAAGGTGACGGCCATCCCCTGGAAGGTCAGATCGGAATCCCACACGAGATCGGTGGAATACCAGGGATTCTTGAAGCGCCCACCATAAAGCGTCATCCAGGGATAGCCGTCGTCGGACAACCTGGTGTACTTCAGGTAGGCGAGGTCCAGACTCAGGCTGTACTTTTCCCCGTAGCTCCCCATGGTCTGATTGGTCGAGATCGGGTCGCCCTCGTTGCCCGTCGCGAGGCGAAAACCGGCCTCCACGGAATTGGTGACCTTGGCCGTCAGGCCGAGGCGTGCCCGCACCCGAGCGCGCCAGCGGTCCATGGTGGTATTGAGAAAGGCATCCCTGCCGGCCTCGACCACTCCGCCCGCATCGTTGATGGCGTTCCAATCAGGATAGGAATAGGGCTGGTTCTTCTCGGCAAAGAGGTCGCCCTGGCCCCGTACACGAATGTCACCGTAAAGCTTGATGCGGTCGATCCAGTCGGGCAAGGCGTCCGGAACGCCCCATCGCTCCTCCTTCGCGTGCCGCAGCACGTCCTGGGTGACGTCGGCGCGCAGCTGGGCGCGCACGTCGTTGCGGATGTCCTCCTTGATAAACTCCGGTACGTACATCACACGCACCGCGTTGCCCTCCGCCCCCGCGTCTGCGACTGGGATCGGCGCCATCCGAGCCGCCGGCGCCTCTTGAGTCTCAGCGACGGCTGGTGCCGCCGCGGCCGGAGCAGGCGCCGGAGCGACTCCCGAGGCCGGAGCCGACGCCATTCGCGCCTCTCGCGTCTCAGCGGCTGCTCGCACTGCCGCCTTGGACTCGGCCTGCTCGACGATGGATTCAGCCACTGCCGCACTCAGCACACCCTGCTCGACCAGCGCCGTGACCAGGTTGGTGATCGTGTGCTTGATCTCGAGCAGCTCCTCCCGCGCGCCGTCCGCCGCCGCATGCGCCGCGGCCGGCGCCACGCTCGCGGGCGCGACTGGCGCGCTCTCCCCCGCCACCTCCGCACCTGTCTTGACACCTGCTCCCGCGCCCTCAACCGTTGCAGCCGCCTCAGCCGCAGGCATCGGCGGCTCCGTCCTCTCGACGGTCACTGCAGTCCCTGCCGGCACCCCGGCGTGGCTCGCCGCTGACGAATCGCCGACGGCCGTCTGCTCGGGCCTTCGCTCCGCGGGCGGGCTTGGCGGCTTCTCCGCGCTCGAGGCTGCCGCTTCAACGCCTTCAATGGGTGCGAGCAAGTTTGCACCGATCGCATCCGCGCCGACCGCGGGCGGCGGCGCCTCGTCGGCTGAGTCAGGCGGCGCTATGGCCTGGCCGACCGCGACCCCAAGCACCACCCCGAGCGGAAGGCTCAGTCCCAGCGCAACGGCACGTGCCTGTTTGGCGCCGCTCGTCTTGAGCTTCGGATTAGTCTTGGTATTCGGGTTCGTGTTGGTCATTGAGTCGCCAATCAATTCGCGCAGCGCAACCGCTACTTCTACAGCCTCGAGGTAACCCGCAGCTTCACGGGCTGGGGCATGTCCTCCGGCGGCGGCTGACTCAGTCGCGGTAAGGAGGAGAAGGCGAGACGCAGCGACTCGTCGGTCTTTCGATCGCCCGTGCTGCTCAAGAGCTCGTATCGCTCGATCCGTCCCGACTGGTCGATCCACAGCTTGACCAACACCGAGTAGCCATGATCGCGAACCCCGGAGGCCGCCGATAAGGCATCGACGATGTCCTCCTTGATGAGCCCGGCATAAGACCCGAAGCGGCTGCCGTCGCTGAGCAGACCGCGCCCGCCCTTCCGCCCGATCAGGCCGAAACCGTCGCCGCCCGCTCCACCTTCGGCATCCAGCCCCAGCAGATCGCCGGCTGGAGGCTCGTCGTTGACCAGGTCCGGAAGCTCTTCCGGCACCTCTTCCGGCTCCGGCTCCGGCTCCGGCACCTCTTCCTTCATCTCCGGCTCCGGCGGCTTCTCCACCTTGGGCGGCGGAGGCGGCGGAGGCGGCTGGACCAGCGAGATCTGCTGCACCGTCTGCTTCGGCGCAGGTGGCGCGCCGGCGAGCAAGCCCCGCAGCAGGTACACGAGAAACCCCGCACCCAGCAGCACAAGGACAATGACCAACGCCGGGAGCGCCTTCAGCAGCCTGCGTCGGGTATTCGTCGCCATGACCTGGAGTCCGCCCTACTTGACCAGCGCCTGGGTCACCAGTCCCAGCTGATGGATCTCCAGCCGCCCCGCAAGATCGAGCACATCGACCACCTTCTGGTAGGCGATCTGGCCGTCCGCCTTGACCACGACCGGCAGTTCGGGATCGACCGCCTTGTAGCTGGTCAGGCGCGACTCCAGCTCCTCGAATGAGACGGGATAGGTGTCGAGGAAGATGGTGCCGTCCTGAGTGATGGTGATGGCCTTGGTGCGCGGCTTAGCCAGGCTGGGTGTGTCGCTCGCCTGCGGCAGATTGACCAGGATGCCCTGCACCGTGGCCGTCGTCATGATGATGAAGATGATCAACAACGTATACGCAACGTCGAGCATGGGCGTCACGTTGAGGTCGTCGTAGATCTTGTTCTCGATGCGGAAAGCCATGAATGGGCGCCTCACTCACCGTGATATTCGCCGATATTCGCGATGAGCTCATCGGCGAACACCTGCATGTCCGCGAGCATGTCGCGGATCTTGATGGTCAAGTAGTTGTATCCGAATAGCGCGGGGATCGCGACGACGAGTCCAGCCACCGTGGTCAGCAGCGCCGCGGACACACCGGGAGCGATTGCGTTGATGTTGACGTCACCCGTCGCGGCGATGGCGGCGAAGGTGATCATGACGCCGACCACGGTGCCGAGCAGACCGAGAAAGGGGCCGCCGCTGATCGCGATGGTAAGCAGGACCATGAGGCCGTTCAGACGCTGGGTCTCGCGGACCGTGGCACCGTCGATCGTCGCGCGCACCGAGCTGAGTGCCGCCGGCGTCAGGCCGGCCGCCCGCGCACCCGCCGAGCGGCCGGCGCGCTGATGGATGTCCTGCAGACCGGCCCGGTAGACGCGGAACAGGGTCGAGCTCTGATAGTGGTCATGCTTGCCGAACAGTGCCATGAGCATCGGCGAGTCGCTCAACCCCTCGTCATCGCTGCCTTCGTCGTTCTTCTCGAGGCTCGCGGCACCGGCGCCAAGCCGACGAAAGTCTTGCAGAAAGGCGCGGTTGTCCTTCTGAATGCGCCACAGCGTGAAGCCCTTGCTGAACATGACGAGCCAGCTGGCGGCCGACATCATGGCCAGCAGACCAATGATCACCCAGCCATCGTTGGAGACGTTCTGCAGGATGGACCAGAGATAGGTATTGCCGGCTCCGCTCTGGCGCTTTTCGTCCTCTCCGAGGACGATCAGCGCGGCGTCCCGACCCTGGATGTGCGACGCGGCGGCGATCCGTTCGGGGCTGCGCAGGACCTTGGCGATCTCCACCTGATCGACCTGCCCCACGAAGGACTCCGCACCGTTCGCGAGTGCACCCAGCGTGAGCCTACCACCCAGCTCTACCAGCGGCACCGGGACGGTTGCGGCCTGCTCGCCGTCGACATACAACGTCAGGCCGTCACCACCGGCGCCCAATGCCAGGTGATGCCATTGCTCAGGCACGAGCTCCGGGGCGGCAGGGGTCTGGTACATCGCGCCAGACGAATCCGTGAAGCGCGCGAACGGGGCATTGCCGGACAAGCCGAGCACCAAAGAGCCGCCGGTATCCTCCAAGGAGACGATGATCGCCTCGCTCGCGGCTGTCGAAGCCACAGGAGCCACCACGGGGGTTGTCGAGGCCGCACTTTCGGTGCCGCCAACCGGCGAGGACGCCTCCGCAGCAGCCGCGGGCTCCTCCACCATCTCCGCGCCCGCGTCCGGCTGAGCCAGTGATGCGCCCGCCGCCGTGTCATCCGTGGCCACCGCAGCGCCTGGCCTTACCCAGGCGGAAAAGGTCCAACCAGTATCGGGCACCAATCGCAACGAGGGCGTGACCGGCACGCCGAGCACCTGCCCGCCCTCGAGCTTCGCACCCGCCGCAATGAACGAGGCCTCCTCGCGCTGTGCGGTCCAGATATCCGGCTCGTTGCCATAGGCAGTCAGGTCGCGAGGCGCACCCGCGGGCTCCGAGAAGCCGAGCACCAGCGCCTGCTCCTTGTCGAAGGTCCCAGCGGAGTCATCGCCAGCGGAGACATTCGGGCTGCCGTAGTACATCCAGATGCTGTCGTTGTCAGACCCCGCCAGCAGGCGCGGGATCTTCACCCAGATCAGACCGATCTGGTTGATCGGATCGAAGCGCTCGACGTAGTACTTCAGCGGAGTCTCGTCGTCGCCGGCAATGAAGCGCAGATCGGCGCCTTCCGGCGCCACGTCGAGAAAGTAGGCGAAGTTGCCGGTGTGAAGCCGAATCAGCACAGGGACCTCGTCCAGCGAAGTGGCCAGATTCGCGCCGGCCGCACTGGTGTCCAGCGTGATCTTCTTGCGGAAGTCCCAGTCATCGTTCCACCATGCCTGGGCCAGGCCGGGCAGAAGACAAGACAGGGCTAGGGTCAGCACCCGGGACCAGGTCACGGCAGTCATTCCTACGAAATCCTCGAGCTCGCTCGTTTACAGGACATTGATTGAAAGATGCTCAAGCACCGCGGATCGGGTCGGATCGTCCGTTCGACAGACGCTGCGACAACGCTAAAACTCGTAGCCCAGGCGAAAGTGCCACCGAGGGTCGCCGGCCGCCGTCGCCGATGCGTCCAGCAATGGATAAGCCCAATCCAGCTCACCTTTGAGGCCACTCCAGGCTGTTATTCGCATCCCCAGCCCAGTGCCCATCAGATCGGCCTCTCGATCCTCGCCAGGCAAGGGATCCTCGACATGCACGTACCCCCGATCCAGAAACGCCAGGAGCATCAGACGATTCAACGGCTCGCCGATGTAAGAGGCTAGCGCGGGCGAGCGCAGCTCGACGGTCGCCGCCAGGCCATGGTCACCCAGCTCCTCGCATTCGACATATCCGCGCACAGTCTCCACGCCGCCCGCGCAGAACTGCTCGCTGCTGACCAGTGGCCCGTCCGCGACCTGCCACTCCATCCGCCCCATCAGGCTGAACTGCTTCGGCAGACGCTGCTCACGCTCCAGGGAGCCCGTCAGATAGATGAAATTCGGCTCCGCCTTGAACCGCTTGCTCTCGAACTCCTCTTCGCTGTTGATCACGCCGCGCGGCGCGAAATGCACACCGGCACTGGCTCGCGTTGTGCCCGAGGACCCCAGAAAGGTCGCACGGTATTCCGCGGAGAGCTTGAGATAGTCGATGGGTGTGGCCAGGTCACCAGCTCCGTCCAGGCGGACGATGTCCTCCAGGTCCTTGTAGTCCAAGCCCGCACTGAGGCTGTGGAACATCCCTTCGCTTCCGCGCAGCGGAACGATGCCGCGCACTCCGAAGATGTTGCCCTTGCCGATAACACCCAGTGTGCCAAGGCTGGCCACATCGCTAGCGGACTTCACCCCATAGAGAACCACTTGCTTGCCCGAGTCGCCGAGCGGAAACAAATATGTGCCTGACAGCACCTTGACCTCTTCCCTGTTCTCGGGCGAGCTGAGATACGATAATGACAGGCTGTGTTGACGCTGCCAGAGGTTGTCGTAACGGAGTGATCCGGAAAGCCGAGGCTTGGTGGTATTCTGCGTGTAGCGGTTGTTGAGCTCGATGCTGCCGTGCAGGGGGAGCTCGTCCTTGACCTTTAGCTCCGCCTCCACCGACCCCGGCTCGCGTCCGGCTCGGAAGATTGGCGTCACGGCACGGTCGGGCGAGGCCTGGTTCAGCTTCGCCAACTGCTTCTGCGCCGTCGGCAGGTGCGGTATCTCGCCAGGCGCCAGGGCCGGCACCTTTTCGCGGATCTTGCCCTGGGAGAAGTACTTGTTGCCTGTGATGCGCAGGCGATCGATCTTGCCCTCGATCACCTCCAGACGAACCACCGCGTTGCTGACGTCCTGCTCCGGGATGTTGACCAGCACCGTCCCGTAGCCCCTGGTGCGGTAAAGCGATTCGAGAGCGGCCCGTGCCGCCTCGATATCCTCAATGGTCTTTTGGGGACCGAGATGGGAATAGACCGCTCGCTCGACGTCCATGGTGTCGAGCAGGGTGTTGCCGTCGACGCGAAACTCCCAAACATCGAAATGAAACCGCTCTTGCGGAGCGGGCGTGGTCGCTTCCCTAAGGGCTTCGCCCGATGGCTGCTCTTCTACACCAAACGCCATCCCAAGCCCCGCTGCCAGCAGAACGGCGGCCAGCAGCATCTGACCAAGCACAATCGTCGTCTCCCGAGAGTCGGCGGCAGAACCGAGCAGGCAGCACTAACGGCGGCCGCTCGGTTACCCGATTCCCGGTATTCTAATGATCAGACGTTTCACTCTAGTTACAGTTGCGGGTACCACCTGTTGCGGCTCACCCAAGACCTGCAAGCGGACGGCAGGTCGCTGACCAGGCGCCAGCGGAGGGTCGGTAAGCGCCGTCCATTGCCCTTAGCCGTCTCCGAACCCGACGACCTCCACGTCGATCACGGCCATGCCCTGGCCGGCCTGCGCGCCACTCTCGTCCGCTCGACTTGCCACCTGGCTCGCGGTTGCGTTCTCCGCAGCCTTGCTGGTGCTCGCAGCCACACCAGTGGCGCCGGTGAGACCTACCGCGACACTTGGGGGGGGACCTAATGAGAAACCCACGGCGAAACCGCCGATGTCGATATTGTCTGCACCCTCGATCGCGGTCGCGCCAACGGTTAGGTCTTGAGCTGCTCTGATTCCGGCATCACCCGCGTTCACCACGCCGCGCGGCGCGAACAAAACGACATTCACCCCCTGCAGACCGCTGCCCTCGATCGCAGGGGGGAGCTCAATAATGGACTCTCCCGTGGGGCCGATACGGTAGATCGGATTCGGGATCGACGACACGGTCTTCGCACCCTTGCCGGCATCAATGCTGCCGCTCGAAGACCAAACCAGCAGGTCCCCCTGCAATGCAAAAGCTCGGGTCGAATTCACCAGCAGATCCCCCTCGACGAAAATGCCGATGTCTCCGTTGAGCGCCGCCACGATACCGAGATCCTCGGGACCCTTCGCGATGATGTCGCTGTTGGCAGCCCCGGCATTGATACTGCCCGCCGGCACCAGCATCTCGATATCACCGCCATCGAGCGTCTGCACCTGGCTCAGGAGCAGACTGATGCCGCCATCGCCCGCCCTATTGGGAAACAGCGTCTCAATGGCCGCGAATCCCCGCGAATAGTCCTCGGAGCCACTGGTGGTGGCATCGGTCCCGGATTCCTTGAGCTCGTTCAACAACATCTTGGCAACAAACAGCCGTTGCTGCCGAGGATTCAATGACTGGAAGGTCGCCAAGGGATCGCCATTGGCCACCTCCACACCCAGAGTCCCGAGGAAAGCATTCAGCGTCGAGGAGCACGACCACGACGCGCAAGCACCACCGGCGGACGTATAGGTGTCGTCGTTGAGCAGATAGGTCTCAAGGAAGGCATCGTAAGCCGGCCCGTCTCCCACGCCTGCCAGCAACAACAGATTGGCTCCCTCATCCGCCAGGACCCGGTTGTCGGCATCACCGACGGACTCGATCCCATCGCTGGTGCCCAAGGCAATCGAACGACCGGCGATGAACATGGCCGCCCCAGGACCGGCGATCTGGTACTTGGTCACGAAATCCTTGTTGGTGCCTTCCGCGGGGACGTCGAAGTCGCTGGTAATTGGGTTGCGAACCGTGTCCTGCACGATATCGCGGCCGGCGGAGAAGAGGCTTACGTCTCGCGAGCGGACATTTTGTACGTCGACGCTCAGATTGCTGAGATCCTGGCCCGCCTGAAAGATCGAGGATTTTGCCAGCTCCAGACGCCAACGCGGACTGTCCAGCGCGGTCACGGAGCCCTCGAGCGCCACGAAAAGGTTCGGCCGCTCGTCATCGATATGTACTGGCACCAGCGCATGCTCCGAAACCAAATCGCTCGTGCTCGGCTTGTCGATACTCGGAAGCAGCGCCGAATCCTGGTCCGACTGGGCCAACTTCGAGTTGGATCCAGTCAGGTTGGCCGCGGCCAACAGCTCAATCTGGCCCTGTGGTGAGGGGTACTGGCTAAAATCCCCCGCCAAGGCGACATCCCGACCATGACTGACCGCGCGCAGGACCGGCGGCAACTGCCCGACGAACCCCGGACCGGATAAAGTCACATCGCTGGCCAGGCTGTGCAAATCCACACCGGCCGTCTCGGAGTAGGTATAGAAAAGACTTCTGAAATAGGCTTCCGTATTCGCGATGATGCTGGGATCCGGGGCTGGCTTTTGCGCCTCGTAGGCCGCCTGAGTATCGCTCAAATTCACGGTGGTCGGATCGGAGATTCCCCCGACATCCAAATCGCCGGTTGCCAAGACCTGCATCTGGGCATCAAAACCGGCGTATAGCCTCAGCGCGTCGCTCGAGCCGGCGACGACACGGTCGCCGACCTGCACGTGCGCCAGACCCGAGCCGAGGTGAAGGCTGCCACCTTCGAGGTCGCCACCTAGGGCAACCAGAAGCTTCCCGCCACCGGCCACCTCAGTGGTCTCTAGAGCTTCGCCGAACTTCTCGCTGCCAGGGATGTTGGCATCCTCGACACCCGCGATGGCTCGTCCGGTGGTGGGGACCGCGACGGCGACATCCACCAGGCTCCCGCCGACACGCAGCTCGACCGTGCCGCCACCCAAAGCGCCGATTCCATCCGTAAAGCGGTCGAAGGCGATGCCCCAATGGGCTGGCACCGCACCAGCGTCATTCGCCAGGTCATTGCCTGTGCCTATGAAAGCCTCACCGATACGGGGCTGCCAAACCGTAGGCAAGCCCTGAACAGCCTCCGCTTCGACGTCGCCCCCCGCCGTGATCCTTACGTCGCCGCCGTCGGTGACGAACTGCGCGCCGCCACCGAGCCATGAATTGAAGTAGAACTCGGTATCAAAAGGGCCGGAACCGGGCAGGACGGCGGTGACGTTGTCGGACAGCCCGAGGTTGTGACCGGCGGTATAGATGGCCGCGCCCGGCTCCAAAGTCAGATCGTCACCGGCCACCACCTCGATATCCGCCGTGCCGGTGCGGACCCTGCCCTGTAGCCAAAGGTCACCGATCCCGCCGATGGCCGCCGATAGATCGGCGCTGGAAGTATCCGCACCGGCCACCAGACGATAACCCCAGGAGGGAGGCGGCAGAGGATTGCCGTCTGCATCGACTTGAGTCGCAACCGCCACGCGGTCCGGATAGTCCGGCACCAGGACGATATTGAGGACTGGGATCCTATGGCCGGGCTGGTCGAAGAAGGAGTCCGTCAAGTCATCGGCAAGCGCGAGATCGCCCGCAGCGCGCAGAGTCAATTCACCCGCAATGACCGGATCGTTGGCGGATTTCTGGAAATGCCACCCCTGGTAGAAATCCCATGCATCCTCCAGTATCAATCCATCCGGGCTCTCAAGAACCAGTCCGGGCACCACTTGAAAGCCTCCTGCGGTGGTGTTTGCGTTTTGAACGAATTGATCGATCTCGGTCTTGATCGCCGCGATGTCACCGGCGGTAATGCTGGCGTCGTCGAAAATGCCGTCAGAGTCCAAGGCCCTGTCCAAGTCGAATGTCATGGTGCCGACCTTGTCCCCGATCCCGACCACCTGTGTCCCCACGAGCTCAGAGCGTTGAGCGCCCCAGACCTGAGCGTCCATGTCTCCCAGAACCAGCGTCTCGGTCTGGCCGTTGCCGTCAACATCGAGTCGTCTGGTGTGCACCAGGACATTGCCGCCACTCTGCCGCGGAGCCACGACGACGCGATCCTTGGTGCCTGGAGTGCCGCTTGGGCCGCCAGTCACATCGATGATTGCCCCCGACTTCAGATAGACCGCGTCGCTGGCGCCCAACGGGTCGGAGCCGTCACTGTCGAGAGCGAAGAAGTCGATCCGCCCGCCCTCGGTCCCCGGCGCGGGATTTCCCGCACCATCTGACGCGCCCCGGGCGCGGAGCACGGCGGTAGGCTCCAGGGTAACCGAGTCTCCCGCTGCCAGAACGATGGTCCCGCCGTCCTCCGACATGGAGCCGGGGTTGCGGCCGGACGCGTCGATGGTGCCGGCGATTGTGACGTCACCAGTATCGGAGACGGCGCGCACCTCATGCGCCCGGACGACCTCCGACTCCCCCAAGGTGATGCTTTGACTGCGCAGACGCACATGGCGCCGAGACGAGAAATCCCACCCGAGCAGTTGGTTGAGCTGACCGTAGGCCGCGTCCGAGGCCACGCCGGCCACCTCGAGCTGCGACGCGTCGAGCAAGAGCCCGCCGCCATCGCGTCCAGATAGGAAACGCGCCCCCGGCGCAACCGAGAATGTTCCGGCTGGCGCATTGATAAGCACTTCTCCCGCGCTGCCCTCGACCGGCGAAGGCGAGACGTTCAGCTCGGCGTTGGACGCCACCCGGATGGAGCCATTCTCCGAGCGCAATCGGATGGTACCGCCCGGGGTGCCCACCATGGTCGCCCCAAAGTCGACCGTTAGGCCAGCTGCGCTCAAGACGGCACCGCTGCCAATCATCAGGTCCTGTTGGGCCAGGAGATCCACTCGACCGGACGGCAGCAGCAAGTGACCACCAAAGGTCACATTGTTACCCGCGAGCAGCAGCTCACTTCCAAGCCCAGTGCTCCCCCCAGCCAGCGCGTCGGCCCGTCCCCCAGAGATCACCAGATCCGCTCCCAGGGCACGGATCGCGGCATCGACTCCCTGGGTGGCGGAAATGACCGGAGCATTCAGCGTGACAGGGGCCTCCGCGGACAGCTCTCCGTCGCCGGCCATCAAGACATAGTCGCCCGCCCGCAATGCCAGGTCGCCAAACCCTTGAATGGTGAAATCACCACCCCCCAGGATCAGTCGCTCCGCGCTCAAGCTTAGACCACCCGCGCTCGGGCTGAGGCCGCTGGCCGCCAGTGTGCCGCCCGATCGGTTGCTTAGCTGGATCTCGTCCGCGACCAGACGCGCGAGGTCATCCGCGTTGCCGGCACCAACGATGCCCTGGGCGTCAATGGCGAGCCTGGCGAAGTCGATGTCTTCGCTGGCCCCCGCCCCGGGCAGCGAGCCGTAGACGGTCACCACCGAATCGCTGCGCAGCCGCAGGTCCCCGCCGGCGATGCCTGAGAGCCTGGGATTGGACAGGATCATTCCGCCGGTCAGGCCGAGACCCTCGACCGCGCCGAGGCTGATGCTCGAAGCACCCAGGCTAACGATCGCCCTGCGGCCGTCGATGGCGGCGGCGAAATCGGCATCGCCGGCGACATCCGCGACCACCGCACCGGGGGCACGCAGCAGGGTACCGGACCCGACGCTCAGATAGCCTGTCAAAGATTCGGTCGAGCCAGTCCGGTCGAACGTCAGTCGGCGGTTGGAGACGGCCAGGGCGGCGGCGTCGCCCCCACCGTCCGATCCGTCGATTCGAAGGACGCCCCCATCGTCCGTCGCAGCGCCGGAGGACGCCAGAAGGGTCGTCCCAACCCCCGAGGACGCGGTCTCGACCCTAAGCCTGTCGGCGACCAGAATCAGCTCTGGAACCTCTAGGCGCACACCGCTGGCAACGGTGAGCGCTTCCGCCTTGGGGCTGACGCTCAAGCCGTCGGAGGTGAGCGAGCGGCGCCCGCCGATCAGCAGACTCTCCGCACCCAGGCGCTCGATCTGCTCCACCAGAAGCTCGACACCTCGTCCTGTCGCTGCTTCCCTGCTGGGCAGCACGGAGATCGCATCGGCAATGATGTCCACTTGCGGACCACGCCCTGCCGGATCGCCACCCTGGACAATTCGGCCGCCGAGCGTCAAGGCACTGCCGGCCTCGATCGTGAGTGCGCCGGCATCCCGAGGGGAGCGCGGCATCGAGCTCTGATAGAGGTCGCCGAGGGGTGTCTCCAGGTACTCCGCGCGCTCATGCACCCGGGCCGCGCTCGCAATGACGAATCCCTGGCTGCGGCTGGACAGGGTAGCGCTGCCGGCCGAGCCGAATCGGCCAGCCACCACGGGCGAGCCGTCCGCGCTGGACATCCCAACGCCCGCGCCGAGATCCTGCGTGCCCGCCAGGGGCGTCACCAGATATCCACCAAACAAGGCATAGCGGGCCGGGAGCACGGCGTATTCGCCAGCCGGCAGCCCCGGCAGCCCTTCTTCGAGCACCAGAGTGTCCCCGATCCCGATGCCCTGCACGCTCTCCGACGCCGGCGTTTCCAATGGGTCGTAGGGCGCGAACCCATTGAGGCCCGGTACGATCGCGAAGGACGGGTTCGCCTCGACGCCGCTACCGCTGTCGAGATCGGCCAGCAGGATATCTCTGGATCCGCCGGGGCCGGGAATGAATTCCGTCGCCTTGGCATCCGTTCCACCACGCAGATCGAACCTGGCACCCTCGGCAATCTCGATCGCCGGCCCTTTCAAGGACAGCGACTGCTCGGGCAGCCTTCGCTCGAATGCCGGTATCTCCACGGACTCGACGAAGACCAGATTGAGCTCGTCCGGACTGCTCCTGGGCACGAGCAAGTCGCCCCCTGGCTGGGTCCGGAAGAACGGCGCCGCGACCCCGTAGGCGGACGTCGAGGTCAGACTCGCAGCCCCCAGTTGCAGGACCGAGCCCGCCTCAAGCGAAAGTGCACCGAGAGGCGCGAAAACGTTGCCGTTCTGGCGGATCACATCCGCATGGACTTGCAGGGTACCGCCAAGCGACAAAGGCGCACTCGGGATGGAAGCGTCACGGGGATCGATACGCAGTGTCCCGCCCGCACCCACCACACGCAGCTCGAAGTCCGTGAGCGTCGTCGGATAGACGCGCCGCGCCAGGATTGACAGATCGCCAGCGGTGCGAAACAGACCCTCATAGACCTCTTTGCGGTCGGCACGGACGCCGCGCATACGGAGATCCGCGGCCGCCGACAGCACGACACCGGGCGTGCCACTGCCCGCATCGCCGAACCCCTGAGTGACGAGTTCGCCGACCAGCTCAATCAGATCGGCCTCGATCCGCAGCCGGCTACCCCCCGCAACCGGCAGCAGATCGAGCCTCTGACCGGCGTTCTGCTGGGCAACCCCATTCGCATCGAGGATCACGTCCGGAACCGAGCCGTCGAGGTGCACGCGCGTATCCGACGAGCCGATGGCAACATGGGGCGCCTCGAGCACCACCTCATGATCACCGGTGGAGCGCAAGATCGCCGCATCCAGCACCAGGCTGCCTGCTAGGCCCAATGTCAGATCGCCAGTGAACTCGATGATCGGGAGGGAATCCAGCGTGTCGGGCACCGGAAGGACTTCGGCGTCGGGATCGCGTCCCGGAGCGTCATCGACGCCGTCGGAGGAGCTGCGCACGGCGACCCGCAGCGAGGCGAAGCCCCCTGGCTCGATCTGGCCCACCGGGACGAAGGCGCGGTTTTGCAGGTCGTCACCGATGGGCTTACCCGGACCCGGCAACACACCCCGGAAATCCTGCATCAGTGCGATATCCGGGCCGAGATCGAATACGGGCGTCTGGAGAAGAGCGGTGGCAGACCTGCCGCGGGTTTCCGCGCTCAGGGTCACCGTCAAGGACCCCGGCTCCTCGTCGAGCACGCCACGCCCGGAGAGTCGGCCACGGTACGCCAGAGACTCGGACGCGGACAGCTCGATCTGACCCGCCCGGGCACCCACGCGCACGCGTGGCCCCACGCCTCCCAGTCCCACATTGAGCTCCGCCGAGACCGCGTCGACGTTGATCAAGGCGCCCTCGGAGCCGATCAAAGAGCCCTGGTCGGCCCGCACGCTGACGCGGCCGGCATCCAGGACTTCGCCGACCTGCTGACCCATCCTGCTCGCCGGATCCACGCGCACCGCGCCAGGGGCCAACAGCCGCGCCTGCGAGCCGAGCCACACCTTGCGAGCCGCGTCGAAACTGCCTTCGGCACCGGTCTGTTGCACCTCGACGGTTCCCGCCGGAGCGTCGATGGTCCCGTCGATGAAGAGACTCGCGACCGATGTCAGGGCAACCCGTGCACCAGGATCGCCGATAATGGAGGCGCCAGACCCCAGGTTGAGGGCACCGGTCGAGCTGGAGCTCAGCGACAAGTCCACCGGCTGACGATCGTAGTCGTTCAGCAGCGCTGGCTCGGCGAAGTGAGCGATGGAGTCACCGCTCGGCACCAGGGCGACGGACCAAGCGGCGGGAACGGGATTGGCCGCTTGGAGTCGGATCTCGGTCCCGGGAAGCACGCCCAAGCCAGCCCGATTAGAGCGCAAACTGAAGGACTGAAAACCGCCCCGCTGGAAGATGCCCGCATCGACCACCAGGAGGTTGCGCGCGATTCCCTCACCGATCGCCAGCGAGAGATCCCAGGCCGACAATTGGTCCTCGGACAGCGAATCCGCCGTCCCCCACTGCTCCAGACCCCGCCACACGGGATCGTCGCCGGCCAGCGCCCGACGCTCCCAATCCGTCAGCACCTCGCTGTCGACGGTGCGAAACCGCTCGGCGCCGTTCAACCCGAAGCCCGCCGACGCTGCGCCCTGGATCGTGCCGATCAGGATCTCATCCGTCGCGATCTCCAGGGTCCCGCCGCTCGCCATGCCGAATCCACGCAGCTCGCCTAGGATCTCCAGGCGCGAGGGCAGATCACCATCCTTGGATCCGCTTTTCAGCAGGATCTCCCCCGCACGGCCGCCCGTGAATGCGCCATCGACGGAGAGATGGGCGCCGCCGCTCACGTCCAGCGAGGCATTGGCGGCGATCTCGACCCCGGTCAGCGCGCGGTTGTCGTCAGAACCGTCCAGGGCGGCGCCAATGCGGATGCGGCCGCCCTCGGTGACAATAGGGCCGGTCCGGGAGGCACCCTCGATCAGCTCACTGTCATTGGTCCAAGTGCCGCTGACATCGATGATGCCGCCGATGCGCCCGAGTGACGCCAGATCCAACGCCTCCTCCGAGAAATCACCGCTGCCCGAGAATCCGGTCTGCCGCGTGATCGCGACGTCGCCCCCGGGAATCCGCACATCGGCGCTCACCAGCACCTGCGCACCGCTCAGCTCCAGCTCACCATAAGCCGGAAGCTGGATCGACTCGTTTAGAATGATGCGTCCCGTACTGGTCAGACGCGCACGCGAGAGCCCGCTCTGGGTGAAGAGCGCCGGGCTGAGCACGACCGCTTCGATCGACGAGGCCGGGTAGTCGTTGCGGGCGTCCTCGTCCGACAGCCCACCGATGAACAGGTCCGGGAAACGACGATCCAGCAGATTGAAGGTGAGCCGGCCACCCAGGGGCACCTGATCGAACGGCCGAGCATAGGCCGCCACGCCTGCCGCCAGCGCCGGACGGTAGCGTTGGTAGTCGCCCGCGATGGACGCCGCCAGCAGATCACCTTCGAAGATGATGTCCGGCGCACTCAGGATCAGCTCACCGGCATCCTTGCCCTCGACATAGCCGCGCTCGAAACTGCTTCCGAGCAACGAGGGAAACACCTCCCGGATACCCCATTTCTCGTGGTTAACTTCCAGATCACCGAGCACCCTGCGGTAGCGGACGTTAGGGTCGGCGTCCGAGATGTCCACCACCCGCCCATCCGCCGAAATCAGCTTGCTCGTGGAGACAGTATCGCCAGTGTAGGTCACCATCCCGCCGCTGATGTCCAGCACCGCGCCTGGCGCCACCCGTATGCGGCCCGTCGATTCCAGCCGAATGGTCCCGCCAACGGACAGCCGCTCCCCGGCGTCGCGCATCAAGGCCGCCGCCACGGCGCTGTCGATGTTGAGAAAATCCGTGCCCCGGCGGATGTCCACGGTCAGGGTCTGGTTGCGGATCGGCCCATCGCGCTGCAGCGGCGAATCGGCGAGTTCGTTGCCGCGTGCCTCGACCTGAACGAAATTGCGGGCCACCGAGACCTGCGTCTGATCATAGCCGGACACGTCGACGATCGCGCCGGACTCGCTCAGGATCTCCGGGCCGTCCTCGGCCGGGGCCCGTACCTGCCCGAGATCGGTCCCGCGCCGATTCGGATTCACCAGCGCCTGGACGAGGACGTCGCCGCCGGGGGCGATCACGCGCGACCCCGATCTCAAGGTGACCTCCTTGCCGCGCAGCCTAATCTCCGATCGGCTCTGGGCCTGGGCGTCCGGGGCCAGGACGCCGCTCGTTTCCGGGACCACCTCGGTCACGCTGCCCGGCCCGAGCGTGAGTGTGCCGGCGTTGTCGGCGACCGAGCTCCTCGGCGCGGAGGGAGAAAGATCGCCATCCGGGCCACTCATGTCCTGCGCCATGAGGCGAATGGAGCCGTTCAGGGACACGCTGGTGGTCGCGCGCACCAGGCCGGACTGGTTGACGGCCATGCCGACCAGCGAGATGTTGCCCCGCTCGGCGATCAGCTCGCCGAAGTTGTGCACCCCGCGATAGGGCGCGTCCGCGGTGGGCTCGGCTCCTGTCTTGACCTCCACCAAGAGCCCGCGAAACTCCGAGTCTTCGGCGGCGATGTAGACGCGGTCGTCCGGTGCGGCCAGCACGATCTGGCCCTCCGGCGACGAAATACTGCCGCGATTGACGACCGAGGGGGCGAACAACATGACCCGTCCGTTCTGGCCTGAGACGATGGTGCATCCCGGCGCGCACTCGATGGCGCCCATCTCCGCGGTCGGATCGGCGTTGTGGCGTTTGTCGAAGGCGGCGAAGGTCTCGGGGCTGGTCAAATAGTCGTTCGCGCCGGCATCCGGGCGATTGATCGCATTGACGAACCCGACGTCTTCGTAGACGGTGTCCTCGATATCGAGCGTCGAGGCGATCAGGCTGTGGACGTTTACCCTGGCATTGTTACCAAACAGGATGCCGTTTTGGTTGATCAGGAAGATGCGGCCGTTGGCGGTGAGCTGACCGTCAATCAGGCTACGCCCGCCGTCGCCCAGCACCCGGTTCAAGGCAATCGAATTCTGGCTCGGCTGGCGGAACTCCACCGCCTTGCCCGGCGCGATGTCGAAGCTCTGCCAGTGCAGGATGGCGCGGTCGGCCGTCTGGTCGATCCGTAGTTGATTGTCGTTGAGGTAGCGCCGGCTAGCCCCGTCGAAGCGAAATTGCGCGTGGTCGGTTGGAAACACCCTCGGCAAGCCGGCGGGCGGCTCGCTCGCCGCGAGCAGGCTCGGGCCGGCGCCCGCCAGCGCAATGAGGACAGCCGTGCATCGCCGCATTCTCAAGTTCCTCAACCGACCGCCTTCTCAGCGTCCAACGCCGCGACGGCGCTGACCGAATCGGCCGCGACTCGGCCGCATCGGCGGACCTCCGACAATAATGAATCCGGGCGAGGCCCCTCGCGAAGCCTCGCCCGAATGTCTTCTACAAGACTCTGGATGGCTATGCCACCCGCGATCGCTTTACAGGACCGGCGCCTGGGCCGCACAGCTGTAGGGGTCAGCCGAAGGCGTTTGACGTGCGTTCGGTGTCGCCGGGATGGCGCCGCCGCCCGGCACCGTCGTCAGGAAGCCACCCTGCCACTCGTCGCCGCTGCCTGCAGTGCCGTCGGGATCAACTTCGAAGGCGGTGTTGACCGCGTCGATAGCCAAGGGGTCGATCGCGGCATATTCCTCGAAGTAGGCGTCCAGAACCGCCACATTCGCCGCCGTGGAGCGCATGCCGCCAGTCCGGGGATCTGCTTTTCCTGAGCCGTCAACCCGGTGCTGGAACGAGAGATAGTAGGTCTGGGTGTAATTGCCGTCCGCTGCCTCGACAAGCGTCGGGGGAACTGTATTGACCCGCACGAACCGATAGGCGTAGCCCAAGTCGGTGTTTTTCTCCAGTGAGTTGTAACCCATGGCCCAGGCCTCGGTCTTGTAGTTGTAGGCCGGCTTGAAGGGATCGGATGGGTTTGGGACGGCAGGAAGACCCGTCCCAGGGACCACGGAGGAGTCGCCTTTGGCGTCGCCCAGGGTCGGCGGCAGAGAGGTGAAGTCGCCATTGAAGCCCGCGCCGGTGCCCAGGGCGTCCAGGCAATCGTCCATGTCCGAGGAGCCTTTGTTCGCGTAAACGCCAACAACTGACCCCGCGACGGCGACCCCGTTGTTCTGCTCCAGCATCGGGAGGTCCGAGTCCTGGAGGCAGCCGGTCCCCATGTATTCGATGGAGTGCTGGGCGTGGGTCCCGGAGCCGTTGGTCCGCTTGCAGATGTACACCTTATTCCCTTCCGCGACCGCGTTGGCGCCGCTGACCGGATCGAGCGTCAGGCCGTAAGGCTTGAAGTCGGCCCAGCTCTTGACACTTCCAGTGAACACCGCCGTCACGTCACTCTTCGCCAGACTCGGCATGCAGTCCACCGAGTCACGCTGGGCGCGGGTCGGATTCGCCGGACAGCTCGCCATCCAGGGCATGCCGGCGGCCTGCTGGCTGTCCAGCAGCTCGTCGTACAGGGGCAGGGTCACGGCGACACCGAACACCAGACCCGGGCCGCCTTGCTTCTTGAGGTTGCCCCGGTCGATGTAAGGCTGGGTTTCCTTGGACGCAACACCGACCGGCTCAGCGCCAAAGTTCAACGCCAGCGGACCGACGAAACGGTCCGGCTCGATATCGGAGACACCGGCGTCTGGGATCTGCGCGACGAGGGGTGCGTTCGGGCACTCGTAGAGGTTGTAGGTGCGGCTGTTGTCGGTGACGAAGGGGATGTTGCGGGTCGGGGCGCTGCAGTTGGCAGGTGCCGCGTCCATGAAGCTCACGGTCGTGGCGTCGGCGACAGGGGCGACGCCGGTGGCCGAGCCGCCGTTGAACTTGTAGACGGCGATGCTTTTCGCGTCCAGGTTCGCGTCGTTGAAGCCGGTCTTCGTGGTGCACTGCACGACGAAGTGATCGCCCTGCTCCAGCAGGTCGCCAGCGAGCACGTCCGTCACGCCGTTGGCATTGCTGATCTGATCCACGTATACGTTAATCGCGGCGGCGTCGAAGTCGCAGAGACGCAGGATGGTGTCTTCGCGCAGGAAGTTCTGGGGCGCCGTGGCACCGCTGATGTATACCTCGTGCGCGGCACCCAGGCTCGCGGCCTGAGCGCCGCCGCTCAGCGCCAGGGCGACGCTGCTGACCAGGATCTTGTACTGAACGTTCATGAGAGGTCTCCTTAGGACAACTTAGGTCGAACGACGATCGGCGAGAAGCTGCTCTTACGCGGCGCGGCGGCGACCGAAGGCAACGAGCCCGGCAAGAGCCGAGCCGAACAACCAGGCAGCGGCGGGCAGGGGCACGACGGCCGGGGTATGGGCATAGGTCACTTCACCCGCGGCCGACAGCGACCAGGAGCCGAGGGTCTCCGTGCTCGTCTCCACATTGGGAAAGGCGACAGATTTGTAGTAGGTGAAGGGCACGGAATCACCCACGCCGACGGACCTATTCATCCAAGTCGTCATTTGGGGATTCTTGAAGCCCTCGGGATCGCCCGGGTCGACCACCTGAACGTAAGGATTCCCATCGAGGTCGGCGCCAAAGTCACCGAAGTTCAGATTCTCGAGGTAAGTGTTCAGGTTCGTGTCGTAGGCATTGATGCGGGCGGGAGCCGAGCCGGTATTCAGCGAGGTCTTGTTCAGGCCGTAGAACTCTGAGCTACCGCCAGCCGCCCAGATCCGAAAGCTGTCGTAGCCTTGAGTCCCCATGAAGTCCTGGACGAGCGGCTGCACGCCCAAGCTGTTGGAACTCCAACTGGTCAAGCCAGCACCGGGAGCGAAGTCGACCGCGTGCAGGCCGGTGTCGAGCACCAGGGATTGTTGGTCCGTCAGGTCGGCATCGAGAGCGCCGATGGTGACGATGACGCTGCTACCGCCGGGCGCGGTGGTGAGCTCGACCGTTGCCGCAAAGGCACCGCTCGCCATGGTGAGTGACGTTGCCGCAGCGAACGCCTTGATTGAAAAGTGCATCGATTGTCTCCGTGCGTTGAGGTTGTTAACCGTCTCGAATCGGTAGCAACCCGGCCGTCTTGCACGCAAGACCCGTGGCTTTCCGGCCCCGCTTCGCAGCGGGTGTGGCCTTCCCTTTCAGTTCTTGAACACTTTGCGCATGTCAAAGAAGCGTCCGGCCGCTCCATCTGTTCCATCGGCCCCGTCGGGCCGCTCGATCACCGCCCCCGATGGTGGCCGCTGCTCATCCATTCCGCGCCAGCCGCCCTCCTCTGACACGCTGCAGAGGGTACTTCGGCAGGCGGATTAACTTCAGTTAATCTTTCATGAAAGAAAGGCGTCATGTAATACGTTTGTATGCGTGGTCTCGATCGATCCGCTGAGCCTCGGTCACTTGAGATCGATCCAGAGGGCGACACCCTGGCCGAGCACCGATGCCTTAATACCGTTGAAACAAGCATCACTTATGCTCCGACGACTGAAGAAAGCATCTACCGAAGTGGAGAGCCTGGCGTTGGACGCGGACAACAAGAAGATCGTCTCGCTCCGGCTGAACGTCGGCGATCTGGACAAGGTCAAGAGGGTCGCCCGCCGGTTGCGGGTGCGGGACTCAGCGGTGCTCCGGTTCGCGATCAAGGAGATGCTGCGCCGCTTGGGTCCGCTATGCGACGAGATGGCGGAGGGGGTGGACCTGATGCCCTTGTTCATCGAGATGGGAGAGGGCCTGACGAGCCACTTCGAGCTCGACCAGGCGCGGCTGGAACGGGTGATCAACGGCAACCTCTCGGATTTCGCCAAGCGGGTCGATCCCGACGACATTGCTCTGATCTCGATGGGCGAGATGCCGACAGCCCACACCATCCTGCGACTGCGCGAGCTGTGCGGTCGGCCCGTCACCGCGACCGATGCGCCAGCAGAGGTGCGCAATTATCTCTATGACAAGTACATCAACGGCTTGCCGGAGGGCGATGATCAATTCCGGTGATTGAAGAAGTGAATAGAGCCATTCCCAGAGTTGCCATTTCCAGAACTCAAAAACTCCAGTGACGGTTTATTCACGTCCGTAAACGAAGTGGCTCTGACCAATTGGAAGATTCGGAGCCTTCAGAGCGGAATCGGACAAGCTGCCCCGAGATCCGACTCAGGATCGCCGGACAAAAGCTCTGCGGGATATCTCGGGGACAGATGGAGCTCAGTCTAGAGCTTGGCCAGCGCTTTCTTGGCCAGAGCCCGCGCGGGCAGATCCACATCCAGCGCGGCGGCGCGCTCGAGCTGCTGTTTGGCGTCGATGGTGCGGCCAACGGCCTTGTAGGCCATGGCCAGGTGGTACAAGACGTCTGGTCGCTCCGATGCACCCGCGGCGGCCGCCTCGAGGTGAGGAATTGCCCGGCCCGGCTGGCCGATCTTGTAGAGTATCCAGCCGAGTGTGTCGCGGTGGAGCGGGCTCCGCGACTCCTTGAAACGCTGCGCCACCTCCAGCGCCTCGGCCAAAGCCTCATCATCCTTCGGGTCCTCGGCAAGCAGCACCGCGAGCCTCTCGCGGGCGACATCAAGATCGGGGCTTTTCACGAGCAGCGAGCGGTAGAGCTCGATCGCGCCGTCCCGGTCGCCCTGGGACTCGCGGAGCGCGGCGAGCCGCAGCACCAGTACCGACGCCTCCTGCGTCTCCTGCGTCGCCTTCACGCCCTCCCGCAGGGCCGTCTCGGCCTCCGATACGCGCTTCTGGCCCTGCAGCAACCGGGCACGATTGAGGTAGGGTACCGCCCAATCAGGACGCACCGCCGATGCCTGCTCGAAGGCGGCGAGCGCCCCGTCGGGCTGCTGCGCGAGTGACAGCACCTCACCACGCAGGTTGAGCGCGACGAAGTTCTGTGCGTTCTTCTCGATTATCGCGTCGAGCGTGCTCAGCGCCTCCTCTGGCTGCGACAGCGCCAAACGGCTTCGCACCAATCCTTCGAGCGGCCGTATGCCTCCGGGCTGGAGCTCCAGCGCCGCCTCGAAGGCGGTGACGGCTAGGGTGTGGTCACCCGCTACCTGGCGCGCCAGGCCAAGCAGATAATGGCTGCTCGGGTCTTCGGGGAGCCGACTACGCAAGGTCTCGGCAGCCTCCACGGCGCGCTGCGGCCGGTTGGTCTTCAGGTAAAGCTGGGCCAGGGCACTCAGTCCCGCGCCCTTGTCGGTGCCCCGCTCGGCGATCTCTTGCAGCTGGGCCTCCGCATCCTCGACGCGCCCGAGGCGGGCGTAGAGCCCCGCCAGTTGCAGCGCCGCAGCGTCCACGGCCGGGTTGACCCGCACGAAACGCTCGAGCTGGTCCAGCGCCAGCGCGGCATCGCCCTTGGCGAGATAGGCGCGCACCAGGAGCTGCGACGCCGTGAGCGAAGCGGGACGGCCGGCGGCTACGGAGCGCAGGTCGGCAATCGCCCCGTCGAGATCCTTGTCGGCCAGACGCAGCGTGGCGCGGGCGATCAGGGCGTCACCGTCAGTCGGGCTTGCCCCCAGGACTTCCGCAATCAGGCGCGCGGCCCCTTCCTTGTCGCCCTCGCTCAGGAGCATGCCGGCTAGGCCCTTACGCGCCGCCAAGCCGGAGGCGGCGATGCCGCGGCACTCGATCAGGGAATGGAAAACGGCCTTGGCTGCATCCAACCGCTTTTCCGCTACATACAGCCGTGCGAGAGCGAGCTGCAGCTCCTCGGGCTCGCCCAACGCGTCGATCTGCGTCAGGAGCTCCGCCTCGGCGGCCTCCGGCGAGCGACGTTGGCGCAGCAGCTCGACCAGCACCAGCCGCGTCTGAATCTCATCCGGATGGGCCGCAATGCGCTCGCGTAGCACCTGCTCCGCCTCGTCGACCTTGTCGTCGCCAGCGAGCGTCTGGACTAGACTGAAAACCGCCGCGGGGCTCCCGTGAAGCTGCTCGGCGATCTCCCGCCGCAGCCGGACCTCGTCCTCCGGTTTCTTCTCGCCGCGGTAGAGGTTGGCGAGGAGCGCGCGCAACCGCACCGAGTCAGGGCTGTGCGTCAGCCCATCGAGCAGTACCTTCTCCGCATCATCGGCCAGCCCCTCGCGCGCCAAGGCGACCGCGAGCGCAGCATAAGGCTGATCGCTCGTCGGATCCGCCGCCAGCGCCTCCTGCACGGTGGCGCGAGCCGCCTTCATATCACCCGCGCGAGACTCAAGCGAGGCGCGCAGCAACAGAGCACCGGCATGCTTCCGGTCGAGATTCAGAGCCTTATCGACCGCGCGCCGCGCCGCTTCGGGGTTCCCTGCGGCCAATAGGATCGTGCCCTGGTCGACCGTCGAATCGATGTGATCGGGATCGATCTCGAGCGCCTTGCCGTAGCCCGAAAAGGCCAACTGCCAATCGCGCTCCTGCTGAGCGATACGTCCAAGCAGGTACCAGGCATCGGGCAGCCGCGGATTGATCCGCAGCGCGCTCTTGAGCTCGAGCCTGGCGTTCTGATAGTCGCCGGCTTCGTAGAGGTCACGCCCCTTGTCGAGGTAAGCGGCAGCGCGGTATTCGCTCAGATCGCAGCCGGCAAGCAGCCCGAGCGCGATCGTGAGCCAGAGAATCAGTCGGAATCGAAAGAACAACTCGAGCACGGGGAGCTCCTGCAATGCACGGGCGTCAACACGGACCTTGCCCCAATCAGGGGGCGATGCAAACAACGGAGGCTACACCATAAAGATGACGATCTGATTGACGAACTCCGGCAACGGTCCACCTGAGCTCAGCTAGACCGAGTGCGTCCGGCATCCTGTGTGGAGGGCCTCAATCATCGCATCGATCACGTTCCGAGAGGGGGGTAAGCCAGGACCAAAGTCTTCGCTACGCGAAGCCCCGTCCGACAATATCCCACGGGCGCGATGGCCCCAGCCCAATGATGCCCGAGGACCGTACAAGACTCCTTGGGGGGAGGCGACATCGATGATCCTGACGCAGGGGGAGTCATCGTTCCACCATCAAACCCTCATCTCAGGATCACCTTGGCAACACATAATTGACGCGTGCAATTCAGTAGAGCACAGAGGATTCCGATGGAAAAATTCGCCGATGAGCTCGACATGGCCCAGGTCCATACGGAGCGCGAGCTTCAGCTCCGCATCGACGTCATCCAGCGCCACGCCAACGCCGGGCTTGGACGCACCTTCTGCATCGACTGCGGCGAGCTGATCCCGGAGAGCCGTCGCCAGCATGTACCCAATGCGCAGCGGTGCGCCCACTGTCAGGACCGGATGGAGTGCAGCCGCTCGCCCGTGCGGAGGTCGGCGGCCTAGTCTGGCGGCTGCTCCCGTCCTTTCGGCTCAACCGCGTCGGGATCAGTCCTCGAGAGACTTTGATGCGACCTCGAAGACATCCGCCGAGAGCACCTCGTTGTCGAGGATGCGTGAAAGCTCGGCACGCATCAGACGCTGTCGCTCCGAATCGAAGCGCCGCCAGCGAACCATGGACCGGAGAAGCCGCGCGGCGATCTGCGGGTTGAGCGGATCAAGATCGAGCACGCGGTCGGCCAAGAAGCGGTAGCCGCGCCCGTCCGCGGCATGAAAGCACACCTGATTGGCTCCGCAGAAGGCACCGATCAGGCTGCGTATCCGGTTCGGATTGCGTAGCGAGAAGTCGGCCTTCCCCATCAGCGCGATGACCCGGTCGAGGGTGTCTTCGCGTGGACTCGTCGCCTGGAC
Source organism: Halochromatium glycolicum (assembly GCF_016584085.1). Taxonomy (GTDB): domain Bacteria; phylum Pseudomonadota; class Gammaproteobacteria; order Chromatiales; family Chromatiaceae; genus Lamprobacter; species Lamprobacter glycolicus. Next base: position 39,831 of record NZ_NRSJ01000011.1, on the reverse strand, counting down.
ACCGACCCACTTGTCGATCACGAGCGGCTCATTTGACCAGCGCTCGTGGAAGCCCCTTGACGGAACCGCTCCCAAAAGTAAGCTACTCGCCAGAAGGGTGGGTCGGGGCCTTCGCCGGCCTCAATCGGTGGGTGAAAAACCCACCAAAAACGACAGGGCAAATGTCCGATTCCAGCTGAACCAGCACAGGAGGAGTGGTTGCGAATCTTGGCGGTGGTTTGCGGATCACGGCGCGCAACAACACAGGCGTATCTGCATCGCCGTCAATGTCCACCAGGATCTGCTCCAACAACCCCTCCGTGCGCCGCTGCTCCGCCTCGATGTCCGCGCGAATCTCTGCCAGCGTGCGCAGCGGTTTCGGCTTGTAGAACCAGCGGATGAAGCTGATCTCGTAGCCGATCTTGGTCGCGGCGCCATCGATCCAGGCGTCCGGCACGTGCGGCTTCACCTCGCGCTCGAAGAAGGTCTTCACGTCGCCGACGATCCACGCGCCCGGCTCGGTTTCCTCCATCATCGGCACCTGCTCGCTGTCGCGAAGCTTGGGGTCGGGCTCGTACTCGACGATGCGGGTCTTGCCGTCGATGGGGACGGCGTAGAAGCCGTGCTGTGGGTCCGCCCGCTTGCCCTTTCTCGGTTCGTGGATTTTCCGGATGACGGGCGCCGCGGTTTCGTCGCGCCGGCTGACGGCGGCAAGGATGACCTTCTTGTCCGCTGCCGGGAGACGGCTGTCGAGCGCATCCAGGACCTCGTCGACGCGCGCGGGACAGGTTATGGTCGTCGAACAGCTCGTCGATATCCTTGACGGAGCGCGTGAGGCTGTCGGTCTTGTTCGGGGCCAGGATGAAATAGGCGTCCTTCAAGCGCCCGGCGGTGTCCTGGAGCTTCGCACTGTCGCCGTTGCCTTGGGCGAGGCCCGTCTCCAGCCAGCGCAGCCAGGGGAAGACCGTGTCATTCAGCAGTGCGAAGCTCGGTCGCTCTCTGATGTAGCTCCAGCGACAGTGCTCGTACTCGCCCTTTGCGGCCTTCGCCCTATCCGGCCCGCTTGCGTAGATCGAAGGCTCGCCGCGCTTGGTCCGACGTCCGTCGAGGGCTTCCAGCTCGCGGATAAACAGCAGGTAGGTGATCTGCTGGATGGCAATGAGCGGGTTGGAGATGCCGACGCTCCAGAACCTGGACCACAGGCCATGGGTGTGCTTTCTGAGTTGCGGCGACAGCATGGGCTCAGAGGGCCGCGAAGGGCTCGACGGCCACCTGAACGGTGCGGGCTGGGCGCTTGCGGCCGGCGGAGAGCGCGGCGTGGTCCGCCTCAATCTTCTTGAGCGTCGTGATGTCGTAGTACTCCTCGCCGCAATACCCGCGGTGCAGGCAGGGCACGTCGTCGACGATGAGGATGTCGTCGCCCTGCTGGTGGATATAGCGGGTGGTGGTCACCACCAGGTGCGCGTGGCCGCAGAAGCTGCACTGCTCGCTCACGGTTGATTGCCTCGCTCGAAGAGGGTGATGAACTTGGGCGGTGCCGGAATATATTGTCCCGACTTATGTGATCCGGACACCAAGAAGACGCCAGATACTGGAAATAAGCGGCTCCTCCGTCTGGATTAGTCCCGGCGGAACAGTAGACGGTGACGATCACCAGCGAATCGCCTTGACCGCCGCAGATGGCGTGGATGGGCTTGCCGCTATCCGCGAACCCCGCCTGCGGCTACTCGTAGGCTTCCCGCAGCTTTGGCGCGGTGATGAACAGGTCCGGACCGGACAGGGTAGCCGCGATGGCCTCCAGTGCAATACTGCCAACTGCACAACAGGAGCCGAGCTCAGTGAGATAGCCGGCAATCGATCGTCTTGGCAGCCCACTGAGCGACGAGATCCTGCTGTTATGATGGATGCGGTGGGCCTGATCATTCGCCCCCGCCATCCAAGAGGAGACTCGCTCATGATCCAGTCCGTCAGGCCCAGTGGCAACGGCCAGTCCGGTCCGCCCGACCTCGAGGCACTGGTCAGCTCGTTGCAGAGCAGGCTCGGCAAAGGGTCCGGCAAGGGTCCGATCATGATCATCATCGCCGTCCTCATCGGGATCGCGCTGCTGTGGGGGGTGCTGTCGTCCTGGTACACGGTCCAGCCGGAGGAGCGCGCGGTAGTCAAGCGCTTCGGGGCCGTGATCGGCATCAATGATCCGGGGCTGCACTTCAAGATCCCGTTCGGCGTCGATACGGTGCAGTTCGTTGCCACCGAGCGGGTGCTGAAACAGGAGTTTGGCTTCCGGACCGCAGGCACCGGGGCCGGTGGGCGCACGACCTACAGCCCCGAGCAGTTCGAGGATGAGTCGCTGATGCTGACTGGGGATCTCAACATGATCGACGTGGAATGGGTGGTGCAATACCGCATCAGCGACCCGATCAAGTTCCTCTATCAGATGCGTGAGCCAACGCGCACGCTGCGCGACATCTCGGAGTCGGTGATGCGGCGCATCGTCGGCAATATGCTTGGCTCCGAGGTGCTGACGGTCGGGCGCGTCGAGATCCAACAACGGGCCGGGGAAGAGATCCAGGCACTGATGGATGCCTACGATGCCGGCATCCGGATCAACACCGTCGAGATGCAGGACGTGGTGCCGCCGCCCGCGGTGCAACCAGCCTTCAACGAGGTCAACGAGGCCCGACAGGAGCGCGAGCGGATGATCAACGAGGCGCAAAAACGCGTGAATCAGGAGATCCCGAACGCCGAAGGGGCCGCGCTGCGCACCGTCGCCGAGGCCGAGGGCTATGCAACCGAGCGGGTCAATCGCGCCGAAGGCGAGAGCACGCGCTTCTCGGCGGTGCTCGCCGAGTATCAGCAGGCGCCCGCCGTGACCCGCTCCAGACTCTATCTCGAGACCCTCAACGAGGTGTTGCCTCGGATCGGTCAGGTGCTGGTGGTGCAGGACGGCCAGATGGGCCCATTGCCGTTGCTCGATATCGATCGCGCCACCCCGCCGAGAAGTCCAGCCCAGCCAGCCGCTGGAGGTGACCGATGAAACTGGTCCTGATCGCCGTCGTGGCGCTGGTGCTGCTCGGCGCCGGTGCCTCCATGCTCTACACCGTTGATGAGGCCGATCAGGCCATCATCGTGCAGTTCGGTGAACCCATTGGAGGCGTGATCGCAGAGCCCGGCTTGAAGGTGAAGCTACCCTGGCAGAACGTGCGTTACTTCGACAAGCGTCTGCTGGTCTGGGACGGCGACGTGACCCAGATCCCGACCCTGGGCCGGGAGTTCATCCTGGTCGACACCACCGCGCGCTGGCGGATCAGCGACCCGCTGCTGTTCCTGACCAGTGTCCGTGACGAGGCTGGGGCACGCACCCGCCTCGATGACATCATCGACTCGGTGGTGCGCGACATGGTGTCATCCACCGAGCTCGAGGAGATCGTGCGCTCCAAGGACTGGGAGGTGAATGTCGAGGACCTCGAGGACCCGACCCTGGCCGAGCGCAGCGATGTGAACCTGGAGATGCAGCCCAAGCTCGGGCGCGAACTGCTGGAGCAGGAGATCCTGACCCGCGCCCGCGCCTCGATGCCGGCACTGGGTATCGAGCTCGACGATGTGCGCATCAAGCGCGTGAACTATATCGACTCGGTGCGCCAACAGGTCGAGCAGCGCATGATCGCCGAGCGCCAGTCCATCGCCGAGCGCTTCCGCTCAGAGGGCCGCGGTCGCAGCCAGGAGATCCTCGGCAACATGGAGCGGGACCTGCGCCGCATCCGCTCGGTCGCGGCGCGCAAGGCCGAGGAGATTCGCGGTAATGCGGATGCCGAGGCGACACGCATCTATGGTGTCGCCTTCAATGCCGACCCCGAGTTCTTCTCCTTTTTCCGCACCCTCGAGAGCTACCGGGCACTGGGTGCCAACAGCACCCTCATGCTGCGTGCGGACTCCGACTTTTTCCGCTATCTGGAGCAATCCCAGGGGCTGGAATAGCCCTGGCGGGAGGCTTAGGCGATTGCCGGAAAAGCTCGTACCGAATTGCGCAGGATTGTCGTTTGCCTTCGAGGAGCGTCGCCGGGAGCATAGCCGGGCTATGTGACCGGCGGCGCGACGAAGAAGGCGAGCGAAAAGACCAGCAAGGCGGTATGAGCTTTGACAGAAATCGCCTTAGCTCGACGGCGTCACAGCGGACTCAACGCCCTGCTCTCGCTCGGCCCCTAGGTACAAGCGCCGATAGAAATACAGACTGACATGGACGAGGCCGATCAGCACCGGCACCTCGACCAAGGGGCCGATGACGGTCGCGAAGGCAACCGGTGAGGCGATGCCGAACACGGCGATCGCGACCGCGATGGCCAGCTCGAAGTTGTTACCGGAGGCGGTGAAGGCGACCGAGGCGCTGCGCGGATAATCGGCACCGACCCGCCAGGCGAGAAAGAAGCTGCCCAGGAACATCAGCACGAAATAGGCCGACAGCGGCAGCGCGATCCAGAGCACATCGAGCGGTTGCTCGATGATCTGCCGGCCCTGGGTACTGAACATCACGACGATGGTGAACAGCAAGGCGACCAGCGTGATCGGCGAGATGCGCGGGATGAAGACCTTGTCATACCAGTCCTCGCCCTTGGCCGGTGCCAGCAGCAGCCGGCTCAGCACGCCGGCAGCGAATGGGATACCGAGGTAGATCATCACGCTGACGAAGATGTCGCCGATGCCGACATCCACCACCATGCTCTGCAGCCCGAACAGCGGCGGCAGCAGGCCGATGAAGATCCAGGCATAGAGACTGAAGCTGATGATCTGGAACACACTGTTCAGGGCCACCAGCCCGGCGCCGTATTCGCTGCTGCCGCGCGCCAGTTGGTTCCAGACCAGCACCATCGCGATGCAGCGGGCAATGCCGACCAGGATCAGCCCAACCATGTAGTCGCCCCAGCGCGGATCATCGCCGAGCAGGGTCGGCGCCAGGAAGCCGAAGAAGCCAACCGCCAGCACGAACATCAGCAATGGGCCGATGACCCAGTTCAAGACCAGCGAGAGACCGAGGATCTTGACGTTCGCGAAGACCTTCGGCATCAGGCCGTACTTCACCTTGGCCAATGGCGGATACATCATCAGGATGAGGCCGATGGCGATCAGCAGGTTGGTATGCTCGCCGACGGTCAGGCGCTGATTGAACGCCGACACCACCTCCGGAACCAGCGAGCCGAGCGCCACGCCCAGCGCCATGGCCAAAACGATCCAGAGGGTCAGGAAGCGGTCCAGCAGCGATAGCTTGCCGCCCATGCTAGGGGTGGTTTTGCAGTCAGTCATCAAGACTCTGGGACAATATATACGAAAGATCGAATATTGCAGTGTACTCGTTCACCGCTGCACTGCCAAATGCGCAAAAGTAACCGGGCTCAGCCCCAGTCGCGTTCGCTGCAGTGGCGGTCGCAGGGCTGAGCGCCGCATTCGGCCTTCTTGGCGCGATTGCTCACCGACTCGCGAAGACATCGCGAAGCATTGCCTGCGGATTGCCGCCACGATCGACGACGACGGCCGAGACCGGGTAGCCGTTCTCCCTGCAGGCCAGCACCGCACGCTCCGCAATCTCGCCGGCAAGCTCAGCGTTCATCCGCTTGACCTCAATCAGATCGGCGGCCATGGCGAGATGAGATGCGCCAGTGAAGAACAGCGCGCAGATGACAATGGCGTTGAGTCGTTGCATTGGGATGACACAGGCAATGAACTTGGCGAAGCCGCAGAGCGTACCGAAAATCGTGTGACGCGTCCTCCTGGGCTCGCAACGCGCCAGTGCAGCGCCAGATCGGATTGGGGTGCGCTGAATCCGTCTCAAACCTGGCTGCCGCGAGCGGCATGTCTGCGACAGCGACATAACACCGGGCATGCACCCGATTCGCCCGTCCCGCGATGTTAAGCATTCCGTAACAACTATATTTTAATTTCCATATATGATCCGCTCCAGAGTCAGGCCAAACCCCACTGAGGAGCCCGTATGTACTTCCGCGCCGCAACCACCGCCGTCGCCGGGCTGACCGCCCTGCTCGTGCTCGCCGGCTGTGAACAGTCCACCGAGATCGAGCCCGAGGCCGCTTCCAGTGAAGCCAGGCTGCAGATCACCGGCGCCGGCTCGTCCTTCGCCGCGCCGATCTTCAACCAATGGTTCGCGCTCTACGGCGATCAGCATCCCGAGCTTGCGCTTAACTACGACTCGATCGGCAGCGGTGCCGGCATCGAACGCTTCCTTGCCGGCCGCGTCGATATCGGTGCCACCGACGCCCCGCTGCGCTCCGATGAGGCCGCTCAGCTCACCGACGACTATGTGCAGCTCCCGGTCACCGGCGGCATGATCGCCCTCGCCTACAATCTCCCGAGCGTCGAGGGGCCGCTCAATCTGCCGCGCGACGTCTATGCCGACATCTTCCTCGGCGAGCTCTACCGCTGGGATGATCCGCGCATTGCCGCGGCCAACCCGGGTATCGATCTGCCCCACAAGGTCATCCAGGTGGTCGCCCGGCACGACTCGAGCGGCACCACCTTCGCCTTCACCAACCATCTTGCGGCGATCAGCGAGGCCTGGGCCGAAGGTCCGGGCGTGAGCAAGCGCATCGACTGGCCTGGCGGCGCGATGGAGGCGAGCGGTAACGAGGGCGTCGCCCAGCGCATCAAGATCACCCAGAACGCGATCGGCTATGTCGAGGCCGGTTTCGCCGAGCGCCTCGGCCTCTCGCTGGCCTGGCTCGAGAACCGCGCCGGGGGCTATGTGCGACCCAATGTCGAGACCGGCCGCCGTGGCCTCGCCAACGGCTCCGATCTCCCGCCCGACGACCTCGCCCGGACGATTCCTGATCCGCAGGGCGCGCGCTCCTATCCGATCGTGACCTACACCTGGGCACTGATCCGGGACCCCCACGCGTCGACCGAAAAGGCCCGCGCGATCGTTGAGCTGATGAACTGGGTCTTGACCGACGGCCAAGAACAGGCCGAGGCGCTGCGCTATGTGCCGTTACCGCCAAACCTCGTCGACGCGGCGCTGGCCGAGCTCGAGCGCGTCGAGCCCTAACCCGCCTCGACGCCATCTGCGATCACCCCGCCACACCATTCAGCATAGAGGAGTCCAGGCATTGACCATCCGCATCGGCATCAACGGCTTCGGCCGCATGGGCAGACTCGCGCTGCGCGCGGCGCTCGACCGGGCGGCCGCCCAGCCCGGCAACGACGCGCCAGCCCTCGAATTCGTCCGCATCAACGAGATCGCCTGCGATGCCGCCGGCTCGGCGCATCTGCTGCAGTTCGACTCGGTCCACGGGCGCTGGGACCGGGAATGCACCGGCACTGGTGATCAGCTGCGAATCGGCGATCACGCACTCGGCTACAGCAGCCATAAGACCATCGCCGAGGGCGACTGGTCCGACTGCGACCTCGTCATCGAGGCCACCGGCAAACACCACAAGCAGCCGGAACTGCTCGCGGGCTACCTCGAGCAAGGCGTCAAGCAGGTCCTGGTCGCCGCCCCGACCAAGGGCGCGCTCGATATCGTCTACGGCGTCAATCACGAGCGCTACGACCCGACCGAGCACCGCATCGTCACCGCCGCCTCCTGCACCACCAACTGTCTCGCGCCGGTGGTCAAGGTCATGCACGAACAGGTCGGCATCCGCCACGGCTGCATGACCACCATCCACAACATCACCAACACCCAGCGCATCGTCGACCTCGGCCACAAGGACTCGCGCCGCGCGCGCGCCTGCGGCCAATCGCTGATCCCGACCACCACTGGCAGCGCCAAGGCGATCACCAAGATCTTCCCCGAGCTCGAGGGCAAGCTCAACGGCCATGCCGTGCGCGTGCCGCTGCTCAACGCCTCGCTGACCGACCTCGTATTCGAGGCCGAGCGCCCGGTCAGCCCCGAGGAGATCAATGCCCTGCTCAAAGACGCCGCCGACGGCGAGCTCGCCGGCATCCTCGGTTATGAAGAACGCCCGCTGGTCTCGGTCGACTACCTCAACGACCCGCGCTCGTCGATCGTCGACGCCCTCTCGACCATGGTCATCGATGACACCCAGGTGAAGATCTACGCCTGGTACGACAACGAGTGGGGCTATGTGAACCGCATGATCGATATCGTCCGCCTTTTGGCGGAAGGGTGAAGTTTGAAGGGTGAAGGGTGAAGGGTGAAGGGTGAAGGGTGAAGGGTGAAGGGTGAAGGGTGAAGTCGGATCTTCCTGGACGGAGTTTTGAGTTTGCTCGGCGGGTGGTGCTGCTGTGCCGAGGGCTGGATGAGCGGCCTGGTGTGCCGAGGATATTGGCCAACCAGCTACTGCGGGCCGGGACCTCGATTGGCGCGAATATCGAAGAGGCACAGGCCTCGCAGAGCAAGGCCGATTTCCTCAGCAAGTACAGCATCGCCTGCAAAGAGGCCCGGGAGACCCTCTACTGGCTGAGGCTGTTGGCGGCAACCGAGGTTGTGCCGGAGCATCGCCTAAGCGACCTCCTGACCGAGTGCAACGAGCTGATCGCCATCCTGACGGCGATCATCAGAAAGCTACGGAGCGATGACCGATGAGCGCGCCCTCTCCATCTTCAAACTTCACACTTCAAACTTCACACTTTCATTATCTGACGGTCACCGCCGGCTACTGGGCCTTCACCATCACCGACGGCGCCATCCGCATGCTGGTGGTGCTCTACTTTCACCAGCTGGGCTACTCGCCGTTTGAGGTCGCGATGCTGTTCCTCTTCTACGAGGTCTTCGGCATCGTCACCAACCTGGTCGGCGGCTGGCTCGGCGCCCGCATCGGGCTCAACCTGACCATGCACATCGGCATGGGCCTACAGGTCGTGGCGCTGTTGATGCTCACCGTGCCCGACGCCTGGCTCGGCGTCGTCTATGTGATGGCCGCGCAAGCCCTGTCCGGCATCGCCAAGGACCTGAACAAGATGTCGGCCAAGGCCACGGTCAAGACCCTGACCGGCGAAGGCGCCGGGGCTGAATCCAAACTGTTTCGCTACGTCGCGGTGCTGACCGGCTCGAAGAACGCCTTGAAGGGCGCCGGCTTCTTCGTCGGCGCCGCACTCTTGCAGGCGTTCGGCTTTCGCAACGCCCTGTTCAGCCTCGCCGGCGGGCTGTTCCTGGTGATGCTCATCACTATCGCCCGGCTGCCCTCAGGTGTCGGCAGGCTCAAAGAGAAGGCCAAGTTCACCCAGGTGTTCTCCAATACGCCTGCGATCAACTGGCTGTCCGGGGCCCGCTTCTTCCTGTTCGGTGCCCGCGATGTCTGGTTCGTGGTCGCGCTGCCGGTCTATCTCTACTCGGTGCTGGACTGGGATTACACCGCGGTCGGCGCCTTCCTCGCGCTCTGGGTCATCGGCTACGGCATCGTCCAGGCCGGCGCCCCGGCGCTGATCCGCTCGCATCGGCAGGGACAAGGACCCAGTGGACGCTCGGCGCTGCTCGGCGCACTGGTGCTGGCCCTCGTGCCAGCTGGCATCGCCTTTGCGCTGATGCAGGGACCGGCGCTGGACTGGGAGCCTGGTCCGATCCTGATCATCGGCCTGATCGCCTTCGGGATCGTCTTCGCGATCAATTCCGCAGTCCATTCCTACCTAATCCTCGCCTATGCCGATGCCGACAAGGTCGCGCTCAACGTCGGCTTCTACTACATGGCCAACGCCGGCGGCCGCCTCGCCGGCACCGTGCTCTCCGGCCTGATCTATCAGTTCCAGGGCCTGGAAGGCTGTCTTTGGTGGTCGACCGGCTTCGTGCTCGCCGCCGCCCTCCTCTCGCTCTGGCTGCCGCGCACACCGAGTGCTGCCGCTGCTGACGACGGCTCGCATCAGCCCCGGCTGATCGATACAGATGGCGTCATCGAGCCGACGCGCCGGGCCGAGCTCCATGCGCCGATCGCCGGGCGGGTTCAGGACTGTTCGGTGCGCGAGGGTGACGCGGTAACGGCGGGGCAGGTACTGCTGCGCATCGTGCCGAGCACGGCCGACGGCAACGAGCAACGGCTGACCGCGCCGACGCAAGCCATCGGCCCAGGCCAAGAAGCGCTTGCGCAACACCCATTCCCCTAGGCGAGCCCGATATCCGCTCCTTAGGCGATTTCTGTCAAAGCTCATACCGCCTTGCTGGTCTTTTCGCTCGCCTTCTTCGTCGCGCCGCCGGTCACATAGCCCGGCTATGCTCCCGGCGACGCTCCTCGAAGGCAAACGAAAATCCTGCGCAATTCGGTACGAGCTTTTCCGGCAATCGCCTTAGAAGTCCGACCAGAATGCCCTTTATGGTCGAACAAATCAGCAGCTTGTCTAGGCTAACCGGGCATTTTGATAGGCTCTCTTAGGCTCACGCTGATGGTCACGCTCGCTGCCCGCTCTTCCGGAGTCGCGCGCAGGGTTGGCACCTCGGCATCAGGGCTTGCTGGGCGCATCTGGGCTGGGCGCATCTGGGCTGGGCGCATCTGGGCTGGGCGCCTCCGGATACCCGTCCGGGTTCTGCTGCTGCCAGCGCCAGACATCGGCCACCATCTGTTCAAGGCCGCGTTCGGCCTGCCAACCGAGCCGCTCACGCGCATAGGACGGATCGGCGTAGCAGGCCGCAATGTCCCCGGGCCGACGGCCAACGATCCGGTAGGGGACCTGGCAACCGCTCGCCGCCTCGAAGGCGCGCACCATCTCCAGCACGCTGTAGCCGCGACCGGTGCCGAGATTGCAGGTGATCAGCCCAGGCGAATCGGACAATGCCTCCAGTGCCGCCAGATGACCAAGGGCCAGGTCGACGACATGGATATAATCACGCACGCCGGTCCCGTCCGGCGTCGGATAATCGTCCCCGAATACCTGTAGAGCCTCGCGCTTGCCGATCGCGACCTGGGCGACGAACGGCATCAGATTATTCGGGATGCCGTTCGGGTCCTCGCCGATACGCCCGCTCGCGTGGGCGCCGACCGGATTGAAGTAGCGCAGCAAGGCGATGTCCCAATCCGGCTCGGCGCGTTGGAGATCACGCAGGATCTCCTCGATGAACAGCTTGGTGCGGCCATAAGGGTTGGTTGCCGCGAGCGGGAAATCCTCGCGGATCGGTACGCTGGCCGGGTCGCCGTAGACGGTTGCCGACGAGCTGAACACGAGCCGCTTGACGCCGGCGCTCGCCATCGTCTGGCAGAGCCTGAGGGTTCCGCCGATGTTGTTGTCATAGTAAGCGAGCGGGATCTCGCTGGACTCCCCGACGGCCTTCAGCCCGGCGAAGTGGACCACCGCATCGATCCGCTGCTCGCCGAACAGGCGCTCCAGTAACGCGGTATCACGGAGATCGCCATGAACGAAGCGCAATGAGCGTGCGCTGATCTCCTGCACCCGTTCCAGAGCCGCAGCCTTACTGTTGCTGAGATTGTCGATGACGACGACCTCATGCCCGGCCGCGAGCAATTCAACACAGGTGTGACTCCCAATGTAGCCGGCCCCACCAGTGACCAGTACCTTCATCGACAACTCCTCGCAGCTGTTTGAATGATGCCATGCCTCACTGAAGCGAGTCCGCCAACCTTTGCAGCGAAGGTCCGAGGGCTGTCAATCGCGCAAAGCGAATCGGGCCAGCGGCATTATCACTCCGTCAAGACTCGAGATCCTACCCCTGTGAGCCCTCGGACGCGCTCAGCGAGACGCTGCCAGCTCGATAGAGACCCGAAGGTACTCAAACCAAAGCCCGCTCCAGCCGCAGCCGGGCGCGGAGCCGACGCAATTGCTCCGGCTCGACGACCTCGTTGGTCAGCAGCAGACTGTGATAGCGCAGCCAATGGACCCGGAAGTTGAGCAGCACGAGACGCGTGGTGACCAAGGTGCTCGGCAGCAGCGTCGCGTCGAGGCAGCGGCCATTGCGAAACTGCAGCCGCCAGCCTTGCTCAGACCAACGCGCCTCGCGCAGCGACCAGGGCGTCTGACCCAGTATCGAGCCCCAGACCCGGTAGGCCAGGCTCGCCGTTACCAACATCAACAACGCCGTAAGCAAGCTGGGAGCGAGCGGCGCCGCCAGCGCCGCCGCGGCGGCGAGCAGGTGGCTCAGCGTCAGCAGGAGCAGCAGCAGCCGCGACCGGCGCGGCTGCAATTGCAACAAAGGGCGACGATGATGATCACTCATAGATAGAAGCTCATCATCAGCAGGAAGAACAGCGCGACCGACAGGATATCGTTGCCAGTGGTGATGAAGACGCCCGTAGCCATTGCCGGGTCGATGCCGACGCGCTCGAGCAGGATCGGGATGGTCGCGCCGACCGTCACCGCAACCAGGATCACCGACAAGAGCGCCAGGCCCGCGGTCAACGCCAGGATCACCGGGCTTTCGATCACGATGAACTGCGCCACCACCAACACCAGCACAATCAGCACGGCAGCGGCAATCGCCCCATTGACGAAGGCCGCAGCTAGCTCCTTGGCCAGACGCCAGCCGAGATCGGCGAAGGTCACCGTGCCGCTGGTGAGCCCTTGCACCGCCACCGTCGCCGCCTGGATACCGGCGTTGCCGGCCATCGACATCACGATCGGGATGAAGCTGGCCAGGATCGCGGCCTGGGCGAGCTGCTCCTCGAACGCGCCGACCACCGCCGCCGACAGACTGGCCCCGGCGAGTCCGACCAGCAGCCAGGGGATGCGTCCGCGCACGATGCGCCGGATCGACTGGTCCGGGCGCGAGTCCGCCGGCAGACCCGACATCAGATTCAGGTCCTCCTCGGCCTCCTCGCGCAGCACGCGCCGGAGCTGCTTCGGCGTGATCCGGCCGATCAGCCGGCCGTCACCGTCGACCACCGGCACCACCGACAGCTCGTAGCGGTCGGCCAGCTGCGCCACGGCCTCCTGATCGGTGTCCGGCCCGACGGCGACGAAATCGGTCTGCATCACCGCGCGCACCGGGGTCTCCGGCGGCGACAGCAGCAGATCGCGCAGGCGCAGATAGCCGACCGGACGCTGCTCGGAGTCGACGACGTTGACCGCATAGAGCTTCTCGATCGCCTCGGCATTGGACCGGATCTCGGCCGCGACCTGACCGACGGTCCAGTCCAGCGGTACCGCGACGAACTTGCGGCTCATGATGCTGCCGGCCGATTCCTCGCCATAACTGCGCAAGGACTCGATCGCCTCGCGCTCGCGCAGGCGCGGCAGGGCCTGCTCGGCAAGCTCCTCGGGCAGGTCGTCGAGCGCGTCGGCCGCCTCTTCGGGCTCGAACCCATCGAGCACGTCGACCAGCCGCTGCACGGCGACATCGTCCAGCAACGCGGCGCGGAACGACGGATTGAGCTCGGCGATCACCCGCAGCTGCGGCTTGTCCAGCCAGCTGGTGAGCTTGCGCGCCCGCTTCAGCGGCAGATGCACGAACAGCTCCACCATCACCGGCGGCGGCAGCCGGCGGACCGCCTTGATCACGGTCTCGCGCGCCCCGGCCTTGATCAGCCGCGCAAACTCGTCGACCACGGCGCGGTTGTGTGGGCTCAGCGCATCACTGACGGCCTTGCTCGGCTCGGCCTGCCAAACCAACGGGATCTGCGGCTTCTTTTCGTTCTTCATGGGCACACGCGCGGAATCAGCAATGAGACGGCGAAATGGAGCCAATCGCCCTGAGCACCGGACGGGATGAGCCCGTGGTCAGGGCACTGTTTAGCACGACACGATGACAACGGCATGGCGCAACCGTCAAACGCCGGCCGTGCAGCCGCTCCAGCGGCGCGGGAACAGGCTCTCGAGCGTGCCCGAGCGATGCAGCACCGCCACCCCGAGCGGATAGCCGCGATAGGTGACGATCACTTGGCCGGGGCGGCAGTCAGCGGTCTGCGCGGCGCTCGGGGTCAGCGGCTCGCGCCGCAGATAGCGATCGCGCTGCGCCGCGCTCAGCGCGAGGCGGTTGCGCGTCGCCGCCGGCCCCAGCAGCAAGGCGCCGGCGGTGGTCAGCTTCGGCGGGCGGATGTTGGTGCGATAGGCGAACAGCCCGCTGCCCTCGGGCGCCGGCGTCGCCGGCGGCGCGTGATCGGCCGCGGCCAGGTGCAGCCCGCGCCGGGTCTGGCGGTGGATGCGATACGGGGCGAGGGACGCCGCCGCGAGGCCGTAGTGGCTCATCAGCCCCTCCAGCCAGGCCGGGTCATCCGGCTCGGCGCCCAGTTTGGTGCCCAGCCCGGCGCCCAGTTCCGCGCCAAGTTCCGCGCCCAGACCGGCGCCCAACCCGGCACCGATCATGGCGCCTTCGGCCTGGCCCGGATCGGGCGCGCTCGGCGCCTTCTCGAGCAGGGCGACGAAGAAGCCGCCGGTATCGTTCGCCTGCGGCCAGATGCGCAGACAACGGGCGAGCTGCGGATCGAGCTGCCGGCCTTGCCAACGGGTGACCCCGGCGCCGCTGATCAGGCCCGGCACCGTCACCGGCAGGAGCGCGAGATCGCCGTTCAGCGCGTCGAGCACCTCGGCGACGATCAATTCGTTCTCCTCCGGCGCGAAGGTGCAGGTCGAATAGACGATGCGCCCGCCGGGACGGCAGAGCTGCACCGCCTTGCGCAGCAGCGCCCGCTGGCGCCCGGCCATGCGTTGCGAGCGCTCGGGGCCGATGCTCGCCTGCCGGCGCGGGCTTGGGCGCCGTCCCGCTGCCGCTGTCGCGGTCGCCGCGTTCGCATCCGCCTGCCGTCCCTCCTCCCGGGCGGCGGCGCGCTCGCCGCTGAAGCCTGCCAAGCGCGGATTGCGGCGCAGCGTGCCCTCGCTCGAACAGGGGGCATCGACGAGGATGCGATCGAAGCCCCCGGCGGTCGGCGGAAAGTTGCCACCGTCGCAGCGGGTCGTGCTGACGTTGACGAGACCGAGTCGGTCCAGGTTGCCCTGCAGGGCCGCGATCCGCTCGGCGGCGAAGTCATTCGCGATCAGCGTTCCCCGGTTGCCCAACGCCAACGCCAGCTGCGCCGTCTTGCCGCCCGGCGCCGCGCAGAGGTCGAGCACGCGGTGACCGGGCTCCGGCGCCAGCAGCCTCACCGGCAACTGCGAGACCGCCTCCTGCGCATGCGCGAGCCCGGCGCAATACCACCAATGCTGACCGGCCTTGAAGCCGGGCGGCAGGCGTAGGGCGGCAGCGCCGGGCGCGAGCCAAGGCACCGGCTCGGCCGCGACCCCTTGCTCGGCGAGCAGGGCCGTGAGCCCGGCGCCATCGATGCGCAGCGGATTGGCCCAGATGCAGGTCGGCAGCGGCCGCGTCAGCGCGTCGATGAAGGCATCCCAGCCCGCGACCTCGTGCTCGAACAGGCCGCGGTAGCGCCCGAGTGCCGCTTCCAGATTCGCGCGCATGGCGGCTGCAGACATCGCGTTGTCGACCTCACTGATGGATTGAGCCAGATCCCGTTGGTGCAGGATACATGACGCTCGAGCCCATCTGTCCCGGAGTCGCCGGTTGATCGGCGAGGGAAAGGTCTGCGCCAACCCAGATGTTGGCAGCTCAATGGCAGAGTATCCTGGCTGTTCGCGGGACAATCTGGGCCAGGCGCCCCAGATCCTGGCTGACCCGAACGGGATGCGTTTCGGTTGAAATGCTTCATCTCGACATGATTCGGCAGCCTTATGTCTCGCTGCACCCTCACCCAAGGTTCCCTTCAATCAGGAGCTCGCCATGCCTCGTCCTGCTTCGTCCTCGGCCCCGCCGCTGCGCGAGATGCTCGAACAGCTGATCGCGGCCCCTTCGGTGAGCAGCGTCGATCCGGGCCTGGACCAGAGCAACCGTCCGGTGATCGATCTGCTCGGGAACTGGCTCGAGGCCGCCGGCTTTCGGGTCGAGGTATTACCGGTCCCCGGTCACGATGGCAAGGCCAATCTGGTGGCGACCCTCGGCGGCGACGGGACGGTCAATGGTTTGAGCCCTAGCTCGAATGGGGGGCCAAGCGAGGGGCTGGTGCTCTCGGGTCATACCGACACGGTCCCGTTCGACGCCCCACTCTGGCGGTACGACCCGCTGCGACTGACCGAGGCGGATGGGCGCTTGTACGGTCTCGGCACCGCGGATATGAAGGCCTTCCTCGGCCTCGCGATCGAGGCCGCGCGCGGATTCGCGCCGGGCGAGCTCGTGCGCCCGCTGATCCTGCTCGCAACCGCGGACGAGGAATCGGCGATGCACGGCGCGCGGGCGCTGGTCGAGTCCGGGCGCACGCTCGGTCGCCATGCGGTGATCGGCGAGCCGACGAGCCTGCGCCCGGTGCGGGCACACAAGGGGGTGATGGCCGAAGCGATCCGGCTCACCGGCCGCAGCGGCCACGCCAGCGACCCGAGCCTGGGCAACAACGCGCTCGATGGCATGCACGAGGTCCTCGGCGCGCTGTTCGCCTGGCGCGACGCGATGCAGCGCACGCAACGCGACCCGGCCTTCGCGATCGCCTATCCGACGCTGAACGCCGGGCATATCCACGGCGGCGACAACTTCAACCGCATCTGCGGCCACTGCGAGCTGCACATCGACATCCGCCCGCTCCCGCATCAGGACCCGGAGGCCCTGCGCGCCGAGATCCGCGAGCAGGTCGCCCCGATCGCCGAGCGCCGCGGCCTTGTGCTCGACCTGACGCCGCTGTTTCCGAGCATCCCGCCCGCCGCGACTGCCGCCGGGGCCGCGATCGTCGAGGCCGCCGAGGCCTTGACCGGCGCGCGCGCCGAGGCGGTCAGCTTCGGCACCGAGGCGCCCTTCCTCAATGCGCTCGGCATGGAGACCATCGTGCTCGGCCCGGGCGATATCGAGCAGGCGCATCAGCCGGACGAGTATCTGGCGCTCGAGCGCATCCCGCCGATGCTCGGCCACCTGCGCGAGCTCATCGAGCGCTTCTGCGTGCAGCGCTGATGCACGACCAGTCAACTGCTGGCCAATCGGGTGCGGGCCAACCGGGGCTGGCGGACGCCGATCATCGATCACGCTCGCATTCTCCCGCGCGGAGCGCGCCATGATCGTTAGCCGGTGCGCCTCACGCTGGCAAGACCGCAACCTGCCCGCATGGCGTGGAGCTCGGATGCGAACCGCGCGTTGGGCTTCCGGTTGCGCTGCTAGCGGTCTGTTCAGCTGGATGCGAAGCAACGCGGTTTGGCCGAGCAGCCGTCCGGCGCCGTTGGAGGCGGTGCCAGATGCGCTCATGGACGTGGTAGCCCAGGGTATTGACCAGCGGCTCGACCATCGCGACGGCCCCACCGACAACCAGATCACCGGTCAGTGCGTAGGCGACCGCAAAGGCGATGCTGAAGTGCATCACGGCGAATGTGAGGGTCTTGATCATCTTGGCTCTCCGAATCAGCGATCGATCAACTTGATGTCGTAATGATAACCGCTCGCATTAAAATATCCAGACGATCTTTCTAATGGATTCGATCGGCAAAGACGATGATGAGCTCGCTCAGCCGCCCGCACTGCCAGCAGAGCGTCGGTTGATCCTGATCGACGGACCAAGGGATTGGACCCTGCAGGTCGCGCATGAGCTGATCTCCCGCCTCACCCCGGAACGCATGGTATGGATCAGCAACGACGGGAATCACCAAGCCATCCCGCCTGGACAAAGAATCCCGCCGAGCAAGGTGCAGCGTCTGCTTGGCAGTGAATGCGACCTGTTGGCGATCGATGCCTGGAGCGGTCTCGATGCCGATGCCCTGGGCGCCGCGGCCGGCAGTCTGCGCGGCGGTGGACTGATGCTGCTGCTCGCACCGAAGCTCGAGGACTGGCGTGATCAGGTCGACCCGGAAGCCGCTCGCATCGCGGCATATCCGTTCGGCGCAGCCGACATTGACTCAGCGTTTCTCGGGCGGCTCATCCGGCTGCTCTCGCGCTCGCCTGCGGCTCTGACCGCCCGGAGCGCGAGCCAGACCGGGCGCGCTGAGGTCCGCCTTCGCGCCGGGCCTGTTGTACCCAGCCCAGTCAGCATCTCAAGCACCGGAAGGACAGGCAGCCGCCACACGGCAGCATCCGACGGCGCGGCGAGATACCGCAGCGCGGCGCCCCAGCCAGCCGAGGTCGGCGCACCGCGCCCGGCCGGTCCTGGCTCGGCGGCAGCCGCAGCCGAGCGAGTGGTCAGGGCGCTCGCGAGCGCTGGCTTCCTGACCCAGCCGGCGCGGACCATGCCTGATCCAGCGCAACCGGCAACCACCGATCAAGCCGACGCGATCGATGCGATCATGCGCCTGGCGAACGGACGGGCGCGGCGACCGCTGGTGCTGACCGCGGACCGGGGGCGCGGCAAATCCGCAGCGCTGGGCATCGCCGCGGCTCGGCTCTGCATTACCGACGGCATGCGCGTGCTCGTGACGGCGCCGAGGCGCAGCGCCACCGAGGCCCTGTTCTCTCATGTCGATGCGGTCTCGCGATGCGCCGCTGCCGAGGCCGATGGGTCGGTGCGATTCATCGCGCCGGATGAGCTCCTGGATCAGCAGCCCTGGGCCGATCTGCTGTTGGTCGACGAGGCCGCAGGTATCCCAGCGCCGCTGCTCGAGCAGATGCTGGAGCACTACCGGCGCATCTGCTTCGCGACTACGATTCATGGGTACGAAGGGACGGGACGCGGCTTCGAGGTCCGTTTTCGCGGTCTACTGGATCAGCGCACCCCGGCCTGGCGCGGCCTCAGACTCAAGACACCGATCCGATGGCGACAGGACGACCCGCTCGAGACCTTGATCAATCGGCTGCTGCTCCTCGACGCTGAGCCCGCTGCCGATGAGCAGGTCGCCGCCGCGGACCTGGGTGCGATTCGAGTTGAGCACTGGACGCGCAGCACACTGGCGCGCGACGAGGACCGACTCCGTCAACTGTTCGGTCTGCTGGTGCTGGGCCATTACCAGACGCGCCCGAACGATCTGCGCCATCTGCTGGACGGACCCACCCTGTCGGTAACGACCCTCAGCACCGGCAACCTCGTCGTTGCAACCGCGCTGGTCGCCCGGGAAGGTGCTCTGGAGACCTCACTGCACCAGCCGGTCTTCGATGGACGTCGGCGACCGCGCGGACACCTGTTGCCTCAAACCCTGTCCGCGCATGCCGGGCTCTTCGATGCGCCCGGACTGCAGTTTGCGCGGATCGTGCGGATCGCCGTACATCCCGCAGCGCAGCGGCATGGGCTTGGACGACGGCTCGTGGACGCGATCGCCGACCAGGCTGCGGCCGAGGGCACCGACCTCGTGGGCGCAAGCTTCGGCGCCACCCCCGGGCTGCTCGCCTTCTGGCGCCGCTGCGGCCTACGCCCGCTTCATCTTGGCGTCCATCGTAACGCCGCCAGCGGGGCACGCGCCGCGGTGGCGCTGAAGCCGCTGAACTCGCTTGGCCAGGACCTTTGCGGACGGGCCGAAGAGCGGCTTCGCCGCGACCTGCCCGTCCTGCTGAGCGGACCGCTGAGCACTGTCGAGCCTGCGATCATCTCGTCTCTGCTGGCGGAGGTATCCGCCGAATGCGCGCCGCTCGAGCCCCAGGACGGCATCGAAATCGATGCCTTTGCCAATGCGCACCGGACCCTCGAGGCCTCACTGCCCGCCCTCGCGCGCCTCGCCTGGTGCGCCCTCACGGGCGAGCGCGTTACGGAGCAAGCGCCTCCGGTGCAACAGCGCGAGCTGCTGATTCGGGTTCTATTGCAACGACAGCATCCCGCCGCCGTCGCAACGCCGTTAGGTCTCAGCGGTCGAGCCGAGCTCCTCGAACGGTTGCGAGAGGCAGTCGCTATTGCCCGCGACATCGTCAACCGCCGCCGATGACGGCCCCTACCGCGAGTGCGCATCGTGTTTCATCTCGGGCGGGGCGGGTTCGAGCCGGCGGAGCTCACCAGCGCATCTCGAAGAGACAGGCCTCGGCGCCCATTGCCTGGCACTGGGTCTCTCGGACTTGGGTGCGGGGGTTGACGAGGGTCGTGAACAGCCGCTCGAAGGCGCCGCGATAGAAATCGCAGACCGGCACCTCTGCTCGGGCACCGCGACAGAGTGGACAGTCCGCGATCCATACCTGAACAGGCCGGCCGACCTGATAGCTGAAATGGCCGCTGCCGGAGAAGGTCCAGGCATGCTTGGCAACCGCCTTGAGCAGCATCTGGCTCGCCGGTCGGGACGGAAGGAGCTTGAGAATACGCTGCGCCGGCTTCGGGATGCGATGGGCGAGCAGGTAATCGCCAGTGCGCAGCCCGGCGTCCCAGCCGACCGCCCGCGCGGTGTCGCGGTCGAGTTCGGCACGCAATGCGCGTTGCAGGGCGGTCACATCGCGCTCGTCGACCATCTCCTCGGGCAGCTCGGCCAGATAATGGGTCAGCCCCGCCTGCGCGAACACCGTTTCGGTGGGGCCTTGGATCGCCTCGAGCGCCTCCGCGACGCGGGTGATCGCATTGGGCCCGATCCGGCTCAGCGCCTCGGGGGCTCGCGCCTCACTGCTGCTCACAGGCTACGGGAGAAATGCCAGCGCGAGCGGTCCCACTCAAAGTAGGCGCCGTGCTCGCTGCAAAGGGTCCGCAAGAAGTAGCGCCCCGATGGGGTGATCCGCAGACGATCGGACTCGATCTGCACCAGGCCATCGGGCGCGTAGCTGGCGAGGCGCGCGTATTCGTCGTCGAGACACCCGGCAGCAAGCTCGGCCGGCAGCTCGAGATTACAGATCATGTGCTCGATCGCGTCGCGCCGGCGACGATCGCGGTCCTGGACCTGGTGACCGCGGGCCGCTGCGAGCTGGCCGGCCTGGACACGTGACAGCCAGGTATCGATCTCGGCCTCGTTCTGCATACAGAGCCCGCCGACGTCGCCGATCGCGCCGCTGCCGAAGCCGAGCATGTGATCGGTTGCGATGCTGGTGTAGCCGATGCAATTGCGCCGCAGTCGGCCCTCTTCTTGCGCCATGGCCAGCTCATCGGTATCCAGCGCGAAGCTGTCGAGCCCGATCCAGGCGTAGCCAGCAGCCGTCAGTGTGTTCACTGCCCGATGGAACAATGCCTGACGCTCGGCCGCCGAGGGCAGCCGGTGCGCATCGATCGCATACTGATGGGTTCCCTGCGCCGTCGTGCGCGTATAGCCAAAGCAGGCGACGCGGTCGGGCGCAAGGTCGACCACGGCATCCAGCGTCGCCTGAAAGCTCTTTTCGGTCTGTTCCGGCAGGCCGTAGATCAGGTCGACGCCGATGGCCTCGAACCCGGTCTCGCGCGCCATCGCATAGACATCGCTGACCAGCTCGGTCGACTGGACCCGACCAATCGCGCGTTGGACCAACGGGTCCAGCTCCTGGACACCGAAGGTGACCCGTCGATAACCGAGCGCATGGAGGAGATCGAGCTGGCCCGCTGAGGTGCGCCGGGGATCGCACTCGATCGAGAGATCGGTATCGGGGATGATCCGGAAGCGCCGCTCGACGATCTCGGTCAACCGCGTGAGCTGGGCATCATTGAGATAGTTCGGGGTGCCGCCGGCAAGATGGAGCTGCAGTACATCGTGCTGACCCCGCAGCCGCTCACTAACGAGCGCCATCTCGCGGTCGAGCCCCTCTAGATAGCGATCGATCCAGGCGGTGTCGTGGGTGACCGTCGTATTGCAGGCGCAATAGAGGCAACGGCCAGGGCAGAACGGGATATGGACGTACAGCGATAGGGTTTCATCCGGCTGCTGGGCGACGCGCTCGAGTGCACGTTCATATTCCCCGGTGTCCAGAGAGTCGATCCAAGATGAGGCCGGATTCACCGACTGGGCATAGAGCGGCCCGAGCTCAGCGATCCGGGCCAGTTGTTGAGGCGAGACCTCCGTCGGCGCAAAGGTGGACATGGACGAACCTCAGTGATGCGTGGGCCGGATAGGATTTAGGCGCGCATGACATCCTGCACTGAACTGCAACACCCGTTTGGGTCAGGCAACGTCGCTTGCCGCTTGGTCATCCGGTCTGGTTCTTCTAATCCCCGGCCGGTCAATGGCGGGGCGGCGGCATCAGGTGTGACTCCGTGCGCATTACGTTAGTGAACCGAAAGCCTCTCGGCGTTGACGCATATCAACGCGCACCGTCATCAACCTGTTCCTTATAGACCGATTCGGCTCCCGCCGCCCCGTTTTTGCGGTCGCCCGAGGTGGTCACCCATCGCCAGAGCGCGCCATCAGCGAGCGGCAGCACAAGAAACCAGTGTTCGAGAATCGCCAATGCCAACAGCGTCGCGGCCAAGATCAGCGCGACCCCGGCAAAACCGCTCGGCGGCAGGTCGAGCGCGGCCTCGACCAACAATGACATGACTACCGTCGCGACGCTGACCGATATCGGGAACAGCAGGTTCATCGGCCGCTTGCGCAGGTAGGTCGTGATATAGCGAACATGCTCGGGGAGCCAGTCCTCGTTGAGATTCGGCACACCGAGGAAAAGGTTCAGCTTCGCGCTCCAGCGCATCAGCCAGAGGATCACGAAGGTCCAGGTGCCAAGCTGATTCTCCGCCCCCCAGGTCACAGCAACGAGCACCGCCGCGATCAGCAGCAGCAATAGCTCATGATGGATACTGGTACCCAGTGCGAGACGAAAACGCCGCCAGCCCGCGCAGCCCGGCGGACAGGCCTCTTTATGCGGCCCGGTCACCGCACCCATGAAGTAGACCATCTCGAGCCAGCCCCAGACCAGCACGCCTGAGGTGAAGCCGAGATAGGCGCCCCAGAGACCGTGCCAGTCGCGGACCAGATAGACAACGCCGATCAACGCGATCATCAGCGCCGTCGCAGCGATCAGGCTGGTCCTGTAGGTCCGCGCCGGAAGGCCGTTGAGGTAGAGGATGACGCCAGTGCTGAACCACCACAGGAACAACGCATAGCCAACCGCCAGAGCGTAGCTCGACATGCGCAGCGGTCGAACTCAGTTGCCGGCGTCCGCGGCGGCGATCTCGGCAAGCGGCTTCGGCTCGGTGCGCAGCATCGGCACAAAGGCCGCGAGATTGGTCGGACCGAATGCGCGCAGATCGATCTCGGTGCCGACCTGCGGGTCCCGAAACACGAGCCGGCCGTCCTCCAGCAGCGCGAGCTGATAGGGTGCATCGAGCGGAATATCCCGTATGTTCCGATCCCGTTCCATCCCCCGCATCACCCCCATCGCAAAGCCGTCGACACCGGAGCGCAGAAGCGCGACAACCGCGTTGCGATCAGCCCCCTGAGGCCCTGGCAAGGCGACCAGGGTCACACCGTCCCCGATATCCTCGAAGACCAGCTCGCGCGCCTCCTTCACCGGCGCAAGCGGCATCTCGACGCCGCCGACGCCGGTTAACCGAACCATCGCCGCGGCAGCGATCACGAACGCGATCAGCAGCGCAGCGCCGATCAGAACGCCGCGCGGAAATGGGCGGCCCTCGAACGGGTCACTCATAGGACTCTATTCCTCGACGCTGGGGACAACTAGCGGGCTAATGGGGTTGAGGGAGCCGAACAGGGCGATGTCCTATCGACCACCGGCCTTCGCAGCGGCCGTTTCCAGCTTGCCCGTATCGGTTGACCCGCTGGACCGAGGAACGGCCGCCTCATCGGCCTCCGTATCGGTGTCGGCGGTTGCGCTGTGCAACGCCTCGGCCAGGATCTCGGCGACGTTCTTCGCATCAGGGATCGCACGCAACATCGGCTGCGCGTTGCTGAACCGCCATGGCCGAACGTTTGGCCACATGATCAGATAGCTGACCTTCTGGCCTGAGCCCAACACCAACGGGATGTCGCCGGAGCCGTCCGGATAGGTTCGGAGCCCCGCGCTCTCGACGATCTTGAACGGGATGTTGACCGCCATCGGCAACGCGACACCAAAACGGATCACCAGGCGCCGATCCGTAATGCTGTAGACGGTCGAGCGGCTGTACAGCCAGGCAAGCAGTACCAAGATCCCGACCGCGAGACCACCGAGCAGGAACAGCCAGAACGCCGCCAGCACCGCCTCTTTCAGACCTGCTCCCCCACCCAGCAGCAGATAAGCGAACTGGATCAGGATCAGCAGACCGAAGTAAAACGCGACGGTACGGGCATGAAAGGCGCGCCTGGCCAGGACGCGCCAATGCGGCGCGCCCTGCCAGCGGAGCGCCTCCCCTGGGGGGAGGTTCTCCGGCAAGCCGTGAACCGGCTCGAAGGCGAATTCACTCACAGAAACGGCTCCGCACGCTCTGGAGTGGCATACAGGGTTCCGCCGCCATAATAGGCGGTGACCATGTCTTCTTCACGCATCGTGATCTGGTCATAGCTCTTCAGGGTCGGCGCATCAGCAAACTGCGCACCGGTGATGCTGGCGACATCGACATAACCCTTCTTGCCCTTGACCACGCACATCGTGATCGGCAGCAGCACGCGCTTGCCGCCCTTGGCCTCGAGCTCCAGATAACGAACCTGTGGTTCGGATTGGTCGACCCAGATCTCCTTGACGGTCCCGCCCTGCTCGCCGTCACAGCCGAGCACCGGCATGCCGCGCGGATCGGGGTCCTTACCGACGACCTCGAAGTGCTTCGCGACCCGCATCGGCGCGATCTTCGGCTTGCCGTCGACGGTCAGATCAGGCTCTTCCAGACGCATCGCGTAGGAGCCAGGCCCGACATTGGCCTTCATCGGATCGCCAGTCGGAGCCAGCGGCGCGCCCGGGAACGGCGCGATGGGCGCGGCGTTGATCTTATATTGCGGCTGGTCCGGACCGGGCTTCACGACCTCGGTGCCGGTGTGCGGCATCTTGAACGTCTTCGGCTTCGGCATCGGCGGGAAGCCTTGCATCATCTTGGTGGTACGCAGCCGCTGCGACTCGACTGGATAACCTTCACGTTTGTCCTCGCGGCGAATCCAGAAGACGAGCCCGAAGAAGAAGAACCAGAACGCATAAAGCGTGAGCTGAGCAACGTCGATGTAGTTGGTAATGGCGCCGGTGGGCATCGGATGACCTCCGTTGGCAGAGTGACTAAGGAAGTTCGGTCAGCCCGAACTTCGAGGAAGACCGCGCAGCGTGACCGCCCTTCAAGGCAAGCGGTCCGATAGCGATCAGGGTGGCGAAGAGCAGCAGGATCTCCAGGTTGTAGACAAAAGCATAGCCGACAGCCGGGCCGGTCAGGCCCGGGCCGAGGGCTCCCGTGGAGGAGATGGACGTCACGACATCGCGGATCGTGCCGCCGAGGAACATGGCCAGACCATAGGCCGTTGCCTGAACCGCACCCCAGGCACCGAGGGCCAGTCCGCTGCCCTCGACGTCGGCGAGATTCATCGCGGCGGTCAGGGTGCCGACCGCGAACAATCCGCCGCCGAAGCCGATCAAGAGCGCACCGAAGCGGAACAGCAACGGCGAGCCGAGCGGATCGGCCGCGATCACGGCGACGAAGGCGAGGATGCCGACGAGGGCGCCGGCGACCGAGATGCGATAGAAGTCCACCGCGCGGCCCAGTAGATAGGCCGAGAGGCCGAACGCAGCGAGCGTGCCGAAGGCCCAGATCGCCGTCAGTCGGGTGGTCTGCGAGACCGTCAGATCGAGTACCTGTCCGCCATAGGGCTCGAGCAGGATGTCCTGCATCTGGAACCCGGCAGTACCGAGCCCGAGCGCGACCAGCAGACGCGCGGCATCGCCGGCGCGGATGAAGCGCGCCCAGTTCTCGCTGAATTTCGGGCGTTCCTTGTGCGCAGCGCGGTCGGCCTTGATCTGCTGAGCACGCTCGCGGTTGACCGATTCCTGCTTCCAGAGCGCGACCATATTCAGGAAGATCGCGACCAAGGCCGCCCCCTGCAGCACCCCGATCAGGCGCCCATTCGCCTGGCCGGGCGTCATCTCGTTGAAGCCGGTCAGCAAGGCGCCGAAGGCCAGCGAGGCCAGCAGCATGCTCAGATGCAGCACCACGAACAGCAAGGCGATGACGCGCGGGCGCTTGTCCTCGACCGAGAGGTCGGTCGCCAGCGCCAGGCCCGCAGTCTGCGTCGTATGCAGCCCGGCGCCCGCGATCAGGAAGGCGAGGCCGGCGGCGAGCCAGGTGACGAAGGTCGGCACATTGCCGCCTTCGGCCATCAGCAGCAGCGCGAACGGCATGATCGCCAGACCACCGAACTGCATCAGGGTCCCGAACCAGATGAAGGGCACCCGGCGCCAGCCGAAGGCCGATTCGTGGACATCGGATTTGAAGCCGATCAGCGCCCGGAATGGCGCGACCAAGACCGGCAGCGCGACCATCAGCCCGATCAGCCAGGGCGGCACGCCCTTCTCGACCACCATCACGCGATTCAGCGTGCCGTAGAGCAGCACCATCATCATCCCGACCGAGGCCTGGAACAGCGACAGGCGCAGCAGCCGGCCGATCGGCAGCTCCTTGGTCGCCGCATCCGCGAACGGCAGGAACTTCGGCAGGACCTCGTTGTAGAAGAGACGCTTCAATTCGTCCATCGAGGCGGACATGACTAATCGACCTCCTGACTGCGGCGCAGCTCGAGCGCCTGAGAGGTATAGAAGCCTTTTGCGATCCGCTCGGTGCGGCCGATCATCCAGCCGTTGAAGCGCGGTGCATCCGCGATGCGCTGCTGCATGGTCGACTCGGCAATCGGGACGATCGCCGGCGAGCGATCGCTGCGTGGGAACCATTGCCCAACCGCGTGCATCAGCGCCAGCGCGGGGGTGCGCGGCGCAAAGGTGAAGACGATCGAGTCGCGCGCCCGTTCGGTGAAGCCGGCGATCACATCCAACGCATCGTCGGGCTCGTAATGGATGATGCTGTCCATCGCGACCACATGGTCGAACGCGCCCTGCTCCGGTGCCAACATATCGCCGACCGCGAGCTCGATCCGTCCCGGCAGGTCGCTCGGTAGATGCTCGCGCGCATGCGCGATCAGCGTCGGCGACAGGTCGACCGCATAGACCTCGGCGCCACGTCGCGCAGCTTCCACAGCGAGCAGCCCGGTCCCGCAGCCGGCATCGAGCAGCCGCTTGCCGGTGAGATCGGCCGGCAGCCAGCTCAGCAGGGTCGCCCGCATCCGGTCACGGCCGGCGCGCACGGTCGCGCGGATGCCGCTGACCTTGGCATCGGAGGTGAGCCGCTTCCAGGCCTCGGCCGCGGTGCGGTCGAAGTAGGATTCGACCTCATTGCGACGTTCTTGGTATGAAGGATTGGCCATCGTTGTCACTTGCGAGCGCGCTCAGTCGAAGCCCAGGAAGTCGAACAGGTCGCGATCGCGCATCGGCTGCACCGCGAGCGGATCGGCGCCGGCGAGCAGCGCCTCGGCGAGCTGCAGGTACTGACTCTGCGCATGCTCGACCTCGGGCGAGGGCTCCATCTCGAACAGGGTCGCCTTGCGCAGCCTTGAGCGGCGGATCACATCGAGCGCCGGCAGATGGGCCATGGTCTTGAGGCCGGTCGCGGCATTGAAGCGATCGATCTGGTCGGTCTCGTTGCTGCGGTTGGCGATCACGCCGCCGATGCGCACCTTGTAGTTCTTGGCCTTGGCCAGGATCGCGGTCGAGATCCGGTTCATCGCGAAGATCGAGTCGAAGTCGTTCGCGGTGACGATCAGCGCCCGGTCGGCATGCTGCAACGGCGCCGCGAAGCCGCCGCAGACGACATCGCCGAGCACATCGAAGACGACGATATCGGTGTCGTCGAGCAGGTGATGCTGCTTGAGCAGCTTCACGGTCTGGCCGACGACGTAGCCGCCACAGCCGGTGCCCGCCGGCGGACCACCGGCCTCGACGCACATCACGCCGTTATAGCCCTCGTAGACGAAGTCGTCGAGGCGCAGCTCTTCCGGGTGGAAGTTGACCGACTCGAGCACGTCGATCACGGTCGGCACCAGGCACTTGGTCAGGGTGAAGGTGCTGTCGTGCTTCGGATCGCAGCCGATCTGCACGACCCGCTTGCCGAGCTTCGAGAACGCGACCGACAGGTTCGAGCTGGTCGTGCTCTTGCCGATACCGCCCTTGCCGTAGATCGCGAACACCTGCGCCTTGCCGATGCGCTCGCTCGGGTCCAGCTGCACCTGGACACTGCCCTCGCCGTCGAGGCGTGGATCGGCAGACCGCGGCGCGCCGCGCTGCGGATCACCGCAATCGGGGGCATCGCACTGCTCTGAGGCAGAACCCGCGGCCGGCTTCGACCCAGGCACGGCCGTCGGCCTCTCGGGCTTGCCGCCGCCGAAGATGGTGGTCGGGAGATCGTCGAGGGTCACGCCGCCACCCCTTCAGTGATGCCCTCGAGTCGGTCCTCGAGCTCTTCGCCGGCCTGCCGCAGGGCCTCGAGGGTCTCGGCGTCCGGCTCCCAATAGTTGCGCTCATGGGCCTCGATCAGCCGCTGCGCGACCTTCGCCGACGCGGTCGGATTCAGCGCCGCGAGGCGCTCGCGCATCTCCTCATCGAGCACGAAGGTCTCGGTCATGCGCTGATAGACCCAGGGCGCGACCTGGCCGGTGGTCGCCGACCAGCCCATGGTGTTGGTCACATGGACCTCGATCTGGCGCACGCCCTCGTAGCCGTGCTCGAGCATGCCCTCGTACCACTTCGGATTGAGCATCCGGGTGCGGGTCTCGAGCGCGACCTGCTCGGCGAGGGTGCGGACCTTGCCGTCGCCGCGGGTCTGGTCGCCGATATAGACCGGCACGTCGCCGCCCTTGGAGCGGCTGACCGCGCGGCTGATACCGCCGAGGGTGTCGAAGTAATGATCGACCGTGGTCACCCCGAGCTCGACCGAGTCCAGGTTCTGGTAGGCGAGCTGCACATCGCTGAGCACGCTCTTTAACAGCTCCGCCTGGCGCACCGGCGCACCGGCGCGGCCGTAGGCGAAGCACTTGCGGCGGGTGTAGGTCTCAGCCAGCTCGTCCTCCTCGTCCCAGCCGCTGTTGTCGATCAGATGGTTGACGTTGGAACCGTAGGCGCCGTCGGCGTTGCTGAACACGCGCAATGCCGCGGTCTCGAGGTCGCACTCATGCGTCTGCTGATAGGCCAGCGCATGCTTGCGCACGAAGTTCTGCTCCAGCGGCTCGTCGGCCGCCGCGGCCAGATAGGACGCCTCAGCCAAGAGTTTAGTCTGGATCGGCAAAAGGTCACGGAAGATCCCGGACAGTGTCATCACGACATCGACACGCGGCCGGCCCAGGGTCTCGAGCGGGATTAGCTGCGCGCCGCAGACACGGCCATAGCTGTCGAGGCGCGGCTTGGCGCCGATCAGCCACAGCGCCTGGGCGATCGGGCCGCCCTCGGTCTTGAGGTTGTCGGTGCCCCAGAGCACCAGCGCAACCGTCTCCGGGAGCCCATTCCCGTCCGCGACATAGCGGTCGAGCAGCTGCTGCGCATGGCGCACGCCCTCATGCACTGCGAACGGGCTCGGGATGCGGAACGGATCAAAGCCG
The DNA here is from genome assembly GCF_016584085.1 of Halochromatium glycolicum. Lineage (GTDB taxonomy): Bacteria > Pseudomonadota > Gammaproteobacteria > Chromatiales > Chromatiaceae > Lamprobacter > Lamprobacter glycolicus. Next base: position 10,593 of record NZ_NRSJ01000011.1, on the reverse strand, counting down.
TGCAGGTTGCGCCCGGTCGGCAGGATCTCGGGGGTGCGCAAGAGATCGCCGCCCGGCGCCGGGCGCACGAAGCGGCCCTCGAGCGCCCGCAGGATCGCCGGGATCTCGTGATCCTCGGTCAGCAGCTTGTCGTAGCTGGCCAGATCCTCCATCAGTTTCAGGCTGGCGTCATCGACCTCCATGCCGGCCTTCTGCAACGCTAGCGCCGGTGCCCCGCCCTCGACCAGGGCCTCGATCGCCTCGCGCTTGAGGTCGACCGGATTCTCCGGGTCGATGCGCGCCTCGGCGACCGCCATCAGCATATCGACCCGCTCGGTCGGGTTCGGCGGCTCGCCGACGACGTGCAGGCCGTGCGGGATCAGGGTGTACTCGAGCTCGAGCAGCTCTTCGCCGAGCTGCTGGATGCGCTCGCGGTAGCTGCCGTCCCATTCCGGCTCCTCCTCAGAGGCGAGCGGCGCCAGATCGAGCTCAGCGGCCTGCGCCTGGATCAATGACGCCAGCTCGTTGCGCTCGTCTTCGGGGGCATCCGGGGCCATCGTGCGCCAGCGCTCGATCGAGCCCTTCAGATCGACCAGGCCGCGATAGAGCCCGGCGTTGGCGATCGGCGGCGTCAGGTAGCTGACCAGGGTCGCGGCCGCGCGGCGCTTGGCGATGGTGCCCTCGGATGGGTTGTTCGACGCATAGAGGTAGAGGTTTGGCAGATCACCGATCAGCCGGTCGGGCCAGCAGGCGCCGGACATCCCGGCCTGCTTGCCGGGCATGAACTCGAGCGCACCATGGGTGCCGAAGTGCAGCACCGCGTTGGCGCCGAAGTCCTCGCGCAGGAAGCGGTAGAAGGCGCTGAAGGCGTGGGTCGGGGTGAAGCCCTTGTCGAACAGCAGCCGCATCGGGTCGCCTTCATAGCCGAAGCTGGGCTGAACGCCGACGAAGACGTTGCCGAACTGCTCGCCGAGCACGAACAGCGAGGCGCCGTCGCTCTGCTGCTTGCCCGGCGCCGGCCCCCACTGGCCCTCGATCTCGGTCAGATAGGGCTCGCGGCGGACATGGTCGTCGCTCGGGATGCGGGTGAAGACATTGGCATGGGCGCCGTATTGGGCGGCATTGCCGTTGATGATGCGCTCGCGCAGCTCATCGACGCTGGCCGGGACCTCGACCTGATAGCCCTCCTTTTTCAGCCCTTGCAGGGTCCGGTACAGCGACTCGAACACCGACAGATAGGCCGCGGTGCCGGTGTTGCCGGCATTGGGCGGGAAGTTGAACAGCACGACGCCGATCTTGCGCTCGTCCTTCGAGGTCTGGCGCAGCCGGATCAGACGCTCGACGCGCGCGGCGAGCGTGCTCGCGCGTTCCGGGTGCGGCTGCATGTCGCGGGTGCGATCGTCGCCGGCCGCGGCCGAGCGGCCGCCGAACACGATCGGCCCGGTCGAGCCGTCGAGCTCGGGGATCGCGACCATCATCGTCGCCTCGACCGGCATCAGCCCGCGCTCGGAGGCCTGCCATTGCTCCAGGGTCTGGAACTCGACCGGGTGCGCGGCCAGGTAGGGCACATCGAGCCGCGCCAGCACGTCCTGGGCGGCGGCGGCATCGTTGTAGGCCGGGCCGCCGACCAGCGAGAATCCGGTCAGCGAGACCACGGCGTCGACGAGGCACTGGTCGTTCTTGAAGAAGAACTTATCGACCGCCGGGCGGGCGTCGAGGCCGCTGGCGAAGGCCGGGATCACGCGCAGCCCGCGCGCCTCGAGCGCCTTGATCACGCCGTCGTAATGACCGGTGTTACCGGCCAGCACATAGGAACGCATCACCAACAGCCCGACCGTTGCGGTCGCACCCTTCTTCGCCGGCAGCTTGCTCGGCTGATCGGTGATGCGGCCCTTCATGCGCGGATGGAAGACGCCGACCTCGGGATACTCGACCGGCGCCGCAGCCTTGAGCTTGCCGCGCAGCCCCTCGCGCGGACCGGCCGCGTAGCGGTCGATCAGCAGCCGCACCATGTTGGCGACGTTCTCGTCCGAGCCCGCCAGCCAGTACTGCAGCAGCAGGAAGTAGGCGCGCACGTCCTGCGCGGTGCCGGGTATGAAGCGCAGGATCTTCGGGATGCGCCGCAGCATCGCCATCTGCCGGGCGCCGTCGCTGGCGTCCTTGCTCTGCGTCTCGCGGTCGCGATTGCCGCGCAACTTCTTCAGGATCGCCATCGGCCCGCTCTGCGAGCCGTCCATCGTAAACTTGCCGAGCCGGGTCAGGCGCATGATCTCACCGGCGGACATGCAGCCGACCATCGCGTCGCAGTGGTCACGGCGCGCCTGCAACGCGGGCAGCACGGCCTTGATGTGATCGTCCATGAACAGCATCGTGGTCACCACGATGTCGGCCTTGGCGATGTCGGCGCGGCAGCGCTGAAGCTTGCACTCGCCGTTGGCCTCACAGCGTCCACAGAGATCGGCCTCGCGCGCGACGCCGCCGCAGCGCTCGAGGCCGTCCTTGTTGTCATCCCATTCCGCTGCCGCGTGCAGGGACAGGTTGAGACCCGGCAACTGCTGTCTCAACGCCGGGCGGGCGCGTTCGACAGCGCCAGCCAGGTGGCTGTCGAGGGTGACAATGACGACATTGATCGGGGTCGGGTCAACGACCGAAGTGGGCTTTGGCATCGTAGAGTGTCTCGACCGTTATTCTGGCGACGCCGCGCTCGGCGGCGAAGCGTTCTGTGTTGCGACGGGCCTTCCCACGAACGAAGAACGGGATCTTCTTCAGCTCTTGCTCGGCCTCCGGCTCCCAGACGAATACGTCATCAGCCCCTATGCTGTCGTCAGTCGTCGCAGGCGCGGTATCCGCTGTCGCGGACGCCGCCGCTGGCGCGTCCGTCTGCGCCGCGGATCGATTACCGGAACCGAGGTGGGAGGCGACCGCCTCGTCATGAAACTCCTCGTCTTCGCGAAACATCGTGATCAGATGCTCCTCGAGGCCCATCATCAACGGATGAACCCAGGTGTCGAAGATCACGTTGGCGCCCTCGAAGCCCATCTGCGGGGCATAGCGGGCGGGAAAATCCTGGACATGGACCGGCGCCGAGATCACCGCGCAGGGGATACCGGCGCGCTTGGCGATGTGGCGCTCCATCTGGGTGCCGAGCACCAGCTCCGGCGCCAGCTCGAGCACCCGCGCCTCAACCTCCAGATAATCGTCGGTGATCAGCGCCTCGATGCCGTAGCGCTCGGCCGCGGCGCGCAGCTCGCGCGCGAATTCACGGCTGTAGCTGCCGAGCCCGACGACCTCGAAGCCGAGCTCCTCGCTGGCGATCCGGGCCGCCGCGATCGCATGGGTGGCATCCCCGAAGATGAACACCCGCTTGCCGGTCAGGTAGGTCGAATCGACCGAGCGCGAGAACCAGGGCAGCCGGGTGCGCGCGGCGGCGATCGCCGGAGCGGTATCGATCCCGGCGACCTGCCCGACCTCGGTCAGGAAATCACGGGTTGCGCCGACACCGATCGGCACCGTCTTGACCCAGGGCTGCTTGAACATCCGCTCGAGCCAAACGCAGGTGCTATGGGCGATCTCGGGGTAGAGACAGACGTTGAAGTCGGCGTCCGGGATGCGGCGCAGATCATCCGGGGTGGCACCGGCCGGCGCACTGAGGTTGACATCGACCCCGGCACTGTCGAGCAGCCGGGTCACCTCGGCGATATCGTCGCGGCAGCGGAAGCCGAGCGCGGTCGCGCCGAGCAGGTTGGCGCGCGGCCGGCGTCCTTCGGCGGCCGGATTGCGCGCGCGCGGCGCGCTCCCGCGCAGCAGACTGCGAACCAGCTGATGGAAGGTCTCGCTCGCGCCCCAGCTCTCCTTGCGGGTGAAGGCCGGCAGTTCGAGTGGCACCACCGGGCAGTCGAGGCCCATGCCCTCGGCGAGCGCGGCCGGCTGATCCTGCAACAGCTCGCCGGTACAGGCCTCGCCGACCAGCAGGGCCCGAGGCTGGAACCGATCGACGGTCTCGCGCAGGGTCTTGCGCACCAGCTCGGCCGTGTCGGCGCCCAGGTCGCGCGCCTGGAAGCTGGTGTAGGTCACCGGCGGCCGCTTGGCGCTGCGCGCGATCATTGTGAACAGCAGATCGGCGTAGCTGTCGCCCTGGGGCGCATGCAGCACGCAATGGACGTCCTGCATCGAGGCGGCGATGCGGATGGCGCCCATGTGCGGCGGGCCTTCGTATGTCCAGACGGTCAGTTGCATACGCTCAGCAAGGGCAGACGGTTAGAGCGCAAGGCGCTGACGGCGGTTGAGCGGTCGGACGAACAGCTCGGCCAGGTCGGCCGCCTGGTCGAAGCCGTGCACCGGGGAGAAGACCAGCTCGATCGACCATTTGGTCGTCAGCCCTTCGGCCTCGAGCGGATTGGCCAGCCCCAGACCACAGACCGTGAGATCGGGCCGGTCCGCGCGCAGCCGATCGAGCTGCCGCTCGAGGTCCTGGCCCTCGGTCAATCGGACGTCCGCGGGCAGCAGCTCGAGTTCGGGGGCGAGCATACGCCGATCGAGATACGGCACCCCGATCTCGGTCAACTCCATCCCACATTCGCGCTGCAGGAAGCGGCCGAGCGGGATCTCGAGCTGGGAGTCGGGCAGGAAGCTGATACGTTTGCCGGCCAATTCGTCGCGATAGCGCGCGAGACCGCGCTCGGCGCGGGCAGCCGCGGGGGCAATGGCTTCCTCGATACGGTCCGCCGGGATATCGAATGCCGCTCCGGCGGCATGGAACCAGGCGCGGGTGCCCTCGACCCCGAACGGATAAGGGGCCTCGATCAGGGACGCGCCACGGTCGACCAACGCCGCCGCGGTCTCGCCGACGAACGGCTGCGCGGCGAGCAGCCGGGTTCCGGGCCCCACCGCTGGCAGCTCGCTGGCGCGCCGGGGCGGCAGGAACGCGAGCGACGGGATACCCATTGCATCGAACAGACGGCGGAACTGATCCTCGACCACGTCCGGCAGGGTGCCGAGCACGAGCAGCGCGTGGGCGCCATCGTGACGCCCCGGCATCTCGGGCACCAGTGCACTGAGGCAGGTGTCCTCGCCCTGGGTAAAGGTGGTGTCGAGCCCGCTGCCGCTATAGGCGAGCACGCGCACCCGCCCTTGCTGGGCACGCGCAAGACGCTGCGCGGCGTTCTCGAGATCGAGCTTGATCACCTCGGACGGGCAGGAGCCGACCAGGAATAGGGTGCCGATATCCGGACGGCGCGCCAGCAGCTCGGTGACGACCCGGTCGAGCTCCTCGTTGCAATCGGCCAGGCCGGCCAGGTCACGGTCGCCCAGGATCGCGGTCGCGAAACGTGGCTCGGCGAAGATCATCACACCGGCGGCCGACTGCAGCAGATGGGCGCAGGTGCGTGAGCCGATGACCAAGAAGAAGGCATCCTGGATCTTCCGATGCAGCCAGACGATGCCGGCGAGCCCGCAGAAGGCCTGGCGCTGCCCTTGCTCGCGGTGCACCTCGATGGACGCGGCACAGCCTTGGCCATCCAGGGCTGCGGACTCGCTGGTGCGCACCGCTGCGCTGACGTCAGTCATTTCGAGACACCCACCGAGGCCGTCTCAGCGGCCGCGGCACGCTCCGCCGACAGCCGTGCAGCGCGCAGCTTGAGAAGAAACTGCGTGGCATTGATGACATAGGCGGCATAGGCGGCCAGCGCCAGCAGCATCTGCCCGCGCACATCCATGAAACCGCCGAACAGCACGATCAGATAGGCGGTGTGCAGCGCCAGCACCAGCATGCTGAACACGTCTTCCCAGAAGAACGGCCTGGCGAAGAGGTACTTACCGAAGACGACCTTCTCCCAGATCGATCCTGTGATCATGATCAAATAGAGTATCAAGGTCTTGATCACGATCGACACCGTCGCGGCGGCCTCGCCTACGTCGGTCGCCAGATAGCGGACAACAAGCACCAGGCTGACCAGGAACACCAGAAACTGCAGCGGTGCCAGCACGCCTTGAACCAGGGTCCAAGGGGTCTGATCACGCCGAGCACGCTCTTCCGGCGTATAAAGCGGTTGATGCGAGTCATGCCTTTTCACGGGCTGACGCATTAGCCTCCTCGCACAGTGTTTGGGAATGGGCGCCGTATAAGGAATCTAGTCCGCATCCCCAAACATGTCAACTCAGCTTAACGTAAAGAATACTTGACAGATCGGCCCGCCGCGACTACCTAATAAGGGGTCACCGGCGTATGCGCCGCGCTGTCCGTGTGTTCGGTTGACCCCGCCCCGGCCGAGACGCGAGGCAGACCACAGACCGCAAGGCGCGAAGCGTCGAACGTTGCCCGCAGCGCCACGCCAGTCGTGGACCTTTTCCCATGAAAATTCAATGGGTTTTGGTCGTTGCTCTTCGGGCTCGGCGGGAGCATCCACCCCGCCGCGGTAAGGGGGAGCCGAGGTGATGACGTGAAGCGAGCCGGTGCGGACGCGACGACAGCATCCGTTGCAAGGACCCAAGTGAGCTCGGTCTGCGGGGTATGCCATGTGGACCGAACGACCAAGACGGATGGGGGCAATCAATCGTGAAGCCCTTTGACGCACCGCAAGCCGCGCTCGGAAACGTCGAGACGGATCGTGTCGCGACGCTGATCGCCGCAGCATCCGATATCGCCTTGATCCTCGATCAGCATGGGACGATACGGGATCTCGCCCTCGGCAACGATGAGCTCGGCGCCCATGTCTCGGAGGATTGGATCGGCCGCGCCTGGAGCGACACCGTCACCGCCGAGAGCCGCAGCAGGGTCGAAGCCCTGCTCGCCGATGCGCTCAACGATTCCGGCCTCCCGATCTGGCAACAGCTGGCCCATGTCTCGGCGAACGGCACCGAAGTACCAGTGCGCTATTGCGCCGCTCGTCTCGGTAACCGTGACCACCTGATCGCCGTCGGCCGCGACCTGCAAGGCTTCGCAGCGCTCCAACAACGCCTGGTCGATGCGCAACAGTCGCTCGAGCGCGACTACTGGCGGCTGCGCCAGCTCGAAACGCGTTATCGGCTCCTGTTCCGCTCGTCCTCGGACGCGGTGCTGGTGATGGACCCGGCGACCGGCAAGGTCGTCGAGGCCAACCCGGCTGCGACCGAGCTGTTATCCGCCGATCCCCGCCGGCTCGTCGGCCGTCATTTCCCGGAGGGCTTCGATGAGGCCGGGACCCGCGCCATCGAATCGCTCATCGCCGGCGTGCGTGCGGCTGGTCGCGCCAACGAGGTCCGGGCGCGTCTACGCAGCGGCGTCGAGCTCTCGGTCTCGGCGGCCCTGATCCGTCAAGAAAACACCTCGCTGGTGTTGCTGAGGCTCGCGCGCGTCGCGCAGACGACCGAGACATCGCCTGAGCGGATCGAGCAGCGCTCGGGCCTCGCGAAGATCATGGAGCGCGCTCCGGACGGGATCGTCGTGACCAGCCAGGACGGCCGTATCCAGAGCGCGAACGCCGCCTTCCTCGATCTCATCCAGATCACCAGCGAGGACCAGGTCCGAGGGGAATCCCTCGATCGTTGGCTCGGGCGCCCCGGCGTCGACCTCAATGTGCTGCTCGCCAACCTGCGCCAGCACAGCGCCGTGCGGCTCTTCGCGACCACGATCCGCAGCGATTACGGCGCCAGCAGCGAGGTCGAGATATCGGCGGTCGCGATCCAGAATGGCGAGAAACCGAGCTTCGGCTTCATCATCCGCAATGTCGACCGCCGTGTCTCGGCCGAGGGTGGCAGCGCCCAGGCACTGCCGCGCTCGGTCGAGCACCTCACCGAGCTCGTCGGCCGCGTGCCACTCAAAGAGGTGGTCCGTGAATCATCGGATATGATCGAGCGCCTCTGCATCGAGGCAGCGCTCGAGCTGACCGGCGACAACCGCGCCTCGGCAGCGGAGCTCCTCGGACTGAGCCGGCAGAGCCTCTATGTGAAGCTGCGGCGCTACGGCCTCAGTGATGCCGGCAGCGAGGGCGGCGGCGAGGGCGGCAACCCCGGCCCGACGCGCAGCGGCTGATACCCACGAGACGGGGGGACTGGTCGGTTTGACCCGGATCAGGGTTCGCGTCCACAGCAACGCCGGTACGCAGCGCTTCAGGCTAAACTTCCCGGGTTTCCAGAGCCCGCGCCCGCTCGCACCATCGGCTCGCCTGTGACCATGGCGCCGCGCGGCGGCCCCAACGGCCCCAGCGGCTCCGCGCAGGCTCGGCCACCACTCATCGAGCCAGGCCGCCCTAACCGACCGAGACACCCCTACGATCCATGACAGACACGGCCTCCCCTACCGCCGCGACGACGAACCGCCCAGAACCCTCGGCCATTCTCGAGGTCTTGCATCCGATCACCTGGTTCCCGCCAATGTGGGCGTTCGCCTGCGGTGTCGTCTCATCGGGCGCAGCGATCGTCGAGAATTGGCTGCTCCTCGTGGCCGGGGTGATCCTCGCAGGTCCCCTGCTCTGCGCGACCAGCCAGGTGGTCAATGATTGGTACGACCGTGATGTGGACGCGATCAACGAGCCGCACCGGCCAATCCCGTCCGGACGCATCCCCGGCCTCTGGGGGTTCCGGCTGTCGATCATCTGGACCCTGATGTCGCTGGTGCTGGCCTTGTTCCTCGGGCCTTGGGTGTTCGTCGCCACAGTCCTCGGGCTCGCCCTCGCCTGGGCCTACAGCGCGCCGCCGCTGCGGTTCAAGCAGAACGGCTGGCTCGGCAACGCCGCTGTCGGCTTCTCGTATGAGAGCCTGGCCTGGATCACCGGCGCCGCCGTGATGCTCGGCGGCGCCCTGCCCGACGGGCGCATCCTGCTGCTCGCCTTCCTCTATGGACTCGGCGCCCATGGCATCATGACCCTGAACGACTTCAAGGCGATCGAGGGCGATAAGCAGATGGGCGTGCGCTCATTGCCGGTGCAGCTTGGCGTGCGCGGCGCGGCCTGGGTCGCCTGCATCGTCATGATCGTGCCGCAGCTGATCGTCTCCGGCCTGTTGTTCGCCTGGGTGCAGCCCGTGCACGCCTCGGCCGTCGCTGCGCTGGCGATGGTCCAGGTCACATTGATGGTCCGCTTCCTCGAGGACCCGGTGGCCCGCGCAACCTGGTTGAGCGCGCTCGGCGTCACCGTCTATGTCAGCGGAATGATGGTCAGCGCGTTCGCGGCCCGCGCGGCGATTGCGGCCGCCGGCTGACCGTGCCTCAATCCCAGCCCGAGCACGGCGGCAAGACATGAGCCTGCGCGGTGGATAGACCCGCTTCGTCGTGCCCTACAACAGCTAGCCCCCAAAGGTGAGACAGATGGCGATCTCGGAGACCTATGACACAGTGGTCGTCGGCGGCGGCCCTGCTGGCGCCACCGCCGCGACCGATCTGGCCAAGCGCAACCGCAAGGTCCTGCTACTGGACCGCCCGGGCCGCATCAAGCCCTGTGGCGGGGCGATCCCGCCTAAGGCGATCGAAGAGTTCGAGATCCCGGACGAGCAGCTGGTCGCAAAGATCAGCTCGGCGCGGATGGTCGCCCCGAGCGATCGCCACGTCGACATGCCGATCAACGGCGGCTACGTCGGCATGGTCGACCGCGAGCCATTCGATGAATGGCTGCGCGAGCGCGCGGCCGCCGCTGGCGCCGAGCGCTGCAATGGGACCTTCACGCGCGTGCTCCGCGACAGCGATGGGACCGCCCTGGTCGAGTTCCGTCCGGCCGAGGCCGCTGATCGGAATGCGACCGAGACGGTCCGTGCACGCGCAGTGATCGGCGCCGACGGTGCGATGTCGTCGGTCGCCAAACAATGCGTGCCCGGTGCCAAGGAACTGCCGCATGTCGCCGCCTATCATGAGATCGTCCGCTCGCCGGCCCCGACCTCCGGAAAAGGTCTGCACGACTTCGACCCAGCGCGCTGCGACGTCTACTACCAGGGCAAGCTCTCGCCGGACTTTTACGCCTGGATCTTCCCGCATGGCGAGACCACCAGCATCGGCGTCGGCACAGAGCTGAAGGGCATTTCACTCCACGATGCGGTCGATCAGCTGCGCAAGGAGACCGGGCTCGACCAATGCGAGACCCTGCGCCGCGAGGGCGCCCCGATCCCTCTCCATCCGCTGAAGCAATGGGACAACGGGCGCGATGTCGTGCTGGCCGGTGACGCCGCTGGCGTGGTCGCGCCGGCCTCGGGCGAAGGCATCTACTACGCACTGGTCGGCGGCCGCCTCGCTGGCGACGCAGTCGAAGAGCTCCTGGTCACCGGGGACACCAAGGCCCTCGCCAACGCGCGTAAGCGTTTCATGAAGGCCCATGGCCGCGTGTTCTGGATACTCGGGATCATGCAGCGATTCTGGTACAAGAGCGACAAACGCCGCGAGCGCTTCGTCAGCCTCTGCGATGACCCGGACATTCAGCATCTGACCTGGGAGGCCTACATGCACAAGCGCTTGGTCAAGGCCAAGCCGGCCGCGCACCTGCGTATCTTCTTCAAAGACATGGCGCATCTACTCGGTGTCGTGTCGCCTTGGCAGAAGGCCCCGCCTCGGGCCGATTAGACCCGAGCGATCAGGACGCCCCGGCCATGTGCCGGGGCTTGCCGGGCCGTCTCCAACCGTTCCCAGCAGCCGCCCCCAGCAGCCGCCCCCCAGCA